>JAZKAT010000067.1:0-10817 GCA_040389045.1 Pseudomonadota bacterium | reverse complement strand
TATTTAATGCCGCGATATCCGTCAAACTAACATTGTTCGCACCACTATTGGTAAGCGCCACAACACCCGTAAGAGTATTGTTATTACCTAAACTAATCACCCCAGCATTACCCGTAAAACTGGTCGCGCCAGCGCCAGCTGTTTGCGTAATCGTCGTCGCGCCGTTTTGCGAAATGCCCACACCGTTTATAGTCAACGTACCACTACCCACATTCACCGTGTCTAACACTAAAGCAGTCGAATTTTTCAAACTAACATTGTTAGCGCCACTATTCGTCAAGCCAACCGCGCCCGTGAAACTATTGTTATTTGCTAATGTTAAGACACCAGCATTACCGGTGAAAGTAGCAACGCCAGCACCGGCAGCTTGCGTAATTGTTGTCACACCGGATTGAGTAATACCAACACCCGAAATAGCTAACGTACTCGAACCAACACTCATCGTGCCTAAGGTTAACGCGCCGCTATTGGTGAGAGCTACCGCATTCGCACCGCTGTTTGTTATGCCAACAATACCCGTCAAGCTATTCGCATTGCCTAGCGCTATTGCCCCCGCATTACCGGTCAAAGTAACAAGACCGGCTGCAGCCGCTTGGGTGATTGTTCCCGTTTGTGAAATACCTAAACCGTTCAAGGTCAACGTCCCAGTACCTACACTGACTGTTCCTAATTGCAATAATGTGGTATCCGTCAAACTAACATTGTTAGCACCGCTATTCGTCAAGTTAACCACGCCAGTAAAATTGTTAGCATTGCCCAGTGCCAATGCACCAGCATTACCCGTCAAAGTAACAAGCCCGGCACTTGCCGCCTGCGTGATTGTTGTTACACCAGATTGTGAAATACCCACACCGCTAATGTTTAACGTGCTGCTGCCAACATTCACAGTACCTAATGATAATGCGCCCGTATTAAAGAGACTCACAGCAAAATTACCCGTGTTTGCAAGTCCAACGGCACCAGTAAAGCTATTGTTATTACCTAGTGTCAATACACCTGCGCCCGCATCAAAATTCGCGGCAGCAGCGGCAGCAGTTTGCGTAATGGTAGTTGCCCCCGATTGCGTAATACCAACACCATTAACTGATAACGTACCGGTACCAACACTAATCGTACCCAAGCTCAATGCACCGCTATTCGTGAGAGCAACATTATTCGCACCACTATTTGTCATCGCAACAATACCGGTCAGACTATTAGCATTGCCCAGCGCTATTGCACCGGCATTACCCGTGACAGTAACAAGGCCCGCACCCGCTGCTTGAGTTATCGTCGTCGCGCCGTTTTGCGAAATACCCACACCGTTCAAGGTCAACGTACCACTTCCCACATTAACCGAGTCTAATTGCAATTGCGTGGAATCCTTCAAGCTAACATTGAAAGCACCACTATTCGTCAATGCAACCGCGCCAGTAAAAGTGTTTGCATTAGCCAGCGTCAATACACCAGCATTACCGTTAAAAGAAGCAATACCTGCACTAGCAGCTTGGGTAATCGTCGTTACACCGGATTGGGTAATGCCAAGACCATTAACCGTTAACGTACTTGAACCAACACTCATCGTGCCTAAGGTTAATGCACCGCTATTCGTTAGAGTTACCGCATTCGCACCACTATTCGTTACTGCAACAATACCCGTCAAACTATTGTTATTACCTAACGCTATTGCACCCGCATTACCCGTAAAAGTAGTAAGGCCCGCAGCAGCCGACTGAGTTATCGTCGTCGCGCCATTTTGCGAAATACCCACACCGTTCAAAGTCAATGTGCCACTACCTACATTAACCGTGTCAATCAACAAGGCGGTGCTATCCGTTAAACTAACATTGAAAGCACCGGTATTTGACAAACCAACTGCGCCCGTGAAATTGTTGGCATTGCCCAGCGTCAATACACCAGCATTAGCGGTGAAACTTGCAAGACCAGCACCAGCCGCTTGCGTTATCGTTGTCACACCCGATTGAGTAATGCCAATACCTTCCACTGTTAACGTACCTGAACCAACACTAGACGTACCTAATATCAATGCGCCATTGTTAAAGAGATTGACTGCATTGGCGCCACTATTATTCAAGCCAACCGCGCCCGTAAAACTATTACCGGGATCATCTAAAGTGATAACACCAGCACCCGCATTAATCGTAACCGCGCCCGCAGCCGCAGCCTGGGTAATTGACCCTATTTCAGTGACACCCAAACCCGTTAACCCTAATGTGCCAGTACCAACACTGGAAGAATCAATACTTAATGCAAGAGTATTCGTCACCGCAACATTATTAGCGCCACTGTTGCTTAGGGAAACCGCGCCCGTTAAAGCATTATTTTGCGTTAACGTAATCGCATGCGCGCCCGCGGTAAAACTAGATGTACCAGGAATGGTTAACACACCTGTTTGGGTAATATTGCCTGCAGTGGTTACACTCAGATTACCACTTGTCGACAATGTTACCGCGGGCAATGAAATACCCCCACCGGTCAAATTAATTGTCAAATCCACCGCTGTGCCAGTAATCGCGCTGCCTAGCGTTAATATTCCTGTTCCAGCGCCGCCGATAGTACTACTCGTTGCTAAAGTAATTGGCGCATTTAAGGTGATGCCCGCTCCACTATAAGTTAATGCGCCATTACCACTTACACCGGTGCCATTTAAAGTAATGCCATGCGTATTCGCTAATGTTCCGGTATAAGCAAGATCAAGTGTTGCACCAGAAGTGACAGTTGTAGTCGTTGCAGTACTCAAACCAACGCCATTGGTGCCACCAATACTTAATATTCCTGTGCTAACATTTGTCGCTCCAGAATACGTGTTAGTTCCTGATAACGTCCATTTTCCAGAACCACTCATAGTAAGACCGCCAGTCGTGGTGGTGATCGCTCCACTTTCTATGCCTGTTCCTGTTCCTCCCAAGACTAAACCAAATGTATTTCCGGTGATGCCGCCACTTAATGTCAATGTACCGCTACCCGATGCATCAATTTCGGCACCCGTGCCGGTCAAATTTATCACGCGCGAAGTAGAACCCGCTGCACCGACGTAATTTAGTGTGCCATTTGCTCCAATTACGATCGTTGGCGTAACTGTACCTGCCCCAATTGAACTGGCTGTTCCCGAGTTTGCAACGCTGGATATTTGTAACGTTCCAGAAGTAATTGTGGTAGCACCCGTATAAGCAGAAGCAGTGCCTGATAATATCAATGTACCCGACCCATTCAACGTCAATCCCAGATTGCCATTAATCGCGCCGGAAAAAGTATCTGTGCCACTATCAGTAGTGGTAAATGTTGGCGCGGTACCACCACTGCTAGTTAATATGCCTGCGCCATTCAAGCTAGCAACGGTTTGTGAAAAAGCGGTTGTGCCATTAAATAAATTTAATGTACCTGACGCACCAATGGTTAATGCAGTTGTCGTTGGCAATGCATTGAGAACACCTTCAATGAGACTGCCAGCACTGACTGTCGTAGCGCCGTTATAAGTACTCGCAACACTAACAGTAAGATTGCCCGTTCCGGTCTTGGTTAAACTGCTGCCCGCAACACCACTAATTGCTGATGTTGTTACCGCAATACCTTCAGGCCCGGCACCTGTGGTGAAAAGAGTGAGCGCGTTGCCACCTAAATTAATACCACCTGTCAAAGTCAGTAAAGAGCCAGCCGTACCGTTAGTTACTTCAAATGTACCGCCACCCTGACCTACCGTCACCAAACGATTAACACCCGCAATCGTTCCACCTGTGTAAGCGAAAATACCGCCGCCATTAATGCCAATAGCGCCCGTACCAATTGAACTATTGCTACCTGAAGCTGCTAATGTTCCAACATTTAACTGGCCCGCGGTGACTACTGTTCCACCGCTGTAGGTGTTTGCTGTACCACTCAATGTCAAAGTACCAGCGCCCGCTTTAGTTAATGCATTTGCACCTGAAATTAAACCGCTAATGGTTAATGTTCCTGAACCACCAATTGAAGTTGCCGATGCTAAATTTACCGCACCCGTACCCGCCGTAGTAATTGTGCCCGTCCCTGAACTTATCAGCGCACCACCTGCACCACTCGCTCCAACACCATTCAGTGTTAATGTTTTACCCGTTGCGATTGCTAAGGTGATACTTCCAACATCCAAGGTACCACCTGAACTTACTGTCGCTAATGTTGCTCCACTTGGTGCGCCTAATGCGGAGGCATTCCCTAGTTTCAATATACCTCCGTTAATTGTGGTACCACCCGTGTAAGTGTCAACGCCCGACAATGTTACTGTACCGGTGGTGGTCTTTGTTAATGCGACTGCGCCACCCAAAATTGCGGTAACGGTACCATTGTTCATCGTATAACTCGATCCCGTTAAAACACCTGTACTACCAGTAATACTACCGTTTTGTAATGTTACCGCTCCTACCGTGTCAGAGAATGTTCCCATACTCAGCGTGCCGCCATTAACAGTAATAGCGCCCGAAGACAATGAATTGCTTGCGCCTTCTGCCAGGGTTCCGGAGTTAATTGTAGTCGTACCGGTAAAAGTATTAGCGGCATTCACTGTCATCGTGCCCGCCCCACTTAAGGTCAGACCCGACGTTCCAGAAAGAATCGACGATGTCTGACTGAGATTACCGATAGCAAAAACTTTTCCTTCAGCACCCAGCGCCAGAGTATCGCTAGTCAGACCAGTTATTGTATTGTTACCAGTAACAGAAAGAATATTACCGCTGTTTATGGTAAGTGTTTTAGTTGCGGTAGTACCGATAGTGTAAGTTACACCGCCGGTTAGTAAAAGTGAATTAATGGCAACGGTAACATTTGGTGACACGCTAGCAGCAACTTTTAAATTTACACCCGCCGCTTGCGTCGTAGCATATTCTGCGGTGGCCAAAGTACGTAATCCATTTACTGCGCCGCCAGTCGGGTTATAAGTGACGAAATCTGTTCCGCTACTGGTGTTACCAGAAGCGCCTGTAGCGCCTATCGCCCCTGCAATAATACCTACCGACGTAGTACCTGAATTACCAGTACCAATTAAAGTGGGAGCAGCAGTAAAAACAATATTGGAACTATTCGCCGTTTGCGAAGCAACTGTGTTAGTACCCAGATTAATACCGCGGAATAAAACGGAAGCTCCCGCGGATTCATTGAGTGAAGCAAAAGTAACTTGCGTATTCTTTGCAGCATTGGGTGAAAGCGTTATTGTCGAATAACCTGAAGCCAATGTCAGTGCGCCAACCGATTCTGTCGTGTTCGCTCCGGAATTACCACTCACCGTGAAGTTACCACCATTCATCGTGAGTGCCAGCGAACCACTCATACGTGCTGTGTTGTTAGTACCACTGTTATCGAGAAAAAGAGTTCCGCCTTGATTAACTGTAAAAGCTGTATTGACCGCAGTGCCCGCGCCACTTAACGTGATGCCGCCCGAGTTGATTGTGGTTGCACCGTTATAACCATCGACTGCTGTTAAAGAAGTTACACCCGTACCATTTTGCGTTACTGTGCCAGAACCCGATATCGCATTGCTAATGGTATTCGCGGCAGTTTCATTGAATACTAACGCCGAATTATTGATTACTGATCCTGCGCCTAATGTTCCGGTTGTACCACCATTACCAACTGATAATGTTCCGGCACTGATTGTGGTCGTGCCAGCATACGTATTGTTCTGCGTTAAGAAAACTGTGCCCGCGCCGGATTGAGTTAAACCACCTGAACCACCAATAGCTGCGGTTTGCGTCACATTACCTGCCGCATTTAAAATTAACGCAGAACCCGTAGCACCCGTGGTGATTGCGCCATTGATACCAATATTACTCGCTGCGGTCAGTGTTAAAGTATTTCCACTACTCCAACTAATTGCATCAACCACAGTAATATTACCAGTACCCGTTCCGCTGGCATTGGTAGTGGTCACAATTACATTTGAAGTACCAAGTGCAGCAGCTAAATTACCCGTCGTTAACAGCGAATCTTGAATTGCTCCTGTAGCCTGCGAAGTTCCACCCGATATGGTATCAGCACTGGAATCTGTTCCTGGCATTCCCGCCGCAGTGGCATTCGCCTGATTGAGAGCAATATAAATATTGGTAGGATCCAGTAACCATGTTCCCACTGCTCCGAATGACGCTAAGGTGTTGACACTCGCACCCGCCACATCTAAATAACCACCGGAAGTTTCAACCCAACCGCCATTGCCACCTGACGAACCGCCAGTTGCTGAAATAGTCCCAGCAAATTGCGTATCTAGATTAGACCATACCGTAACATTACCGCCATTACCGTTACCTAACCCATTTGCTAAAATGTTTACGCCAGAACCTACTGAGACGGAATTTGCATTTTGATCAGGGCCCGCACCATGCGCATCACCACCAATGATTACCGTACCACCACCCGCATCACCTGACACATCAATGGTAGCGTTATCCGCCAACTCAATATCATTACCTAAAACTTTGACTGTGCCACCCGTCTGACCTGCCTTCGTACCCGATGCCGCTAATTTACCTGTTACTTGCACGGTACCTTCTTCACCGCCCATCAAAATAATTTCACCATTTCTGTTTTGCGCGGTTTTAGCTTCGGCATAACCGCTCATGTTAATTGCGTTATCGACTACATGTTCCGCCACATCGGCCGACATTAAAATTGAGCCACCGTTAGCGAGAATTTTTCCTGAATTGGTAACAGCACTTGTCATGGTCTTACCATTCTGGTCAGTCGCAGGCGATGTGACTTGGCCATTCACACCAAATTGAATTAATTGATCGCCGTAAAAATCCACGGTGTATTCATTGGATGCAGCTAAAACAACTGTACCCAAGTGAGCTTGTATGACGCCACTATTTGCAACACCCGGTGCCACCAAGGCCACCAATCCATTATCAGCAACGGTAATTTTTCCTTCATTGATGACCGATCCGTTCCACCCCGGAGGTTGAACAAAATGATAGTTTCCCGCTAAGAAGTCGGCATCGGAGATATTTGCGGTAGTCGCTAACAGACTTGCGACATTCACTTGCGCGGAAGCTCCAAAGAATATACCCGCTGGATTAATTATCCAGACTTGGCCGTTAGCATTTAGCCTACCTAAAATTTGGGACGCACCATATGAAGCGTTAACGCGATTGAGGGTGATCGCACTAGCAGAGGGTTGTTTGAATATGGTTTGTTGATTCGCGCCAATATTGAAAGTTTGCCAATTGATAACGGCTTTGCCCGTGGTTTGATTTATCTGCGTGGTATTGCCATTGGTGGTGATAGTAGCGCCACCTGCAGCAACGGCCCCGCCCTGAGGATTAGCAAGAACAGCAGATGAGAGTATTACTGACAACAGCAAAGCCCCGACAAAAGAAATATGAAGATTAGAAAAACTACCATTGGCAGATTCACCGCCTTTGGTCTTAATCGTCTTATTTCTTGAGTTTTCAGTGTTGCATCCATGCAGTGAATTGTTTTCCTTAGGGCTTTTCTGATGAACCCTCATGAAACCTTCTCTGCTATGAAACATTAAGGTACGACTCGTACCTCTTATTTCCATCTAATAGTAAAAATTAGATGCCTCAAGAATAACTATAGTACAAGTTTGGGAATTAACCACTAATCTAACTTATTGAAAAATATGAGATTATTCGTTTATTTTGGGTCTTTTTTTGAGCATTCGAAGAAGGGGGGCAAACTAGCCCGCAACCGGTTGATTTGCCTACTAATAAAAACCTTCAGGGGTAAAAACTGAATTTCTGGCTATTTACTTGAATATTAAAGCGAATATCCCTATCTTTAGGGACCACTAAAAATTTACCCACTGCCTGCAAAAAATGCTTATAACCTATTGAAAAATCAATTAATTTTATTTAGCTATAATAAGACAGATTTTTGTAAAAAAAGTGAAAATCGAAAATAAAATTGCTATAACTGTCGCAAATTGAGCCTGACCTGGTGAACATGACTTGAATCCCACCACCCCTCCGCGCCAGGTTTCCCATAACGGATAACCAACGCCACCCACATCCCGCCCAAATAATCTCAGAATTACTCATTTTTGATAATTTTTGACACTTAATACCGCAAAAAGTACGATACCACTAGAGTTACCATACTACAATTTACCCTGTATTAAGCGGTCAAAACGAATTGAAAATACCCACGGACTTGATTTGGATTATGTTGCAAAGCCACCATGGTGGCGACTTTACGGGTCAAGGGCCTGGCGATAAACAGCGTGGCCGACAAATTTGGCATGAAAGAAATGCGCGCACCAATACCGGTTGAAGTGAGGTCTTGCTTAGCGGGCAAATTGACATCGTCATTGTTCCAAATCATCCCCGCATCATAAAACATATAGTATTCCACCGCATTTAACAGCCTCATCCCCGGCGCCGTATCAAAACGCAATTCAACTTTACCGCTGATTCCCTTATCGCCGACGATTTCGGAAGGATCATAACCGCGCCCTATATCCGGTCCACCTACGCCATACTGTTCAGTAGCCAACAGTGGTACAGAAGTATATTGACCTCGTATGGTAGCAAAAATAGAAAACCGCGATGTTAAGCCCTGCAATCTTGAGACTGCAGAATTTAACCGCGTATAGCTAGCCTGCCCCAGCGGACGGGATTGTAATTCATGATCATGCGCGCCGAAAATAGGAAAACCATGCGTCACGTCAAAATTCACCGTGCTTATCCCATGCCAGCTATCCGTATTATCAAAATTACCGCCTATTACTAACGAACGAATACGATCTTGATAAAACGGTTGCGTTAAAATCGTCGAAGTAGAGTTTTGGTAATTAGCCGTGGTGTGCACAGAAAAATTTAAACTGCGATCACGAATAATAGGATAACTAAAATCGGTAAAGACTAAAAAGTTTCGACCAATAATTTCCAGTGGTTCCAAAATAAAATCCGGACGCGTTTCTGTAAAGTCAGAACCAAACTGCCAATGCAAACCATTCGCACCTATAGGCTGCGCATGCGTGACTTCAATGAACCGTAATTCATGCGTGTTACTCGTAGTTGAAATCCGCAGATTATTACTATCACCCGGCACAAAAACCGAATAAAGACTGGCACCTACAGCAACTTCATCTGGCCCTATGTAACGCGTGCCATAATTATCATAGGTAACAAAACCACTAAGATGGCGACGCGACACGACGACCAAAGTTAAATCAGCACCGGCTGGCACTGTTTTTGAAGGCGTGATAACCGTCTGCACCGACACACCCGGCAAATCGTTAGCAAGCAATGCATAACGTTCCAGCACATGAATTTGCAATGGCCTGGATTGCATGATGTGATCGCCATAGGATTGCAGCAACGGTTGCAGTCGTCCCATATCCCCATTGATTTTTACGCCACTGACAAAGCCTTCGATAATTTGCACCTGCACCACACCATCTTTGATAACTTGTGGCGGCAAAATGGCTCGCGTTAAAATATAACCCGCTTCACGATATTTAGTAGTGACTTGATGTACCATGTTTTGCAAATCAGTCAGCGTAATTTGTTGCTTCATGGAACTTTTAAAAATATCACTAAAAACTCTTTTAGGAAAAATGGTATTTCCCTTCACGACAATGCGCATCAATTTAAAATGTATCTTGTCCGAATTACTGGCAGGAGCTTGTTTAGGCGCGGAGACCAAGGGTTTAGGAGCATAATTCTGCAGTCGTGGCATAGCTTGTTGGACTTGACTACTGACGCGTCCGGGATCATAGACTTGAGTTAAATTTTGCAGAGCGTTCACTGCGCCGGCTGGCGCTGACGCCGCCGTGAAATCCGCAGCAACAGCATTACAAGTGCTTAAAAAAACACCGGCGGTAATAACGCTTTTACAAAATCGCCGCATGCTCTACCCGCCACTAAAAATGTCGAGTTGAATATCGAAATGGATATTGTTGAAGTTACAATTACGAGTGAGGAGATAAAAAATGGTCATCCTAACCATACTTTTGGTATTTCCCAATGTGTTATACCTTTTAAGCCCCAACACAGTATACCTAGATAAGCTCTTGAGTAAAATGTTGTTTGGTCATTAGTTTAATATAATTACTGAATGAAGCAGAATGCGTCCTATTACTCCGCCCTGAGACTTTCCCCCTTATTTCGCTGCACTAACTTCGGGCTACATTCGTTACATTTACCGAAGGCAGCACTACCTCTTTTCCAACTCCAATAACTTCTCCTTAAGACTACATCCAGACAACAACTTCTTAACCGGCTTACCGCTTTTGACTACTCGATGACAAGGCAATAACACGGCTAGTGGGTTGATACTACAAGATGTACCCACTGCGCGTACTGCGCGCGGCGAACCTATTCGTTCTGCAATATCGGCGTAACTGGCGGTAGCGCCAAAAGGAATTTTGCGCACCGCAGACCAGACTTTTTTTTGAAAATCCGTGCCGCGTAAATCTAATTTAAAATTGTGCTTCAACTGCGGGGACTTCATATGATCAATTACATCTTTCATTAAACGCTGAAATTTAGCATCACCTTCAATTAAATTTGCTTTGGGAAACTTCGCATGCAGACGTATCACTAATTTATTAGCATCTTCACCTATTAATATTAAGCAAATCCCTTTCTTACTTTCTGCGACCAGCACTTCACCCAAAAAAGACTTCGCCAACCCAAAATAAATTTCTTCCTCACCTTCATGGTAGTGAGTCAATTCCGTTTTTGCCTTAGACAGTATCTTCCCTTTTTTGGTCACACGCGAAACATTCACCATAAATCACCTTTAAACAATGTAAGAGTAAATGACAAACACCACTCAAAAAAAAACCCCCTGCTGATTTCTCAACAAGGGGTTTTAGGAATAAAAGCCTG
>JAZKAT010000066.1:33717-38020 GCA_040389045.1 Pseudomonadota bacterium | reverse complement strand
AGGAGGTAATGGCGGTGGTTGGACTTTATTGTTTGCGCCAGCGGCATACTGAGCAGGCAATGGCGGTGGTTGGACTTTATTGTTTGCGCCAACGGCATACTGAGCAGGCAATGGCGGCGGTTGGACTTTATTGTTTACACCAGCAGCATTATTAGCAGGCAAGGGCGGAGGTTGGATTTTATTATTTGCGCCTACAACATGCTTAACTGGCTTAGGAGGTAATGGAGGTGGTGTAACGTTTAGCTGAAACCGCGGAGGTGGCGGTGGTATACTCTGTAAAAGTTTTTCTAATTCTTGTTCTCGATCAATTAGTTTTTTTGCAGCTTCAAATCCTGTAGCCATCGGTAAAGGTGTAACTTTTATTGAATTTTTTAAAGATGTCATAATTGTAACAATATTCTTTTGGACTTCTGGGTCTTGCAACATGCTGTTTTGTAAATTATCTAGTTCTCTAACTATTTTAAGCACTGATAAAGAACCGCCCTCTTTATGGAGACGCACTACTGTGTCATTAATCATTTGGACAAGAGGCTGAACTGTTGGATCTTGTTTTGCCACTAGTTTAGCGGATTCTTCTTTAAGACTGGCAATGACTTTATTTATTTGTTCACCCGTCATCACTGATCTTAAAGGCACTACCTGCGCTGACCTTGAAACATAGTTGCAATCATAAATATTTCTGTCACTATTCTCACGTTGATCCGCATAAGCCTTCATCGTTTGTTCTAAATTATTTCCACTATATTGAATTACCGTATTACTGACATTAATACCCAGACGAGTGAATGCATGATGAATCGCTAGATATTGATTTTCGTTAGCGCCATTGTCAATCAGCCAGACTTGATCTACTTTTTCTAATTCAGCTAGTATTGCATCTAAACCACTCTGATCATTCATGACATCATCAATATTTAAATAAGCAACCCGGTTGGTTAAGCTTGGGGTATCAAGATATTGTTCTCTAAGAGAGTTGAGTACTGCAATCACATCGACTAGTCCGGGCCCTGCAGTCAATGAACAATTGTTATCAGGGTCCGTCATATGCTGTAACAGCAAAAGAATAACTGCTCGTGTTTCATCATCTGCTATTACATGTTGCTGAGATTTATCATCTACTTCCCTAACCACTGGAGTAGAGTAGGCCGCGTTCGGGGTAAGCACCTTAAAATCTAATAATTGTAAAAGTTCAGCGAAACTGATACCTAAAGCATGTAACTCTGTTTTTTCATTAAAAATCCCCTGGTCTGCACTAGGCGACATATACAAAGGACTTCCCACAGCTTGACCCTGTACTCCAAGAACTGGGTCAGCAGTTTGAACAGCTAAGCCCATATCAATAATCGTGACTTTTTTGGTTATTGGATCATAATGTATATTATCTGGCTTAAGATCACGGTGTATAACTCCTCTAGCTTGTAAATCTTTTAAAGCTTGCAAAACACCAATCATCACATCTATCCATACGACGGTAGGCATTTTCTTGCCCTGTAAATGCATTAAGGAATTGCCCTTTGCCAATTGCATGACAATTTCATATTGATTAGGTTTTTCTGCGCGTTTATAACTTGATTTGTACTGGTCGGCGATTTCTAAACCCTTTCTTTCCGCGGCTACTTGCTCGGGAGTCGTATCTGGGCTTTTTAAAACTTTCAGAGCTTCGGTAGTTTCCCCAGTAGTCAAATTTTGTAAAACCTTAACTGAGCCAAAAGATCCAGATCCTAATGAATGCTCTTTGCCTTTATAAATTGCGAATAATTCATCGCCAGCTTTTTCTAAACTAAATTTAAATTCGGTGAGAGTACCGTGCGCGATTTCTTTTTCAAAAAATTTATTCAAATTTCCTTTTGTTACTCTGCCATTAAACCCTTTGAAAGCCTCATGGTTCCTGACTGCGGCAATTTGGGCATCAGAAAAAAGTTTACCATTACCATACAGGGTCAAATCAGCAAAATTCACTTTTGGGTGAATATACGGAAGATCAATGGTCTGAACAGGTTCTTTTTGTGCTGATGTAGGATCAGGCATACAACTCCCCCAATGTTCAAACTTTGGACTTACTAATATTATAGCAGCTAGGGCAGATGTGGTTAGTTTTTTGTCTATTTATGAAGTTTTTAACAATATAATGAAGGACTTATGTAGCCCGCATTGAGCACAGCAACAAGCGGGGAAACTTTTAATGCGGGTTACTTAATGCGGGTTTGTGGGGCTACATGAGGCGTGTTTTCATCGAGTTGTTTTAATTGCTGGGAAATTTTTTCTGTGGCTGCGGCTGGGTTTTTATCGTTAGCTAAAGTATTAATTGAGCCAAGTAAAGCATCTACTTCTTTTTTCCCTAAGCTCTTTAGTGAGTCCGCGCTTTTTTGTGAATCGGGATTAGCAGAAATCATCTTGGCAACAGCATTTTTTAACCCACTGTATTTTGGATCGTGATTTACTAGTAAAGAATGAATAATGATAGCTTTCTGGAAGGGCGTGTTGGCGGAGTCTAATAATTTTAGGAAAAAAACATTTTCATTAAACGATGCATCATTGGCAAATGTTTTATAGCGCCCTTTTTGTCGCTGGCTAAGATATTCCCGAATACCTTCCTGGGCAGATTGAATAAAACTAGTGTAATTCACTTGTTCCGGTGATTGCTTAGCTTTCTGATAGGGGGGCGGCAAAGGAGGTGGGACTGCTTTAGCAACAACATTCGAAGGTAATGGCGGCGGCATATTTGTATACTTAGCCGGTAATGGTGGCGGGGTGATAGATGATTTAACAGTAGCCGTTAAATTAATTAATTGACCTGTTTTGTTAACCACACTACAGTCATAAATTTGGCGATCTGCTGATTCGCGCGCTTCCGTATATGCTCTCATCACCTTATCCAAATTATCTCCTTGAAATTGAATAACGACATTTCCCGCATTCAAGCCCTTGTTGATTAATTCATGTTGAATAGATAAATACATATCTTTGTTAGTTTCATTATCATCAAGCAACCATATTTCATCGGCGGACTTTAAGGCAGTCAGCATCGCAGTTTTATCATTAGGAGCAGCCTTTAAATAATCTTCAACATTGAGGTAAACGATCTTATTGGTAAGTGCTAACGTATCCAGAAGTTCTGCACGAATTTTTTTGATAGCATCAATTACATTGACGTGGTCAGGAATAGTATTCAATGAAACAGCATCATTGGGTCTAATCATGCTTTTTAATACCGCTAACAGGGCTTTGCGTGTAGCTTCATCAGGAATTTTATTGACCGGTACATTTCTAAAAAAATCTAAACCTAATATCTTAGTGCAGGTCATGGCTAGCGCAAACATTTCTGATCTTTCATTAAATCGACCATCCAAAGCTTCGGGTGACATAAAACCGGCTGTTCCTATCGGATCGCCATGGGTAACACCATTTACAATGTTTTCTGGCGTCGTAAATAAAGCAGTGCCTAAATCAACCATAGTGGCTGTTTTGGTAATCAAATCATAATGGATATTTCCAGGCTTGATATCGCGGTGGATTATACCTTTAGCATGCAAATCTCTGGCTGCTTCCAAAACATGGATTACCATGTCAACTAACACTACTGGCGGCAGGTTTTTATCTAATAAGCTTCTGATAGAACTGCCTTTCGCTAAATCCATCACAAATTCATATTGATTGTCTTTGTCCGGACGAGCATGCAGGGCCTTGAATTGTCGCGCTGTCTCTAAACCTATTTTTTCATCCTCAATAGCCTTTAAATCCGATTCTTTGATAACTTTGATGGCTTCCGAAGTTTGGCCACTAATAAGATCTTGTAAAATCTTTACCGAGCCAAAACCGCCCTGCCCTAGCGATTTATCTTTCCCTTTATAAATTGCTCGGTAATTTTCACCGGATCTCTCCAAGCTAAATTTGAACTCGGTCAGTGCCCCACTTTGAATTTCATTTTGAAAAATTTCATTGAGTTTTTTCTTGGTAATTCTGCCTTGGAAAGCAGTAATTTTTGGATTAGATTGGACAGCGGTAATTTGCGCATCGGTATAAAGCTTACCGTTGGTATTTAGATGCGCTAAATTTAATTTAGGGTGTATGTAGGGTATTTCAATAGTCTCAACTGAACCTACTTGTCGTTTGACCGTAACTGGCAGTGTCACAGCTTTAATTGCTGTTGGCAATGGTGGTGGCTGTTTGCCTTGTTGGACTTGTGGTGGCAGCGGTGGTGGCTGCCTGCCTTGCTGAGCCTGCGCTGGTAGTGGTGGCGGTTGTCTGCTTTGCTGTGCCTGCGTTGGCAGTGGGGGTGGTTGTCTACTTTGCTGTGCCTGCG
>JAZKAT010000066.1:20548-33617 GCA_040389045.1 Pseudomonadota bacterium | reverse complement strand
TTTGCTGAAATTGAGGGGGTAAGGGCGGAGGAAGCACATTCTTCATTGTATTCTTAACCAATGTCACATCCAGGCGGGTTTCATGTAAAGTCTGATAGAAAAATTCTTTTTTCTTATCACTCCAATCCGCCGTCATTAATTCCAGATCACCTTTAGTCTGAATATTTGTAATGAATTTTTCGCCTAGCAAAGTTAGTACATTTTTTAATTCTTCATTGGGTACTTTTTTAAAAAATTCAGAGAGAGCATTAATATCAGGTGTCAATCTAGAAATAAAATCAAAATCGGGCGAATTTAACAGTAGTTCACGATTCTTAGGTTCTAATTGCAAAAACAATTCTAACGCTAGCGGAGGCTGATTAGACATTCTATTAATAAATTCCGCGCCTTGTAATTCAATAAAAGATAACTGGTTATCACCTTTTAATACTTTAGTAAATAATATCACTTCACTATCATTACTTATTTTAGCTAACAGGGATTGTTTATCCATTACTTCATATAACAAACGCGACTGGGCAGGCGACATGGCTGATAATGCGAAATTTATACCCTGCAAATTCCACGCCGAAATTTTTTCCAGTAAGCGTGCTACGTTATTTTTAAAAGGTTCCGAGTCCTCAGGCAAAAGATCAATAAAATTGAGGTTTTTTTTCAATTGGTCTATTTCAACTTTACTAGCCCTGCCTTGTTTTACAGTCACAATTAGCGGTGCAGGTTTTACCTCTACACCCTGAGTTTTCAGGTATTTATCTGGAACCAGAATATTAGTGGGTAGATTAGTTTCTATAACAAAATTTTCACCAATATAGTTAAAAATGTTTTTATACGCCGATTTAGGCAGAGCGCTCATGAATTTTAGTAAGTCTTCAGGATCTTTAATAATAGTTTTTAAATGCTCAGGGCCTAATTTTTCTAATAAGTTTTCCCTGGTGTCTTGCGGCAAATAAAATATAGCATCCGCCAAACCTTTTACATTGGTGATGATTTTCTTGATGTCCTCTGCATCCATTTGGGGCAGATAACTAATTAATGGTGTACGTGTACCGTACTGCATAACATAAGCAAGTTGCAGACTGTTTTCGTTAGGTATATAAATAGAAAATTGATCCTGGTTGATATTCCGCATGTTACTTAAATCAAAATATTTTAAACTTTCTAAACGCTTTAATAAACTTAGTTCAATTAATAATTCAATCTCATTGCTACCCTTCATTCCTTCAATTTCAATTCGTCCCTCTATTTGGGCATCTTCATTTAATTTTAAAAATTCCATAGGATCAAATTTATCATCTTCACCAAAACTACTCAGCTTGAAATTGAGCAAATCAATTTTTTGTTTCATATTTTCACTATTAATGCTTGCAACAATTTCCATGACATCGTTGAGCAGGTTATTGGATAAATACTTAATGATAGCTTCGGCGGTTAGTTTTTCAGTAATGTTTTGAGAAAATTGCGTTGCCATGCTCCACAATGCATCTTTTTCAGATTTAATTTCTCCGGCACTGCCATCAATAATCATTGGCACCGCCAGCTGATTGGCAAAAAGATTGATGACACTATTAACTTCATGTAGTTCCCATTGCGTGCTAATGTCAAACTCTTGAGCACGAATTTCCATCACGGCTTCGCGGGCAATTTTGTCACGAATATTCATCAACTGGTGCGGGAGATCACTTGCTAATGAAGCATAGACACTTTTTATATTCGTATATATTCCTGGAGGACACTCCGTTAAACCGCTAATTAAAGTCGTAATTAAATTTTTTCGTATAGCTAAAGGTATGCTAGGCTCATCCAAATGTTCGATAATTTCAGCAAGAATTTCAATCCCTTCGGAATACAGCAAATTATCAGGGATTTTTGCTTTACCCTCATCTTCAAAATCTGTCTCGGTAATTTTTTTTAAAAATTCATCGGTTTTACTTATTTGAGGTATATTATTTTCAATGGCCCAGCTTTTTAATTTATTAACTAAATCAGTAACACCTACCTTATATTTTATTCCATCGGGGGTAGCCATAAAGGTTCTTAATTTTTCTATGTTGGCTAACGGAAAATTAAGCGATGATTTTTTTTCGATTTCTGGCGGAATATAAAATAAATCTGCAGAAAGTAATTCTTCAAATTTCAAAGGAATAAGAGGTGTCGGATTTGATCGCACAAGATAAACCCTCGTCTATTTTATGTAATTATAGCATAGAGAAGGTTAATTTTTAGTCATGGCTAAGGTAAGCTATTGTATTAAAATGAAAATATTGGCTTAAATCGTTATCTCGTTTTCTTCATTACTGGCGCTTTACCATTCGGCGTTTGCTCTTTATTTTCTTTGCCAGCATATAAACCTACGCGTTTCAGGACTTTGGAATCTCTCACTAATACGGGTGGTGACGTGTTACTTTTAGTAACTGTAGCCTTACCCTCTGGCATTGAGCGGTGTACTAGCTTAGCTTTAGTATCGGTAATTAATTTAGCAGATATGAGGGGACGTGTGGATTTAGCTTTTGCCGGTTTGGTTTTGTCAGTCGCAAAACGTTCGGGCAACGGTGGTGGTTCGGTTTTAGATTTAATAGGTAATGGCGGCGCTACCATTTTTGCAGGAATTTGTTGCTTAATTGGTATAGGTTGAACAGATATGCGCTGCGGTGTTTTTTGTCTGTGGTCTATTTGTTTTTTTACTGCTGCAAATCCCTTACCCACGACTGGCGCTGGCGCATCTCGCGTTAAATTTTCAATAGATTGCATTAGTGACATAATATTTTTTTGGCTTTGTTTGTCACTCAGCATACTCTTTTGTAATTTATCTAATTCGCTAAGTACTTTAACCTGAGTGACAGGATTTTTTTGGGCTTTTTGCAAAGTCACCATGGTTTCCTTAATCATGCCAATGCGCTGCTGGGCTTTCTGACCTTGTTTTTCAAATAATTTAATGGCTTCCTCTCTTAAACTGGCAATGACTTTGTTTATTTGTTCTTCATTTAAGGTAGCTGCCAGCGACACTAATTTTCCTGTTTTGGTAACGTAGCTACAATCATAAATAGCTCTATCACCCCATTCTCGCTGATCAGCATAATTTTTCATAACCTGATCCAAGTCATTGCCATTTTGCTGGACTACGGTGTCACTGACATTAAACCCCATCTTGGCTAACCGGTGACTAACTTCAACGTACTTACTTTGGTTAACCCCATTATTATCAACCAACCAGATTTGGTCTATGTTCGTTAATCCTTGTAACATTTTGGTCATTTCCTTAGGGCTGACTTGCAAATCACTTACGTTAAGATAGGCAATACGATTCGTTAATCCCAAAGTATCCAAATACTCATCGCGAATTTTATTGCAATATTCAATTATGTCGACATGCCCCGGAATAGTGTTTAAAGAAAGTTTACCTTCAGGGCTAGTCATTTCCTGTAACATTTTAAAAATCGTCTGGCGGGTACGGTCATCATCAATCACATTATCATAAAGTTTATTATTGTATTTCTTAATCGTCCAAACATTACGATCTTCTTTATAAATCTCAAAATGCTGACGTTTAACTTCTGCTAAATCCAGCAACTGAGCAAAGGTAACGCCTAAGGAAAAAAGTTCTGTTTTTTCACTATAGTTTCCGGTTAAGGCCTCAGCAGACATATAACCTGGTGTCCCGTGTGTATTGGCACGCGCAGCGGCAATTGAATTTGGGGTATAAATAGCTATACCTAAATCTATGACGGTCGCTTTGCGGCTAACTAAATCATAAATGATATTCTGGGGTTTAATATCGCGGTGAATTACGCCATTATCATGCAAAGCCTTAACTGCTTTTAAAACATCAATCATGATATCCATCCACACGACCGCCGGTAATTTCTTACCGATTAAATTTTCCAAGCTACAGCCTTTTGCCATTTCCATGACAAATTCGTATTGATGAAATTTATCGGGACGTTTGTAAGCTGATTTGAATTGACCTGCTTTGGTTAAACCTCTTCTTTCTTCACGAACATCTTTTTCTGTAGTCCTGGTGCTTTTTAAAACCTTAAGCGCTTCGGAAGTTTCTCCTGTAGTCAAATTTTGTAAAATCTTGACTGACCCAAAACCACCTGCGCCTAATGCGGATTTTTTTCCTTTATAAATAGCGAAATAATCATCACCTGCTTTCTCTAAACTAAATTTAAATTTGGTAAGTAAACCTTTTTTGATTTCATTTTTAAAAATCTGATTAAGCCATTTCTTGGTTATTCTGCCGTTAAATTTACCTAAAATTTTCTCGTTTTTGATTGCGGCAATCTGGGCATTAGAAAGCAACTTGCCATTACCATATTCTTGCAAGTCTTTAATATCCAGTTTGGGATGTATATAGGGAATAGCGATAGTCTTAACTGGTTCTGTTTGATCTGCATTAGGACCAGCCATACAGCCTCCAAACTTTTTATTTACTATTATTTATTATAGCAGTTAGTTTGGTTGGGATTATTTTTCTTGGAGATCCGCGAATTTTTTAGAATATTATTAATAAGTTAATTTGGGTCTTTGTTTATATTAGAATTATTATCGCTAATAGAATCATATACAATCGCTAAAACAATATTGACATGCCGGTACCAATATAATGAGCAAAGCCAGTCAAATTACCGCTAATTCGCTGCCCTACTTCCAGATCGATTTCCCAATTGGGTAAAATTAGAAATAAAACTCCTGCATCCGCGTCGAAACCGCTGCTCGCCCCTGGCGCGGTTTTAGATTGACCGTATACTTCTCCGTACCAATCTAATCTCTCTGAAGGTGAATAAGTAAAAACAACATCAGGATTGATACTGGAATAACGCTGGCCGCCACTCAGACTGGATTCTGTTAACGTACTCCCACCTATCATGAAGGTCAGATTAAATTTGGGATTAAATGTATAACCTACAATTGCATTTACCGTCGTACCCAGACCGTTGCTACCGAAGGCGGAGCTCCCATTTGGCATAGTGAACAATGCCTCAACGGAGCCAATCCAATGCTCGTTATAGCCAATTTCATGCTTGATGCCAACTACGGCTGCGGTGTTACCATAATGCGGTGCCATCGTTTGGTGAATGTAATTTGGCAGCAGCACAGTGAGTTCATTACTCGCTGGCAAGCCAATTCGCAGTTCCGTATCGGGAAAATTCTGTTGCTGACCATTAGAGTGACTTAGTTGCTGATATTGGTATCCCGCTTCCAGCAGGGCTTGTTTGAAGGGAACAACACAGGTACTGTCCGCGTTGCTAGGCCTTTCTACAATGTTAAGAAGTCCTGAGCAGGGATTATCGATGGCGAATACATTGAAAGAGGTTCCACAGACAAGCATAAAAGTCCAAAAACATTTCCCTATGCTTTTAAATGTCATGCACTGCTCATCATAGTTATTAATTTCTAATACCATATCACTTTAGAAATGGCTTTTCACCTCTCCTCGGATGAGGAGTGCTGCATTTAAACCGTTTTAATGGCCCTTAGGTCTTAATTTCAAACCATCTTTAGGTGATCTTGGACGGAGGGGAGAATAGTAATGATGTTCATCTTCCTTCTCATCCGCTTTTCGCTGGTTACCCGCGCGCATGGTTAATCGGGTTGACAATGGATTCATAATTAAATTGTCTAACTCTTGCTGGGACATTGCATTTCTTTTATCTTGCTGCTCATTATTTTGGGGAAGAAATAATAAATTAAATTTGTCAAAATGCGCTGGTCTCTGAAAATTAATACGCAAGGAAGTAATATGATTATCATTGTTACGCATAATGGTTGCCAAATTCCCCATGACATTATTTTGTCTTTGGAATAATTCCAATTCGACTAAAATCGCTTCCATCAATCGGTTAAATTTATGGCGATCACCTGGCTCTTCATTGGGGTTGTATTGATAGGCAAAGTCTAACACCCCATCCATCGCATTATGATTCAAAACCAATAAGCCTTTAGTAAACAAATCAGCAAGGATTAACATCAATTCAGGATGCAGTGTTCTTTGGCTTAATTCTTCTGGCTTAAGAGCTGCAAATTCCCGCAGTACAACTTCGTCTGGCGTAATATTTTCTTTTTCGGATTCTTCTTGGAGTAAACGAGCTTCCAACTCTTCCTCGAGTTCGGCTTGCTTAATTTTCTCTACCCCTTCATCAATTGCTTCGCCGCCAAGGATAATGACACATTCACAACGAGGTTTGCGAGTAGCGCGGCATTTTGCACAGGGATTGGTATCGATTGCTCTTGTTAAAGCATCTCTGTTATCACGCCTATCAATTTCCGGCGAAACCACAGGTTCTTTTTTTGGTTCGGGTAAAACCACTTTAGTCTTTTCTTCCTGACGGACAACCACCACGGGTTCTTTTTTGGGTTCCACAGGCAAAGCAGCTTTATTACCTTCATCCTGGCGGACGGTAGCGGTCGCTAAAGGTTCTTTAGTGAAGTTAGTAATGTCTTTTCCAAATGAACGGTCGCGTGTAATTGTCATAATAAACCCGGTCAATAAGTGAGAAATGACGCACAGTTTATCATCATGGACATTGAATAGTCTATACTTTTACGGGTAAATTGATAGAAATTTGCTCAATGTGGCTCATACAATTGCAAAGCCAGTAAAGATAAAAGGCAATAAGTCAGAAAGCACCAAAATCCCACATGTAACTGCGCATGCATGCCAGCCACCACGTCCACACTGACTGAATGACCCATAAACATAACATTTTTGGTATTTTCTGTTTGGGTAGCACCGGTGGAAAGATAAGATAGTAAAACCGCCACGATGAAAACATCACACATAGACCACTTACCTATGGCCTTGATAAAAGAGAATATTCTCGTGCGCCGCTCAACTGATTTATGAAAGAAAATATACGTTAACAGCCCCCCTTTTAACGTGGGTACAATCACGCTAAATAAAAAAATCATACTGGACACGAAAAAAAAATGCTTCTGCCACAGATCATGCACTGTGTTTAGGATAGAGCGTGAAGTATCAAATATTTTGATGGGAATACGCTTATCTTCCGTACCTTCTTGTTTTGGTATCCCTAAAAATCCCGTTTCCATGTGCGGTATAGTGGCAGTCACCGAACCCTTAGTGGCAATAGTCAGCATAGATAAATAAATACCGGGAAATAAAAACAGAATCGAAATGACTGACAGAAAAAAAGCGAATTTGTTGCGGCCACTAATTTGAATGGCGGTCTTGGACGTTTTTTTGGTAGTCATGATAACTCCGTCTTGGACACTCATGCTTGCGTTGGAATAACACATAAGTTCTTAAAACGCTGCATTTTAAGTTAACTTTATTAACGGCTCTCCCTGCCATCAACGCACTATCTTAAACTATCTTACGCATCGCTCAAATAACTAAAAAATTTTCGCAGAGAAAAATCTAATCTTGCGTTATTATTTGATAAATGAAAACTAAACACTTCGATCTCATTGTTATCGGTGCCGGCAGCGGTGGTATTGCCACTGCGGAAAAAGCCGCGTCTTACGGCGCCAAAGTTGCGATTATCGAAAAGCAGCAAGCAGGCGGGACTTGCGTTAATCTAGGTTGTGTGCCAAAAAAAATAATGTGGTACGCGGGAGACTTGTCTGACTCATTTCACTATGCGAGCGATTTCGGCTTTCAATTGGCTGCACCGCAATTTAATTTTGCCACCCTGGTCAGACACCGCCAGCAATTCACCCAATCACTGAGTGAACGTCTAAAAAAGAAATTACTTAAACACAAAATAACTTTTTTGCAAGGCAGCGCTGCTTTTGTCGATGCGCACACGGTTGAAGTTAACAATCAACATTTTAGCGCCACACATATTGTAATCGCTACCGGTTGTGAATCCAAGAAGCCGACTATCAAGGGCGTTGAATATGGTATTACCTCAGATGGTTTTTTTGGCTTGCGGGCAGTACCAAAAAAAATAGCCATTGTCGGCAACGGTTATATCGCCACGGAATTGGCATCCATATTGAATCAGCTAGGCTCTCAGGTAAAAATATTAATTCGTAAAAATAAAATTTTAAGTCACTTTGATTCTATGATCAGCGAAACTTTAACCGACATCCTGTTAAGTAAAGGCATACAATTATTATATAAACATGACACCGCTGAAATTCATCAGCACCAGGGCAAACTGCTGGTGCGCTGCAAAAATAAAAAAACCATCACCGACCTTGATGCAGTGTTATTCGCCATTGGCCGCAGCCCGCGCACCCAGCATTTGCATTTAGCCGCCGCTAATATCAAAACTAATACCGACGGTTTTATCAAAACCAACAAATGGGAAACTACTAATATTCCCCATATTTACGCCATAGGGGATGTCACTGGCAAAAAATTATTAACACCTGTTGCGATAGCCGCGGGCAGAAAATTAGCGGCACGACTTTTTGGTAAAGAAAAAAAATCCTATCTGGATTATCAAAATATTCCTACCGTGGTTTTCACTCATCCACCTATAGGCTCGGTTGGATTAACTCATGAGCAGGCAATTGATAAATATGGCCGCCAAAAGTTAACGATTTACCAAACTGAATTCAGTTCATTATTTTCAGCGTTCGCCGCGAAAAAATTTCCTTCAAAAATGCGGCTGATTACCCTCAAGAAAACCGGAAAAATCATTGGTTGTCATATCATAGGCCCCAACGCCGATGAAATGTTGCAAGGCTTTGCGGTAGCAATAAAGATGGGCGCGACGAAAGCGGATTTTGATAAGGTGGTGGCAATCCACCCTACCAGCGCGGAAGAATTAGTGACCCTGAAAGCCAGTAATATTATAAAAGCTTAATTGCCCTTCATAATCGTTTGTCCCAATTCCATATATTTCTTCATGGACTGGAAAATAAGACGGGAAATTTCCGCCGCATCATTGGGAGTCAATTCCCCTATATCGTCCTCCGTCAAATGGGTGATCGCCAGCATTAAATGATGCATCTGGTCAATTTCCGGATACTGCATGACAGAACGAAAGTGCTTATATTTCAAGGGAGTAAGAGTAAGTTGCTTGCGGGCGTGATCCATAGGCTGTTCATCTTGCTTATTTAAGTCAGGAAAAATCGTTGGCTCGCTCAAGGTAAAAGTGGTCATGTTATGATCTCATATTTGTAAATTGGTTAAAAAATGACTAGTGTGAACCCCGTTACTTATATTATACTATGCCAGATTTTAAATAACCTATAAATCATCTGGGTAACCACCAATGGCAGCAGCACGTGAAGCCCTTTTTGGACTAAGTCATGGGCTAAGAGCATTCCAGGATGGAATGACACAACTTGGACAAGCCTCCGTTCGTTTTGGCGTGGCTTGCAAAAGCGTTGCTATCCTTTCTAAAAAGTTCGCTACAGACACCACTCGTGCTTATTATAATGTCGCGGGGCAGCATACGTTTCCCATTGAACAAGAACTCGTGGGCAGCCAGCCGCCCCAACCTGAAAACTTAAATCTGGTGGGTCGAATTTGTATTAGCTTACCTGTCATTTTGCCCACCGTATTGTTATCGGTTACCGCGATTCCATTCTTTGGTAATAGCATTCAATCTTTCCCGCGCGGCGCTGTAGATGTTATTAATTTATCACTGGCGGATCTTCCAGATGAAGAACAAATTTCCATTTTACCTGACCAACGCAATACGCTGCGTAAAATTTATGGTGGCGCAGGCTATTTATCCGGTGGCCTTACCTTAGGGATGCCCATCGCGTTGACTGTTGGCGCAGGCCGCATTATTGCAAATACTTGTTTATCCATCCCCATTACTTTTGTGCCGTTAGTCAATTTAGCCTTAGCCGACGAAAACGCTTTGGTGGCTGAAGTAGAACCTCGCACTAATACCGCATACGCGCTAGGAATCCCTGGATTAGGCTTAGGAGCGATGCTTGGTGTGCTTGGCATGATTGGCATGGTGGTGTCACGTATAGTGATAAACTCATGCATATCCCTAGGTTATAACTTTATAAAGTGCCTCAATATCGCCTTACCTCAAAATGCTAACAATCAAATTGTACTGGGACCCGATGAACGTCGCATGCCTAGCTATTTATTTGGGATACCGGGCATTCTTTTGGGGGCTATATTCGGCGGCATTAGCGCCTTATTTGTTACCGGTGCAATTAGCACTCACAGAGTTTTTCTCGGTTCGCTGAATAGCGCATTAGCTTATAACGATCAAATCAACATAGCCCCCGATAACCGCAGCGCACTTTCCAAAGCTTTAGGTTTAATTCCTGGTGTGATCATTGGTGGTGTGTTCGGTGAACTTTCCGGCCTGGTAATTTTACTCGGGCGCTTTGTTATCAATACCTGTAAATCATTCAGTTATTTTTTCCAGCACGGATTATCGTTAGGTTTACCTGCCCCACTCACTATAGCTGATGAACAACGCGAAAGCGGTAGTCTATGGTTAGGAGCGTTAGGTGCGATCACTGGAGCGATATCGGGTTTTGTTACGGGATGTATTGCGAGTACGGCAATCTCAATAGCAGGTTGTTTTTTAACGGTAACAAACATTGCATTACATCAAGAGGATCAAATTAAACTGGGCCCTGATAAACGCACGCTACTCGGTAAAATCATGGGTGTTGTTGGTTTACTCATTGGTCTTTGCGCTGGTGTGGTTAGCGCACTGACGGTTTTTCTCAGTCGCATTATGATTAACAGTGCTAAGTCCTGGCTGTATGGATTTAAATATACTTTAAACATGGGATTGCCCGAGGCAGCGCGACTTAGTAATGAAGAAACCCGCGAAGCAAGTTTGCAACAGTTAGGTTATCCGGGTTTAGTCATAGGTGGTTGCTTAGGTATGGTTACCGCATTTTTTGCCAGCACCGCAATCACTACCGCGGGTGTGTGGATGATAGTAACCAATCTGTCATTAGAAGAAAAATTTGTGCTGGGAAATGATACGCGCAGTACATTCGGTAAAATACTTGGCGGTTTAGGTTTAGTGATTGGTGGTATTGCTGGTTTGATTTCCGCATTTATTGTGACTTGCGGACAGATGCTTGGTAATGGCAGGTTTTCATTTATTCTCTACTTTAAAAAAGCGATTAATCTTAGTTTGCCGCAAGAGTACCAGCTGGCATTGGCACCTGACCATCGCACCACTCTAAAAAAACTGTTTGCTCTACCTAACAGTTGTATTGGTGCTTTACTGGGCGGCGTCGTAGCATTTTTTATTAGTACCGCATTAACCACTGCTGGCGCATTCAAAACTATCACCAATTTTGCTTTAGAAAATGAATTAGATGTAACTGACACACGTAGCACGCCAGGCAAAATCCTCGGCGGTTTTGGCTGGATTTTGGGTAGTATAACCGGCTTGCTAGGTGCTATCGGTGTGGCCTGCGCCCGTCTATTCAGTAACAGTGGAATTTCATTCCTGCATTTCTTCAAATTAGGTTTAAATGTTGGCTTGCCATCAGACTATTATTTAACAACGGAAGATAACCGTCGCCTCACCAATAAAGTATTTGGTGTTCCCGGCTTGTCGCTAGGCGCGATTTTTGGCGGCATAACTGCATTCTTTGCTAGCACGGGCATCACCACCGCTCGTAGTTTTGTATACATCACTAACCTCGTCCTCGATCCAAATGATGAAATAAGTATAGTTAGAGATAAACGCAGCAACCTTGGTATCGCGATAAGCGTGTTTGGGCTGATACCTGGAACGATTGCCGGTCTCATTAGCGCGTTTTTTGTGGGCTTCACCCGAATTGTTTTCAACACCGGTGTCACTGCTCTTTATTATATGAAAAAAGTGAGTAATTTGGGTTTGCCTGGCAATGAACGGTTTGCTGATGAAATTGACGCGCGAACTACCGTGGGCAAAGTTTTAGGTTGTTTAGGTATACCAATAGGTTGTGTGATTGGCGGTATAGGGGCGGTTTTCATTAGCAGCCTGCAGACTTTTGGCAGAACCTTTGCGCTTCTGTTTAACCTGCCGTGGCAAGGGATACAAATTTCATTTTCACCAGACTTACGCAGTGGTCTTGGTATAATAATTGGGATATTGGCAATTCCATTTGGTTTAACCATAGGTTTAGTGGGAGCGCTTATTCCGGTTGGTGCTCGTATGATTTATGAAGGGTGTATTTTTGGCAGCCGGCTTTTTCTAGACATAACAAATCTCGCCTTACACCCAGAAGATAGAATTTATTACGAATTAGCTGAATATACGAATGCTAGCGGTTTTGCCATACCGGGTTTACTCATAGGTGGCATACTAGGTGTTGCTTCAGCGATACTGGTGACAGTAGCCCGTTTTATCAGCCAGACCTGCAAATCCTGGTTTTACTTGAGTGGTTCTTTCATGAATTGTGCTGTGGGCTGGCGCTTGTTTGAAGGTTTGAGCATAGACCGCAGAAGCGGATTAGCAAAAACCGTTGGCGGACTGGGTTATGTGTTTGCCATGGTCACCACTTTCCCGCTGGCAATGCTTATTTTTGCGATGCGCAAAACACCGTTGATAATTTCAGTAGCGTTAGGGTTATTGTGTTCACCGCTGGTTTTGGTTTATCGAAGCTGTGCTGAAGCAGTGAAATTCTTTTCTAAAGAAAATGAATTTGAGCAATTTAGACAAAATGGTGAATTGATCATCCATGACCAAAAATCTGTGATCCAGGGTTTCAAAAATATTTATTCTTCGCTGAATGTCTGGGGTAGTTTCACACCCGACCATTATTTGGCTCGTGATGCTGACGGTACGAAAAACCGTTGGACGTTTTTCCGTAAATGCATAACGTTTAATACGAATAGTATTGCAGAACGTACTCTTGATGAATTACTGGTTGCTTACAAAAATTATGCTAGAGATAGGGAAGGAAGTTTTGCCCCTGACTTTTTTGACAGCGATGATTTCACCCAGGTTGTTGACGGTATCAAAGATTATTATAGCAATGGTTGTTTTGATACGCGCAAGGAAATTGCCAACCTACATATTGAGATAGGAAATATTGCTAACTTCGTTAAAAGTTATATGAAGGACCGCCTAATCAATGAGGAAGTGGTCATGCCTGAAGTTGCGCCGGTTGATGAATTACCGTTTGAAATTTTGTTCTTCGGTCAGCGTCAGGTTGCGCCGGCGAT
>JAZKAT010000066.1:0-20448 GCA_040389045.1 Pseudomonadota bacterium | reverse complement strand
ATGAATTACCGTTTGAAATTTTGTTCTTCGGTCAGCGTCAGGTTGCGCCGGCGATTGAATTTGATAATGTCAACCCAGCTGAAGAGGGTATCTCTTCTCCCATGCCCGGGCAGGCCGTAAGCCCTTGAACTATTCTCCTTCAATGAATGAATTCCCGCCTGGGCGGGAATGACAGGATTTCTGTCATGCCAGCACCCGTTAGCATGACAAAGAGGTTATCTACAACCCATACCATTCGCATAGCCATTCGCATGGCCGTTCAATTGAATCTCATCTTCTTTGGATTTCGCATTGGCTCTGAATTCTACCAATTGAGTTTCGAGCATATAATTACGGCTCACATACTCTAACAATAATTCTCTCGCTGGTTGATCAGATAACATAGCCAATTTCTTAAGATCAACGTAATCTTCAATATTGGGTATGTTAGTTATTTCAATTGCCCACTGTTTTAAATCCAATGGACTGTTACCACCATTGCGATAACTGGCTTCAGCACCAAAAATATTTATTTTTAATTGTTCGTTGGTTATATTTGCAAGATTAATGACTTGCTCAAAAAGCAGTGCTTTGTTAATTTGATACGCACAAGTCCAGTTATCATCCATTATCAATAAACTCAGTATGGCTTGTGCCGCTTCGTGTGGATGTTTCACAATTAATAAATCAACACTTTCCTTAATAAGGATTTCCTTATTTGCTTCATCTATTTTGAAAGCAGCAGCAATATTATCCATAAACTTTTTTGGCAACAATCCTGGAAGTTGACACTCATATTCATAACCATTTCTAAAATCCTGAAATGCCTTGGCACAAGCAGTAATGTTAAAATGTTTCTTTACTAAATTAATCGCCGCGATTTTCCCCGCTACTGATATACCTTCATTTTGGGAAAAAACCACATCCAATAATAAATATGACAATAAAGCCAGCATAAAACCGGGTCTTTTTATTGAATCATTCAGATATTCTTTATTTATTATCCCTGCCCGGTTAAACATCACATTACCTTGAAAAAAATCCTTGAATTCGGCCTCCGCAGCCTCCGAACCATTGATCGCTTCAAAAAATTTGAGCAGTGCAAGATTATATTGCTGCATGAATTCAATGTAAGCATTGATGGCACCCATGCTGCTAATCCCCCAATGACTCCAGATGCCTTCATAAATTTTTTCTTCATCATGGAAAAATAAATAGCTGGTCAATGGGAAAGGAATTTTTACGTGAAAATTACCGTAGGTGGTTGAACTGGTTGCGCTGGTACGTTCACGGTATTTTTCTTCAACTAAATGGGATAATGAAATTAAACATTGTTCATCAATAAGAGCTGGCGGTTTTTCTTTGTTTGGTAAAGTTCCATTTTGTGTAGTCGAAAAAAGACGGTGAGAAGCAGCTCGATGAAAACTCATTAGCACCTCGTATGTTCGTTAGTTATAGTTTTATGCGTTTAGGATAACAACGCAAAATACTAACATAACGAACAACAAAAATACCAATAAAATCCTCTCCCTTTCAGGAGAGGATTTTTTTAATAAACATAGCGCGCGCCAGTGCTACTCATATTCGACGCTGGTGGTCCTGCCGGTTGCTGGGTCTGTGGTACTTCAACTGTGGTGGGTGCTTCCGTGCTATATTGCTTGGCGGTGGGGTGATTGTCATTATTAATACCTGACTGACATGCCGTTAGCAATATACTTAATCCCGCGCTTATCGTTACCACAACAATTTTTCGCATGATGGTTCCCTCTAATGTTTAATCACTTTAGCCATTGGCTTTTCAGGTCCAGTGGTGTCCTTGGTAAGATGATTATGATAATAAACTGAAATAGTATTGCCACTATAGGCGTTGCCGCAAAATACCTGATATGGTATCCAGTCATTCGTCCAAATATCAAAATGGATAGATGAGTTAGGAAAGGTAATTGGATAAAAAATTAAATCGGTAGTAAACCCATATGGACCTAGATACATAGTAGATTTAGCTCCAGTCGCATTATATGACGCATAGACAGTATAATCCGGGTAAATATCATTATACGCATCATAAGAATCATTTTGCACCGTAACCCCTCCCACCGTAGTTGTTGTAGTGAGGTTTTGAGCCCGTGGCATATACATGGCTTCATCTGCCGCCTGTGCAGTGTTAACCAGTAAACCACCCAGGGCCAATATAGCCAATAATTTTTTTAAGGATTTCATGTTGGTGTCCCTATTGTTGAAGAGAAATAAATACTACAATACGTGCCTATAAAAGTATATAACGTAATCTTATTGATTATATTTTACCCATGAGTAATCCCGATGAAATATGCAGGAACAATGAGTTACCTGGCTTTTATTTTTCTAGTTAATTTACTATTTCCAGTCATGCCGATTTATAAGCTGTGGGGGTCGCCCTTTTCCGCCTGTGACTTGATGATAGGTGCGATTTATATTTTGCGGGATTTTTCCCAGCGCGAAATTGGTGGCAAGGTTTTGTTTGTCATGCTGATTGGGTGCGCGGCCAGTTATTTCTTTACCATCAAGCAAATTGTCTTAGCCAGCATTTATTCATTCTTGATTGGTGAAACAATTGATTGGGCGATTTACACATTTACCGGCAAACCTTTTTCCCAACGCTTGCTGACTTCTTCTTTGCTTAGCGTACCGGCAGATTCTGCGGTATTTCTTTATATGGTTAATCAATTGAATGTCGCGGGGTTTTTGGTAATGACTATGGCTAAGAGCTGTGGAATTTTATTGTTATGGCTAGGCTGGTATTCGCACCAGCGCAATCAATGTGTCATGCCAGCGCAGGCATGACCCAAGCTTTAAAACCGGTGCCCATTGGTTGGTGATGAGGACTGTGGTTTAACTGCCGGTGAAAAATCCGTTTGATTGACAGCGTTGCGCAGCAGTTGTAAATCTTTGTTATTCAGATTAAGGCCATCGTTAATTTTTTCTAACATTTTAAAAATCGGATCTTTTTGCTGATTGGGTGATATTTTCTGCTTCAACTGTTCATAGTGGGAATGGGTTTCACAATTCCTATATAACGGTTCGATAAACTTACCGGTCGCTACACCTGTTCGACTGCGCGCATAGTTAACCGCCATTTCCATGTCAAAATCAAAATTCGCCAGCTTTTGGTTATGAGAGAAACCCTTAGCTTCACAAATAATGACATAGGCCGCTATTAATTGCGGATCGGCTCCGCCAATACCTATTTTTGTGTCTGCGCCATTGAAGCTTAAATAAGCTTGAATCTCCTTGTCTGCAATTAACAAATATTCATCTGAAGGGATGGTAGTAGCTTTACTATTTTGGGTAATGGTTTGTGTCGCCGTTTGCATCGGTGGCAACTGTGAAGTAGTAATGGTAGTTAGCTGGTCTTTTTTTGTAGCGATAAATTGACCCGCAGATTCTTTTATTACTGCATTATTGGCACTATCAACTAACAAGAAATAGTTACGCGTTTCTTCGTTTTTCAAATTGGGCGCGGTTGCGGATAAAAGTATATTTCTATTGGGTTCACCTTCACAAACAACGCCAGCAGGAATAATGGAGTGGGTGCCAACAAGTGAGGGTACCGTCACCTTGTCGTTTAAAATTGTCTGCCACCGCGTACTGATTTTAACTTCATCGGCAGTGTGCCCATTGCCAAGCTCGGTAACTTCAAGTGTTTTCAAAATCATTAGTGCGGACTTGTCACAATGCGCTTGCGCTAACGCATATTTAATATAATTTACCAGCAACACTTGGGCCGCCGCTTCATTGAGAATACCATCGCTGCGGACAGGCGTTGTGGGCGTAGATTTTTTGGGACTAGTTATATTTAAAATAGCAGCCGCCGCCTGGGGAACCAATTGTCCACTTGTTAGTGCCTGCATTGCCAAGGGATTCGCCGCAGCTTTAGGCACGGCAGTCACATGTAGTTTCGTCAGGGCTTCGAATATGGGTTCGTTAACCGCAAGGCGGTGGGCCGTGGTGCGCGCGGCCTGGTGCGCAATCTCTAGTGCTTCCAGCAATTTTTTGGCCGCGGGTAATTCACTATCTGCTTTGGCAATATTATTTAATTTTTCATGTTTGCCAATAGTCTGAATATTTTTTTGCAAGCGGGCAATTTGCCGAACGGATTGTAATGATAGACAATTATGTTGCTCTATTAATTGGGCAACTCTTTGGGAACGTGAGAGACTGCTACCATGGGAGGTAGTGGCCAAGGCTTGCGTTGCAAACTGCGCCTCAGTGAGTTGTTTATGAATGACCTGTAATATACCTGTACGTGTGGGTTCTTGCGGCAATTTAAATTTGGTAAATGCTTCATAGGCTTTGGTAAATTCAATAATGGGATCACGATTATTAACTTGCCACAAATCCATAATCATTTTTTGCCGGGACAATCTATCTTCAATACTGACATCTTTTAATTGATTAATCTGGGCATGTACTTCGAGTAAAGCAATTTTTAATTCTCGCTTAAACTGCGGCTCCCGATTAATAAACAGATAAAATCTATTAAATTGCCCACCTCTGGCAATCTCTCGCTCTATGCTTTCTATTAGCTGGGGTAATTCTTTAGGATTTGTTTCCATAAAACGTCGCAGCATTGGATAGCGAATAAATGCAGTTCGCATTAAGCTAATCACGGATTTATCCATATCAAACAAACTTGATGGCGCCGTTTGGGCAATCGGCACTACTTGACCTGCATTAACAGCAGCTGTAGTCGCGGGCGAAGATGTGGGAATCAATATTTTGCGGTTTTCGCGTATATCAACCTCCTGAGTTATCAGGGTTAAATTTTTCGAGCCCGCATCAGCGCGCATTACCCCTATACTCAGATCGATTAACTGACTAACACGGCCGGGCGCGAACAATGCGCGATTAATTCTGCCAAACATACCCACCGAGGTTTTTGAAGAAAACAGCGCAGGTGGCCCAGCCAATACAATTGACATTGGCATCAACAAGCCACCGGCCGCCAATCCCCAGGCGGTGCGAAAAATTGAAGTTATGCCTTTTACTACAAGACCTAAATCATTTTTAATTCTTCGGCCAAATTCTCTAATGGGTATGGCCGTATTTTCAGCGATGTCACTCATTACTTTTGCCTGTTCGACATTACCCTGACGGGAATAAAACAAGTTAGCCGCGCGGTAGCCAAGGCTTCGGACTGTCGCAATGGTCGCGCGTATTAACGCACCGGGATAAGAAGTAATAATTTTGAAAGTTTCCCCGAACGGACCTAACTTTAAGTCTTGATAAAGACGATTACGTACCGAAGCCACGTAATCGGGATCATCTTTATAAGTTTGATGCAAATAATTTAAAATAACATATTTATCTTTTTCTGAAAGATGTTTGGGATCTAATCCCGCGATTTGATGCCGGATTTGACGGCGTTGCAAAAACAGCGCCAATTCATTTTGACTGGTTTCGTTAGTCACTCTAGGTGCCACGCCATTAAAATACGGCGGGTCCTTCTCTCCTGTCATCTGTCCTATCGTTAAAACCAATTGGCTAATTTGTTCTGCTAACTCGGGTTTCTTTAAGGCTTGTTTAGCACTTTCGCAATACTCTTCAACTTGAGTTAATATCTGATCTTCATTGGCCTGGGTTAAATCGGCTTCGAGAATACCATGTTCTCTCAAATAACCTTTGCGCACCGCTGTGGTGATTTCACCGCGCATACTATCCACAGAGTTATCAATAAAATGCGCGTCTAAATGCTGGTCTTTTTCGTGATGAAAATTCAACGTGCCTTCCACCAGTATCGCCGCAATTTTCGCTCCTGATAAGCCTAATTCAAAATAAGGAAAACTGGCTTTACTGGTTTCGGTAGCTATTTTTTCGCTTAACCAGGGAATATCCAAATCGTAGGCTAACACATAGCCGAAACCTACCGCAGCGGTGGTGACCACCGAAGCAATGACCGGGTTTTCCAGCAGGCCTTTTAACCCAAGGTTTAGCAGACTATTGCGGCCATTGAAAATATCCATCGTCAGATAAGCAATTTTACCTTGCAATAAAGCGGTCGAAATTCCTGGCACTATTCCAGAAGTTTCACCAATTAATACCTTGGCCAAGGGCACACTGATATTTTGATTAATGCTTGCCAGCATTACATTATTCAATAAAGAAGGCACGACCATAGGCGCCGCTGTGCTCGCCGCGATAGTAAACGCTAAACCTGCAATGGGATGGCTACGATATATTTCATGCGAAAAAAATTGGACTATATCTCTGCCTAAATCATCGAATATAAAAGTTATAAAGTCACCCGGTTGATCTGGGGTTAAATGATAAGGAATGACAGCCGCGCCAGGCAATGTAGCTTTGCGCGCGCTTAACTGTATTGCTACTTCTTCATAGGAATTCAAATCCGTTTTATACACCAGGCTACGATAATGCTCAATTAACGCTTGTTGAGAAATTTCATTGCCAGCTTCATTAGCGCGCTTTTCGCTAGTACGTTGTTGCAGCAATAAGCCAACAGCGGTTTCATCCGCTTTTTTTGTTCCTATCGTAGAATCATACAAAATACGGCGTGCGGTCTGGAGATGCCAAACTTCATTAACAATAACATTTGACACGGAGACCACGGGATCGATCAAATAGCGTGAAATAATTTCCGTCGCACCTGAATATAATTGTTGGAGCAGACTTTGATGCGGAATTTTAGTCACTGGCTGGTTAATATCATAAAGCTTTTGCGTTGCGGGCAGTGCGGCATATTTTTTTTCAGTTAAATCTATTTTCAATAACCAGGATTGGCCACTGGGAAAATCGACTGGCGGAGGCTTTATACCACTAAAGCGTTTGGCACCATCAAATACTGCCTTACCTGCCAGATAACCAGCATCAGCAAACGTACCAATAATATCTTTTATACCATTCATTAACCAGGTAGCGGGTGCGAAGACGTTACCGCGCCAATTAATTCCAAAAAAACCGCGTACTTCATCTGCACTCTCATAGAAATTTTTATTGGCATCAATTCGTTCAATCATCGCGACTTGTTTGGCTAAAGCCACTTTAGTCGTAGGCACAAAACCAAAGCGCCGCATATCCATATTCACCAAACCATCCACGGCATCTTCACTAAAATCAAACACGTGTTGGGCGCTATAAGCATTGCGATAATCAATATTATCAGTAGAAAAATTCTCACTGATAAATTGCGCTTCAGTAATAATTTTTTGTAAACCGCTAGTATCTTGAAATAAACCGCTCACAGTATAATTGGCTTCGACCGCGCTATTCAGCATAGTATTGATTTGCGCTTGCATGAAATGCTGCAGGGATAAATCCGGGCTGTCTAATGGGTTAGCGTAAGGACTTAATATTGCTTCCATATCAGCTTGAGTAAATTCCCGACTGGCAGCATTTTTACGTGTAATCAGAGCAGATTTATATTGATTAATTTGACGGATAAGTTGATCTACATTGCCATTATTAATAGCGGTTAGCTGGTCAGCGAAAGTTTCCAGTTTTTTGATAAGCGTAAGCAGATTTTGTTTGGGACTAACGCTACTATCAAAATTATTAATACTAAAATGCAACGGCGCCAAGCTTTCAATACACTGTTGGGTAAAAGCGACAATAGCCAACTTCTCAACATTGTGTTTTACCACAAAACCTTCTTCAACCGAACGACCAAACACTATTTGATTGTATTCGCCCAGTTTTGCAATAATTTTTGCTAATTTGTTTTGGATAGGTTTTGAATCAAACACACCCGCGCGCAGTGCATGTTTAATGTTTTGCGGCGTAGTGGTCCAGACCAGGGTATCGTAGACTCCATCTTTATTTACGACAGCAAGTTCTGCTGCTTTACCATCGGGAAGTGAAGTCTTTAAAACGGAAGCTTTGGTAAAATGCACAACTTCCGCAGCATCGGCGGTCGCCAAGTCTTCGACGCTACCTTTCAAAGTCGAAACTTTTGCGGGCGCAAGTAACTTAATACCCGTTTCACCCGTTTCGCCATAGATTATGAACTCATTCTTGAGTAGTCCATTCACCTGCTCAAAATATTGAGATGCTGTTTGGGCATTTTGTATTTGATCTTGGGCCATGACAACTACCTGTGGGTTATTACCCTAATTATAGCAACACGCCAATACCGGCAGTTTTCTTGTTTATTCCTCCTTGAAATAACGTAATGATTTTACGGATAAATTCAAAAAATAAAGAATCCCTTTCCTTATAACTAGCTGCTGCCACTGGGACCTCCAAAGGTAAAACCTGGCGTACGCTGGGAAAAACTTGTAGAGCTACTTGCAGGGGTAGTTTGAGTCTGACTACTCGATAAACCTGCAAACGGCTGTCTATTATGACTGTTAAACAATAATTGGTTATGCCCAGCATAAGAAGTTGGAGATGAAGCATGCAACGATTGCGGGTGGAAACTTGGGTGTTGTTGCATGTGCACAGCTAGCGGCTGATGAGGAACATACAGCGTTTGCTGTTGTGAAGTATTTGTTTGTGGCATAGCTGGAAATTGCATGTTGGGTGGGAACGGATTTTGCCCCACAAGACCAAGACCATGAGCAGCAATAATCAGAGTTTCCAGTTTTGTAATATGAGCTTCCTGTTTGAAGACATGGCCCCTAAGCGCTATTATCCCACCAGATAATCCATCAACTTCACTTTCAGCTGTAGCAACTCTTTTTAGTAAGTCGGCATGCTCCTTCTCCTTTTGATCAAACTTTCTTGCGAAATAGGCCAACTGCAGTTTCATACTGGTTTCAAATTTCAAGGCTTCTTCTCTAACATTACTCAAACTCGCTTCTAAAGCAGTCACCCTAGCCGTTAAATTTGGCTTTTTAGCAGAAGAAGCAGTTGATGTACCTTCGCTAACAGTTGATACAGAAGTTTTTTTCCTTTTACTTCGTTGTGGATTGGTATTTTGTTGGAGTTCATCGTTTTTTTGTTCTTCTTCCTTAGACTCTCTATTTGTTGATGACAGCATTTCACGCCCCTTGTGTTTTTTTGAATCAATTTTGATTGCTGTATCATAACAACTTAACCTTAAATTTAGATTAAGAAACATAGCCTTACTTTTATTAAACAGTGGAAAAGCCCCAAGAATGTGCATTTAGTTCCATTTTTAAAAACTTTCATGCACAATAATCCCCACAAGCAAATTGTAAATGACTATGATTTGATCAATGCTTATCTCTCCAGCTGTTAAAGGATTATCAGATGCCGAATCGAACTGTGGGTTCCGAGGCCCAAAAAAAAGCCGCATTAATTGAATTGATAAACCAAATAAATATGTGTTTAAAAACCTACGAAGTATCACGCAAACCGCTAAGTGAAACCGGTCGCAAATGGGGTTATTTCTTTCTCATCTTTACCGGGTTATTAGCATTCCCTTTTTTTCGGGCATTGTTTCGTAATGATGAATTAACCAGAAAAAAAATAGCTACGGTAGAAGCTACACAAGAAGAATTTAGAAAAATAACTAAATTGATTCCCCAAGAAACTTCACTTAATCTCAATACTACCAATGCTTATTTGGACAACATTGTAAAAGATTTATTAGATTTACAAATTAATAATAACGATTTAAATAATTATTATGAAAAGTTTCACTTAAGTAAACAGCAAGTTTTAATACTTAGCTCAAAAAGCAAACCTACTTATTTTCAGTCCGGGCTTACTTTAGCCATTGAAAGTTGCTTTACACTAATTGAAGACTTCCGCAAAAAATATGGCTTATTTCCCTCAAGCACTGTGCAAGTGAGCGCAAATCTGGGAAACCAGCATTCGGACAGGAATAGCAGGCACTACATTCCACCTCCAGCTTATTCTGCCTCATCAGCACAAGTATCCAGTTATGCGCCTTATCCAGCGCCGCCAGCATTTAACCCAAACGCGGAGCAAGAAAATCCTCAACGTTATCAACCCAGTCATGGCTCTCCAACTTACAGGTGGAGCTAGCTGCAGGAATACTTATGATCTCAGGCCAAGTCACTAATGTCACAGAAAAGATAGCGCCTAGCATAATAAGTTTTCTTTTGGGCAGACTGTATGAAAAAATTTCCGGAAATTCTTATTCAGAACTTTCCAGAAAGCATCTGCTAATTTTAAAAGAAGTGTACACCGAGCAATTTGGCCAGAGTAATTATCCTGCATTTTGGGCGCTTGATGATAGTTATAGACCCACCTCCTTTATACAAGATGATGAATTAAAATTATCCGTGACCAATGTGAGTGATTCCGCTAAGCGTAATTATCCTCACCAAACCAGAATGATTTCACAAAATATAATCGCTTATTTAGTAAAACGCAAAAACCGTTGGTTAGGCGGTGGTAATCCTGGCGATTTACTGGAACAGTTTTTACGCGAATGGCTACAGTGGTCGGCTAAAACTTTGCCTACTATGGCTTATGATTCCGACGCCATCATTATTCTTAATAACCGCCTGAAATATATTGAGGCGGTGATGCGAAATGTTCATTTATTTAATTACGGTAGATTTACTAGAACCCCGAATAAATATGATTGCTTTAAAACAATTAAAAGTAATATCTCTAAATGCCTTAGTCTCGCCAAGCAAGAAAAAATGCGCACCGATGCAACCCAAATGTTTGATGTTATGCGAACTAATATGGCTGAACTTCTGCATGAGAGCGTTAATGTAATTTACTATGCCCGTAAAACCGATGTTTCCGCGCTGCCCTTAAATATCTTAGAATATGTTACCGATAGTGCTAATCCGATTAAACAATCTTGTTCCGGACAAATGCTAAACGAACTCATTTATAAAGCTGGTATAGCTGCATTTACCCTCGAAGAAACTTCGCTTAAGCTGGGTATTGAAGACTATTATTTTGACGGCGACAACAAGGTAATAGCCATTGTATCGAAAAATCATGATTTTCCCATTTGGGTTACCACGCCAGCACAAAAACAAGAAGTCTTTAGTGCCATACACCAGCTAGGCGCGGCCATTTTACGCTATGCTGAAGTAAAAAAACTAATGGAAAAAGCTCGCGATCTGGCTGCCAAATCGGGAAACGTTTGGGCCTACGCGGATGAGAATGGTAAACGGTCAATTGAAAATCTTAAATTCCTGCACAATTCGGCACTAAAAAATTTACAATCTCTTATCCTGCAATTTATTCGGCAACAAAATGCCTTACTTAGCGACCGCATGGATACGTTAAGAAATAAGGAACAAAATAGCAGCACAGCAAATCACGAATACATTGAAAATGCTGAGAAAAATATTAATGCGCTCTCAAAAAAGTTATTCACCAAAATGGCGGATATTAGCGAACAACTCAGCGAATACGATGGAAAGTCGCTGCTTGAAATCAATGATATGAAACTGGACCTATATCGTCATATAAACCAAACTCTGCAAAGAAACCATCCCGCTCAAGCAAAAGATCGCAAACTTGATGAAACTATAGTTCAATGCGCACCGAATACAGAGGCGTTTGAGTTTCCGCTCAAGACCTGCGATTCAAATAGACTTAGCTATGAAAAGGAAAGTTTAAAAAGGTTCACTTTTAAAAATTCACCAAGCATTATTACAAATACTTGGCGAGTGGGAATGAGTTATACCGATTGGACAACTTATTTTTTCTCTCATAATAAAACATTTTTTAGTGATTACGCCGAATTGGTAAAAAATTTCCGGCTAGCCTGTCAGGCTGGTAACGTAGTCGAGATAAAAAATATAGGGGATGATTTAACCACCGCTATTGAACAATTTTCTCAGCAGATTGTTGATGAACGTCCCCGCTGGCGTTTAATACCATTTACCGCCGGCTGGCCGTTTAACCGCGCGGCACGACAATTTGCAGCTATCTTCACTATTGAATTAACGATTAAAAAAACTGAAATGCAAACCGCTGTGGACCAGGTAATTCAAAGTTTCAGCAACACCAATTCAACATGTCTTATCAACGCGACCTTAACGACCTTGCAAAGCTCTGAACCGAATGTTGCGAAAGATGCGACAAGCCAGCCAACTTTAACATCTTCTTTAACGGTTCATGACGATCAACAGTTCACCGTTAAAAAATCTACTACTCGCGAACCCGCTAATGTTATTGAAGATAAACGGCGAGTACGTTTTAAATAAAAAAAATCGGCATGATAGAAAAATCATGCCGATTGGATGGCTAACAAGCTTAGTGTGATTTAACCACTATAGCGTTATCAACTTGCTGTACGCCTTCAACATGGCTAGCTACAGAACCAGCGCGAGCTTTTTGCGCCTCGGTGTTAACGAAACCACTAAGTTGCACAGTATTCTTGTAGGTATTAACCGTGATAGGAAGGCTTTTAATTTTTTTATCTTTCAATAAAGCTGCTTTAACTTTCACAGTTACCGCGCTGCTATCCACATACTGGCCGGTACTTTCTTGATGGTCAGCACTAGCGCAAGCCGTCAGGCCAGCAACGGATAAAGCCAGTAACGCAGCAAGCACTAATTTACATTTATTCATAGTCGTTCCTCACAGATATGGTTAAAAGATATCATTCTAACATTATTTCTTGAATAAAACTCCAGCAAGTACGCCCGCCAGCAAAGCAAAACCGAGTGACTTGACCGGGTTTTCTTTCACATACTTAATAACATTTTCCTGGGCAGCATCAGAAACCTCTTTTGCATCATGGAATTTGTCTTTGATATCATCCATGGAATGACTGACAAAGTCTTCCGCGCGATCTCTAATATGCTGTGCATTACGCAACAATGAATCTTTCAGACCATGCGCGTCAGTTTTTAAATCTTCCCAATCTTCACTTTTGAGAAAATCTTCGATTGCTTGATTTGCTTCAGCTTTTTTATAGCCGTAAATTTTTCTTAATCTGCCTTCAAACTCTTCGTAATTACCTTTAATTGCTTCCACATCATCATTAGTAAGATCAGCAAAACTTTTACGGATTTTGCCAGCAATTTCTTTCCAGTTACCTTTTAAAATAGCTTCATTGCCTTTCAAAATAGCGTCGCTCATATAGATTTCCTCTGGTTTTTTTAAAAAATAAAGATATAACAAAGATATTTAGATAGTACGAGTTGCTTGTTTCGAGTCATATCATTTCGTGCAGATATGAATCCTACTATACCAACCTCAGATATATTTACAACCCCACACCCAGGCCAACCGTCGAAACTGTGCGAAAACTCTACGATTTAAGGGTATTTTAGCCATTTTAATCGAACTATCGCTTATATGTTACACAAAAAAATAAATTCGGGTAAGATACATAAAAACCTGCGCGAGCCATTTATGGAAAAGCCCAAACCCGTTTTGCAACAACTTTCACTGGACCAATTAGTACGGGGAAAATATCAGCCACGCCGACATTTTGATCCGGCTCAACTACAAGAGTTGGCTGACTCGATTAAAACTACCGGCGGTTTATTACAACCTATTATCGTTCGCCCACTCGCTAATAATAAATTTGAAATCGTCGCGGGTGAACGCAGGTGGCGTGCCGCGCAATTAGCTGAGCTTACGGAAATCGCTTGCCTGGTTAACCCTTATTCTGATGAACAGGCTTTACAAGCGGCGCTCATTGAAAATATTAATCGTGCTGATTTAAATCCGATTGAAGAAGCACAGGCTTACCAACGTTTGATAGATGAATTCCAATACCTGCATGATGAAATCGCCGCCGCAGTTGGTAAATCACGGACTACCATAACCAACGCATTACGCTTATTAAAATTAGATATGCGGGTACAAGAGTTCATTAGTAATGGTAAACTTTCCGAAGGTCATGGCAAAATTCTGGCGGGCGTCGCGGCAACACATCAATTTCCCTTAGCTGAACGCGCTATTCAAAAAAGCTGGAGCGTTCGTAAAATGGAACAAGAAGCGAAAAAACTGCAACACCCTGAACCAGCCGCTGGTCCTTTCAACGATGCCAACATCAAACATTTAGAAAGCGCCCTGTCCGATCATATTGGCAACATGGTCCACATAGATTGCGAAGAGCGTGGCGGCGGTTTTGTAAAAATCCGGTTTAATAATGTGGATGAATTAGAAGGTCATTTTCAAAGGTTAGGTTTTAAATACGAGGAATGATAACTTATCTGTAATATCGTAGGTTGGGCTGAGCAGCGCGAAGCCCAACAGCTTTTAAAAACTGTTGGGCTTCGTTTCACTCAGCCCAACCTACAAGAACGGCATGAGAGCAACTCAAAAAATTCTCCAACAACTGATGACCCTGTTCCGTCAACACCGATTCCGGATGAAACTGCACACCAAACACCGGAAACTGCTTATGCGCTAAGCCCATAATTTCTCCTTCACTACTACGCGCAGTAATCTCCAGCGCAGCCGGAAAATCTACTTCACTTACCACCAACGAATGATAACGTGCCGCTTGCAAAGGATTAGACAATCCAGAAAAAATATTTTTAGCGTTATGCGTAATCGCTGATGCTTTACCATGCATAGGCTGTCTAGCACGCACCACTTTACCGCCATACACCTGTCCGATCGCCTGATGCCCCAGACACACCCCCAGTACGGGAATGCTTTGTCCAAAATGACGAATAACATCCATGGAAATACCTGCCGAATCCGGCGCGCAGGGACCGGGCGAAATAATAATATGGGATGGCTGCAACCGTTCAATATCAGCCAGCGTCAACTTATCATTACGCTGCACTATTTTTTCATGGCCGAGTTCACTGACATAACGCGCAAGGTTATAAACAAATGAATCATAATTATCAATCAGCAAAATCATGTACCATTCCTGTTAACGCCTGCCATAAAACCTGTGCTTTCGCTAAAGTTTCTTCGTATTCCAGCACCGGCACTGAATCCGCGACCACAGCGCCGCCTGCTTGAAAAGTTACTATGCCATTTTTTATCGCAAACGTACGAATGGTGATAGCACAATCCATGCTGCCATCAAAACCCAGATAGCCAATACTGCCACAGTAAGGGCCGCGCGCCGTGGGTTCAATTTCATTGATAATTTCCATGGCGCGTATTTTCGGTGCTCCAGTGATAGACCCACCCGGAAAAGTTGCCCGCAATAAATCTAGAGCGGTGGCACTCGCGACCAGCTCTCCAACCACCACCGATACCAAATGATGCACTGTTGCATAACTTTCCAGCGCGCATAGCTTGGTGACTTTTACCGTAAAATCTTTACAAACCCGCGATAAATCATTTCGCAATAAATCGACAATCATAATATTTTCGGCGCGATCTTTGACGCTGGTTTGCAATTCCACCGCTAATTGTGTATCTAACTTCGCATCAGATGAACGCGCACGCGTACCTTTAATCGGGCGCGCTTCGACTTGTCGCTGATACAGTTTTAAAAAGCGTTCCGGTGACGCCGAAGCAATAACGACATCATTAAAATTAAGATAAGCCGCGAACGGCGCGGGGTTTAATTCCCGCAAACGTAAATACAAATCAAATGGCGAACAATCTTTACCAAGCTTCGCTGAAAAACGCTGAGCGATATTCGCCTCAAAAATATCTCCCGCAAGAATATAATCAATGACTTTTTTAACAGCGATCTGATACGTGGTCGCGGTGAAATTACTAACGACAGTAGAAGCAATCTTGAACTCGCCAGCCCGCGGTAATGGAATGGGTGCTTGCGGAATTTGCGCCAGACACCATTGCAAACGCTGCTCTGCCCTGCTTGCCCTGTCAGCTCCCTGCTCTGGATAACCACTGGAAAAAATCCACGCGCGACAGGCAATCAGATCAAAAGCAATAACCAAATCATAAAATCCCAACACCGCATCCGGAAATTGCATATCATCGTGATTGCTAATCGCTAATTTTTCCAAATGCTGATAAAGACCATAACCAAAATAACCAGCAACTCCACCTTGAAATGGCGGTAACCCCGCAAGCTGCGGCAAAGGAAATTGTTTGATTTTTTCCGCCAGCACTTGAAACGGATCATCTATCCTCCGCCGCCCATCAAGCTCTACCAAGCCATTTTTACTACGCAATTGCATGAAGGGCGACACTGCGATAAAACTAAATCGGCTGCCTTCGCGCAATTGCGCGCTATCAAGAAAAACTGCACCGTCTGCTGGAGCGAAGCCAGCAAAAATTGCCAGCGGGTTTTGATAAGAAATTTCGCGCTTTAAAGGAAATGCCATACTAACCATTAAAATCTCGCCGATTAAAGCTAGGTTGACTTTTACGACTGAAGGAATGTTCATGCCCACTCTCCCTCGGTTCTAAAACGGATGGCATAGGCAGATTCTCTTCAGTTATTTTGCTATCAGGCAGAACGGAATCTGAATCAAAGAATGCAGATACAAAACCAGTTGGCTGTGTTCCCAATGTCCGTGAAGATACCATAGGTGATTCTATGCTAGGAAGTGGTGGTATATAAGGTGTCTTTTTGTTTATTGGGTACCAGTTAGGACTACTAGAACCAGGATTATGCCCAGACGCTACGGATTTAATCCCCCCTGGATCTGAATGATGAAAAGTTAACGGAGGGGCATCGGTCAAAGTCACTGCCTCTTCCGTGCTTCTATTGCTTGCTCGGCCACTATCATCCGGGTGGAATGTTGCCGGGGAATAGGAATGTTGCGAATAAGGAGTTGTTGGCGATTCATCTTTTTTTTCTCTGTGACTATCAACTTTTACTGAAATTGAATGCAGGCTTGGTTGTTGTCTTGCGCGCAACATCCTTCTAACACCTAAATTTTTCTCATCACTTATCTGCGTTAACATAGCCTGAACAACTTCATCATCTGCATTCTTATTTAAAAATTCTTTAACCCGGGTTACCGTCAACTCCTTCCCGAGATTCCGTACATTCTCTTTAAATTCTTTCTCCTCATCCTCCTTTTTTCTATCCTCTTCCACTACGGCCCTGGTAGCAATTTCTGCCGCAAGCAACGCATTATATTGGTTGTAATAACCATATACACCCGCTGCTAACCCCACTCCAACCATCACTGGAAAAGCAATAAAAGGCGGCAAGCTTATTTTACTGTCTAACGCGTACAACAGCGAACTACCTCCTGCATATCCTGTATAAAAATAAACGCCAAATTGAAGAGCTGATTTAAATATTTTGGTATTATTCCACGGCATTTACTTACTCCTTAATTATATTTATAGGGTGACACAGATATGCACTAGAATTGCTTTTATTTTGCACATGTTGTGAAAAATCAAGGCTATCATTTTATATTAAAACCAAAATGATTAAATATTTATCTCAAAAGATTTAAATAGCAACAGCATCAATATAGAACATGCACCCAAAACGATGTAACATAAACTTCCACTCAACAATCTTTCGGAACTATTCATGATTAAAATGACCCTGGCGGAACTGGCCCGCATCCTAGGAACAGAATGCTCAAATCCTGACGTGATTTTTACCGGGTTAAGCAAAGATAATCGCCGTGACACCTTGGGCACTTTATATGTGGCGCTGAAGGGCGAACAATTTGATGGCCACGATTTTGTAAAAGACGCCTGTGAGAAAGGTGCGGCCGCCGCATTAGTAAGCCGTCACATTGACGACAATATTCCGCAGATAATTGTCCCTGATACTTTGCTGGCGCTAGGCACACTCGCAAAAAACTGGCGTAACCGTTTTTCATTACCCTTGATTGGGGTCACCGGCAGTAATGGTAAAACGACTTCAAAAAACATGATCGCCGCTATCTTGACGGCAGCATGTCAGGGTAACAATGCAAAGGTACTGGCAACGCAAGGCAATTTAAATAATACAATCGGTTTACCTTTTACTCTCGTTAACTTAAATGAACAACATCGCTATGGTGTCATCGAAATGGGCATGAATATTCCGGGTGAAATTAGTTATCTGACTGACATTACCAAACCACAAGCTGCCTTAATCACCAATGCCGCTGAAGCCCACTTAAAAGGCGTGCAGGATGTCGCGGGTGTCGCGCGTGAAAAAGGAATTATTTTCTCAGGCTTACCCGCAACCGGTACCGCGGTGTTAAATCGCGATGATGCTTTTTATGAATATTGGCGTACTTTAGTAACCGGCCACACTATCATTAGTTTTGGTTTACAACCCGGAGCGGATGTCAGCGCGGTGATTCATGACACTTCATCAACAACGCACCAGTATATTACTTTACAAACTCCAGACGGACAGGTTGATATTAACTTAGCATTGATAGGCAAACACAATATCAGGAATGCCGTAGGCGCGGCCGCTGCTGCTTATGCCATAGGCATTGATTTAGCTGCTATTAAAACTGGTCTGGAAAACACGCGACCGGAACAAGGCCGTATCACTCCACATTTATTAAGTAATGGCGCGCGCGTTATTGACGATACTTACAACGCCAACCCATTTTCCACACACGCAGCTATTAATACCCTCGCGACATACTCAGGTAAAAAAATTCTGGTACTAGGCGATATGCGCGAACTTGGCCCGGAAGAAATTGCCTTGCACAAACTCACTGGCGAGCGCGCTCTGACGGCAGGCATTGATTACCTCTTTACCCTCGGTAATTTAACCGCAGAAACCACTAAAGCATTTGGCAAAAACGCCGCGCATTTCACCGACCGCAATCAATTAATTAAGGCCTTACAACCTTATTTACAAGATGGAACCACGGTGTTGGTAAAAGGTTCACGATCCATGCATATGGAATTAATTATTGCCGAATTGTTGCCTGACGGGGCGGTAACAGCGCATTAAACCGTGATAAACTAATATATAGCACTAATTAGATTGAATAAGGACAACACTTATGCCAATCAAAACTCCTATAACCATAGCATATGGTGATGGAATCGGCCCTGAAATCATGACCGTCACCATGAAAGTTTTGACCGCGGCTAACGCCGCCATCGAACCTGAAGTTATTGAGATTGGCAAAAAGGTTTATCTCGAAGGATTTTCTTCCGGCATTCCGGATGCCGCTTGGGAATCACTCATCCGCACCAAGGTATTGTTAAAAGGCCCGATTACCACTCCGCAAGGTGGTGGCTATAAAAGCTTGAATGTGACGTTGCGCAAAACCTTAGGCTTATTTGCCAATGTCAGGCCAACTATCGCTTATGCTCCCTATGTTGAAACCCTGCACCCCGACATGAATTTAGTTATCGTCCGGGAAAATGAAGAAGGCACTTATGCGGGTATTGAACATAGACAAACTGAAGATGTTTACCAATGTTTAAAAATAGTGACGCGGCCCGGCTGTGAACGTGTCATTCATTATGCTTTTGAGTATGCGCGCAAATTTAATCGCAAAAAAGTCACTTGTCTTACTAAAGACAACATCATGAAAATGACTGACGGAATTTTTCATCAAGTATTCAATGAAATCGCGACGGAATATCCCGACATTAAAAACGAGCATTTCATTATTGATATAGGCACCGCTTTAGTGGCAGCGGAACCGGAACGTTTTGATGTGATTGTGACATCCAACTTATATGGTGACATCTTATCAGACGTCGCGGCGCAAGTTGCCGGTTCAGTTGGACTGGCTGGCTCAGCGAATGTAGGCAACCAAATGGCCATGTTCGAAGCCATTCATGGTTCAGCGCCCGACATTGCCGGTAAAAAAATTGCTAATCCTTCCGGATTATTAAACGCTGCCGTGCAAATGTTAATTCACATCAACCAGCCGGAAACGGCGACGCTGATCGAAAATGCCTGGAAATGCACACTGGAAGAAGGCTTGCACACACCCGATATTTATTCCGAGAATAATAGTAAAAAGAAAGTGAATACGGATGAATTTGGTGATGCCGTAATTGCTAATCTTGGCAAGAAACCCAAACATTTTAAAGTGGCCGATTACAAGGAAACCAAATCCAAAATTGAATGCTTCGGTGAAACGAAACGCCGTGAAGCTAAAAAAGAATTGGTTGGTATTGATATTTTTGTTGATAACATCAATATGACTCCCGAACAACTGGGCGAAAAAATTACCGCTATGACTGGCGTTTTGAAACCCGTTATCATTACCAGTCGTGGCTTAAAAATCTGGCCCAACTGCATGATCAAATCCCCCGACGCCCAACACTGCAGTTGCCGTTTTCAAACCAGCGCCGAAATTAAGAATTTAACGCCGGTGACACACGATGATTTATTGCAATTACTCCGACAATTTAACAACGCCGGACTGGACGTCATCAAAACCGAAAACCTCTACACCTTCGACGGCCAAGTCGGTTTTTCACTCGCCCAAGGCCAATGACCCACACTGTTATCCCTGCAAACGAAGCACACTGTCTGTCGTGCCCGCGAATAACCCTCACTGTCATTCCCGCGCAGGCGGGAATCCATTCATTGAAACTTCAGAAGCAAGAGTAAACTCACAATGGATTCCCGCCTGCGCGGGAATGACAGCGTTGGGTAATGAAGTCCCCGTCCAGTCTATCCAGTTTGCACTGGAAACTTTATTGGCTATTCTGAAACCTTGATAATTCTGTCATTCCCGCGCAGGCGGGAATCCATTCTTAGCAGCATAACAATGCTTAACC
>JAZKAT010000065.1:0-14953 GCA_040389045.1 Pseudomonadota bacterium | reverse complement strand
TGCATATTTTCTTGGTGCTTATAGCATAGGGGTAAGTGGTTGGATTTACAATGTTTTGGATTACCCCTCACTGTTTTAGATCACCCCTCACCCGTCGGCTGCGCCGCCGACCTCTCCCACAAGGGGAGAGGTGAAGAATGCGCGGGGAGAGGTGAGGAAGGCTTGGGAAGGGCGTAGGTATGAGGGGTGGTATTTTTTGGGCATATACTGTAAAATCGCGTCAAAATATTATTAGAAAACCAATAACTCAAAACGAGGGTTAAACTACCATGCTGTCAGGCACTACTATTTCTATTGCTACAGAAGAAGAAGCTGCGTTCGAAGAATTTGTCAAAGCGCTTGAGTCGGCTGAAAATTCAAAAATTTTAAAAGACTTCAGCATCAGCATGAAAAAATACATGCTGCATGCGCAGCGAGATATTTCTTATACCCCTAGCAAAAAACTAAATGACCGACACATCCTATTGAAAGCAAAGTGGAGTTACTTAATTTCACAAAATGGGTTTAATCATTTTAGTCAAACTTCGTTAGCAATTATTGAAGCCGATATAAAAAATAATTGTGTCAAGTTAAGAACACATTTTCATGATCATAATGAAAATCTCGATGATCTCATTCATGCTTTAATAATTGCTATTGAAAATAATACACCGTCTGTGGATACCAGTTTATTTGTACCTGGCCATATTCAGGCTGGGTTTATAAATTTTAAAAAGCGCCTCGAGACACCTTATATCGCTGAAAGACAATTAGGCAAGGATGCGTTTGCCGCGGGCCAAAAATTTGAGAGCATTGAAATTTTTAAACGTGGCGCGGCAAAAATTGAAGAGATGCCTGAACGTTGCCGCGATTTGCAAGTTGCACTTTATCAATTTAAATTTTATATAGCTCATGCACATTTGATGATAGCGAAAGATTTTGAAATGGAAAATAATTACATCAAAGCATACCAACACGCTCGCCTGGCAGTCATAGAATATGAAATAGGTGAAAGACAACTTTCTGACGAAAAAATTATCGCGATCAATATACATAAAATTAATTCGTTACGCAAATATTATCGCGAAACTATTCGGAAACACATCACTCACCTACAGCAAGAAAATAATTTTGAGGGAGTTATATTCTTGTTATTAAATATCCTGAAAGACCAGGAAATTTCGTTAATAAGCAAACCGCCATTGATTCATATCGATCGATATCTTGCCTTAACTAATAACAAGCTTGCTAAAAAAATGGATAAGAAAAACCAACCCTGGTATGCGCGGGAATTTTTTATGCTGGCTATTAAACAAGCTGAACAGATTCTCAATGTGCCGGCACCAGAACCACGAGATAGAGCTTTCCTGGCACAATATCAAGAAGACTTCATTTCATTTCTCTATTCACAAACTGTTAACTTAAACAATAATAATAAACATTCAGCCGCTGCTGACACAATTATTCTTATCTTTAACATCTATAAAAAAATTAATCCAAAAACAATAAGGACTAAGTCAGCAATTTTGAAACAAAAGAGTTATATCGAAGCGGAAAAGTGTATCCTCCCCTTTTTAATGTCTAATATTGATTGGGAAAAACCCTCTAACGGACAACAACGTATTTCGGATGCGCTGGCCCATGATCAAGCACTTTTGTTTTTCATCAATAAAGCGATAATTGCAATTGCTCTTAGTTTCAGTTATGAGTACTTTCAAGATAACAAATATATGCGGGCTAAAGCTTGCCTGCAAACTTTAACATCCGACATTACTTTCCTCATGCCAGCAGCGGACCAATCCTTATTATTTAATCCTAATCATGTTCTTAATGAATTGCTTTGTTCAATCATAGTTTTACGCGATTACTTTTTATTAACCCCGGAGCACCATCGTAGTGAAAGAGATAAGCTTTATATTATTCAAACGGATAGATTTATCGGTTCTATACTAATGAGACAAAGCCATGATTTTCATATTCATTATAATAAAACCCATCTTCCCTCTATCAACATGGTGCGCAAAGCCCAGGAGCTATTCGATAAAATTCCCCATGAAAAAATTACCCATCAAGATACTGAAAATAAAGAGACTTGTAGTTTTAAATTAGAATATTTTACGCAAAGTCTGGAACAAAAAATTAATAAAAATCTTAGGGAGTTAAAAACGCGCTTAAGACGTAAAACGAATTTATTTGATAATCATATGGCCCAAAAATTCACTGTTTCTCTCAATGAGATGAAACGAATAATTGATACGTATTTAAATTCTAATGGAATCCATCGCTTATATGAACTGCAAAATCACTTAACTGTTTTCTTTAGCTGCGCTCCGAGAAAAACCCCACATTTGTCTTTACTCAAAAGTACTCAGGAAAAGATAACATGCCTGGCTTCGCTCTACGAAGGTCATCCAGAGTGGCCTGCACCGCAGCAGACCAGGAGTGCTACTCCGTCTTGCTCACGACGACTTTTATAGTGCATACAGAGAGTTAGATTAATTAATACCTTCAGAAAATAAGCGGCGCCACAGCACAGGATGATGATTTATCAGGTATAATTAGGTATTCATCAATAATTATGTCCTGTGAGGCCCTCTTAAGAATGGACGTGCCAGCTAAAAAATTATTGCTTACCGATAAAATCCAAACCAAAGTGCATTCTGAATTGGTGGATATTCTTTATAATCAAATCATTCATATGTTGTGGGCGGAAGCTTTTGCCGGTTCTTTGTTGTTTTTTATTTTATGGTGGGGGGGCAACAGGAGTTTATTGATAGGCTGGCTGGTTTTTATGGTAGTGGTGACCGGGATTCCACGCTATTACATCACTTACGCCTATGCCCATGCTACCCGCGAGCGCAAGCGCAATAAGCACTGGGAAGTCGCCTTGATGGCTTTGCTGTTAGTCACAGGCTTAGGCTGGAGCTTTGCCGGGACTGTATTACTGCCGCTGAATAACCATTTGAATGAATCTATTGTGCTTTTCTTATTGGTGGGTGTGGCCGCGGCTGCTAACCCGTTTTACTCGCCGATTAAGAAAATGTATGCCATATTTTTAATTCCCACCCTGTTCTTTTCAGCGATATTTTTGTTAATCAGAGGAACTAACTACAGTGTTTTTATTGGGATTGCATTATTGACGTTTGGGATGTTGATGTTAATCACTTCGCTTATTTCCAGTGAATTGATTAGCAAAAGTTTAAAATTACGTTTTAAAAATTTAGAATTAACGAAAAATTTGTTAAAAAGCAATATCCGACTGGAAAACCTTGCTTCACACGATATGTTAACGAGTTTACCTAACCGTTCTTCCTTCCATGAGAAATTAACCAAGACTATCAACACCGCGAAACAAGAGCAAAAATCGTTTGCGGTATTGTTTCTGGATTTAGATAAGTTCAAGAAAATTAATGATTCTATGGGGCATGATATCGGCGATCAGCTATTGATAGCCGCGGCCAGCAGGCTGAAGCGCGCGGTGCCGCCAGGGGATATTGTTTGTCGTTTAGGTGGGGATGAATTCATTTTACTGCTAGGAAATATTGCTAGCGCGGATGCGGCTGGCGCTATTGCTGAGAAAGTCTGCAAAGCGTTTGAAACTCCGATTCAGATTAAAAATAATGATTTAGCAATTTCGATTAGTATTGGCATCAGTATTTTTCCGAAAGATGGGACTGATGAGCATACGCTGATTAAGAAAGCGGATATCGCAATGTATAAGGCGAAGAATGAGAAGAGTGGGTTTAGGTTTTATGAGTAGATTTTAATACCCCTCACCCGTCGCTTCGCGCCGACCTCTCCCACAAGGGGAGAGGTGAAAAGAAGTCGAGTTACGTTCCAATCTTCTTCCACCCGGGAGAAGTGAAAGAAGGTGGCAAACTCCAATTTCACTGTCATTCCCGTGTAGGCGAGAATCCATTCCTGAGAAACTACAAAGCTGCGGTATATTCGTAATGGATTCCCGCCTGCGCGGGAATGACAAATATAAATATCCAACTTGCATACTCCTACCTAAATGTTGAATACTAGTCGCTCTTCTAACAATAAGGAGTTGTACGCATGAGCTTCACTCGTTTAAAAAGAAATCAGCAAGTTAGTTCGCATAGCACACATACAACAATCGTTCCTAAATCACCACAGTATATCCCTGTTACATTTACTAGCACCGCTGGGGCGATTGAACGGCTGAGACAATCTCAAAGTGACAGAGAAAAAGATCAGCCACTCGTTTCTGCTTCTACTCCTATTGCCTCTATCCAAACTTCTAAACCCAAAGATTCTAGGCACAAAGTACAAACACAACAATTAGATTTACCAACTCGCCAAGCCCGTACTTCATACGATCCAGATAAAGTCGAAGAGAAAGTTGGACTGGGATATAACGCTCGTAAACAACGGGACCAGCAAATCGCTAGTGAACAAAGTCTCTATACACATCCTGGCGACAGCGAACAGCAACAGCGTAATACTTCGCGTCGTAGAAAATAATTAATTAACCACTCTAAGCCGCACCCATCTGGAAAAAAGTTTTATCCAGCTTGGTGCGGTTTGTCTTGCACCCTCCTCCACTCGACGCCAAAACCCTACCCAACCGCGTCTATACTGTCTGGCTAAAAATACCCCGTACCTGATTAAAATCCCTCTATATATATGCGTTTCAAGTCCCAAAACCCACCTACTAAAGAAATACCTGATTTCTCACTTCTAACTTAATGATTTTAACAAACAAATAACTTCAATTTCTTTGTAGCGTAATGTCAGTTTTGAGCTAAACTTAATATAGTAGTTCAATTAGTGGTCAAACGGTCAAACACTCGGGTCGCCGGACCGAGGAAGAGGGAAATGAATCTAAGACGCATCATCCGAAATTTGTGCAACACCCTAACTTCTGCTAATTCCAAACAGATAGCCGTTTTATTATTGTCCATCACTTTCGCTGGCGCACCTCTTGCTAATCCCGTTTTGAATAGCGTGACATCCGGCGCTGTCACTGTGCAACAATCGGGTAACACTACTACCGTCAACCAAAGTACTCAACAAGCTATCATCCAATGGAACAGTTTTAATATCGCGGCACAAGAAAAAACACAATTCGTCCAACCGAACGCAAGCTCCGTTGCGCTCAATCGCATTAATCCAACTCAAGGCGCTTCACAAATTTATGGATCTCTCTCCGCTAACGGCAAGATCATTTTAGTCAACGCAGCTGGCATTCACTTTGGCCCCGGCTCCATGGTGAATGTTGGCAGCTTGATTGCATCGACCTCGGATATTTCCAACGCGAACTTTTTGGCGGGGAAATATATTTTTAATATCAAATCACCTTACGGGGGTTCAATTATCAATGAAGGTACCATCTCCGCCGCCAATTATGGTTTGGTGGCATTGCTTGGCACTAGCGTTATCAATCGCGGATTAATTCAAGCACAGTTAGGTAGCATTGTCTTAGGTTCGGGTAATCAATTCACTTTAGATTTTAATGGCGATCAATTAATTAATTTTACCGTTGACCAAGCGGCAGCAAGTCCTGGCGTTGATGACAATGGCAATCCAGTTACCACTGGCGTGAGTAACTCCGGTAGTCTGCTCGCGGATGGCGGCAAAGTTTTAATAACAGCATCAGCAGCGCAAGGTGTACTTGATAATGTCATCGACATGCAAGGTGTGGCGCGAGCACAATCGGTCGCGGAACAAGATGGCGAAATTATTTTATCCGGCGGCGATGGTGATGTAAGTGTGAAGGGTACTCTTGATGCGTCCGGCACTGCAACAGGTTCGACTGGCGGCACGGTTAAAGTTTTAGGAAATAATATTGTGTTGGGTTCAACCGCAAATATTAATGTTAGCGGTGATGCAGGCGGCGGTAATATTATTATTGGCGGTGATCAACGTGGCATGGGCCCTGATCAAAATGCGTTAACCACATTAGTTTCCGCTGGCAGTATTCTAAATGCGTCGACTCTTACTTCGGGTAATGCCGGTAATGTTGTCGTGTGGGCAAACAACGCTACGCAATTTGCAGGAAGTATTTTTGCAAATGGTGGTACCGCGCTGGGTAGTAACGGTGGTAATGCTGAAACTTCAGCTGAGAATTTGAATATCAGTGGCGGCTACGTTAACTTACTGGCTGCAAATGGTAAAACGGGTACCTGGTTAATGGATCCAGCCACAGTGACTATTAGCGGTACTGCTACCACCAATAATTCTGGGTTTGCCCCCACCGCCAACAGTAACACATCTAATATATATGTTGGTGACTTAACTTACGCACTAGCAACCGCGAATATAACCGTAACCACCACCAATTCAGGTGGGGCAGGTTCGGGCACACCAGCAGACATTAGTGTTAATAGTGCTATCAGCTGGAATCAGGCAACAACATTAACTTTATCCGCCGGTAATTTTATTTTTATTAACGCTCCCATTACCGCCCCCCTGGGTGGTTTAACCTTACAGGCGGCTAATTTATCGCAGAGTATTACTTCCGGCACGACAGCTTCGCCAAGTTCTACCGGGGTGAATCAGGCAATTAGTGTGGCTAACTTTACGCTTACGTCGGGCCAATGGTATCAGAAAAACAGTACCCTACCCACCTTATCGGTTTCTAATAGCTTCAGTATTGCAAGCGGTAGCATCAATTCCCAGTTTGGCGGGGTATTTACCCGTGTCACGGGTGGTGCAGGAACCAGTGGATCACCTTATACGATTGCTGATGTGTATGGGTTGCAAGGCGTGGCAACCATGCCGTTATCTAATTATTACAATTTAGCTAATGACATTGACGCAACCGCTTCCCGCAACTGGACTAGCACCTATGGTGCAGGCTTTGTACCTATCGCCGGTAATACCGATGGCAGCCTCGGTTACTCCGGGACTATTGATGGTCAAAATTTTGCTGTTTCGAACCTTTATATAAATGACTCTTCTATCCAGAGCGTAGGCCTAATAGGCAATGGAAACAACGCTACGATAAAAAATCTAGGGCTTATCAATCCTAACGTCAGTGGTGGCAGTTACGTAGGTGCGATTTTAGGAAATGCACAAGGCACTAATACGATTACTAATAGTTGGGTGATGGGTGGTTTTGTACAAGGTTCTGGGAGTTTTATTGGGGGTATCAACGGTGTAGGCCGTACCAACTTGAATCAAGACTGGAGTTCTGCAACTGTTACCGGCTCTTCGGGCGCCTCCAACATTGGTGGCTTAGTTGGCAATAATTTAGGTTTTACCATTCAAAATTCTTATAGCACGGGGGCAGTAAATGCAACCAATGGCACAGTTGTCGGCGGTTTGGTGGGTGAAAATAGCGGAAGTAGTACCATCAAGTTCAGTTACTCAACAGGTTTAGTAACTGCTACTAATAGCACCAGCGTTGGTGGTTTTGTGGGTGATAATTCTGGGACGATACAAAACAGTTTCTTAGACACCAGTACTTCACAGAAGACTGTAGCTATAGGCACTGGAACTCAAACCGGTGTTACATATGGGTGCTTTTCGGGCAGCGGCTGTCTGTCCGGTACTGCGGTACTAAATACCAGCGCCACTTACTCCAGTTGGTCAATTGGCTCTGGCAGCGGCACTACCTGGTATATAGCAAATGGCTTGACGCGTCCTATCTTAGAATCCAATTACAGCACTGTTATCAGCACCCCGGAACAATTGCAATTAGTAAACATAGCTCCAACAGCCAATTATACCTTAGGTATGAATGTGGATGCTTCTGCCACGAGTAGAACTGCTAGCGAATGGGGCAATACTGGATTTTATGCACTGCAATCTTATAGTGGGATTTTTAATGGGCAAAGTTATACAAATGGTAATGTTGTAGTACAAGGCACTATCAGCAACCTTTATGAGAATAATAATTCCAGTTATGGCTTATTTAACCAAATGAGTGCGGGCACCGTTCAAAATCTGGGAATAATTAATGCGAATATTACTAACACCACCTCGGGTAATGCCGGTATTTTGATGGGCACAAATAGTGGCGCTACAGTAATAAATGTCTACACGACGGGTATTATTTCCGGTGGTTATACCGGTGGTCTAATCGGGACAAATTCAAGTGGTTCAGTAACCAATGTTTATAGTACGGCAAATGTCACAGGCCTGTTTGATACCGGGGGTTTAATCGGCCAATTAACGGGTGGCACTCTTAAAAATGGTTTTGCGACAGGAACGGTGACTGGCCCAAGTGCTGGCTATAGTGTCGGCGGCTTAATAGGTTATGAACCCGGCGGTTCAGCCACTAATGTTTATAGTACGGGTGCGGTTAATAGTACTTCCACCGGTGGGAGTATTGGTGGACTGATTGGTTATTTAGTCGGAGGCACTGTTGCCGATGGTTATACCACCAGTGCTGTTACTTCGTCGTCTACTGGGAGCACGGGTGCTATAATAGGCAGGCTCTCTAGTGGTTCGGTCACAAATGTCTATGCCGATTCACAGTTCTCTATTACTAGCAATTTAATTGGTTTGGCTAATGGTGGGACTAGTACCGGTAATTCATTCCTTACTGATACGCAAATGCAAAATGGTGGCAATTACAGTGGGTTTAGTTTCTATAATCAAGCTAACTCTGCAGCAACCAATGGTAATAACAATCCATGGATGATGGCGGGCTATGCCCATTTAGCATTTGAAAATACACCCACGATTACCAATTTAATTCAATTACAATTAGTTGCCACTAATCCTTCGGGTAACTATACGCTGGCCAATAACATTGATGCCAGTGCAACAGTCAACTGGAATAATGGTGCAGGTTTCACACCAATTGGTAATTCAGGTGGTGCAGGTGCGTATTTCTCAGGTTCATTCAATGGTAACGGTAAAGTTATTAGCAATCTTTATATTTATGAGCCAAGCGCAACGTATGTTGGCTTGTTTAGTGTAATAGTCATTGGCCCTATCACTCCAACAGTACAAAATCTTGGTGTTATTAATGCAAATATTACAGGTTTAAATAATGTTGGTATCTTAGCTGGATATAGTAATACACCTACTACAAATAATTATGTTACCGGCTCAGTTACAGGCAATGCATCAATTGGTGGCTTGATTGGATTGCAAGATGCATCAGCAACTATTACTAATTCTTACAGTAACGCTACTGTAACCGGTGTTGGTGATACTGGTGGCTTGGTGGGATATAATAACGGTGGTGGAATTAGCTTATCTTATAGTGCCGGAAATGTTTCAGGGGCTGCTACAACGGGTGGTTCTACTAGTGTAGGTGGCTTAGTCGGTTTTAACAATGGTGCGTTAACCAATGTTTATTCGACTGCGAATGTTTTTGCAATGAGCACCGCTACGAATGTTGCATATACTGGCGGTTTGACTGGCGATCAAGGCAGTGGTGCTAGTATTAATGGTGCTTATGCATCGGGCACGATAACGTTACTCACTCCTTCAACCCACACCGGTGGCTTAACGGGTAATAATGATAACACTACAGCTAGTATCGCGAATGCTTTCTGGAATGACATAAATCCTGTTGGTTACACTGCAGCTGTAGGTACAGGTAATGCAGCTTCTGCTAGCGTGACAGCCATCACTACGACAACTCAAAAATTCGCACAAAGTACTTATACTGGCGTTTCTGGTTTTGGTTCTTTCGGCACTAATCCTGGTCAAGGCGTTTGGTATAGCATTAGCGGTAGTACGTTGCCAATGTTACAAATGGAATACAGTACCAATATTACGAATGTCCATCAGTTGGAAATGATGAATGAAGCCTTGGGCGCCAATTACGTACAAACGGCAAATATCGATGCTACCAATACCAATAACGCTGATGTGTTCGGCACCGCCGGATTTGTTCCGATTGGTTACAGTCCCAACACTAATTATACTGGATTTACCGGCAACTATAATGGCCAGGGTTTCACTATCAATAATCTTTACGAAAACAATACCGCCAGCCTATACGCTGGCTTATTTGGTTCTGCGACGCTAGGTAGTAATACCATTAAAAATGTTTCATTAACCAATGTAAATATCACCGGCCAAAATTATACGGGTGGCCTCATTGGCGAATTATGGAGCGGCACAGTTCAAAACAGTTTTACGACCGGTAATATTACTGGAACAAACGCTAACTTTGGAACGGGTAGTGGGTTTGGGGTAGGTGGTTTGATCGGGCAAGCAAGTGGTGGAACCATTTTAAATACTTATAGTTATGCGAATGTTAATTCCCCTGTTCCAAACTCTATCGGTGGTCTCATCGGTGCTAATTTCGCTAGTGTTAATTATTCTTATAGCACAGGTTTAATAACCACAGCGTCTGGTAGTAATGTGGGCGGATTAATAGGCTGTGCTTGCGGCGGTTCATACACGAGTAATTATTGGGATATTACTTCATCTGGGCAAGCATTGGGTATCAATGAGCAAACCGTTAGCAACATCACCGGCTATAGCACTTCATCAATGGTCGGCGGGTCCGGGAATTTTACCGGCTGGGGTTTCAGTACCTCGAATCCAGGGTCGGCTAACTGGTTTAGCAATGGCACTATGCCTATTCTGCAAATGGAATATAACACGCAAATTAGTAATGGCTATCAACTTGAGTTAGCCAATATGAATATGGCTGCTAGTTATAGTCTTGCTAATAATATTAATATGAGTGGTGTTAACAGCGTTCAAGATGCGTGGGGCGGTACAGGCTTTATTCCTCTGGGTGGTGTTAATAATACGGCTACATTTACCGGTACATTAAATGGTGCTGGTCATACTATCACTAATTTGACCTTGGCAAATGTGGGTTCTTCGGCAAATAATTATGGTTTAGTCGATACGAACGGTGGCAGTATCCAAAACTTAGGTTTGACTAATTTCTACTATACTCCGACTTTTAGCAATAACAGTAGTAACCTGGCTATTGGCGCATTTACCGGGCAAAATTTAGGTCAAATTAATAATGTTTTCCTCACTGGCACATTTTGGATTGTTGATAACACTAATCAAATAATACGCATGGGTGGGATAGCAGGTGCTAATGGCAGCGTTAGCGTCCCTAATACAAATACATATTACATTCAAAATGCTTATAACAGTGCTGATCTTTTTGCCGGTTTGAATGGCGGCGTTTACACTTTAGGTGGAATTGTAGGTTCTAACGGTGGTAACGGGGTCATTAATTCATCATATAGTATTGGTCAAATGGTTGAAAGCGGGGGTAATGGTACTGCTTATTTTGGTGGTTTCGCGGGTGAAAATCAAAATGTCATTACTAACAGTTATTATAATTCTACCACTGGGGGATTAGCCGCTGCTGTAGGCAATATTAATAATAATGCTCCAACTACAGGTATAACTACGGTTACCACAATGTCATCATTGATGGGATTTTCGGGTAACGCAAGTACTTTAACTGGCTTTACCAACCAAGCTACCTGGAGTGTTGTTGGCAATTATTCAATACCTTATTTAACTGAATTTTATCCCGTCGCGCCACGCGTTATTTCCGGTTCTACACCTACTGTTAATAGAAATATTTCAATAGCTGCAAATGGTTCTATCGTTGCTAACCAAACTACTTTTGCCGATAGCACTTATTATATGTTATTGGGTAACAGTGAAATTCCTAATGGTAGTCCATTATTAATTTATATGTCCGGTGGCAGTAACTACGCTAATCTTATTACCGTCGCTCCTAAGAATGGTGCGGGTTTAACGGGTGAAAATCTTACTACTAATTCGGTAAAAATTGGTGATGGGATTACAAATACTATTTCTAATAGTCAAATAAACACCATGCTAGGTTCGATCACTAATTCTACTTTTCTTTTATTCAGCGCATCAGGCGGTAATGTAACTATCAAATCATCGGCGGTAGTCAATACTAGCGCTACAACAACTTTAAATCTGGATACCGGCATTTTCACTATTAATGGTGGCGGGACATTACTCGGCTCTCTGACGGGTTCAGGCGTTCTAAATATTTATACCGGTGGTACAACTAATATAGGTGGTACATCAACGTCAAATTCAGGTTATTCTGGGGGAATTGGTTTGTCTAGCGTTTTTCTCAATCTTACCGGGAATGCAAATATAGATTTGTTAGGAACGGGTAGACTCTATATGTCGGGGAGTAATATTACTGCTACCAACGCCATTACACTGCCCAATGCGATCCAGGTAACGGGTGACACATCAATCAGTCCCGCCACTAATAACATCACTTTAAATGGGAATGTAGATATCAATAATGGCGCCACTTTATTTACTCGTAACACTGGTTCTTCAACAATAACTTTTGGTGGCGTATTCAATTCAACGGCTAGTTCCAGTTTTAACGGTAATCTAACCATGGGACAAAGTGGTGATGGCACTGGAATTGTTTCGCTTACTGGTGCGAGTCCAAATTGGTCCGGTACGGTTTTACTAGACGGCGGCACGGTGGTAGCTGGTGCTACCACTAATCCATTTGGCGTAGGGGCTTTACAGTTAAAATCAGGAACTTTAAAAACTGGTACGGCATCTACTTTAGGCAATAGTGGTACTACTATCGCTAACGGTAGTTCTATTACTTTAGCGGCAGGTAACGGCGCTATTACCTTCACTAATCAAATAACTCTTGGTAATAGTTCCTCCACATTCATCATTAACGATTCTGCAACGAATACTTTTACCGGTGGATTTACGGGCGCAGGAACAGTAGATTTCAGGACGGGTACTCAGTCGATTGGTGGCTCTAATTCTGGCTGGACCGGCCCTATCACATTGGAATGGTCTACCATTCAGATTAATAACACTAATACCAGTCCTTTAGGCACTGGACTTATCACCGTAAACGCAGCTAATTCTACTAATAGCGATTTTGAAGGATACATATCCTCTCTTGTCAGCAACCCTACGGTTACAAATAATTTCAGTCTTACTACTGGCATTAATTTAGCCGGTACCAACTCGATGACCTTTAGTGGCACTTTCGTTAATGGCGGTAATTTAATTAATGTGTCTGATACTGGCGGTATTACTTTTAATGGCATCATCAGCGGTACTGGCGGCCTTTCCTCCGCTGGCGGTGTAACTTTAGGCGCAGCAAATACTTTCACCGGTGCAACCGCTATCAGCGCTGGTACGTTAGTGCTGAACAATGCTAATGGCCTTGGTAGCGGTAGCAATATGTCATCCAGTATTGCCATTAATGGCACTTCCGCTCTCGATCTGAATTTTTCCGGAACTTTTGGAAACACAAAAACTATAACTCTTAATACATCCAACGGCGGCACTACCGGCGCAATGTATGTAGGTGGTAGTAATGTCACTATCAGCAATCCTATTACCCTCTCTGCTAATACCACTATAGGCAATCCTAACCCGGGTGGTCTCCTCTTTAACGGCGATACTATCACCGCAGGAGCATCGACAAATGCCGGTTTGACTTTTAATTTCACTGCTACCGGGGTGGGCCTCGCATTACCAACCATTAATTTAGGCGGCGGTGGTTCGGGTGCATTGAGTGTTACCGCCAGTGGTGCAATTACGCAAAATGGCGCGTTAACGGTAACTGGCGCATCTAGTTTTAGTTCGGGTAATGCTGTTACGGTAACTAATACTGGAAATTTATTAACTGGCGCTGTTTCAATTTCTACTGGTGGCAACAACACGGGTAGTCTCTATAATAATATGGCCACACAAATCGGAACAGTTAATGTTGGCACCGGCACGTTTAATGTAACGGATAATGTTGGGAATATGACCCAGAATACGGGTGGTATCGTTGCTGGTACCGCTAATTTTACTAACAATAGTGGATATATTTCAGTTGCTGCTAATCAAGCTAACGGTACTTCTTATAATACCATTGGTAGTTTCAGTTTTAATGTTACGGGTACGAATAACGCGGTGCTTACTACTACCGGTAATACAACAGTAGCCGGATTGACCTTAAATGGTGGTTCGGAAGGCCTTAATATTGTTGCTGGAGGTACCCTGACTTATGCAGCAGGTAATAGCGCTCTTACCTCTAGTAATACCATTTACTTAGGTGCCGGTTCGACAATCAATCTGAATTCGAATATTACGGCGGGAAACTTAACATTATCAGCAGGAGCTAATTCAGCTATTACTACCACGAGTAGTACAACTGGGGTGACCGCGACGATTAATGTGGGCACGTTTAATCTGGTGCAAGGTTTGTGGTCGCAGACTGCCATTGATACTTCACAAAATAATCCCGTTGCGTTGCCCAGTTTCTTCGCGACTAATTTCCAAATGAATAGTGTTCTAAATAATAATTCATTAGTTCCTACGAACGTACAATTTATTCGTGCCAATTTGCTTGCCACAGGAACAGCGGGTTCATCGTCAAATCCCTATCAAATTACTGATATCTATGGCTTGCAAGGCCTAGGTTCCAGTACGGCTATGTTGTCATCTTATGCTGCTTTAGTTTCTTCATTCTCTGCCAGCGGCACTAGTTCATGGACGAATGCTTTGGGTACCGGCTTTACACCAATTGGTAATTATACTACTGCGTTTACCGGTAATTTACAGGGTAATGGTAAAACTGTCTCTAACCTTACTATTAATTTTAATACGACAAATTCCGTCTTAATCGGATTATTTGGGAATGTGTCTAACGCATCCATAGCAAATGTTACTCTGAGTAATCCAACTATTACGGGATTCCAATGGGTAGGCGCATTAGTTGGTAATGGGGCAACAAGTACCACCACTTCACTAACTAACGATTTCGTTATCGGCGGTTCTGTGACCGGGGTTAACTATGTTGGTGGCTTGGTGGGTGTGGACCGTATGACTATCAGTAACTCTGGAAGTTCTGCCAATGTTTTTGGTATTAACTCAGGAACAAATATCGGTGGTCTTGTGGCTGGTATATTCGATGCTAACTGGGGAATTTCAGGATCTTATAGCACTGGCACTGTTAGTGCGTCTACCAGCACAAATGTAGGTGGCTTTCTTGGTTATATGAATACGACGGGTACCATTAGTGGATCCTATAGTA
>JAZKAT010000064.1:0-1226 GCA_040389045.1 Pseudomonadota bacterium | reverse complement strand
ATGACCCTGGAATTAATCAGGCTTTCTTTCACAACGGTCTAACCGTCACCTTATCAACGCGTGCAGACTACAAGGAAATTAAGAAATCGTTTACTGTTTGATAGCCAACTCTATTTGCACCAGGTTGCTAAATTAAAACTCTCACCTTTACTCAACATCGCCCAAAGAATACGCGCATTCTTGGCAGCAATGGCTACCAAGGCTTTTCCATAACCAATTCGTTTCTGCAACGCAATTGCCCATTGACTGAACCGATCTGCCTTTCCTGCTGCACTTGCCAGCACTGACCGAGCGCCTAATATCAACAGCGTTCTGATATACCGATCACCTGCCTTAGTAATCCTGCCCAATTTAGGCTTTCCGCCTGAACTATATTGCCCCGGCACTAACCCAAGCCAGGCTGCAAGCTGGCGTCCGTTTTTAAAGTCATGAGCATTCCCGACACTCGCCAGCAAGGCAGTCGCTGTAGTAGGTCCAATGCCTGGAACTTGCATCATCCGAACACTGCGATGATCTTCTTTTGCTGCTTGTTTTAAAAGATGGTCATAGTCATTGATGCGATCATCTAAAATTTGCAGATGGTTTAGTAAGTCGCCAACTACTCTGTTGGCGAAACCTGGCAGCTCTTCTAAAAATTCACCCGTTCGCTGACGGATGACTTCTGCTTTCTGCGGTAGAACTATTCCAAACTCAGCCAGTACAGCACGAATACGATTAATCAAGGCCGTTCGCTCTTCTATAAAACCTTGCCTCACTCGGTGCAGCGCTAAATGCGCTTGCGCATCTAATGACTTGATCGGAACAAAACGCATGTGAGGTCGCGTGACCGCTTCACAAATAGCGGCGGCGTCATGTGCATCATTTTTGCCCCGCTTGCCTGACATCCGATAGGGAATCACAAATTTAGGAGCTATCAATCGCACAGTATGCCCAAACTTTATAAACTCTCGTGCCCAATGATGTGCTCCTGTACACGCCTCCATTCCAATCACACACTGGGGAATAGTGGCAATCAGTTCTAGTAGCTGAGCACGCTTTACAGCAGGTTTAGTCCAAACGACTTGACCATGGGCATCCACTGCATGGAGCGCAAATACATTTTTAGCCAAATCAATGCCGATAGTGATAATCTTCTTCATGACTTCCCCTTTTGGTTCTTGATGTTTGTTTGACAACTCCATCTTGGCATCTTTGTTTCTTACCAAACAACTGATGCTTTGCCGGGA
>JAZKAT010000063.1:0-1515 GCA_040389045.1 Pseudomonadota bacterium | reverse complement strand
GATGAAAAGTTAACATATTTTAGACAGGATGGGAATGTTATTTTGATCTTGTCATTCCCGCGCAGGCGGGAATCCATTCATGGAAACCTACGAAGGCGCGGTCTACTTATAATGGATTCCCGCCTACGCGGGAATGACAGTGGTGTGTGAGGCCATCGATAGCAGTGTGGTTTTGGTCACGGCATCATGGATGGCAATAACTAAAATAACCGCCAGAAAAAGATAAGCCAGCAACCAAAGCCACTTTGATTGCTGGTGCCCCTTTTTAGCCAGCCAAATCAATAACCCAAGCGTACTAGTAAATAATGCCGCTAATCCATAGGCCGCCTGTATCCATTCGGTATGGAAGGTAAAATTTTTCGGATAAACCAGCAGGGTGCCGGTCAAGATGGCGAAGGTTGCGGTCCAAAGGATGATGCGGTTCAGTAAATAAATTTTATTTTCAATATAGGTTGGTGTTAACGCGAACTTTTGCGATGCCACTAATACCAGGCAATACATAGTTGCGCCGGTAAGGCTTAAAATAAGCAGCATGTGCACGAATTTAAGTAAATTTATTACCATGAAGTAAGCAACCATAAAAACCTGTGTGATATTACCACAGGTTTGCTAGCTTATCGTTCCCCTTGTTAAAAGGGGAACAACAAAAATATAGAGTTACACGCCACCGCCTGGTCTAGGGCTTCTTCTTCCATTGTTTTCACTGGTTTGATTGCGTTGATTGTTAAGCAAAGGAACGTCTTCACCTGCTTGCCTAGCATTGGGAGTGGGGGGGCGCGTGATGTAGCAAATAGCAAGAAAGGCGAGTAGCACAAGAAACGGTGTTAGAATTGAGGGGCCATCGGAGTTTGAATCTACCATTTGATCTTCAAATGAATTATCTTTTTCTCCATCGCAAACAATGTCAGCGTCGGAGAATAAGTTAGGCGGTATGGTTGCCTTGTCGCCACAAGTGTCTATGGCGAAGTCGTGATACCTAGAACGGGGGGCGCAGTGTGAATTATAGTAAACGATGTGGCGTTTTACATGATCGGGACATTGCTGGTCAGATGTAGTTAAATTATTAGCTTTGCCTAATTTTAACAAAAGCAGGGTTAGAATTTCAGGTTCATCGCAGGAAAATTCAAGTTCACTGCCGTCTAGATTTTTAGTCTTTGCCGCATAATGAAATCTACGACCATCAATAGGCCCCATAATCCGCTTTTGTTCGGTGTCTAGTTCACTTCGAGTAGGTTGATGAAATGTTTTGGTCGGTTTTTGCGGGGGTACGCATTCAGGGGGTTGGGTAGTATTTGTGGATGAATTATTGCTGAGCTGCTGTTGTAATCTTCGCAAAGTTGGGTTGTTGCGGTTGGCATGAGGATTATGCTGTTCGGCATTATTAATGAGTAATGCAGAAATTCGTCTAGAAGATGACATTGCGTGGCTCCGCGATTAATTTTAAAGTCCCAATCCTAGGATCTTGTATTCTTAATGTCAACTGGAATCAGAAGTGTACAAGTTAAAGGCTCTGCC
>JAZKAT010000062.1:0-19389 GCA_040389045.1 Pseudomonadota bacterium | reverse complement strand
GACCTCTCCCACAAGGGGAGAGGTGAAGAGAGTTGCGAGCGCTAACCTCTCGCACTAGGGGAGAGGTGAAGAGAGTTGCGAGCGCTAACCTCTCGCACAAGGGGAGAGGTGAAGAGAGTTGCGGGCGCTAACCTGTCCCACAAGAGAGAGGTGAAACAGGTTTATGTATTCAGCTTCATCATCACATAGGGATTATAAGCTTCTGCTTTGAATCCATATTTTTGATATAAGCCGTGCGCGTCTTCCGTCATTAAGAACCAGCGGAAAATTCCTTTCAGGCGTGGATGTTCCAGCACATATTTCATTAAGCTTTTGCCCAGGCCCTTGCCGCGGTAAGTATCATCAACAAAGACATCCCAAAGCGAAGCGAATTCAGTAAAGTCGGTGATGACACGGGCGAAACCGATTTGTTTGTCCTGGTGAAAAATCGCAAAGCATAAGGAATTTTCCACGACCAGGGCAAACCGCTCTGGCGGCAAACCGGTAGAATAACGCGACGGGACACACAATAGATTGTATATGTATTGCAGGTCCAACTTCTTTTTGGTCGCGGAAAAAGTAAATTCGCCTATTTTTAAATCTGAATACGGAGTTTTATAAGCCATAATCCCACTCATTTTGGTTGATTTATTTACATTACCGCCCTAAAGGTTTTATTTTAAGCAAATTTAATGGTAACCAGGGCGTGATAAGTATAAAATACCCCGCTATTTAAGCAACTAAGTTCTCTGTGGAGGAGACAATGAAAAAAATTATCGCGTCAGTCATCATCTTTTTAACCTCAGCCAGTTTGATAGGCTGTGACTCTATGAATAACCAGGACGTTGGCACAGTCAGCGGCGCGGTCATCGGCGGTCTGGTTGGCAGCCGGTTTGGCAGTGGCGCTGGACAAATGGTCGCGATCGGCGCGGGCAGCGTAGCGGGAGCATACCTTGGTGGTCAAATTGGCCGGTCAATGGATATGGCAGACCGTGCGCGTATGAATAACGCGTTTGAAAATAATGCTGTTGGGCAACCTGCATATTGGCAAAATAATAATACGGGTGTGACTTATGATGTGACGCCTACGCGTAATATTAGTTATGAAGGAAATCCTTATTGCCGTGAATATCATTCAACGGCGATTATTGCTGGGAAAAATCAGCAGATTTATGGGACGGCTTGTCGTAAGCCGGATGGGAGTTGGGAAGTAGTTAAGTAAGTTCTGTCTGTTATTTACGGGCGGGAAAACTGTTGGGCTTCGTTGCACTCAGCCCAACCTACCCTAACCACACTGTCATTCCTGCGCAGGCGGGAATTCATTCCTACTATGGTTTTTTGTTGCGGGGTGGGAGTGGGGGCGGCGGCGAAACTATTGGCTGTTCTTTTGACGTAAATAACTTATCTGGTTTGCCGCCAGCTTTGGCTGGCGGATTAGCGGGTAATTGGGGTTTCGCTGGTTTTACTATTGAAGGAGCAGTCGTTGGCAATGGTGGAGCTTTGACTACTTCCTGTGTTTGTTTTCTTGGCTTAAAGGCTGGCAGGGGTGGTGGTGCGGCAACTTCCGGTTTTTTGGGCGGCAGCTTAATTGGCAACGGTGGTGGGATGAGTGGTTTTGCTGGTTGGGCAACCATTGGCTTTTTTGCAGGGAGTGGAGGCGCTGCTGGCGGTTGTTGGGGTGGCTTGACCGGTTCATCAAGTTTAACTACTGCTTGAATTGGACTAGCGGGCGCGACTGGCGCCGAGTGGAAAAAGAAAGATTTTGGGCCCGCCGCTTCTGGTGTAGCGCCAAGTACCTTGAATTCATCCTTCATTAATTTTTGCAGTTTTTTACCGGCGTCCAGGTTATTACCTTGAAACTTTGCTTCAGCAAGGATTAGCGCTTTCTTATCCGTCCACTTTATTCTGATATCGGGCAGACTGATGCGCCAGGCAATGGAATCAGGGTCTTGTTTAGCTATTTCATTCCAGGTTTTTTTGGCATCAAGACCAGCCTTTTCCAGCAGCATTATCGCTTTGGCAAAAATCTTTTCCGCCTCGCGATTGCCCATCATACTTTTGACATCGTCATAAAAAGTTTTCATAAAAACATTAAAGTTGGGCACAGTTAATTTTTCAGGTTCAGCAAAAATGGTATCCGCTATCGTATAAGTACCAAAAAAACTATAAGGCTTTAAATTCTCCGGCTTCTCCACAAAAATACCTTTTTGTTTATTGTTCGCTAATCTCGTTTCTACCCGCTGAATAAATTGTTCGACTAATTTCAACCCTTCTACCTGTCCGCTAACCCACACTTGGGAAAATAACTTTAACATCGCTAATTTGATGTATTCATTCAACTCGGAACGGGAATTTGATTTATGCAAAGCTTCATGTAATTGCCTGGTGATATTATTCATCAGCGTTTCAGGAATGCTTTCTTTGGCCGAGAGATTGCCATTCGCTCGTTCTAGTTCGGCAAATTCAATTTTTATCAAGCCAAGCAAGGTTTCGCGGCGCTCCACCTCTGAGCGGCCTAATTGCAACAAGTCCGGGTATTCTATGTTGCAGGGAATAGATAATTCGAAGAATTCTTTATCCGCTTGCAAATTCCAGAGCATAATTGCTTGCTGGCCCATGGTACTAACTGCTTCTATGGTTCTATTAAACACGCGTTTTTCATAGTCGCCATGCGCTGAGCCTTCGACCATGAATTTTAATTGGTTAAATAATTCTTCAATCGTTTGCTGTTGGAATTCTTTTTTATGGTTAAGTGATTGCAATACCGGCAAATCTTTATGCGTCGATCCTGGTAAATCTTCAGGAGTTGCATAAACCACGCCTTTAGTGCCCATTTGATGAAAATATTTATCAACTGTCACCATGAAACTTCTGACCGCTTCAGAAAAAACATCTTTCTGGGATTTTTCATGGACTATGTAACCATTAATAAATGTTCGCATAAAGGGTTCATAAAATTCTTCGGGATTGATAAGCTTGGCGGATTCCACAATTTTTTTACTGACTTCTTGAATATTTTTAGCAAACGTATCCCAAATTTGTAATTGCGTGAAACCATATCTGGCCGCGACTACGCGTTTAGTTTTCAATTCATCAGCAATTTTTCCCAGAATATCTAGATTTGTCAGTTTAAATAATTCAGCGTTGTTTACCAACATTGGACTAAATTCGTTAACGGGTTCCACGGGCGCACTTACATCACCAATGATAGATTCACGATTAATAACGGTGCTTGCTCGGCCTCTTGAAATTTCCTCTTCTGAATCACTACTTAGTGGACTAGCCTCCTCTTCAACCACCGGGGATAAATCCACTGCTGAGCTTTGATTATGAAATTTTTTAAACCGTTTAGCACTAGCATCTTCAGAAAATATGCCGCGCTTTTCATTTTCGCTTAATGACATTCGCTCAACTATGCTGGCATCGCGTTCTTTCGCGACGTTATCCATCCATAACTGCCTGACCAAATCGCTTTTTGTCCTATCCATTTCTTTAAACGCATTCACATATACCAGTGCGTCAGCTTCGCCAGGATTTATTTTAGTGGCGACTGACTTGGCGCGATTGTATAAATTGTCAATTATCCGTTTTACCTGGTCTTGCCTTAACGATGCCAGCGCCGGGAAAATAACTAACTCGCGGCGGTACACGCCTTTGGTATCAAGGGCACCATTAAACAAACCACGCTGCCCTTGCTGCGTCAGGGTATTTTCAATTTTTACTAGTAATGCTTCATAGTCTTGTAAATCCGGCAGTTTTTTGGAGATTAAATATTCTCTATACCTACCGTCCAGATAATTATCCTGATAAAGCTGAATTACACTGGCAATAATATTTTCGCGTTGCTCTTTTGGGGTATTAACGGGTTCTAGATTATTGAGTCGTAAGCGCAATGGCTGATAAGCTTCAGCCAGTGTTTTGAGGGTTCGCAATAACTGCCCTACTCTTTCCGGTTCGGTTTTGGGCAAAGTAATAATTTTTTTATATTCCACCGGATTTGGCAATGACAATTCATTAAATTTTTCTGCCGCAAGCTGGTTCCAGATCGCGATGGCCGTGGGGCCCATTTCTTTTAAGGCGACAAATGCGTTGTTATAAGCTATTTCATTGTCTGCACCAGACGTCTCACTTTCAATCATTGTTTTTATTGAATCAAACATTTTGTTAACAATTCTGGCTGTCACCGCCTCATCCGCGGTTTTAATAGTGGCAAAAACTTTAGCGGCTGTAGGTACAAACCCAAACGATAGTTTGTTAAAAATAATCCCCGGCAAGCCTTCAGTCTGTAATTTTTTATCAATCGACTTGATATATTGCAGCATAATTGATGATAAATTTTCAGCTGGTTGATCTTTGTTTAGCAAATAAGCTTCCACAAAAGTATCCATGAAGGTTTCATAAAACTTATCCGTCGCTTGAATTTTTTTATCATCCTGCGCACCAGAAAAATAACTATTCTTTTTTACAATTTCTTCCGCTATGGTGGCTAATTTGGTTAAAAAATCCTGCCAAATTTTTATTTGCGTATCACCTAAAGGTATTACCGAATTCAATGACACCAAACCTTCATGAGCAATTTTACCTAACACGGCTTGCGTAGCTAATAGATTTTGCAATGATTCTACCTTACGTTTAATTTCATTTGCCTGTAAGGTAAATTTAGCAATGCTTTGAAATTTCGCCAGAGTTTTATCTTTCAATGCTTGCAGCTCTGGAGTTTGCGGCTGAATTTTTCCCAATTCTCTAACAATTTCCTGTGATAATAAATCATAGCGCGTCACCCGCTGGGTAGGCATGATAGCGAATTTTTGCAGGGTAATTTGATCATCATGACTGATATTATTACCACTGCCTTCGCCAAATACTTTCGAGAAATTCTCATACATTATTACCGAATCTGTTATGACCTTCAGCCGGTCGGCAAAAGCCTGAGTCATGACCAGCGTGCCGTCAGCCTGCTCAGCGACAAAGGCATCTATCAAAGCCTGGGCTTTTAATAAGACAAACTCATCTAAATTGTTAGCTTGCGGATTCACTGCTGCCGCCGCGCCGAGAAAATCAGTAGCCGCCAGAGTTTGGTATTGTTCCATGAAGATATTTATATTTTCTTGCTTGGGTAATTTGGCTACCATGGCGACAAATTCCCGGGTGGAATTCACAAAAGAATTTTCTGTATTAAATACTTCTTGAACTAACGTGCGCCGTTTATTCTGAGTGGCATAGACGTCAATTAAAGTTTCAATACGCGCATTGGCCGCGGAATTATAATTGAGTATGTCTGCGGTGCTGGTATTCGCCAGAATACTTTGTATTTCGGCTATTTCAGGGGAAATATTAGCATCATCTTCCAGCGGGGCTGGTTCCAGCCACCAGGTAGTTTTGTTATCTTGCAGCTTATCAACAGTAGTTTTAATGCGGTTAAATCGCCATGTTCCTGCTTCATCTTTGACAATAACAAATTTCAGAAACAAATTAGTTTTTTTTATTGCTGCCAATTCATCTGAGGTAGGCGAAGCAGATGCCAGTGGTTGTGCAGTCAAATTCACTGGCGCTGCGGCAGGGGAATTTGCTGGTTCTGGGGAATCAGGAGCGCCGTCTGATTGCATTAATTCACCTTTGTTATAAATAAGCCTGGATGCCAGCGTGTGCTGGCATGGCACAAGGCTTAAATAATTTCTTGGGAACTGGGTATCAACTTGCCTAGCTTATCCAAAGCTTTCACATAAACTCCGCTCTCAAAGGTTTTTTTAGCGTTAGTGTTTTTGATTATAGTGTGAATGACATCTTCGTTTATTTGGTTGAAATCAATTTTCATCCGTTCCGCGTCAAAACGTATTGAATCACGCAAGGTTTTCTTGGCTACTTCTAACTGTGAATACCCCATGATGCGGTAAACCTGCGACTGAAGCTTTTTGCCTTCGCATAATAATAAGGCGTAAACAATAACTTTTTTTATAAAAGGAGAAGCTTTAGCATAGTAACTCAGTATTTTTTGGAAAGTTTCAGCACGAATTTTTTGTTTTGAATTATCCCATTCAATATGGTCGGTGTTTAAACCTGGGGGTTGCGAAAGATATTTTTGTACACCGTAAAAAGCGGCATCGACGCGACTACTGACTTTAGTTCCTTCCGGCAATTCATCATACAAACGGGAAATGCAGCGCGAATCGAGATAATCACTTTTTAAAATAAATTGGATAGCTTGTCTGCGTAATTCAGTCGTGGGCAAACAATTAAATAATAATTCCTTAACATCGACACGATAACGAATTACATGTTCCAACAATGCCTGATCGTCCAGTAATTTCTTGACCGCCATAGCAAACAACAAATTGCCGGCAGGCAATGACAACCAGTAACGTCTAAAAGCATCAAAATAATTTTCTGGTGTATGGCCCTGATAAGTTTGCGTACTGATTGCTTCATGATTTAAAAAATTATTATTGGTAATTTCATTTTCCCTGAGGGTTTGCGTTGCGGTATTGCGAATGCGTTGATTCGCACTTTGCATAGCTAATTTATAAAAATTCGCGGAATGCTCCGCATCGGTCAGCATGACATTATTAAATAGAATATAGGCAGCCGCGCTGCGATAGGGTTTTTGGCTTTCCAGAAAAACTTTAAATTGCGCCGGATCATTATTGATTGCGACAATTTTCTTTTGCCAGTCGGTATCGTGGCTGACAAATTTACTGGCATCCCTAATTAATTTTTCTTCCACTACGGCTTTGGTATCAATACGTAAAATAGCCATTTCATTGCGGATTTGACTGGTAATACCTCTTACTCTACTACGCACTGGTGTTGGATAAACTCTTAAAAGCGTTTCTACCGCATTATCAAAAAATTCATCCGAGGCATGAACAATTTCTTTTTGAATGGTGGAATTGGTTTCAGCATAGCTGGAAATGCTATCATAACGGTCTTGCACCATTTGAATAAAATCCGTAATCACGGGGCGCAGCCAGACCCCTGCCCTAATCACATATTGATTACCGGCCTCGCCAAATTCATCGCCTATTTTTATTAAGGCATCGCGGTGGGTTAACAATCTGCTGCTAATCTTTTCAGTTGGAGTCATCATAAATCGCTCCTTTTGATATCCCTTTTGTACAATTATAGCTCTTTTTGGGTTGTGCTATCAAAATGGCTTATAAATCAAGGGAATAACAATACGAACAAATGCTTTCCCGGGTCATTTTCAAGACCTATAATCATTCACTAACACCAATCGGGAGCTTGCCACATGGGTAAAACCAAAAGCGTACATGCCTGTCAGCACTGTGGGGCCAATTATCCAAAGTGGTCAGGTCAATGTTTGGCCTGCGGCGCCTGGAACACTTTGGTTGAAGAAACTGTGCAAGTGGCTACCCAAGCTCGCTACCAGGGTTACGCCACGGGCGAACCTGCCATCACGTCAATGGCGGATGTCACGCTGGGCGAAACCACCAGGCTATCGGCTGGCTTGCAAGAATTGGATAGAGTGTTAGGTGGTGGTTTGATTGTGGGGTCCGCGGTTTTGATTGGTGGTGATCCAGGTATTGGTAAATCAACATTGTTATTGCAAGCCGTTTGTAATTTAAGTCAGCACATGAAAGTTTTATATGTGACGGGTGAAGAATCATTGCAACAAGTCACTTTGCGCGCGCGCCGTCTGGGTTTGCCGGAAAAGAATTTATTATTACTCGCTGACACGCAAATTGAACGGATTTTAAAATTAGCGCATAAAGAAACGCCGCGGGTGTTAGTAGTGGATTCCATTCAGACTATGCACACAGATTTGCTGCAATCAGCGCCCGGCTCTGTTGGTCAGGTGCGCGAAAGCGCGGCACAGTTGGTGACCTTTGCCAAACAATCTGACACGACTTTGTTTCTGGTGGGGCATGTTACTAAGGAAGGGACGCTGGCGGGGCCCCGCGTGCTTGAGCACATGGTGGATACCGTGTTGTATTTTGAAGGTGATCAAGACAGTCGTTATCGCGTCATTCGCGCGGTAAAAAATCGTTTTGGCGCGGTCAATGAATTAGGTATTTTTGCCATGACGGATAAGGGCTTGCGCGAAGTCAGTAATCCTTCGGCGATTTTTTTATCGCGTTACGCACAGCCGGTGGCGGGCAGTGTGATTATGGCGACGCAGGAAGGCACGCGGCCTTTGCTGGTGGAAGTGCAAGCGCTGGTTGATCAAAGTCATATGGCCAATCCACGGCGGGTTTGTGTAGGGTTGGAATCACCGCGGTTAGCGATGTTGCTGGCGGTGTTGCATAGGCATGCGGGGATTACGACTTATGATCAAGATGTTTTTGTGAATGCGGTAGGTGGCGTGCGTATTACGGAAACGGGCGCTGATCTGGCGTTATTGTTAGCGGTGTTATCAAGTATGCGAAATCAACCGTTGCCAGCGGATGTGCTGGTGTTTGGTGAAGTCGGTTTGGCGGGGGAAATCCGACCGGTGCAAAATGGGCAGGAAAGATTACGCGAAGCGGCGAAGCATGGTTTTAAAAAAGCGATAGTGCCCGCGGCAAATGCGCCGAAAGATAAAATGGTGGGACAGTTAGAAATTTGCGCCGCGCAGACGTTGGGGGAGGCGGTGGAGCATTTTAAGAGTTTGGCGGTGAAACCCACTCCGGTCATTCCCGCGTAGGCGGGAATGACAGTGTGGTATATCGTAGGTTTGGCTGAGCACAGCGAAGCCCAACAGTTTTTAAAATTAATTTTCCACCAAGGGCAACGGCGAAATTGTTTCAGCATTAAAAGTCAGCGCTTCATCTGTAGTAACCACAACCCGCACCCGCTGCGTAATCCGCGTTAATAATTCATAAGCCGTAGTTTCACTATATTCAGCAATTACTTCAACTGGTAAGCCCGGCCCCCATAGTAATACAGGGTCACCCACTTTGGCCTCCGGTTGCGTGCGTAAATCAACGGTCAACATATCCATCGCTACCCGGCCTATCAAGGGACAAGGCCGCGCATTAACAAACACCGGCGCACCGGATTTAACGTGGTGTGGATAACCATCACCATAACCAATACCCACCACACCGATACGCATATCTTCCGGACAACTCCAAATGCCACCGTAACCTATGAGTTCACCTTTCGTTAACTCATGTACCGCAATCAATTCCGACGTCAACGACATGACCGGATACAAATTGTGTTCCACGCCGCGGTGGCCACGCAAAGGTGATGCACCATAAAGCATAATACCCGGACGTATCCAATCCGCATGCGCGGAAGGCCAGGCGATAATACCCGCCGAATTCGCCAGACTGCGTGGGCCTTCAAGACCCGCGGTCACTTGATTAAAAATTTCAATTTGTTGCAGAGTATGGGCGCGATCATTGGCATCCGCATTGGCGAAATGCGTCATGAGTCCTATGGGTTTTTTCACCAGTGCGCATTGTTGTAAACGTTGATGCATAGTCGCCGCTTGTTGTGGCTTGAAACCTAGCCTATGCATGCCGGTATCTATTTTCAACCAGACGGATAATTGGTGCTGGTAATCCGGATATTGTTCCAGCATTTCAATTTGCTGAAGTTGATGTACGATTAACGTAAAATCTTGCGCGATAGCCTGCGGCAATTCATTAGCATGAAACAAACCTTCCATCAAACAAATGGGTTTGGTAATGCCCGCGCTACGCAGCAACATGCCTTCTTCCGCGGACGCCACCCCAAAGGCTTCAACTTCCGTTAACGCTTTGGCGATACGTTCTATACCATGACCATAAGCATTGGATTTTACCATCGCTAACACTTTGGCGGTCGGTGACATACGCCGTATCTGCGTCACATTGTGCCGTAAGGCGGTTAAGTTAATGGTGATTTGCGCAGGTCGGCTCATGGCAAACTCAATAGGGGTTACGGGTAAAATTTTCAAACCGGGTAAATTGTCCCAGGAAGGTCAAATGGACTTTTCCTATTGGACCATTACGCTGTTTGGCGATAATGATTTCGGCGGTACCTTTGTCTGGTGTACTTTCATTATAAACTTCATCGCGATAGATAAACACAATCAAATCCGCGTCCTGTTCAATAGCGCCCGATTCACGTAAATCAGACATCACCGGTCTTTTATCCGCGCGTTGTTCCAGGCCACGATTTAATTGTGACAAGGCAACCACTGGGACTTTTAATTCTTTCGCTAAACTTTTTAGCGAGCGTGAAATTTCTGAAATTTCCGCCGTGCGGTTTTCACTGTAACCTGGCACCTGCATTAATTGTAAATAATCAATGACGATCAAGCCTATACTGCCCTGCTCTTTCACCAGACGGCGGGCACGGGCGCGTACTTCAGCGGGACTTAACGCGGGTGAATCATCAATAAATAAGAGTGATTCGGATAACATGGCAACAGTAGAACTGATGCGTGGCCAATCTTCATCTTCAAGTTTACCGGTTCGAATCCGTAATTGATCAATACGGCACAGTGACGACAGCAAGCGCATCACCAATGATTCACCGGGCATTTCCATACTGAAAATGAGTACCGGCGCTTTGCTTTTGATGACGACGTTTTCGGCGATATTCATGGCAAAAGTCGTTTTGCCCATAGAGGGACGACCCGCAATAATGATGAGATCAGAAGGTTGCAAGCCTGAAGTTTTGCTATCAAAATCATGATAACCGGTTGCTACTCCGGTAATTGGGTCTTTTGAATGAAACAGCGTGTCTATGCGTTTCATGGTTTTCGCTAAAAATTCATTAATGTTGACCGGGCCACCAATACGGGCGCCCTGTTCAGTGATCGCAAATACATGGCGTTCAGCGATATCTAATAATTCGGTACTGCTGCGGCCTTGTGAATTGAAAGCATTTTCCGCGATATCGTGGGCGGCGGAAATTAATTGGCGTAACACCGAGCGTTCGCGGACAATATCCGCATAAGCGCTAATATTTGCCGCGCTAGGTGTGTTGTTGGCTAACTCGAATAAATAAATTTCACCCCCGGCGTTTTCCAGCTCAGCAATTTCTCGTAATGCTTCAGCCACTGTTAAAACATCTAGTGGCTGGTTTTGTCCTGAGAGTTTGGCCATCACGCGATAAATGAGTCGGTGATCGAAACGATAAAAGTCTTGTTCACGCACTCTATCGGCAATTTGGTCCCAGGCGCGGTTATCCAGCATTAAGCCGCCTAAGACGGATTGCTCAGCTTCGATGGAATGTGGGGGTACTTTTATATCTTGGGAAGAGGTTTTAGATTTGTAGCGTTTGGTAGGGGCCTGGGTATCCATAATGGCGAGTCTGCAAGGTGACAAGTGATAGGGGATTTTCGCATATTAAGAATACTTTGTCATTCCCGCGCAGGCGGACGCCCACGCGAGGATAACAGTAGATCAGGACGCGGTATTACCTTCAGAAACAATACTGATTTTAACTGTTGCTGTGACATCACTATGCAATTCCAGCACAATATCATAGTCACCTGTCATACGTAGCACACCGGTTGGTAAATCAATTTCACTTTTTGCAACTTCTACGCCTGCGGCGGTGATGGCATCTGCAATATCACGGGTGCCAACTGAACCAAACAATTTGCCTTCTTCACCGGATTTCGACCGGATGGTCACTACGCCCAATGCTTCAATTGCCTGCTTCTTGTCTTCTGCAGCTTGCAAATGTTCTGCTTCAACTTTTTCCAGTTCTGCGCGTTTCGCTTCAAATTTTGTGATGTTCGCAGGAGTAGCAAATACTGCTTTGCCTTCTGGGATCAGATAATTACGACCATAGCCGGCTTTAACATTCACTTTGTCACCTAGCGAACCCAGATTACGAATTTTTTCCATTAATATAACTTGCACTGTACACCTCACTTTAACTAATTAAACCACTAAACCGCTGCCTGGTACGTTGAACTTTTTTCGAAAATCAAAAACCGAATCCAGTAACCCTGCTATTATAAACAACGCAATACTCTCTGGAACGATTGAGAGTAGTATATAAATCAATGTCACCCATCCCCATTTAATGTGCTTCGCGGCGATGACATAATGCATCAGACTCAAACCCGCCAATGCAAAAACCATGCCCAAAACCAGCATTGCATCTTGCATCATCACTACATGCGAAAAGGCAAAAACGATGCCTACTAAAAAAATGATGGCACAGATTTTACTTAATCGTATCGCCTTTAACTCTTTGCTCAAGCCGCCGGGATTAAACATAGTGTCTTGCCACCAGCGCCCTATCAGCAAATCGACTAAGGCGTAAAAGCTAAACATGATGCCGGCGATGCCAGTCGCGTAATATTTCATTTCAGAAGTCATGCCCTGCACGACACTTAGGCTGTGCGCATCACCCCCGGTGGCAACTCCAACGCCAGCAAAGTAATTTGTTAACCATTGCTGCCACCATCCCGCCATGTCTGGATAAGCAAGATGTAAGACTATGACAGTCACTACACCTAGCACACCAAGGACATCTAACACTAAACTCCAGCTTGATGTCTTGCCTAATACTACCGCTGATATCCATGCCAGCGCGTTAATCGTAGCAATCATGATGACTACATCAATCGCGCTAATTGAGGTACTCGGGCTTGCCGCTTGCGGCACACTCGAGAACACCAGTAAAATCGGCAGCACCGCGGCAATAAAAACCAGCGCGCCTTCCTGCATTCCTTTACGCAGCGTGACCAGGGTTGCAATCAAGCTACTAATTAATCCTATTACCGGCATAAACCCCAATACGAAAGCCGTCACCATTGCCTGGGTACGGCCGCGCAAAATGAAATCTGTAAAGCGCCGGAATAGCATAGTTTATATTTTAATGCTTGTCGCAATAAGGTAATAACGACAAGAAGCGCGCCAGCTTAATCGCTGCTGCTAATTGGCGTTGGAATTTCGCCTTGGTGCCCGTAATACGGCTAGGAACAATTTTGCCGCTTTCGGTAACAAACTTTTTCAATAAATTAATATCTTTGTAATCCACTTCAGCAATTTTATTGGTGGTGAAATAACAAAACTTTTTGCGTCTAAAATAAGTAGCCATGTGTGTTCTCGCAATTAATCGTTAGAAATATCTAATTCTGCACTGTCATGTGAGCGCTTGTGGTCACGGTCTCTACCTCTACCACCACGTTCGCCTCTATCACCACGACCTTCTGATTCATGAGCGGGTTCGCCACGATATTCTCTTTCTTTTAAGAGAGGGGAAGGTTCGGTAACGGCTTTGTTGACGCTCAGGATTAAATGACGGATCACCGCGTCGTTATAACGGAACGCGCTGTCTAATTCATTAATGCTTTCCTGATCGCACTCAATGTTCAGCAGGATATAATGGGCTTTGAGAATTTTATCAATTGGATAAGCTAATTGACGACGGCCCCAATCTTCCAAACGATGGACTTTGCCTTTGCGCTGGGTGATAAGATTGCTATAACGCTCAATCATCCCCGGGACTTGCTCACTTTGGTCCGGATGGACTAAAAATATAACTTCATAGTGTTTCATTTATATCTCCTTACGGTTTATACAGCCTGGTCAGTTAAGCCCAGGCAAGGAGAAAACCAGTTATCGGTTATTTAACGGTCTTCGAAAGGATGCTGATTTTACGCAAGATGGGCGGTGGATGCAATGATTTGGAGGGGGTTGGCGGCTTTTTCTAAATAAATACCAATGATATCCTACCTTAGCTGTATATATTTTGCTCGATCAAGCCTCTGTTTTTCCTGAAAAGCCTTGCCGATTAAGTTGATTCCCTGCTTGACAACTTATACCTAAAACTTTGAGAATAGGCTCCCTTAAAAGGCTATGTAGCTCAGCTGGTTAGAGCGCGGCACTCATAATGCTGAGGTCGGTGGTTCGAGTCCACCCATAGCCACATCTATGCCTGCTTTCATTGTTATCTGATGATAGAATATAAAAAAATACACTTCATTTAGACTTAACTTCAGTAAGAGTTATACATGCCGCATCTTATTATGATTGCTGGACCAAATGGTTCCGGCAAGACAACCACAGCACCTGCCTTATTAGATAAAGCGCTTAACATCAGTGCTTTTGTTAATGCTGATACTATTGCTCAAGGGCTGTCTGCTTTTAAACCCGAGAGTGCTGCAATTGAAGCTGGACGCATAATGCTCAAAAGAATCTGGAGCCTTGCTGCTGAAAAAATGAATTTTGCATTCGAAACCACATTAGCAACCCGAACATTTGCTATTAATTTAATCCCAAAATTAAAAAAAGAAAATTATCAAATTCATCTAACTTTTTTATGGCTGCAAAGTCCTGACCTAGCAGTTTCACGAGTAAAAGAAAGAATTAAAATGGGTGGGCACTCTGTGCCTGAAGAAGTAATTAGAAGACGTTATAAAGCAGGATTAAAAAATTTCTTTTCTTTATATAAACCTCTTATTGATTCTTGGCAAATTTATGATAACTCAAACGCGAAAGAGTTACATCTGATTGCTTCGGAAACCGTTGAGAAGAAACTAACTGTCAAAAATACAAATATTTGGAAAAAACTTTTAGAGGAATATTCTAATGAAAAATAGACGTAACGATGAAGAAATTTCAAAACTTTTTAATGACCCTGATAAGTTAACTATAATTATTCAATCAGGAATAGAAGACGCCCTACTTAAACATAAGCAAGCAGGAAATCCAATATGTGAATGGAAAGATAATAAAGTTGTTTGGATTTCAGCAAAGAATATACCTACTTCAAAACCAAATAAAAACAAATAACTATTATCAAAATATTATGTCTTAATATTCCGCCATTTAGGCATGTATTTCTTTAGTCAAATTAAATTTAGCACATGTAATTTGATATAATAAAATTACCTCTTAAAGTTATACATTTATAGATACTATCTTCCAGGAGGAGTATTAAATGGATAATCGAAGAAAATATAAAAATTTTATTAATCACCCTGCCACTGTTCCCGCCATAATAGGATTTATAAGTTTATTTGTTTATGTTCTAATAATTTCATAAAGACATAGAGAATGGTTAGAGACAATAGAAAAAGTTTTAAAAAACAGCTAGAAGCCCTTTTGAAATTATCTAACTTTAGGCGACCTTGAAGGAGGTAAATCTGCTTTGGTAACAACATCAGATGGATGATGATGAGGTTGGCTTTGGCTCACATTAGGTACAATCTTATCATCTTTTCCTATTTTATCATCACGCGATTGTGAGGTTTTTTTTACTGACTCTGCCTCTTGCTCTTCTTTATTCAGTTTTTCTTCGTATTCCGGGTGAGTATTCATATATTCGGTTATAGCAGTTATTGAGGCCTGTTCAACAAGAGTCTTCATTGTTTGTTCAGGATTATCAACTGTTACTGAACGCAAAAACTTTTGAGGGTCCTTAAGCGTTTCTTTTATCATATTCGGAAGTTTTTCGTAATCTTGCATTTCGGGGGTAAATGAATTGCTTATAGCCTTCTTTAACAATTGAATTCGATATTCTGGATCTTTCGCAATCCAAGTAGCTATGGGTGCTTTAATCATATTTTCAATAAAGCCTAAACGGCCTTGATGGGCAATATGATCTGAATGGGTCTTAAATATGCGAGGATCCATTAAGCACCTATTAAAAAATAAAATATAAGATTGTACAAAAACTGTGCTTATTGTATCATAAAATCTTATCTTTACCTAATTTCACTTAAATTTAAGCAGTTTTATTAGGTAACCTTATGATTTGCAAGTTAATTTTAATATACAAGGCTTTCAAAAGGCAACTATATGGATAATCGAGCTAATGAAAGTTCCAGCAATTCTTCACTCATAACACCAGCTTCTGTTCATCAAGCTTTTGTTAATTTAACTAACTATTACCATACGAAAGGTTTTGGAAGTTTGGGTGATAATTCAGATTTGAAAGTAATAGAAGAAGAAATTATTAATGTCTTCTTTCCACAAGCTGTTAGAGAAGATATTGATTTTTTAATCCCTCATGCAACATCAACTAATAACCTCAACAAAATTTCATATACAAACAATTCTAAAAATGAATCTGAAGCTCTAAAATCTATCGCAGCAATTGGTAATCACATTAATACCATTGTTTTACCTACAGACTCTTGTGGTAAATCTGCTAATGATACATCCCTTATCTTTCTTGGTACCGAAGACGACAAGTTAATCCCAAATAAAAAAAATATATCTTCCTTTAGCCAATTTGAAGGAGAAGACAATACGATTATGGGTGAAGTTATGTCATTTGATTCACCCGTTTTGATTCGAATTGAAATAAAACGATTACAAAAAGAAGAAGAAATTACAACACATTCTTATTGCGTTTTTGTAGCTGAAGAAAAAAATGAACTAGGTATCTCAGTTTATCAAGCTTACTTTGGCCAATATACATTGGCCGAATGGTTCAATGACCCAAAATTTAAAATTCAACCTATTAATTTTGAAAGTTATATCAACCAACTTGAAAAATTGACTTCACAGGATGAATCAATAAGAAAGAAAGCTTACGGAGAACTTTATAGATTAACAGGCTCAGAAAGCGACGTTCCTAATAAAACACAACTATACATTTATTATAAAATGTTACCAGTAGATTTATCGTTAGCGATGAATAATATCAATACTAAAATGGAAATAGCTCAGAAAATAGAAAATGAAATAACCGAAAAAAATAATGGACAACCTATCACGCCAGTTGAACACATGAAAAATGCTTGTTGGAGAAGCTTAACTGATTATCCATCAGAAAAAATTCTAAATATCAGAAATGTTGTTGAAGCGTATCAAGCCGAAATTCAAATGACTCTTGATAGATTTACCAATACTTCGCAAAACCCAAGCTTCACAGCTTCAAGTAGTTCAGCCACTTCGCCATCTCCAGCAAACACAGGGAGTGGAACAAATACACCCACGAACACTAATCAACCTGACGAATGGAAGCGCTTTGAAGAAAGACATCCGAATTTATCATCATACAATGCAACTGCTAGACCTAGCCCATCTGAAGCTACAAGTTTGCCTACCATTGAGGATGAGCATGCTGAAACAAATGAAAAAAACGATATTCTGCCAACACGCCCTCGGCACTAAAAATTCTATAGTCTTAAGGTTTAATGTTATATTTATCGTCTATTTCCAATAAAAATCTAAAAATTGAAATACCTGTAGAGAAAATTTGATTAAATAACTCAGTTGGAACATTGTTATTGGTTTGATCAGCTTTCCCATGGCGATATTTATGACACATACCAACCCACTTCGAGAATATACCGCGGATATTTGAAGCTGCCTCTTTGTCGTGTGGCGCATACGCAGGGTCAGAATCGGTATTACTAGTTATTTTTTTCATTAACGTATCAACTGAAGAATCATTTAGTATTTTGAATTTGTTATCATTGATAAGGGATAAAACAAATGTTTCAACACACTTAAAAAATTCATGAATTGGTGACTCCTTACCATGATTTTTATAAAGATCGTCTAATACATCATTGAATGATTTTAAATTATCTGCATACTTGGGTTTATTTAATACGGCCAACGTACATTTGACCGCCTGATGAAATTCCTCATCAGGATAATATCGGACACGCCCATTATCATGCAGAATATAGCACATGGACTCTTCTTGAAATATCCGGTTAATATCTTTAATAAATATTTCCAGAGTATCTTTATCAAGTGATGAACTAGGTATTTCAGGTGCAACAGAATCATAGACAACACTGATAAAATCCAAAATGTCTGTAATTTCCAAAGCAATAAAAGTATCTTCTATACAATATGTTACTCGATTTGGAATACGTGGATTGGGAATGTGTTTAAGATTAATCCCCATCTCAGTACGACAAAGACGATTGGTATTCTCTGGAAAACATCTGCGCACAAAATCTTCCAAGTACTTTAATATTCTAGCTCTGAATTTTGGCTTATCTTCATTTTGTGTAGTTTCAACCGTGTAAAACTTTGAGAATAACTTTTCATTGCTCATACATTAATACCACCTATTGGAAGTTTTATAAATTTTAACGTACAACTATTTGAAAATGCACCTTCTTCAGTTTTTGAATTATATGAAATATCATGAACAATGACCTACTAGTAGGATTACCAGTAGGACTCAGCATACGCATAATACTTTTAGGGTCTTTCTCCATAAACTTAGATAAAACCTCAAACGTAATCGTCGCATTAATATAATCACGAAGAATAGCTTTACCAGCATCAACATCGCCTGATAATAATTCAGTGACTGCTTCTGATAACATTGCTTCGCAGAATTTATTATCTTTTTTAGCGCGAGCCATGATCGTTGATTTGAAATCTTTTGTTAATGCCATAGTTTAATCCTCATTTACGTTTTCGTTGCTTGTACTCATGCCACTTTTGTTTCGCTAAACTTATGTCTTTATCTTGTTTTTTCTTAGTGCCGCCACCTAATAAAATAACTAGCTCCACTCCATCCTTGCCAAAATAAATTCTATAACCTGCACCAAAATCTATCTTGTATTCCATCACGCCTTCACCGACACCTTTTACGTTTGAGTGATTCCCCCGTTCAAGCCGGTACAATGCTGTTGTAACTTTTGCGGCAGCAACACTGTCTAAATCATCAAACCATTTTGCAAAAGGAGACTGGCCAGCCTCATCCAAATATTCCCTAATTATTATCATAATATTCTATATAGTAACATATATGTTACCATCCTTCAACTATAAGTTAATCAAGCAACGCTGCCTAGGGTAACTTGTTCATTATCCAGCAACTTTGCCACCGCATTGGCTTTATGCTCCGGCGCTAAGTGGGCGTAACGTAAAGTCATTTTAATATCACTATGACCCAGCAGTTCTCTCACTGTATTTAGATCAACACCCGCCATCACCAATTTACTGGCGAAATGATGCCGCATATCATGCCAACGAAAACTTTGAATGGAGGCAGTTTCTAAAATACTAGCCCATGCCTTTTTGACGTTATTGAATGGATTGCCAGTATGGCTTGAAAAAACTAGCTCAGTTTGCGAGTTTTGAGCCTGCCAATCCTTTAAGACCTGAAGTGCGATTGCATTCAGTGGTACGTGCCTTGTTTTACCGCTTTTGGCTGTTTCACCTTCAACGGTTAATATGGCGCGATCAAAGTTAACATTTTTCCAGCGCAAATTAAATAGTTCTCCACGGCGTAAGCCCGTATTAACTGAGAGCAATATAATTGCGGATCATTATATCATCAATTTCGGCTATATCATTTGTTTTTACAATTGAAGAACATAAATTATAAAGCTTAGTGGCGCGGACTGATTTAATGTTATTCATCACTTCAGATATTTTAACTCTGGATTGAGCAATAGGTACAATCGAAATATCTGCCGCAATATTTTTATCTTTTAGCATCTTTGCTGAAAGGCTTAGAACTTCTTCTTGTAAGGTTAACGGTGTCAAGTATTCACATATAACAAGCCTTTTAAGAATATTGACCGAA
>JAZKAT010000061.1:0-3310 GCA_040389045.1 Pseudomonadota bacterium | reverse complement strand
TCGGATGTGGACATGACGAATTACGAGAAATTTATGACTCTGGAAGAAGAGCGTTGGTGTCACCACGCTTAGCGCTGCTTCCAGCCGTTAAGAGGGGTGACACACCGCTGCTTTGGAACGACCGCTTTGTTTGATTTATAGCGGTTTGGACTTGCACCTTCCACTCACCTTAAATCGACATTTGAAAAAGCATACCACTCAAACCTTAATGTTTACTTAAGAGATCACATGGAATAAGCTTAATTATCAACCAATTGTGAAATTTTTTTTCAATGCAAATACGACAACTGAGTGATTTAGATATTCCTAACCTGTTAACGGTGGAAGAAGCCGCGCAATCTTCGCCATGGTCGGAAGCCGCGTTTCGGCGGTGTTTTGAAGCGAATTATATGGGGTGGACGGCAGAAATTCCGGGGAGAATGCTTGGTTTTATTATGATTTCGATAAATTTGGGTGAGTGCCATATTTTAAATCTTTGTGTGCATCCGGCGGAGCAGCATAAGGGCACGGGAACGAATTTATTGCTTTATGCCATGCGCTGGGCCAAGCAAATAGGTGCGGGGATAGTTTATCTGGAAGTCCGGCGCTCGAATGTAGCGGCGATTAGTTTGTATCGGAAAATGAATTTTAAAATAATTGGCGAGCGTAAGGATTATTATCCTATGGGGTATGAGCGGGAAGATGCGCTGATTTTTGCGCGGGATTTGGGGATTGAGGGGATGGAAATCGAATGACAGGACTCCCGTATCCAAGTAAAATGGCGAACTTTTTTCATGTTCCCTAAGTTGATTAGCCATGGCTGCTGAATTTATTAATGAAGTTGCAAAACGCCGTACTTTTGCAATTATCTCCCATCCTGATGCGGGCAAAACCACGCTCACCGAAAAGCTATTGCTGTTCGGCGGCGCCATTGCGCTTGCTGGAACGGTGAAAGGACGTAAAGCGTCGCGTCATGCCACATCAGACTGGATGGAGTTGGAAAAGCAGCGGGGGATTTCGGTGACGACCTCGGTCATGCAATTTCCTTATCAATCTTACATCATGAATTTGCTGGATACGCCTGGCCACGCGGATTTCTCGGAAGATACTTATCGCACGCTGACCGCGGTGGATTCCGCGTTGATGGTGATTGATGCTGCTAAAGGTGTTGAAGAGCGCACGATTAAATTATTGGAAGTGTGCCGGTTGCGGCATTCGCCGATTATTACGTTCATTAATAAAATGGATAGAGACAGCCGTGAACCTATCGATCTACTCGATGAAATCGAAGATATTTTAAAAATTCAATGCGCGCCAATTACCTGGCCTATTGGCATGGGCCGCGAATTTCGTGGTGTATATCATTTATATGAAGATGCGGTTTATCTGTATCAATCTGGTAAAAATGCCGTGCAGCAGACTGGCGAAAAAATTATTGGTTTGCATAATCCAGAGCTGGATACATTGTTGGGTGATCAAGCCAAAGAAATGCGTGACGCGGTGGAATTAGTGAAAGGTGCCAGCCACACATTTGATAAAGCAGCGTTTTTACGCGGTGAATTAACACCCGTGTTTTTTGGCTCGGCGATTAATAATTTTGGCGTGCGTGAATTGCTGGATGCGTTTGCCGAATATGCGCCGCCGCCACAAGCACGCGAAAGTACCACCCGCATCGTCGAAGCCAATGAAGAAAAATTTTCGGGTTTTGTTTTTAAAATTCAAGCCAACATGGACCCGGCGCACCGTGACCGGATTGCGTTTTTGCGGGTTTGCTCGGGCAGTTATAAACAAGGCATGAAGATGCATCAAGTGGGCCTTAATCGCGAAGTAAAAATAAATCAGGCGCTGACTTTCATGGCGGCTGACCGTGAGCAGGTTAGCGAAGCGTTTCCGGGCGATATTATTGGTTTATATAATCACGGCACGATTCAAATTGGTGATACTTTTTCAGAAGGTGAAGCGCTTAAATTTACCGGTATTCCTTATTTTGCGCCTGAATTGTTTCGTTTAGTGCGTTTGAAAGATCCTTTGAAATTAAAAGCTTTGCAAAAAGGTTTGAAACAACTTTGTGAAGAAGGCGCCACACAATTATTCCGGCCGTTAAATAGCAATAGTTTAATTTTAGGCGCGGTAGGATTGTTGCAATTTGATGTGGTGGCTTATCGTTTAAAACACGAGTATAGCGTGGATTGCGCTTATGAAACGGTGAGTGTCGCCAGCGCGCGCTGGGTTTATTGTGATGATGTAAAAATGCTGGAAGAATTTAAAAAGAAAGCTTTTGACAATTTAGCACTTGATGGAAGTGATAATTTAACTTATCTTGCGCCTACTCGCGTGAACTTGAATTTGACCATGGAACGATGGCCGCAAATTCAATTCAAGACTACGCGCGAACACTAAGTTAATTAATCAAGGAGAAATGTGTCATGAGTGTAGCTCGCAAGGCCTTAGCGCTATCCGTATCAACCGCACAAGATGCTTTAACCGAAAAACTTAATCTCCACCGCCTGATGTTGTTTTCCCCAACTCGCGAAACCGCAACCCAACTCAGTCCAGTATCGAATAGTCATTTACTGACGAATGAAAATAAAGCGCTAGGCAGGCACTGGCTTGCGGATTTTAAGATTTCAGATGATGTCAAAAACGCTTTATTAGCCGGCGACGCAAAAGAAAATATTGCTGCTTTGGTTTTAGCGGCGGCTAATGTGGCAAAGGCTACGGTATTAAATCAGGTTACAGTACGGCAGGAAGAGACGGGAAATATAGTCAGTTTAGTGGTAATTCAAGAATCTCATTTAAGCATACATGTTCTTACCGATAAGAATATTGTTTTAGTGGATGTTTTTACCTGTGGTTTAATTCGTTTCCAGGCGGCGATTGATTACATTAGTGAAAAATTGGCCGGCAAACCGCAGAGTTATTTAGAAATGCAGCGTGGCCTTATGCTGGAAGATAAATTTATTCCTGGTATTGCCTGGGAAGTCGATAAAAAGCTGCTGATGCTGCCCTCTGGCTACAATCAAGGAAAAACGTCGGCTTTGGCCCGGCATGTGATTATGGAAGTTTATTTATGTGATTTTGCCACGATAAATAATGGTGAGTGGATAAAGGAAGCATTTGGTAAAGCAATTGTTATTGCTGGCGGTAAATTACAAGATAATTTTATGCATCAGTTTTCGCCGCAGGGCGTGAGTGAAGTGTCGATTGGTAGAGGTTTACAAGTAGAATTCGGCGCGCATTGTCATTTAACCATTCATAGTTATCCCGAATTTGGTTATGCGGCGGTAGATGTGTTTGACGCGACCCAGCAACTTAATCTGGAGTTGATGAT
>JAZKAT010000060.1:0-2867 GCA_040389045.1 Pseudomonadota bacterium | reverse complement strand
CCTTTATAGGTTTTCATCCACTTAAGCATGGCGGCAATATTAGACTCAGGCGCGGCATCAGCTCTCAGCTGCTGTATGCGCACATCATCCATGTGAAAAACGATATCGCACTTAAATACATCACCAAGCGCATTGATACCCCACACCTGATCGCAAAAACGGCTCGAACCTCCGAGCCGTTTTGTGATCTCTAAAAATTGACCCAGCGAAGGGCCAAGGCCTAGGATTGCGACATGCATTATGGGTTGCTCGTAGGTGCAACGCTGGGATTAAATAACGCTGCACTTACACTGACACAGCCAACAGAAGTTACTCCTGTTTGAACAACATCAACAGTAACATAGCGCTTACCACCTACATAACCGATTCGTTTTGATACGTTTTTTGTAGTACCAGACGTTCTAGGAGTAGCAGCAAGCAACGATGCAAGAGCCTCTGTTCCAAGTAAATCTGCATCAGCAACCGATGTCATTGAACCTGTAGCATCACCCTCTTTTACGACTACCGTACAAACCGTACCTGTTGTAGTAACTGCACCGTAAGAGGCAATAAACTCTACCCCCCCATAACCTAACCTATCAATTACAACCCCTGATTTTGTAGCATTAGCACCAATCGCAACGGGAGAAATAACCCGCAGCGCCCGCATATTGTTATGTAAATCATTTGACTTCACAGTTACCCTCGCTTTTTTAAATATTAAATTCTAAAATGCGTACCATGCACCAATTTAACTATCAGTGAGATAGATTAGGTACTGAATTTAAGAAATTTAGCAGCTTCAAAATTAACCGCACCGCCACCCACACGCTTACGTGTGTAAAACTTAACAAACCCTTTACTTGTATAGGGGTCTCTTAAAGTTGATATGCCAATTCTGTCAATAATTGTGTAGGCCTCTTTAAAATCGCCAAAGGCTAGTGATAAAGTACCTGTTGACAATGCTGGTACAAACTGATCAATACGAACGGGATAACCCATCAGCATATCTGGCAATGCAACCTGCAAGCTTGGTTCCCACAAATAACGATCCGTGTTTGCTTCTTTGAGCTTGCGAGCCTTCGTTCTGACTTCACGGCGGGTTAGAAACACAGCATTTTGTTGATAATGCTCTTTTAGTGCGCCAATCAGCTCATACAATGGGTCAAATTTCGTTGTGTGAAAATCCCCGTTTGCTCCACTGACGATATGCTCAAAAACACCCCATGAACGGGTATCATCGCCTGTTGCCGCGGTTGTGTAAGTAAATAAGCCACGTGGACGTTTTGGAGTATTGCCATTACAAAAAGAATCACCTTCGACACGGGCAAATTTACTTGACACTTTCCCTTCAAGCCACGCCTCTAGATCCAAGCCAGCATCTTCAATAAGCTTTTGAGAAATTTTAGGCTGAGCATAAATTTCTTTAGCCTCGATCTCGTAACTACCGACCTCTGGTGTGTCAGTATCATCACGTGAATCATTTTCCCCTACCCAACCTGCATCCGCTTCGTCGGTATCAGAAATTCCTTCCAGCTTTGCTGTTGTGATTTTTTGAACGAATGCCAACTGCCGCATAATTGACATATCAAACACTTTTTGAGCAATACGCCCAACACTGGATTGTGCTAATAGATAGCCGCCCCCAACATCAGATCCTGCTGTCATGGCTTTGCGCTCTTCTGGCTTTAGGTTTTCAAAATTTTCACCACGTAAAACTTTATCTAAACCTGATTTATAGGCAACATAATCCTCTACAGATAGCTCATTAGGAATACGCTTGCCTTTCTCTTGCCACATACCGACCATCGCAAGGTTAAAGCCCTTAACTTCGACTTGCAGTTCCTCATCTTTTTTAGGATCAGAGCCTGGGCGTTGCATTTTCTTAAGAAGCTCTTCGAGCTGTTCTTTGGTTTCAGATACCTGATCCATTTTTTTACCGAGCGCTTCGAGCTTTACCTCTAGATCAGAAACAACCTTGCCCTCAGCTTTTTTAGCAATGATTTCATCATTTGCTTTTTTGTACTCATGCCATGCCTCACCTTGCTGTTCAATCAGTTTTTTTATTTCCTCGACTTCACCAGGCATATCGTTCTCTCTTTCCTAATTGTTTTTGAAAATGTTATTACGCTTTTTGAGCGCACTAATGATGTCATTCATGCCATTATCAGAATCACTCTGAGAGAGGCTTTTTACGCGTGAAATAAATCCCACGGCTTGAGTGCGAGAAAACCCAGAATCCATAAGCATTTCCTCTGCATCTTTGAAACTTTCAATAGTTTCAATTCCTTTTATTCCGGTCACATTTGCGAGCGTGTTCGCTGGCCTTGTCACAATCGATATTTCGATGATGTCTATTTTTAGCAATGTTCTCCTTGGCTCTTCTTTTCCATTGCCATTTTTGTACTCACGCGCAACATAACCGATACTCAGCCCTCTAATGGCTGGCCTAGGTTTCATTTTCATTAGCTTGTAGGTATCTAACCCTCGGGTTGTATCTGCAATCTCGCCTTCAACTAACAAGCCTTTTTCATCTTCAGAAAAAGATAACCACGCCCCAATTGGCGTTAAATCATCAGCCGTTACTCCCCATGCACCATGCTGCAGCAGCATTGCAGGCCATTCTTTTTTATCTGACTCAGCTTCAGAGATAAAATCTTTAAATGCACCGCTTTCTATCAAGTCATCGTAAGCATCTCTATTACCAAACACAGCGCCGTACCCTGTAAATTTCATGGAACCATTGGCGTCATTGGCTTTGATTTCATTAAAAGCAACTCTTAAACGCTCAATTTTCATGACGCATTTCCTTTATCTTTTGGGTCTGGCTCATTCTGTGGTACCGGATCACCTACAATATTTGCAGGTACACGCAGCTTGTCGCTTGC
>JAZKAT010000059.1:0-34676 GCA_040389045.1 Pseudomonadota bacterium | reverse complement strand
ACCAAACACCGCTTATTCTCAATATGATAAACAAACTCATCATAAAAATATTTCAACATCCCACCCACCGGCCAGGCCGCGGCTTCACCGAAGGCGCAAATGGTGCGGCCTTCAATATTTTTGGCCGCGCGTTTCAGCGTTTCCAGATCAGCAAGTGTGGCATGCCCATGTTCTATGCGATGCACTAAACGGTACAACCAGCCAGTACCTTCACGACAAGGCGTACATTGACCACAAGATTCATCCATATAAAAATGGGAAATACGTTTCAACATTTTCACCATGCAGGTGGAATCATCCATCACAATCACCGCGCCCGAACCTAAACCCGAACCCGCTTTCTGGATAGAATCAAAATCCATATCCAGCGTCATCATAATATCGCCCGGCAATACTGGCATGGAGGAACCACCCGGAATAACCGCTTTTAAACGACGGCCATCTAACAAACCACCCGCCATCGCCAGCAAATCTTTAAACGGTGTACCTAGCGGCACTTCATAATTACCCGGTTTTTTTACATGACCGGTGACGGAAAAAATTTTACAACCGCCATTATTCGGCTTACCCAATTTCAAAAACCATTCCGCGCCATGTTGTAAAATCACTGGCACCGTGGCAAACGTTTCCACGTTGTTAATGGTCGTGGGTTTGCCATACAAACCACGTGCAGCAGGAAACGGTGGTTTAAACCGCGGCATGCCTTTCTTACCTTCCAGCGATTCCATCAATGCGGTTTCTTCACCACAAATATACGCGCCCGCGCCCAGATAAGAAAAAATATCGTAATCAAGGCCCGAACCTAAAATGTTTTTCCCAATCAAACCCGCGCGCCGCGCTTCGGCCAGTGCCGCTTCAAAACGTTCATAAGGCTCAAAAAATTCGCCGCGAATATAATTGTAAGCCACCGATGCGCCCATCGCGTAACAACCAATTAACATGCCTTCAATTAACTGATGCGGGTTCAAGCGGATAATGTCACGGTCTTTACAAGTACCCGGCTCGCCTTCATCCGCGTTGCAAAGTACATACTTTTGGCCGGGCATATCGCGCTTGATAAAACTCCATTTCAAGCCGGTTGGAAAACCCGCGCCACCACGGCCTCTTAACGCCGATAATTTTAATACTTCAATAATTTGTTCTGGCGGGGTTTGCTCGGCAATGATTTTTCGCCATTGCACATAACCGCCAATACTTTCGTAAGTAGCGAGCGTCCATGGCTTGTCTAAATTCAGACTACGAAAACAAATTTCATTCGCCACAACAATTACTCCAGCTCATCGAGAATAGCATCCACTTTTTGTGGTGTGAGATGCTCGTAATATTTTCTGCCGATCTGGAACATAGGCGCTACCGTGCAAGCCGCCAGACATTCCACTTCACGCAAAGTGAATTTTCCATCCGCCGTCGTGCCATTGTTATCGACTTGCAAACGTTTTTTCAAATGCTCAATAATTTTTTCCGAACCTGCCAGCATACAGGAAATATTCGAACATACACTGATAGTATGCCGCCCCACTGGCTGCACATTATAAAGTGTATAAAAAGACACAATTTCATAAACGGAAATTCGGGGCATGCCCAGATAATCCGCCACCGCATCCATTAACGCTTCGGTTAAAAAACCTTTATTATCTTCCTGCACATATTTCAAGGCTTCGATGACAGCGGAACGTTTTTGATTATCGGGAAAACGCAACATCCAATGGTCTATCTTGGCGCGCACGTTTTCAGAAAGTAAGCTATGTTGATTGGCTGACATTAGCGGTCAATCTCCCCAAAAACAATATCCAGACTGGATAACACGGTTACCACATCGGAAATCATATAACCCCGCACCAACTCATCAAGCCCAGCCAAATGGGAAAATCCCGCCGCGCGGATTTTTAAGCGATAAGGTTTGTTAGCGCCATCGGACACCAGATACACGCCAAATTCACCCTTAGGGTGTTCAATCGCGGAATAAACTTCACCTACCGGCAAACAATACCCTTCCGTCATTAATTTGAAATGGTGAATCATTGCCTCCATGCTCTGCTTCATTTCCACCCGCGGTGGCACGGTTATCTTATGATTATCAAGCAGCACTGGACCCGGATTGTTGCGTAACCACGCCACACACTGGTTGATAATCACTACCGATTGGCGCATTTCTTCGACCCGCACTAGATAACGATCATAACTATCGCCATTCTTGCCGATCGGAATTTTAAAATCCAACTGATCGTAAACCGCATAGGGTTGCTTGCGGCGTAAATCCCACTCAACATTGGAAGCGCGCAGCATAGGCCCGGTAAAACCCAAGGCAATGGCTTTTTCCGCCGATACCACCCCAATATCCACCGTACGCTGTTTCCAGATACGGTTTTGGGTCAACAGATTTTCATATTCATTAATGCGTTCGGGAAACGTCTGGGTGAAAGAGCTGATAAAATCCAGCAGCGAACCCTGGCGGTTGGCATTCATTTTCGCGACTTCTTTGGCATTGTGCCAGCGTGAAGTTTTATATTGCGGCATGGTTTCGGGTAAATCACGGTAGACGCCGCCCGGACGATAATAAGTCGCGTGCATACGCGTGCCGGAAACTGCTTCGTAACAATCAATCAAGTCTTCGCGTTCGCGAAAACAATATAAAAACATCGACATCGCGCCCACATCAAGACCATGCGCGCCTAACCACAATAAATGATTCAGGATGCGAGTAATTTCATCGAACATGACCCGTATGTATTGCGCGCGCGGTGGCGCTTCTATGCCTAACATTTTTTCGATAGCCAGCACATAACCATGTTCATTACACATCATGGAAACATAATCCAGGCGGTCCATATAACCAATGTTATGATTATAGGGTTTGCTTTCCGCGAGTTTTTCCGTGGCTCTGTGCAATAAACCAATATGCGGATCGGCGCGCACCACCGTTTCACCATCAACTTCCAGAATCAACCGTAACACGCCATGGGCGGCTGGATGTTGTGGACCAAAATTAAAAGTGTAATTGCGGATTTCCGGGAGTTTTTCCATTGCTATTCTCCCACCTCATAACGATTATCTTTACGAATCACTTTGGGTTCTAAAATTCGCGGCTCGATACTGACTGGTTCATAAATAACGCGTTTTAGCGTACCGTCATAACGCGCTTCCACATTACCAATCATGGGAAAATCTTTACGAAAGGGATGGCCGACAAAACCATAATCTGTCAACAGGCGGCGTAAATCCGGATGGTCTTTAAACTGGATACCAAATAAATCGAAAGCTTCGCGTTCAAACCAATTGGCGGCTGGCCAGATACTCATGACCGAAGGTACTACTAAATCGGTTTCTTCCAACGGCACCCGCAAGCGCACACGTTGATTTAATTTCAGGGATAACAAATGATAAACCGCCGCGAAACGCGGTTTAATGGTAGGCGGGACTTCACCGCCAAACTCTGCATTACGCGCATCACGTGATGCCGGGTCCGTCATAAAACTGCGATCAACCCCACGCTCAAAACCCGTGGTGGTAGCTTCTTCAGTTTCCCATTCGCCGCGACCATAATATAAATAATCCACGCCACAAACATCGGCCAGCAAGTTGAAGGCAAAATCCGTTTCATCACGCAAGGCCAGGGCTACTTCCAATAAATGTTCGCGTGACAAAGTCATAGTGATTTCGCCAATCGCCAATTGTGTATAGTCTATCAATTTTGCGAAACGCTCATTTATCCTGGCATGTAACGCATCGATATCAGCCATGCTTATCCTTAACGTTCAATGATTTTTTTACGTTTAATTTTATTTTGAAGTTGGATCATGCCATACACTAACGCTTGAGCGGAGGGTGGGCAGCCAGGCACATAGACATCCACGGGCACGATACGATCGCAACCGCGCACCACGGCATAAGAATAATGATAATAACCACCGCCATTCGCGCACGAACCCATGGACACGACCCAGCGTGGCTCAGCCATTTGATCGTAAACTTTGCGTAACGCGGGCGCCATTTTATTGCAAAGCGTGCCTGCGACAATCATGACATCGGACTGCCTGGGACTGGCGCGAAAAATTATGCCAAATCGATCAAGATCATAACGAGAAGCGGCAGCCTGCATCATTTCAACCGCGCAACAGGCGAGGCCAAACGTCATTGGCCATAGCGAACCCGTGCGGGCCCAGGTAACAATTTTTTCATAGCTGGTAGTGATAAAACCTTTATTTTCACTGCCGGTCAATCCCATTCTAGCGCCCCTTTTTTCCATTCATAAATGAAGCCGACCACCAATAACCCAAGAAAAATTCCCATGGTCACTAAACCAAACCAGCCCAGCTTACGAAACACTATCGCCCATGGCACTAAAAAAGCGGTTTCAAGGTCGAAGATAATGAACAAGATAGCGACTAGATAAAATCTGATATCGAAAGGCATGCGGGAATCACCAAACGGTTCAAATCCGCATTCATAGGGAGATAATTTTGCTGCATAAGGACGTTTAGGGCCAACAAGATAGCCCACAGTAGGCACTATAACGCCTAATACGCCACCGATGATCATGAAGATCAAAATTGGTAAGTAATTTTGGAGCAAGCTGTGTTCCTCGTATCTATTGTATGGTGCCGAAGGAGAGACTCGAACTCTCACGGCTTGCGCCACCACCCCCTCAAGATGGCGTGTCTACCAATTTCACCACTTCGGCATACTAACTTTTTAAACGTTGACTACTTCTTTGCCCCTGACATTTGTTCGGGATCAGCGGGCGCGGGGGTTGGTATACTATTTGGGGTTACCGCTGTATCTGCCTTGGTGGTAATTGGCAAGGTTGGCAATACTATTTGCCGCTCCCCTCTATAAGCACGACTCGCCAGATAATTCAGCGTAATACTGGTTGCAAAAAATATCATCACAAAACCGATGGTAACTCTAAGCAAAAACGAGCCAGACCCGCGACTGCCAAAGACTGTCTGGGACGCGCCACTACCAAAAGCCGCGCCTATGGCCGCGCCTTTACCTTGTTGCACAAGAACGAGAGCGATTAAACAAACCGCTGCAAAAATATGAAACACTAAAATTAACTGATACATCTAAGCCCTCACCATTTCCTGCCTGACTACGGCAGCCTGACATATTGCCAGAAAACTAGTTGCCTCTAAAGACGCGCCACCTACTAATGCGCCATCAATGTCCGGCATTGCGAACAAACCAGCAGCATTATCCGCTTTTACACTACCGCCGTAAAGTATTCGTGTGGTTTTTGCAATATTAGCGTCAGCGCCGCTTAGCAATTGACGAATATAGGCGTGAGCTTGCTGGGCTTGTTCAGGTGTGGCCGTTTTACCCGTACCTATCGCCCAGACCGGTTCATAGGCAATCACCGCCCGCTCGAAACTGCTGATCCCGGCTTTTTCAATAATCGAATCAAGTTGCTTTTTTAATACAGCTTCCATTTGGCCTGCTTCGCGCTCGGCCAATGTTTCACCAATACAGAGTACCGGTATTAATGACGCCGCCAACGCCGCTTGAAATTTCTCAGCAATTAACGTGAGGGTTTCACTAAATAAGGCGCGACGTTCTGAATGGCCAATTAACACATAGCGGCAACCCAAATCCACTAACATGCTGGCTGCTATCTCACCTGTGAATGCACCTGCGTTACCGGGATAAAGGTTTTGCGCGCCGTAAGCGATAGCAGAATTGGTTAAGAGGGTTTGTGCCTGGGGGAGATAAATAAAGCTAGGGAAAACTACCACATCAATGTGAGTCAATGGCGCGGCGGATTGCTTGAGAGATTCCAGCAACGATTGCGTTGTTTGACGCGATCCGTGCATTTTCCAGTTACCTGCGACCATGAGCTTACGCATTGAATTGTCACCGCCTCTCCCGTTTGAGTGGCGGTGATTGTATCTAAGGGGAACAAAAGTTACAAGGCAGGAAGGTACGACTAATTAGGACCACGTTTGATGCTGGAGGTAGTCTGCTCTGGTTGAAAATCAACTCCACTTTCTGACTTATCAAATTCTATTTTGGTCAGCGTGGTCTTCTTTGCAGCAGCGATAGTACCAATGCTCTCTTCCTTAGGCGGTGCGGAAGCTTCATAAGCAGGTGGCTTTTCGAATCCAGGAGCGGGTTCACCATGCATTCTGACCGTAGCTTCCCGATAAATTTCAAGCGTGCCTTCCTGCTCCATTTCCTGTTTTTCACCCTCGGTCAATTTGCCTAATGCGTCATCTAAATTAGTTTTGAAAGTAGCATCAAGATCATCCAATCCTGCATATTTCTCTACCGCATTTTTTACTGTTTCTTGAAAATTATTGCCTTCTGTAACCTTGGAAGATGCACCGTTTACCAAATTTGCTACCGCAAAGGCACGCGCCATCTGATCCTGAGCGCTCAACTGAGCGGGTGGCGCGGAAGGCATAGGCGCAGCTTCTTTGCTGGGACTAATCACTGAAGTAAAATCGCCGCCCTTGGTGGGAGAAATGGTTGACGTGTTTGTATCACCACCGGGTGTTATGGTTGAAGTATTGGCGGGTCTGTTATCGATATCCTTACCAAACTTTCGCTCCATGTCCGCTATTGCTGTCCGATAATTTATGATTTCTCGGAAAATGTATTCTTTAAATTGCGCTGGATCGTATCCCTTCATGCTGCCATGTTGGGATTTATAAAATGATTCAACCATCTTTTCAGTTTCGGGAGTCATTTTTTGCGTTGCTTCCAATGCGCGTAGTTTAGTTTCAAAAGTAATATCGGTTTGAAAACCCATAGCGGATTTATGGTTTTTAATTTCTGGACCATTGGGTCCAACGGTATAACCCGCTCTTTTCTTCATTTCATCCAAATAAATCACGGTTTTTTCTAAATCATAAATATTTATTTGTTTGCCTTCCGAGCGTGACAAATCCATATACATATCGCTTTCCTTACCTCGGTTCCGCGCTAAATCTATTTCAGCTTTGACTTCATCGCGTGTGGTACCTTCGCGCTTCTCAAAAACACTTTGTAAGGTAAAAAGATTAAATTTCGAGTTTTCAGGTGGCGTGATCTTATCATTCATTAGCGAACAGCCTAAACGCGCCAATCCTATTACCGCGAAGGCAAGGATAGGCAAAACAATAGTAGCTGCAGACCAAATCTTAATACAAAGGACGGCAGTATCAAGCAAAGCTTCAGCCGTAGTTTGGAGGTCGCCTTTGGGTACATGTGAATAAGTCGCACTATAATGTGCATTGCCTTTTTCATCCGTTCTCTTTTCAACTTTGTATTTTGAATTCGGTTTCGAATAAACCCCATCGGCGCCATTATGGAGTTGTGCCCCAGTTGTTAGCACAGCACCAGCATCTTTAAATCTTTCCATTTCTTTATCGGTATACAAATCATTGGGATTAGTTTCATTTCTCCAGTCGTTGGTATAGAAATCACTCCCTAGTTGGTCCTCTTGCTGTTGCTTGACCCTGGCCATTTGAAAATTCATCTCATTTTGTAAATTTAAATTGGCATGCATTTTTTTCAATTCACTGTCCAGTGCTTGCGTTTGCATACTTTTAATTTGCTCGCCAAGTTTGTCTAAAGCAGCATCGTCTTGCCCAGGGTCCTTCTGTGCCGCATCTTTCGCTTTCGCGGCGGCAATGCTTTGCTCAATAGCCTTAAAGGGAGCGTCCCAATTTTCTTGTTTAAAATCACCGCTTATTATCTTTTGAACAGCATCCCGGCAAGTGTCGCCAAGCTTAGTCACTTGATCACGGATAGCTGCGGGTACGCCGGGTAATTTGCCAGGATCGGTGGGAACTTGAAGAACATCTAAACTGGAAAGTGCGTCAAACTTATTTTTTAAAGAACTATTGTTGTAACTATAGTTGGGGGAAAATCCACTATCTTCATAACGACGCTCTTTATAACGCATGTCTTTTAGCAGCGCTGCCACGGACCCGAGGTAATCTTTTTGAGGTTCTGCTTCACCAGCCATAGTCCACCCTGTTTTTGATTAGAAAACACATTAGTATACTAATTATAAGCATAATTAGTAAAATGTGCACATTATAAATACAAGCTATTGATTTTTAAGGCGTTGGTCGAGAAGCTTCAACTCTAGCCTCATAAATTTTCAAGTCGCGACCACTAGGAGTATAGTGCATAATTTCAATCGGTTTATTAAATTTATCGCTAAGTACTTGCAGCTCAATCCACGCAGCTCTTACCATTTTGTTAAACCCACCAAATTCTATAGTCCAACCCCGTTTATAAACTTCTCTCGCCATGACTCTTGCCGTTTGTAATGCATCATTCAAAGTCCGCTCATAGCTAAACAAGCTTTTGGGCGCACCCACAATGCAACTACCTCTATCAAAAATATCGTAATGCTTACTCATGTCGGGCAATGCTAATGGTACTTTGGGCCCCGGCGTTTCCAGATTATAAACATCCCATATGGTCATAGAGCCAAAACGCTGCATTAAATAATAAACTTCTGCCGAAGTGATAGGCCGGGTCAGCGTATCGTTAGCTGAGGGGACTGGTAAATTTTTACCAAGCGCATCCCAGACCTGGGCTTTCATGTTAGCAAAGAATAAGGGATCTTCTACTGCTGGCAATTCATTAATGATTAAGTCAACTCGAACCACCAATGCTTCTAACGATTGATTTTCAGCGATGATGGCAATTTTAACCGTGCCTTTCGTACCTTTGGCAGGCTTACCACCAAACAAACCCTCAACACTGCAAACCACTTGCCTTGGCAATTCATCGCCTGTGCCATCTATCTCAGCATAATATTTTACGCGGCCACTCTCTTCGTTTGGCGACTCAATATATTGGCCTAAATCAATGGGGCCAAATTCTTTACCTTCGAATAATACTAATGGGGGAAGAGGTTTTATCAAAACGGGGGCTTGTAGCTCGGCCATTTGAATCACCCTTGAGGAAATGCATTATCGTTATAACTAGTATATTGAATTTCTAGTTAATTGCCTACCCACTCATAAATTTCTGTGGTGGCAGGGCTGCATTTTCCACAACTGACACCGCATGCGGGTGTTTTCATACATTGTCTGATACAGCCTTTACGAATCCAATGGCCTAGCATTTGGCGTAAAGTGTCCGGTTCCGCATTAAAATAAACACAGATGCTGGAAAGACTGCTAATTTTTACCTGCATTAAATATTTTTTAATTTCGACCAGGCTCATATGACTTCTCCGCTAGGCAGTAATTTACGGTAGCGACGCGGTGGTTTGGCATAAAGGCGCGCGCCAATAATGACAAGACTGAATAAACCTAAAATACTTGCTATCCACCACCCTGAACTTTCTGGATGCCGGGTGAAAGTCGCTACTTGATAAAACAACACCGCCACGCCATAGGCAACGCCGGTAGTCCATAACACTGAAAAAACCGTCCAGGCGCGATTGACTTCCCGCAACATGGCCGCGGTGGTGGAAATACAGGGAAAATATAATAAAACAAAAAGCAAATACGCAATCGCGCCAATCTGTCCATCAAAGCGTTGATACATTAAGCCATAAACACTTTTACTTAAGCTCTGCACTGGCGCTTGCGCTAATACCGGATTCCCCAGTGAATTCCCTAACTGACTTAAATGTTGTGGAATAGACATAAGCGCATCGTGCAAACCGCCCCACAAACTAAAATTAGCGGCAGCGAGAGTAGCGATATGTCCCATTTGCGAATACAGCGCATTCAAAGTGCCAATCACGACTTCTTTTGCCAAGACTCCGGTGACTAATCCAACCGTCGCCGGCCAATTGTCTTGATGTATTCCCATAGGTGCAAATACGGGCGTGAGCATGCGACCTAGCATAGATAATAAGGAATTAGCATTGCCATCACCGGTGTTAATCGTGCCATCACTATTCAAAGCACTCAATACACCAATAATCACACAAATCGGTACAATCAATTTTCCCGCGCGCAATAAAAAACTTCGCAAACGCTGCCAGGCATGTAAAACCAGCGTTTTTAAATGCGGTAAATGATACGGCGGCAATTCCATGGCCAGTGGCGCTGGCGCGCCAGTTAAAACGGTTTTTCGCAACAATAATCCCGTTAACATGGCCATCGCGATACCGGTGAGATAAAGCATAAACACGACATTTTGTCCGCCCACGGGAAAAAATGCCGCGGTGAATACAGAATAAATCGCCAGTCGCGCACCGCATGACATAAATGGGCTCATCATGACCGTGAGGATACGATCACGCCGATTTTCCAAAGTGCGGGTCGCCATGACCGCTGGCACATTACAACCAAAACCCACAATCATGGGAACAAAGGCTTTGCCTGGCAAACCCAGGGCGCGCATGCCACGATCCACCACAAACGCGGCGCGTGACATATAGCCAGAATCTTCCAGCAACGCTAAAAACAAAAACATGGCGCCAATCACTGGAATAAATGTGACGGTGGTGTTAATACCGCGTCCTATGCCATTGGCGATCAACGCAGTCAGCCAATTTGGCAAACCCAGCTGGGTCAAAGCAACGCCCAGGCCCTGCACGAACAAGGTATTACTGCCAATATCAAAAAAATCCTGGAATGCGCCGCCAATATTGATGGCGAATAAAAACATGCAATACATCACCACCAAAAAAATAGGAATGCCCAACAAACGATTTAAAACTATTTTATCTATGCGCGCAGTATAAGTCAGTTGTGTGGCGGTGTTTTTAACCAGGCATTCGTTAATGATATTATTGATCATGCGATAGCGCGCATCAGCAATTAAAATATCCGCGTCTTCATTAAACTGTTGTTGTATACGCTGTTGCTCAGCGATTACCAGTGCCTGCACATCACTAACAAAATAGCGCTGCACAAACAAATCGTTTTCTAACAAACGCAGCGCTAACCAGGTTAATTCTGGCGGCTTATCTTCACCCAGGTGGCTCTTTAAGGTTGTCGCAAACTCCGCAAGCATCAATTCATCAACCACGCGTCTGGCGGGTTGCTTGAGGTGCGTCGATGCTGGCAACTTGGCTAAAGTAATTTTTAATTCTTTAATACCTTGATTTTTATGCGCGGAAACCGCAATCACTGGGCAACCCACGCGCTGGGTAAGTTTTTTCAAATCAATTTTCATGCCGCGCTGTTCAGCGATATCCATCATGTTTAATACGATGATGACCGGCACTTGCATTTCCAATAGTTGCAGAGTCAAATACAAATTACGTTCTAAATTACTCGCATCCAGAATATTAACGATGACATCCGCGCCACCATTCAAGATATATTCACACGCAATTTTTTCATCGATAGAACCAGTGGTTGAAGCCATTACCAGGGAATAAATTCCTGGCAAATCGACCACTTCCACCGTGGTATCCGCCGATTTGAAAAACCCACTTTTACGTTCCACGGTCACGCCAGGCCAATTACCCACGCGTTGACGCGCGCCCGTCAAGGCATTGAATAATGTCGTCTTGCCACAATTCGGATTGCCGACTAGACCAATAGTAGTCATTCCTGCACCCGTTCAATTAGCAAAATGGCGGCTTCATGTTTACGCAAACTCAAGGCATAACCTCGTACAGTAATTTCAACCGGGTCCCCTAAAGGGGCTATTCGGGATACTGTAAACTCCGTACCCGGCACCAGTCCCATGGCAATTAAACGCTGACGATAGACTTTTTCCCCTGCGTGAATCGCAAGAATGCGTCCTTTATAACCTGTTTTCATCTCGGCTAATTGCATAGTATGTGTCTGATTAATATCAAAATGGGGGTTAGAAACCAGTATTATGACTTTCACTGTAGCTAGTATCCTGCTTTCCCCTTCACCCTGTCAATACAATTGAGAATTATTCTCATTTGGGTGGCTTCTGAAAAAATGTCGTATAATAGGATAAAAAGAAACCATAACCGATTAATGAGGAAATACAGATGCCAAGTCTATCGCCGCAATTGCAGGTAGGTATTTTTAATGATCTGTATAATTCACTGAATCATGTGACTATCAGGCCTAAAGACCCTGAGTTAGAAGTGTTGACGGCACGGTTTTTTCTATCACTAAATGATGAGCCGCCGCTACAGAAAGAAGTATTTCAAATTGGACGTGATCAATACAACAATGAAGCGGATATAAATAAGGATGCGAAATCTGCAATTAAAGTGGTAAGGGCTTATCTTGAAGATGCAAGAATACAACAAGAACTCACCGAACAATCCAGACAGTCTATCAATACACTTATTAATAATTTAAAAACAGTAGGTCATAACAGCGGCGGTCATGCTTCAAACTCTACTGAATCCTTAAAAAGCTGGAAGCGTTTTACCGATCAAATCTGCGCAGCTCCGACCAGTGTCGAAATTACCTTAGCCGCATTGAAAACAAATATAGACAGCCATGCGCATTTAATTCTTAGCAATAAATTAAAAAAACAAACAGAAGATTTGGATGCTGAATTAAAACAACAAGAAGGCGATAGAAAAAAATTACGTAACCGAGAAGACGAGGAAAAGAAAGCTGCAATATCTAAGATAATACCTACGGGGCATGTTAAGGGACTTATCGACAAATTCACGCCTAAAACGCCTAAGCCTGCTACTACTCCGCTAAAGAATGATAGAAAAAAGAAAAAAAATGATACTGAGAAAAAAGAAAGAAAACGTCTAGACAATGAGGCAAAAGAAAGAAAGCGTTTTGAAGACGAGGAGAAGGAAAAAAAGCGTTTAGAAAAAGAAGCGAAAGAAAGAAAACGTCTGGAAGATGAAGCGAGAGAACGAAAACGCCTGGAAGACGAAGCCAGAGAAAGACAACGCCTGGAAGATGAAGCCAGAGAAAGACAACGGCTGGCGGACGCTGAACGAGCCCGACTCGCCGGCAGTAAAGCGAGCTCACCCCCAACTATGAAGCAACAGCAAATGTCTCAAGCTGCTGTGTCAGTCCCGGTTATTACAGTTACGAATACTCATCAGATAGATGAAGTGTTAAGCGCCGCCAAGGCGTTAAGCGGCAAACAAGAAATCAAAGAATCCAACAAATTATTTTCTGACTTTCATCAGCAGGCTATTCTGGCCAGCGATCCTGTGACTCGCAGCCTGGAATTACGCTCTGTCATGCTGAAAGACTGGAATGAAAATTTATTGCCGTTGCAATCGCAGTTACTGGATAGGATAGCCCAATTGCAAGTACTGCAGGATGCTTTAAGCAATGCAAAAGAATTTATTAACGCTAGTTCTGACTTAACTCACTCGGTTAAAACAGAATACTTAAAAGAATTGGATAAACGCATTCTTTCTACCAGTCATGCCTTAGACAGTTATGAAAGTACTTTAGAAGAATTGAATAAAATGGAAGTCGGGCTCGCTAATACTAACATTACTGTTTACCATGACCCTGATTATGAGGGACAAACCAATGTTGCTGCTACTGTAGTTAGAAAAATCCTTGCCAGCGAAGACAGAGATGCCCTGCTTGCTAACATGCGCCAAAGCTTGGGTAGCAAAATAAGTGAACGCTCATCAGGTAATATCTTAAACCTTTCCACGCAAACGTTTGAGTATGAACGCGATAAAATTGATACTACCCGAGATTATACTTTATTAGGATTTGCTGGCACCGATAATAAATCGTTAAATTCACCCAAAGGAGATGTTACCGCGGTTAGATTGGAAACCAATTTAAGTACGGTGTATTCCATGAGTGCGGCGGAAAATAACCGTAATAATTTTACTTTGCAAGTAATTGATTTGCGTGAAGACTTGGACCCTACGCATTTAATGGTGAAGTTTGTCACTAATGTGCATCACAAATTAGGTGATCTCTTGCCTTTATTTGATAATGCTTCACCTGAGGATTTATATAAATTATTTTCCCAATTACCTAAACAAATTCCCGATATCAAAACCCTGGAGAATTTTCTGGCCGCTAATATGCAACCTAATTTACAGGCTTCGCCGGCTAAAGTAGCCAAAGCCATGCACAAAGAATTAATACGTATTTTACGCAATGAAAAAAATCCTGACGTCCCTTCTGATATAGCGCTGCGTTTTGCTAAAGACGCAGTGACTAAGGTAATTGAAAATACGGACGGTCAGCAGACTATTTGCCTGCATGGTAAAAACGCGGAAATACGCAGGTCAATTAAGTATTATTGTGAAATGATGATTCAACAATTTAAAGGTTTTCCTGAGGAGCAAAGAAAATATGATTATTTTGATGCCCAGAATAAATTTAGACCGGTGTTAAAAGGTGGACTCTTTGGTAGTGTGAGTAGTTTATTTAGTTATAAAGATCCCGCGGAAAAAGCATTGCTTAAAGGGCTAGGATTGAATAAAGCCGGACGCCGCGTTTCTAAAGAATTACTGCGTAATGACAGTGAATTCGATGAACAGGTGCGCGCCAAAACTACTTTAGCGGAAGAGCTTGAGATGCAAAAGAGTAAATCAGAAAGTTTATCTGCGTTAACCAACGCTTTACAAACTTCTAATACCGCAGCCAACGATTCCGCCTTTCTACAAAACGCCTTCACCGCCGCCAAATCCAACGCCCGCTCCGCCCACCGCCTCCCCGAAGCCACCACCGCCCTACAAATCCGCCAACCGTAATTTCCTCTCCCCTATACCATGCTCTTCACCTCTCCCCTTGTGGGAGAGGTGACGCGCAGCGGCGGGTGAGGGGGTTTTTAAAATTTTAAAAAAACTATCCTGCGACAGGTAAGAGGCGAGGTAATGCATTTCCAAACACGCCGTGAATACATCCCTGTAGGCTCTGGAAAATCATCCCTGATTTTCAAGGTTTGGAAATCCATCACCTCGCCTCTTACCTAACCCGTTGTAAGCCGTCATTCTTTTCACAATGCTTCTCTAATCTTCTCCCGCAACACCAACAACTGCCCATGAAAAAAATGCCCCGCGTTCGGAATCTTAATCAACTTTGGTTGTGGCTTGCGCGTTGCCACCCACGCATAAACATCTGCAGGAATGACTACATCATCATCCTCACCCTGCACCACCAACCACGGACAAGTAATATCCGGTAACTCCAACAAATTAAACCGCGGCACCGGCGGTGCAACCGTAACAAGTTGTGCGAGACTGATTCTGGTCGCCACATGCGCCGCCACCGCCGCCCCAAATGAAAATCCCGCCAACCAAATACTCGCGCTCGGTTTGACTTGCTTCACCCCTTCCACCACCGCCAACAAATCCTCTATCTCCCCTACTCCTTCACTAAACGTTCCTGTACTTTTTCCCACGCCACGAAAATTAAATCGCACCGTAGGCAAACCCATTTCCGCAAAAGTGCGCGCCAGCGTCGTCACCACTTTATTATTCATGGTGCCACCAAATAAGGGATGGGGATGACAAATGACGCCTACAGGGTCATTCGCGGGACTTACCGCTTTAGCAGGCGCTGTTAAGATTTCCAGGTCGCCAGCAGGCCCCGGCAGTAAAAAAACGCTCTCATGGTCAGCAAATTGCACTATTTTTATCTCCGAGAATGTGAATTTCAATCACTTGATTATACTTAATTTTTTTAATTGCTATGGTTAAATTTAATAGTGCCATGGCGGTTTTATTCAAAAATCGACCAAAAAAGCTATATAATTAACTAATAGCCGCTCTTTATCTGGGGTATCAATGCATGCCTAAGAAGAAAAAATTTCTCTCAAGAAAAATAGCCAATGCCGTTATTAAAAAGAGCGCGAATGATGCGGCCGAGCCAAACCCACGTACTTCATTTCCCGCGGTGCTTTTTACATTCCTGGACGCGCCAGAATTACTGACTACTGCAGGCAGCCCAAAACCCATCACGATTTTTGACTCCTTAAAAGGGCCCTTGGAAAATCTGCAATTAATATTTCCCGAACAACCGTCAACTAGACTCAGGGAAGAAATTATCGATAAACTGCAAACGGCGGCGGTCAATCTTTATGATCAGTTGAACGATTATAATGATCTGAAAACTAACGGTAAAGATATCGTTGATCCTATTCTTCGAAGAATAAATAGTAGATTAAAAGAATTATTAACGATAGGCATGACCACAAAAGAACTTAAGGCAGCAGAGAAGGATATTAATGCCTTCATCCAAAGCCCCGATTCACTGTCCCAATTGATGGCGGTTTATGAAAAATTTCATGAAATAAGAAATAAGTTCGAATTAGCCGACCTGGCGACCCATTTTAAGAATGTGGATAAGATTAACCTCACGCCAGAAGAACAAGCAGCGCGTGAAAAAGTAGCTGATACCGAAATGGATGCATTTGATAGCAAATTATTTGGCTTTGATCGCGCAGCTTTGCGCAAGCCTGAAAGCAAAACTGCAACTTCCCAACCAAAAACTCAAGCAGAGCCAGTAGACCTGGAACGGTCTAAACGTCTCTCCGATAGACAAAGAGAATTATTCGGTGAACCAGAAGATAAGCAAGCAAGCACTCCGGTTACACCAGCAGTTAAAAGCAACGCTGCTGAACGACCCAACATACAAAATATTATTCGTGGACGATTTGGCGAAACATTAAAACAACGTGCCGCTCAAGCAGCGGAAGAAAAAAAAGCTGCAGAAAAATTGCGCCAAGAAGCCAAAGAAGCTGAACTCAAACAAACAAGAGAGCAAGTGGCTCAAGCCAGGACACAGCAGTCTGCACAAGTCACACCAATCCCAAGAGAAGGTGTACCACTAAAGTCCGCTGGTGCGGAGCCACAACAAACAGGCAATAGGGTAATTAACATACTTGGTAAAAATGAAGAACCACCGCCACCGGTGCAATTAAATAATTTTACCAAGCAGCCGATTAATTCGCCACCTGGTACGCCACCAAGTCCTGCGCAACGGACTGTTAGCCAACCTGTGTCTCCCGCTTCATCTTCTTCTGATTCAACTACGGAACGCTTGTTTACTCGAAGTGCGCCGATTACTGAAAAGGTATCGAAACCTGAACCCGCGGAAGAAGGTGATTTTGGTTTGAATAATTTGTTCGCTGAAGATAATGCTAGTGCTACTCCAACTTCACCGCAATCATCAACTACAGGAACTGTAAGTCCCTTAAGCCCGGGTATAACGGATAGAGTTAACCAACTTCGCAATGCAGAGCCAGCTAGTGTTGCCGCAGCAAAAGAGATGAAAACTGCTGCGTTAGCCGATGCCCAGCAAGTCATCGCCCAACGCGAAGCAAAAATAGCAAACGATGCCAAGGAAGAGGCAGCGGCACGCGCTGCGCAACAAGCTAATGAACCAACTGCTCAGCAAGCTATTAACAATGCAGCACCAACTGCTCCTGCAGTAACTCCAGTGCCAAACGATGCTACTCGAGCTGAAATTGCAAAAGTATTTGCCGCCCTTCAGGCACGCGTCGCGCAACGCGAACAGAAAGCTAGCCAACAACAATCTGATATACCGGACGCACCACCGTTAACAACCGGTGACAGCGTAGCAAATAGAATTAATCAATTTCAAAACGCAGCTAAACCTAGCGACGATAACGCGAAAAAAGCTAAACAAAGTATGCAAGACGAATTGCAACAAGTTACCCAAGCGCGAATCGATAAACGAGCAGCAGATGAATTAAGACGCCAACAACTAGCAGCTGAGACGGCGGCAGCAAAACCGCGAAAGGACACAAAACCTGCGGCAAAACTTAACCAAAACCAGGAGGCGTCGGCGAGCGAGAATAACTTGCGTAAAATGAAAGAGGACATGCAAGCCGAATTGAAACGGGTTACTGACGCGAGAGCCGCCTTAAGAGAAGCAAAAGAATTAAAAGCCCAGCAACTGGCCGCCGAGCTGGAAGAAAATAAAGAGGAAAAAAGTTCAACACCTGCAATATCGCAAGAAGCAATTGTGCTTGAGGAAGTAAAAAATGAAGAACTCATTGAAAAACAAGGAGGCGAACCAGTTAATGTATCGCCACAAACCATAGTGCTTGAAGAAGCAGAAAGCTTAGAAATTTCTGAAGAAAACTCTGAAGTGAAAGAGGAACGTAAAGAAGAGGAAAAAAGTTCAACACCTGCAATATCGCAAGAAGCAATTGTGCTTGAGGAAGTAAAAAATGAAGAACTCATTGAAAAACAAGGAGGCGAACCAGTTAATGTATCGCCACAAACCATTGTGCTTGAAGAAGCAGAAAGCTTAGAAATTTTTGAAGAGAACGCTGATGAGGAAGAGAAAAAAGAAGAAGATGACCTGGTTTTAAATAATGAGTCTGAAGAAAAAGAAGAAGATATGGGTTTAAATAATCTATTTGCTGAAACTTACGAAGCAAAAGTTGATGTACCATCAGAATCTAAAGTAGCCGCAAATGAATCCTCTTCAATCCTTACCCCACCCGTATCTCATACATCTACCATAACGCCACCTGTATCTCCCACATCCACTGTACAGGCGCCCACGACAACTGCGATAAATCCGGTAGTCACTCCCACTCTTTTAAAAAATTGGGATGCGGATTTGATAAATGATATTCTTATCCTGGCCCGTGCTGCCAATGATTCCACTGCCTTATCCCGCACTAAGTCGCAACTGGAACATTTAAAACTAAAAGCCACCGAGTTTCAAAATGCCAATTTTGATAATCTGGTCGACCGGGAAAAGTTAAAAGCCCAATGGCTTTCTTCGATAGAATCTTTGACCCAAAAAATTGCCGAGAATACCGCGAGAATCATTGTTTCAAAGGACAATCTGCCCAATGCCATCAATTATTTACAACACAATAAAAAAAGCTGGTCCAACTGGTCGAATACCAGAGAAGCAATCAGCTTGTTAAAGCAAAGCGAAGCCAACGTGACTACTTACGATCAAATGTGGACGCAACTGGAAAGCATTAAACAAAGCTTCACTGCGACTAGCCAGGCAGATTACACTAATCGCATCCGCTTCACTGCCTCAAAAATAGTAAAATTCGATGTTGACCCTACTAATCCTGAAAGAACTAAAACTGATTTTGACAAACACTATGCCGATATTTGTCAGAAGATGGGTATGGAAAATGTAGATGGCGCTATGCTGGCATTGACGACCAGACATCGTGAAGAAGAGAAAGTCGATGTAAGAAATGAAATGGTCATTATGGCTTTAAAGGGCGCTGATGCAGATTCAAACACGGTTTTTAGCGTAGGCCCGTTAGGCAGATTTGGTGATATCGCATTGAATCTGCATCAACTTCCGCAAAATTTAAGTCCCGCAGAAACCATGTTACTAGCGAAAGAAATGGTAGAAAACACCAAGAATGCTTCAGGCGGCCTGACTATCCAAATAGAACCTGCTCTCCCACCCGCCTTAAAAATGGCGGTGAAACTTTATTGCGATGCCAAAATAAAAGAAACCAATGATCCCGCGATACAACGCCGATATGATTATTTCGATCGCATCGATATCGAAGGCCATCTTCACAAGCAACAGTTGAAAAAGTTTACCCTCAATCCAGTAAAACTATTAGAAAAATTTATGGTGAGCCGCCAAACTGCCCAGACTATTAACACATTAAAAAAATTAGATGCGGTGAACGATCCGCAAAAATTTAAAGGGGATGTTGATTATGGAACTCAAAGGAAACTTGACAATATTTATGTAAAATCCGAACGGGATAATAAAAATACCGAAAAACTACAGCGCTCTCTTAATAAAGCCGGAAGTAAATTACAAAAAATTAAAAGTACAGATATACAGCCCGAAATCGATAAACAAGTTACCTTAGGACCATCCACCAAGCGGGGACGATCATCATAGCAAACGCCGCAAATATTCACCGGTATAAGATTTTTTATACGCCGCGACTTCTTCCGGCGAACCCGCGACCACGACACGGCCACCTTTATTGCCACCTTCCGGCCCTAAATCGACTATCCAGTCCGCCGTCTTAATCACATCAAGATTATGTTCGATGATGACTATAGTATTACCCGCATCGCGCAATCTGTGTAACACCACTAGCAATTGTTCAATATCATGAAAATGTAAACCGGTCGTAGGTTCATCCAGTAAATACAAAGTCTGTCCGGTATCACGGCGCGATAATTCTTTGGCGAGTTTAATACGTTGCGCTTCACCGCCAGATAACGTAATCGCGCTCTGGCCCAGACATAAATACGATAAACCAACATCCACCAGGGTTTGTAACTTGCGTGATACGGATGGAATAGCATCGAAAAATACGCGTGCATCTTCGATAGTCATTGCCAATATTTCTTGAATATTTTTACCTTTATACGTGACTTCTAATGTTTCACGGTTGTAGCGCTTGCCTTGACACACATCGCAGGTAACGTAAACATCGGCAAGAAAATGCATTTCCACTTTAATCAAGCCATCACCCTGACACGCTTCACAACGGCCACCTTTCACATTAAAACTAAAGCGTCCGGGTTGATAACCACGCGAGCGCGCTTCTTGCGTACCAGCAAATAATTCCCGTATTGGCGTAAATAAACCGGTGTACGTCGCCGGATTTGAACGCGGCGTGCGACCTATGGGGCTTTGATCAATGGCAACTACTTTATCCAGTAAATCCAAACCTTCAATTTCATCATGTTCCGCCGGGTCACCCATGCCAGCGCCATTCAATACGCGTGCCGCGATAGGCAACAATGTATCATTGATCAAAGTGGATTTTCCGGAACCCGATACACCGGTGATGCAAGTCATTAAGCCTAGCGGTAATTTTACGTCAATATCTTGCAAATTATTGCCGCGCGCACCTTTGATGGTAAGCATTTTTTTCGGATCACCCCGCAAGCGCTTGGTGGGCACAGCAATACGTTTTTTTCCCGAAAGATATTGTCCGGTTAACGACTTGGGATTGGCCATAATATCTTTGGGTTTGCCAGCCGCAACAATTTCGCCGCCATGCACCCCCGCGCCCGGGCCTAAATCCAAGACATAATCCGCAGTTAAAATGGCTTCTTCATCATGCTCCACCACGATCACGGTGTTACCTAAATCGCGTAAATGATGGAGCGTGCTTAACAAACGCGTATTATCACGCTGATGTAAGCCAATGGAGGGTTCATCCAGAATATACATGACACCGACTAGACCGGCCCCAATCTGACTTGCCAAACGAATACGTTGCGCTTCACCACCCGACAGTGAGTCAGCGCTGCGATCCAGGCTTAAATAATCCAAACCTACATTGACCAGAAAAGTCAGACGACTGGTAATTTCCTTAATAATTTTTGAGGCGATTTCACCGCGCGCGCCGGACAAGTGTAATTTTTCAAAAAAATCTTTGGCGTGATCAATCGGCAATGCCGCGATAGTGGGCAAATTGGTATCCGCGACAAACACATAACGCGCCGCTTTACACAACCGTGAACCGCCGCAGGCTTCACAAGGTTTACTCGCTAAATATTTCGATAACTCTTCGCGTACCATTTCCGATTCGGTTTCACGAAAACGGCGCTCCATATTATTCATCACACCTTCAAAAGGCGCCGTCTTGGTAAAACCACGACCTTCATCACTTTTATAATGAAATTTAATTAATTCTTCATCGCTGCCATATAACACCACTTGTTGAACTTTTTTCGGTAATTTTCCGAAGGGTGTATCCATATCAAATCTATAATGCTTGGCCAGCGCCGATAATAATTGAAAATAATAATTATTACGTTTGTCCCAGCCGCGAATCGCGCCTTCCGCCAGACTTAATTTAGCGTTAGTCACTACTAAATCTTCATCAAAATGACGCATCACGCCCAAGCCGTCGCATTCCGGACACGCGCCAGCGGGATTATTAAATGAAAATAAGCGCGGTGTTAACTCCGCCAGGCTGTAACCACAATCGGGACAGGCAAATTTTGATGAAAATACCCGCGCTGTTTTTTTGGGTTCGTCAATAAAAGCAATCGCGGCAAGACCGTCCGCCAGTTTTAGTGAAGTTTCAAACGATTCCGCCAGCCGCAACCGTGCATCGGGTTTGACTTTGATGCGGTCAATAATAACTTCAATCGTGTGTTTTTTACGTAAATCCAATTTGGGTGGCTGGTCTAATTCAATGACTGCACCATCGATGCGGGCACGCACATAACCTTGCGCGCGCAATTCCTGCAGCAATTGCACATGTTCGCCTTTGCGTTCGCGCACCACAGGCGCCAGCACCATGATTTTGGTGTCGGCTGGCAACGCTAAAACAGTATCAACCATTTGGCTGACGGTTTGCGCTTCCAATACATAATTATGGGTAGGACAACGTGGCTGGCCGACTTTGGCAAACAGCAAGCGCAAATAATCATGAATTTCAGTAATCGTACCCACCGTTGAGCGTGGGTTATGCGAAGTGGATTTCTGCTCGATTGAAATCGCCGGTGATAATCCTTCGATATGATCAACATCCGGTTTTTCCATTACGGATAAAAATTGTCGCGCGTAAGAAGACAAGGATTCCACATACCGACGCTGGCCTTCCGCATACAAAGTGTCAAAAGCCAATGACGATTTGCCTGAACCGGACAGACCGGTAATGACTATTAATTGGTCACGCGGCAAAGTCAGGTTTAAGTTTTTCAAATTGTGGGTACGCGCGCCACGAACGATAATTTCTTTCATGCGAATTCTTATGTAAAAAACGAAGGCGGATTGTAGCACAAATAAGTCCTGGGAGGAAAAACGGAGAATTGTTGTTTATTAAATATACCACTTCTGTCATTCCCGCGTAGGCGGGAATCCATCCCTGGAAACTGCAAAGTGTGGAATAGCTAATAATGGATTCCCGCCTTCGCGGGAATGACAGGTTTGCGCTACAGTCCAGTAGGTTCGCCTGCAGCTTCGCCCAGTTTGTAACATGACAGCCCACCCAAAACCCCCTATAATCCTCCCATTCTAATTAAAACAACCAAGCCCCCTATGCAAAAAATGACCCCATCCGAACTTAGCGCAGTTAGCGCACTATCCGCTATCATGTCATTACGTTTAATCGGCTTGTTTATGGTGTTACCCGTATTTGCACCCTATGCAAACAATCTGATGTTTGCCACCCCCACCATGGTGGGTCTTGCCATGGGTATTTATGGCCTTACCCAATGTCTGTTACAAATTCCTTTCGGTATGCTTTCTGATCGCATAGGCCGCAAACCCGTGATTGCTGCCGGACTAATTATTTTTATCATCGGCAGCATTATTGCTGCTTTTGCTCATTCTATTTATTTCATGATTTTAGGCCGCGCCCTGCAAGGCGCTGGCGCTGTGGGCAGTGCTATTATCGCCGCCCTCGCCGATTTCACCCGCGTCGAACAACGTACCAAAGCCATGGCCATCAATGGCATCATGATTGGATTCTCTTTTATGCTGGCCATGGTGCTAGGCCCCGCATTGGCATCGGTGTTTCATATTCAGGGGATTTTCTGGTTAGCAGCTGGTTTTAGCATGACTGGCATCATCTTATTATTCACTTTGATACCCGCCGCGCCAAAAGCAGTCTGGCATGCCGATACCGAAGCGGCTCCCAATCAATTTTTAACTTTATTAAAAGACCCTTTGCTGGCACGTTTATACATTGGAGTCTTTTTGCTGCATGCCATGTTTACGGCCAGCTTTTGCGCCATACCCGAAGCGTTACAAAACCATTTAAGTCTGCCGGAAAATAAACAATGGCAAATCTACGTACCCGCGCTGGCACTGGCATTTATCGCCACATTGTTACTGATTATGGTCAGTGAAAAAAAACGCTTAGTGAAACGCTTTTTTATGCTGGCTATTGTCTTATTAGGGTTATCGGAAAGTATTTTATTACTGGGTATGGATAGCAAACAATTATCATTACTCGGTTTATGCGGATTTTTTACCGGTTTTTCCGTACTGGAAGCATTTCTGCCCTCTTATGTTTCACGCGCCGCGCCGCGCGCGCGCAAAGGCACTGCATTAGGGATTTATTCCTGTGCACAATTTCTTGGCATTTTTGTCGGAGGAATGCTGGGCGGTTTTTCATTTAGTGTGTTTGGTATTGCGGATGTCTATTTATTTTGTGCGGCGCTTGCGTTACTATGGCTGGCTATTGCATTTCATATGAAAGACCCGCAGTATTCTACCACCACCGCGACATAAACCACCAAAAGCAGACAACCCGTTTAGGAGCAAAACCATGGCTAAAGGCAGCGTTAACAAAGTTATTCTTATCGGTAATTTAGGCAAAGACCCTGAGGTGCGTTACACCCCTAATGGACTTGCTGTCGCCAATATTACCATTGCCACATCCGAAGTGTGGAAAGACAAAACCAGCGGCGAAAATCAGGAACGTACTGAATGGCACCGTGTAGCACTATACAGCCGGTTAGCGGAAATCACTGGCGAATACTTGCGCAAAGGTTCTAAAGTATTTATCGAAGGCCGCCTGCAAACCCGCAAATGGCAAGACAAAACCACCGGCCAGGACCGTTACACCACTGAAATCATCGCTGACACTCTGGAAATGCTAGGCAAAGCCGGCGGTGGCACCACCCAATCCGACACCCCCATGTCCAGCCCCGCGAAAGCCACCGAAACCAGTCAGGCTGAACCGACTGATAATTTTGATGATGATATTCCATTCTAAAAATCCCTTCTCTATTAGAAAAGCCTGGCTCACAGGCTTTTCTAATAGTAGCTATGCCCATGTTTATTCTACATTTTTATATCCTTCCTTGAATCTTGAAGCCTCTTAAGCTACACTTGAAGCTTATTTAGCTACATGAGTGTCTTTTATGTTATTAACTTTTTTATTTCCAGAATACCGACGACGAGTGTTAGTTTTGTTATTGCTGCACCCCGAGAGCCAATACCATGTGCGAGAGATTGCTCGTATTACCAATACGGCAGCTGGGAGCCTGCATCGTGAACTATCTAAATTAGCTGAAGCTCAGGTATTAATACGTGAGAAAAGCGGCAATCAAGTCTATTATCAAGCCAATCCTACTTTCCCCATTTTTGAAGAGCTTGCAAGTATCTTACGAAAAACTTCCGGTTTAGTGGATGTGTTAGCAAATGCACTGGCGCCCCTGGCAGAAAAAATTGAAGTAGCTTTTGTCTTCGGTTCCGCAGGAAGTGGCAAAGAAAACTTGGGCAGTGACATCGATGTTTTGATTATTGGAGAGATAAGTTATACTGATGCAGTATCCGCTCTTTATCCCGCACAAACTACCGTACGCCGCGAAATTAATCCCAAAGTATATTCAAAAGCAGAATGGCAAAAATTAGTAAGAAATAAGAATGCTTTTATTAAAGATATTCTGAAAAAACCAAAGCTTTTCATAATAGGAACTGCAAGTGACATTGAATAACCTGATAGGCAAAAGTCTTGAAAAAATTACCGCGGATAATGACACAATCAAGCGGCTGGTTGCTGCGGCAAAGCGGAATATCGAAGACTCCAAAATCACAGCCGTAAGTGCGGAAAACCGTTTTGATGCAGCTTATAAGGCAATTATGCAGATAGCCAATGCAGCCCTACAAGCAAATGGATACCGAACATTAACCAGTAAGCCAGGACACCATCAAACAATGATTCAGTTATTATCAAAAACTCTAGGAACAGATAGTTATACTATAATCTTGCTGGATGCTATGCGAAAACAAAGGAATGTTGCCGATTATTCAGGCGATGTTATACCTGAAAGCGCAGTGAAAGATTGTATTTCCGAAGCCGAAAAATTGTTGAAACAATTTAATATTTGGTTTACGGAGAAAAGTTAAAAGCAATCCCTATTTTTCCGAATGCCAATTTTTATATAACTCATCAATTTCGGTTTTGCTGCCGGGAACAATAGATAGGAACAGTCTGGATTCGTGAATGGGAGGTTCAGAGTGGACTGCGGCATAGTCTGCGCCAACGATGAAGATCACACCTTTTTTAATATCTATTGAAATAGCTTTGGCGGGATCCAGTAGTTTGGCAATGATTGCACGGTTGTCTGGATTTAATTGTAGTGAATTGAATTGTTGCCTCAGTTCATTCGGCAACGGATAAAATAAACTGCCAGGCCCTTTTAATGTAATTACAGCTTTATATTGTTCTCCTGAATACGGAGCATAATAATAACCATCCGTATGCCAACGGGGTAAATCCCAAGTGTCTGTCGTCAGCGAAGCCCTGATGGTGACCCAGGCGGTTGCTTTTTCAAAACTTGAAATAACAGTGTTAACCAAATTTGTTATTAAATTAGAAATAATTTCAATTTGCCCGGCATCACTTTGACCTAATGATTTTAAAAATTCTTTTGTCTCATTTTTTAAAGCCGTTAAATTACCAAAATTGTCATAACTTTTCGTATAATTTATATTCATTTCATCCAAGGCCGCTTGCTCCGCAGATGAAAATTTTAAATCAAAGGTAGTGAATGGGTTTTGGGGATTTAATGCTTCCTTAGGTAATTTATTCATAGTCTTAACCATCAATCTAACCAAAAAAAACTCATCCGTCATTATAACACAGTCTATTTTTTCAAAAAATTTACAGTGACAAGGACCATGTCTATTTATTAACATTGGTAACTACAATCAAGGAAAGTCCAATGCAAGTCATCGCTTTAAAGCAGTTTGGCGGGCCTGAAGTATTGATGCTCGCGGAAATGCCGCAACCTATTCCTGGAGCTGATCAACTACTTGTCCATGTAAAAGCCTGCGCGTTAAATCGCGCTGACTTGTTGCAACGACGCGGCAAATATCCGCCGCCAGCTGGGGAATCCACTACGTTAGGATTAGAAATCGCCGGGCAAATTGTTGGCATGGGCGCGAACGTATCCGGGTTTGGTGTTGGTGAAAAAGTTTTTGGCCTGGTGGGTGGCGGAGGTTACGCGGAATATTGTTTACTCGATCAAGGCATGGCTATGCAAATCCCCGAAAATTTTACTTACGCGCAAGCAGCCGCCATACCCGAAGCGTTTCTCACTGCCCAAGAAGCTTTGTTTAGCCTGGGCCAACTCTGTCATCATGAAACGGTACTCATACACGCTGGGGGCAGCGGTGTCGGCTCCGCCGCTTTACAATTAGCAAGCCAGGTCAATGCCAAGGTTTATACTACCACTAGCACCGTGGAGAAATTCGACCGCATCAAAGAATTCGCCAATCCCACTATTATTAATTACAAACAGCAAGACATCGCCACCGAAATTATGCGCTTGACGGATAACCGTGGGGTGAATGTCATTATTGATTTCATCGGCGCGAGTTATCTGAAAGAACATTTACAAATTTTACAAGATGCGGGACGTTTAGTGTTAGTGGGCTTGATGGGCGGCCATGAAACCCAAATAGATTTAAACACCGTCCATAAAAAACGCCTGCAAATAAAAGGTTTAACAATGCGCGCGCGGCCACTCGGGGAAAAACGCCTGCTTACCAAACATTTTAAAGAACGCTGGCTGCCGTTATTTTCGCAAGCCATTTTACAACCGGTGATCGATTCCATTTTTCCTTTTCAAGATGTCAGGCTGGCCCATGAATACATGGAAAAAAACTTAAACGTTGGCAAAATCATTTTAAGTTTAGAATAACTTTAGAGGTTTATATGTTTGAACGTAGTCTTTTCCAATCCCCGAGTAAAAGAGGCAGAAAACTGGTAATTTATATCAATACCAATACCAGCGACTACAAACAAGCTGAGGAAAATACGCAACGCTCGCTTACTGGAAATGAAGAAAAAGAAGCTCCGGAGTTTACCCATGCCCAACTTCTGGCAGCTAATATCGACGATGCAACTAAATTAATCCTCGATAACACCCTTAATAACCTTGATAAATTAACCATTCACTATCTTAACCAACTCAAAGCAGCAACCGCAGCTATTCTCAGCAGTTGGCCTGTCGAAATACTTGAAGAATTTGCCTCCCGCACCCAACCTCTGGTTAGCTTGACGGTAATTGTCGCAAACAGAGAATACACTTTCGATTGCCAGACTTTGCGAACCAAGGCAGCCGGGTATTTTCCTCAATGGTTAGATGAACATGATAAACAAATATTCTTAATAAAGTTAAATCATGTAACTACTATTTATCATTACATTCATGATCCAAATAAGTTGAGCGTCGCTAAAATACTCGCGCTCAAGACCTATCTTGAAAAAGTCGAAGTCGGCCGTGAACTGCGCGAACCACCTGTAGCACCAGCCGATGACACGCTTGGAAGTCAATACCTTAAAGAAATCATTCACCTTAATGATAACTGTTGCGTTGAAATTGAGAATTTAATCAAACATAGCAATCTGGCGACCCTGCAACGGCAAACCATCATCCGCATGGAATGGCTGTGCTTACATTATTTAAATAATCTTGCCGATAAACTTCTGTTGCTGGCAAACCAATTGTCACTACCCAAATTAATTGCGCTAAATGAAAAAAGTTCCAACATTAAATCCGATAATCGTTTTATTTATGTCACGCGAGAAGATGAGCAACACGATAAGAAAAAATATAAAATTCATGCCCCGATTTTATTGGAAGCTATACATTTATTTCCCTCAAACGAACATTACTATATTGAGAAATGTTCTACGGCGCTGAATTTATTACAACAAATAGAAGAAATTAATCCCAAGTTCGATCCAGACAAACTTAATGATTTTTTTGTTTTAATCGAAAGTGACGCTATTAAAGAATCCCTATACAAGAAAAGCCCGAGTTGTCTGGGCTACTTTGGATTGGGTTTCTTTTATTCGGATCCTCTGGTAGTACCTACAACCGAATTCATGACAAATATTAAAAAAATTCAACTTTACTATGATCGTGAAAAACATTGTCTCCCGGAAATTTCAACCGCTCTCCATAGCTCAGGTTTAAGCTTATCTCCTTCCACTTAGCTTTTTGCCTGACACTGCTCGTCAAAACAGCAGGAACCGCATAAGCTGCCTGCTTTAGCACATACAGACTTAAAATTTTAAATGCTAAATATTCGAAAATTGAAATAAAGTTGAGCAGACTTTGGTTCACTTTGGAACACCTCAACCCGAATATTCCCTGCAATTATCAATATGTTATCAAAACTATTGCGAAATTTCTTAAAGATGGTTTAATAGAGCATTATCAAGTTGAAAGGGAAGTCACACCAATGAATACAGCATTATTATTGATTGATATCCAGAATGATTATTTTCCCAATGGTAGGATGCCATTAGAGAAGAGTACCGAAGCTGGTTTGAAAGCCCAAGAAGTGCTGCAAGCCTTTCGTGCCAAACAAAACACAGTTATCTATGTACAACAAATTTCAACTCGTCCTGATGCGACCTATTTTTTACCATGCACCAAAGGCATAGAGTTCCACCCAACCGTACAACCCCTGAAAAATGAAACCATTATCAAAAAACATTATCCAAACAGTTTTAAAGACACCGGTCTTTTGAACCATCTGCTTAAGCATAATATTGATCATTTAGTTATCTGCGGCATGATGACCCATTTATGTGTGGATGCCACAACACGCGCGGCTTATGATCTTGGTTTTTCCTGTACCGTATTACACGATGCCTGTGCCACCAAAAATCTTGAATTTAACAATACTTCGATTCTTGCGCAAAGCGTTCATCATGCGTTTCTGGCGGCTTTGCAACCCACTTATGCGAATGTATTAAGCGTCAAGGAATTGTTACAAGCGAACAATCCCGTGGCCATGACTGCCTGATTTGCTTTTTACATTTTAAAAAAAAGCCCGTTAAGGGCTTTTTTTTTACGTTGCGATTCGTTTAGTTTACAATAACGTTTTGACCACAGGTATTTTATCATGAGTTGGACTACCCGATATTTACCCCCTGACCCCAATCAATGGCGTGGCCGACCGGACACACCAACTTACGCTTTATTTTATCAAATGATGCAAATGATGAATTTGCTGGAAGAAAAAACTTTTGCTATCACACCCCCAACTTTCGCGTTACTGGGTTTCCGTTGTGATGAAGGTATACGCCGCAATCATGGGCGGGTGGGTGCAGTGGAAGGCCCTGCCGCTATTCGTCACGCATTAGGACGTATGCCTATACAAAAACAAAATTTTTCATTTTTTGACGCGGGTAGTATTACCTGTGCTGACGGCGACCTGGAAGCTTCGCAAAAAGCGTTGGGAGAAGTAGTTGAGCTATTATTGAAACTTGGCAGCCAGCCGATTATCCTGGGCGGCGGCCATGAGTTAGCCTGGGGCCATTATCAAGGTATAGCGCGCACTTATCCCCAAGAAAATTTAGGTATCATTAACTTTGACGCGCATTTTGATATGCGGCCCTTGTTGCCCAACAATCAAGGTACTTCCGGCACCGCGTTCCTGCAAATTGCGCAAGCCCATGAATCCGCAAAACGCCACTATGATTATAATGTCATTGGTATTCAATCCTCGGGCAACATTCATGAACTGTTTGAAACAGCGCGCCAGCATGGCGTCAATATTATTTTTGCCGATGAGTTAAATCAAAATCAACAACAAAAATGCGCGGATTTTATTGACCGTATCATTGATCAAAATGAAATAATTTACTTGAGTATTTGTCTGGATGTTTTTGCTGCCCATTCCGCACCTGGCGTAAGCAACAGTCAACCCTTAGGCGTGGAACCGCGAGAAATTATTTCACTGGTGCGCCAGATAGCCGCGTCTGGCAAAGTCATTAGTTTTGATATCGCGGAATTAGCGCCACGTTATGACGTGGACCATCATACAGCCAAACTGGCGGCGATTTTAATTTACGAATTTGTGCATCATTATCATCACCGCTCACAACCGTGGTGATTAACGGTTTTTAACACCAAAAGCCGGTGTTTCATCGGGAATTTCTAATAACTTTCGCGCTTTACCTTCCGAGTGGAATAAAGTCGATTGATGAGTAGCATGTGTTGCCGTCCAATAACTTGTCCAATCATTCGCATCCTGGCTGGCTGGCGCAGGCTTGTCAACATCAGGCTGCTTTACGGCTTCGGGAGTATTCTGTTTGAGACGTTCAATCTGAGCTTTACGCAGATTATCTTCTTCACGTTGCAGGTTATTTGCGAGTTTACGCAATTGATAACCTATCCCTTCGGCGCGGTTACCCTCTGGCACGATATAAAACGGGCCTTCAAGTGCACAGTTATTCCCAATCATATATTTGCCGTGGGTTATTAATGAAATTGATAATTTGTAAAAATCACTGGCCGTGACAAATAGGCGCGGCAATAAAATCGGTAAATCGGGATTATATCTGGCAAACGTGACAAATTTCCTGGCGGCGGCATTGCCCTCGATAGTTGCGTCAATTAATTGGCGCTTGGCTGCCAAGTGTCCCGCTTTGGCAGCGTCACTCAAAATATTGAAAATAAATTCATTTAAATTTTGCCCATCAGCGCCAAGAATTTTATGATTGGCGTAGACAAATACGTCGCGGGCCAGTGTAGGCGCATGAGCTAATTCAAAAAATTGTTCCGGCGTAGTCAAAGCGCCGCTCAAAAATATAAATTTGTTGGTATTTTTATAACTATAAAGAAAATTAAAGCGCGACCGGCAGAAATAATTATTGGCGCGCGCATCCTGCTCAAGATTAGCCAATGCTTGGGCGGCTTGCTTATGTCCGGACAAGGCCGCGTCTTGCAATAAACTATAAATAAAAATTTTGCGCGTATGCTCATCTACACGTTCACCCTGCTCATCACAGACCATCACCATTTTTCCATGATAGAGCGATTGATTATTTATCGCTAAAGCCAGGGCAAAAAAATCACTCGCGGTCTCGGGTTTTTGATGCGTCAAAACAGTGAGTATTGTGGTGTGATCGGTTTGCTGGATTTTATAAGCGTAGCAAAAATCATAACCTTTAGGGTGGGTGGTTTTTTCAAAAAAAATCGGTAAAAAAGCGGCGAGTTTTTCGGCATCGCTAATAAGGGCTGTTTGTAAATTCTCTGGCAAGTGTTTGAGAGCATGTGCAATTTGAAAAGCATCGGCATCGGTAGTTTTGACCGATAAATCCAACGTGCGATCGTCGCGGCGGATCATCATGCTAGTTATATCGCTTTTGATCTGCAATACCATATCAACCACCTCGTTTTTTTGCTATATTTGTGCTTATTTTTATTGTTTTTTACTATACCATACGACACATTAAGTTAAGCTTAACATGCCATCTCTCAAAAAAAATACCGTTAAAAACAGTCGCTTATCTATTGAGGATTTTCAGGCTACAGTATTATATTGGTATGACTGGCATGGGCGCAAGTCCCTGCCGTGGCAACAACAGAAAAATCCCTACCGGGTCTGGCTGTCTGAGGTCATGTTACAACAAACCCAGGTCACCACCGTCATCCCTTATTTTGAGCGCTTCATCGCGACTTTTCCTGATTTGCAATCATTAGCGCTAGCGCCGGAAGAAAGCGTTTTGCATTTATGGACGGGACTGGGTTATTACACGCGGGCGCGTAATTTACATAAAGCGGCGCGCATCATTCATGATTCGCTCAACCATAACTTCCCAGATAACCTGGAAGATTTGCAAAAACTGCCGGGCATTGGACGTTCAACCGCGGGCGCGATTTTAGCAATTGCGTTTGAAAAAAAAGCTGCGATCCTGGATGGTAATGTAAAACGATTTTTGACCCGGCTGCATGGCATTACCGCGTGGCCCGGTGAAAAAAGCGTAAGCGAAGAATTATGGCGGCTTGCGGAAATGTATACGCCGGACCACCGCATTGCCGATTATACGCAAGCCGTCATGGATATAGGCGCGACTTTGTGTGTTCGCGGTCAACCACGCTGCGGTGATTGTCCGTTTGAAAAAAATTGTGGCGCGCGCCAGTTGGGACTAGAAAAACAATTACCGCAAAAGAAGCCCAGCAAAGTGTTGCCGGTACGGACTGTGACTTTGTTAGTAATGCATGATGGTTCACAAGTGTTACTGGAAAAACGCCCAGCCACGGGGGTATGGGGCAGTTTATGGAGTTTGCCGGAAATTTCGGGTCTGGCAACGGCGGAGGAAATACGTGTGGCCTGTAGGCAGCGTTATGGTCAAACTCTTGCGGAGGTTACGTTGGCAAAAAGTTTCCGCCATACTTTCAGTCATTTTCATTTAGATATTTTACCGGCCATGATTACCGTGCGCGTGTCTAAACGTAAAATCATGGCGGCAGAAGAAAAAATCTGGTACAACTTGCAACAGCCAGCTGCACTAGGCATGCCTGCACCGATTAAAAATCTTTTACAAAAATTAACCGAGGATAAGCAACTGTGTCTCGTATGATTGAATGCGTTAAATTACACAAAACCGGTGAAGGCTTGCCTACACCGCCCTATCCTGGCGAACTGGGCCAGCGGATTTATGAGACGATTTCGCGGGAAGCCTGGCAACAGTGGGTCGCGCATCAAACTATGTTAATTAATGAATATCGTTTAAGTATGATGGATGTCAAAGCCCGTGAATTTTTGAAACTTGAAATGGAAAAATTTCTCTTTGGCGACGGCAGTGAAAAACCGGCTGGCTTTGTACCACCCGCTAAATAATATTGACAGGAGGTTGACATGGAGTATCGCGTTTTAGGTGGTTCGGGATTAAAGGTGCCGGTGTTGAGTTTGGGCACGGCGACATTTGGCGGTGGCACGGAATTTTTTAAAGCCTGGGGTGAAACGCAAGTCAAAGAAGCCACGCGCATGATTGATTTATCTTTTGACGCGGGCATTAATTTTTTAGATACCGCGGACCATTATTCTTATGGCTTGTCGGAAGAAATTATTGGTAAATGTATTAAAGGCCGGCGCGATAAATTTCTGATTTCCACTAAAGCGACTTTTACGATGGGCGAGGGGCCTAATGATGTAGGTTCTTCGCGTTATCATTTGTTAAATGCTTGCGAAGCCAGTTTGAAGCGGTTACAAACGGATTATATTGATGTTTATCATATGCATGGTTTTGATGCCATGACACCGGTGGAAGAAACTTTAAAGACACTAGACCAACTGGTTCAATCGGGCAAAGTGCGTTATATCGCGTGTTCAAATTTTTCGGGTTGGCATTTGATGAAATCGTTATCGATTTCAGAAAGATACGGCTGGTCGCGTTATGTCGCGCACCAGGTTTATTATTCTTTGATTGGCCGTGATTACGAATGGGAATTAATGCCGCTGGCGCTGGACCAGAAAGTCGGGGCGATAGTTTGGAGTCCTTTAGGCTGGGGACGTTTGACGGGTAAAATGCGTCGCGGCAAGCCTTTACATAAAGACAGCCGTCTACATGTCACGAAAGATTACGCACCACCGGTAGCCGAGGAATATTTATATCAAGTCATAGACGCGTTAGACATAGTCGCTGAACAAACTGGCAAAAGCATTCCACAAATTGCAATCAATTGGTTGCTGCAAAGACCGACGGTTTCAAATGTCATTATCGGCGCAAGAAATGAAGAACAATTGCAACAAAACCTGGCTGCCGCCAACTGGCGCTTGTCTCCCGAACAAATCGCAATACTAGACAAAGCCAGCCACACCACCCTAACCTACCCCTACTGGCACCAATCCACCTTCCGCCGAAACCCGTTCCCGGTAGAGGTTTTAGCATAAATCAAGCTACGCTCTTCACCTCTCCCCCTGTGGGAGAGGTCGGCGCCGCAGGCGACGGGTGAGGGGTTTTATAAAAATACTATTGTTTTAAATGTTCAAAAATTAACAGTTTTGTACAGGATTTTGAAGCGAATACACGCGCTGTCTATTTATACTTGACTATCCCCCCCGCAATCGGTTTAATACGCGGTTTCCACCTCATTAAGGCCAGATAGCTCAGTTGGTAGAGCAGAGGACTGAAAATCCTCGTGTCCCTGGTTCGATTCCAGGTCTGGCCACCTG
>JAZKAT010000058.1:8152-52862 GCA_040389045.1 Pseudomonadota bacterium | reverse complement strand
ATAATGTTTTGCTACCGGTGACATTACCACTGACACCAATCGTCGAAGTACCGCTCTTTAATGTCGTATTACCCGCTAATGTCAATGCCGCTAAACTGATTGCCGTGTTAGTGGTATTGATGGCACCAAAAGTGGTGGTGGTGCCAGCCGTGCTGGTCAAGCCATTGGTAAAGGTCAGTGCGCTAGTGCTAGCACTGCCTAAGGTAACACCGCCGGTGTTATTGAAAGTCGTTGCATTGGTGATGGTGTTGGTACCTGTGCCATTTAAAGCAACGGCATAGCTACCCGCAAAAGTTGTCAAGCCAGTAATCGTGAGATTGCCGCCCAAGGTGACAGTACCGGAGGCACTCGCATCTTGTAGTGATAATGTTTTGCTACCGGTGACATTACCACTGACACCAATAGTCGAAGTACCGCTATCTAATGTCGTATTACCGGCTAATGTCAATGCCGCTAAACTCATCGCTGTATTAGTGGTATTGACGGCACCAAAAGTGGTAGTGGTGCCAGCGGTGCTGATCAAGCCACCGGTAAAGGTCAGTGCGCTAGTGCTAGCACTGCCTAAGGTAACACCGCCGGTGTTATTGAAAGTCGTTGCATTAGTGATGGTGTTGGTACCGGTGCCATTTAAAGCAACGGCATAATTCGCTAAAGATCCAAAAGTCACTAAGCCGCCTAAGGTGACATTACCGTTAAAGGTGACAGCACCGGTGGAACCAGCAGTCGCATCTTGTAGAGTCAATGTTTGGCCGCTACCGCTCACATTGCCACTGTAAGTAATCGTGCCACTGCCACTCTTGTCAGTGAATGAGCCACCAAAATTAATCGCATCACTAAATAATTGATTGCCGCTGGTGGTGATTGCAGTGACACCACTTGCAATTGAATCAGTGCTACCACCATTTAAGGTCAAGCTTCCAATACTAATGTTGCCATTTAAAGTGTTGCCTGAAGAACCACTTAACGTCAAATTAAATGCGCCACCTACTGCGCCAACACTCACTGAAGTACCTGTTAAAGTCGTATTAGCACCTAATGTCACGTTATTACTGTAACTTTGCGTGCCGGAAGTTGAAATGCCTGAAGTAGAAATGTTTGTTGTACCAGCAATAGAAATACTGTTAAGGGTAGTTGCGCCCACCACACCATTAAAAGTAATCAACCCTGCGCCGCTAAGTCCAGCCAAAGTACCATTGCCAGCGGCGGCGCCACTTAATGCGCCAAATTTTGTTGTTCCGGTATTGTCAATATTCAAGGTGCTGCCCGTACTAAACGTACCTAAGCCGGAAAGCGTAATATTATTACTGCCGCCAATGTCTGCAGTGTTATTAATGAAATACGCATTGCCAATACTAAGCGTGGCATTTGTTGCCAGCGCACCGCCATTTAAATTCAAATTACCAGAACTTAATGAACTACTATTACCTAAAATTAAAGTACCCGACTGAAGGGTGGTGGCACCCGTGTAAGTGTTAGCGCCTGATAAAGTGAGTGAGCCACTGCCTGCCATTTTTAATGCTAAATTTCCGCTGAGGCTACCAGCAAAAGTATCCGAATTTATCGGAGCCAGTGTTAAAGTTACCGCCGTCCCGCTGCTGTTAGTTATGTTATGACTATCACTAATATCACTAAATTGGGCCGAAAAACCGCTTAAATCTACTGAGCTATTAAAAGTAACCAACCCGCCTGTGCTATTTAAATTTGTCGTGCCAGCAAGTGTCACCGCATTATTATAAGTTTGCCCGCCGGAAGAAGTAATATTGGCGGCAATTGAAGTCGCATTATTATTAAATGTTACCGTAGTCGCCCCACCGGAAATATTACCCGATACGGTGGTCGCGCCATTAAATGTCATAGCACCCGTCGCGCCACCACTAAAAGTAATGCTGCCATTCACCACATAACTAGTCAGCGAAGTAGTGGTGAAATTAATAGTGGAAGCGCTTCCTGACGATAAGGTTAAATTATTTCCCGAGGCTGAAAAGAGTACACCAGCAGCGCTATAACAACCTGAAGAACAATTTAAAGTAGTTGCTAAAGTTGAATTGCTAAAAGAGTTACTATTTGTGGTATCGCCAATAGTAATAGCGTTGGCGGCAAAATTAAGGGTAAGGTTGCCATTACTAGTGGGTGCCGTACTAATTGCATTGCCCAATACACCAGTAGCAATATAAACCAGGAAAGCGTCACCATCAGTAATGGATCCGGTACTAAAACTATAATTACCAGAACCATCGGCGGTAGTAGAACCAATTAAGCTGCCGTTATAAACAAAATTAAGAGTATCACCCGCACCACCGGTGACGGTTCCAGAAATAACGCGTGATACAACCAGGGGATCATAAGGGCCGGGTGTATCAACAGTAAGAATAGGATAACCGCCGCCTAAAGGGATTGCCCAAGTACCAGAATTAGATGATTGTGAAGTAAAATCAAAACCAGAAAAATTGGAGTAAACATGCATTTGCGCATCGGTCAGGGCAGTTGCGTTACCAGCACCACCATCATTAGAAACTCCAGAGGTGGTAATATCATAATAATTATTTCCACCAGTCCCAACCCCCTCATTTCCCCACGCTGATAAATGTAAATTTGGATTCGACATTGGAACACCAAAGCTGGGTACGGCATAAGTATTGTCAATACTGCCATCATTGGCTAAGCCAACAAATCCACCCACATCTGCAAAATTGGTAGGACTATCAGTAGCTATGGTTGCGATAGCATAAGCTTCGTTAATGTTTCCATTGTTAAAGCCAACAAAGCCGCCTAAATATCCAGCATGGACGAGAATGACTGTGGCAACACTAGAAGACTCGACTATCGTTCCTGCATTTAAACCAACAAAGCCACCCACGAAAGTATTATCTCCTGTGACACTACCACCCTCAACAGAATCACCGTCTAGTATGCCACCAGAATCTAATTGGCCAACGAATCCACCGGTACTAATAGAGTCAGAATTACTTGTTATTGAAACATTAACTAAGCGCAAATTAAAAATTGTGCCAGTCACTTCACCAAATAATCCAACGCTAGGAGCATCAGAATTAATAAACAATTGGCTGATGACATTACCATGGGCATCAAGTTTCCATGCAAAAGGCGCGCTGGCTGTGCCAAGAGGGATAAAGCCTGCACCACCATTCCAATCATGTGTGATACTAGCGTCAATAGAATTGAATATGTCAATTGGATTGTCAGGATGAAAGTTCCAGTTAGCAATAAATTCATTACCATTGGCGATAGCTGCGTAATTAGGGCCGCCTAGACCTTGTAGTCCGTAAATATCCGATATGACATTATTTTGTTGTCTGACAAAGGTGCTGCCATTATTAATTTCAAAATCATTTGGTGCGCTAAATGTTCCTGAACCACCATCATCCATAGTGCCAGCTTGTAAAAGAAACGTAAGGACATCGATGTTGGCATTAATTGTACTTCCAGCGTTGTTGCCCTCTGAAAAAAAGCCATTATCACCACTCATATACGTAAAGGTACCAGCACTAATAGTTGGGGCGTAACCGGTAGTGCCGCCATCTGTGGCCGGCGAACCGCCCTCTCCGTATTGATAAGTACCTGGTGCGGATAAAACTAAGCCACCATTGGGTGCTTGAATATTAGCCTGTATATAAATAACACCTACATCAGAAAGGAGATATAAACTCGAATTTGTATCCCAGCTTAGGTTGGCCCTTATCCAAATATTGCCTATACCCAATCCGTTGATGTGACTTTCGTCAGTTCCTTCAATGGTAAAATCACCGACGGCAAGTTGGCTGTTAACAAACGCGGCACTAAGAACAGTCGTATTTTGGCCTATATTACCAGTTGTATCAAACCCAGGGTTATAAACCACGAGACCACTAGTGCTACCAACAACTACGTCACCTGGGTCCAGTAATAAACTACCATTTTTTCCATGCGGAGCCTTCACATCAGCAAAGCCCGTGTCGATAATGATTTGTTGATGTCCTGACACTTCTGCATGACCACCATTACCACTGATTGAGCCGCCATTTAATTTAATTAAACCATTAAAAATGGTAGTATCGTCTGCCCAAGCTACCGCAACGCCGCCATTACCGGTATTAATCGCGGATGCATTAATTAAGCTGCCCGCATCTACGCTGGTATTCAGAGCATTTTGCTCGGGGCCCGCGCCATGTTGATTACCACCCACTAAGGCTGTACCACCACCCGCATCCCCGCTGGCATCAATCAAAGCTGTACTGGTTAAATGAATTTGATTGCCTAGTACCTTTACCGTACCACCCGTTTGGCCGTTGCTTTTACCAGAGGCATCTAGGGTTCCTGATACTTGTACTGTGCTATTGTCGCCACCCGATAAAATAATTTCGCCATTTTGTTCGCCTACCGATCTGGCCTGTGAAACGCCCTGCATATCAATGACATTGTCTAAAACCCCTTGGGCGACTTGGGCGGTTACTAAAATCTTTCCGCCATCAGCCAATAAAGAACCGGTATTACTGATGCCATTTGCCAGTGGGTGGCCATTTTGGTCGACCCCGGCAGTGGTTGCGGCCGCATCAACGGTAAAATTAATAAGCTGGTCACCATTGAAATCCAGGGTAAACGCATTTCCTGAGCCCAGGGCGATATTGCCAAGTCTGGCTTGGATCACTCCCCTGTTGACTACGCTAGTTCCTAGCAATGCCACCAACCCATAATCTGCCGCTTGGATGGTACCTTCGTTAATAATTGAACCGCCATATTGTGAAGGCACATTAAAAATTAATTTTCCCGCCAGGAAATTTGCATTGGCGATATCTGAAGTTGATGCAATCAAGCTACCGACGTTGACCATAGCACCAGGACCAAAATGTATTCCTGCCGCGTTCACTAAAATAACTTGGCCGTTTGCGGTGAGTGATCCATAAATTTGTGAAGCGCCTTGTGTGGGGTTGATGCGGTTTAACGCGACTGAACCAGAATTTGGTTGGACGAATTGAGTTTTTTCACCAGCGGCAATATTAAAACTGTTCCACTGAATAATTGCTTTGTCAGTGCTTTGATTTACGGTGACAGTGTTTCCAGATTGCGTAACATTGACATTGCCGGCAGTTACATTATTTAAAACGGGATTTCCATAAGCAACAACAGTCATACCGGCTGTAATAATTAAAATTAGAATTTTAATTTTTTCAGCAAAAAATGCTGCGATTTTTTGGTAACTTATCCTGCTCATTTACTCTTACACGTCCCCCGTCAGTAGGTCTTAAGTTCTTGTAAAAATTTGTTTTATATACATACATTAAGTGTAGTAAATAGGCACTATTTTTCTATAGTTGAACTAAAATATATCTAAAATAGGCGAGAAAAATTGACTTAACTTTCCGAGGGTTAAAAAGGGCAAGTTTGCCAGCCCAGAAATCATGGAAAATTTGGCATATAAAAGGGGAATAAAGGCAAAAAATCAGCTTTGCCAGGGCCAGGGATTAATGGAGGTTTGAAGCCGCCAAAACCGGCATTTTGGCGGAACTATGCCGATACTTTTTTGTAAGCAGCGATAACTTTTTCACGCTTACTGCGTAACGCAACAATAGGATAAGGATAACCTTGCAGTTCTGCGATCAGTGGCAGACTAGTGTGTGGATCGTGAATAGATTTTTTGTCAAACCCTTTTAGTTCAGGACAATATTGTAAAATAAATTTTCCTTCCGGGTCGAAGCGTTCGCTTTGCCGTACCGGATTAAAAATTCGGAAATAAGGTGCGGAGTCCGTACCGGTTGAAGCACTCCATTGCCAGCCACCATTATTTGCGGCGAGATCACCATCGATTAAGTGACTAATAAAATATTTTTCACCTAGCCGCCAATCAAAAAATAAATTTTTAGTAAGAAACATCGCGACCACCATACGCAAACGATTATGCATCCATCCTGTGGTATTTAACTGGCGCATCGCCGCATCAATAATTGGATAACCGGTTTGACCTTCCTGCCAGGCCTGTAATTGATTTTTATTAAAATCCCAACGGATTTTATCCGTATTTTGCTGGTAAGCCTGGTGCTTGGAAACACGTGGTGCGGCGATTAAAATATGCTGGTAAAACTCCCGCCAGATTAATTCAGTTAACCAGGTAGTAGCGCCCTGGTTTCCGCTATCCATTTCATTATTATTAACTTCCAGCGCACTCAGAAAACACTGTCTTGGAGATATCATGCCAGCCGCTAAATAGGGCGAAAGTTTGCTGGTGCCATCTTGCGCCGGAAAATCGCGGATTTCGTGATATTGAAACAAGGAGTTATCAACAAATCTATGTAAACGTCTGAGCGCGGCTTCTTGCCCTATCGGCCACAAATCAGGATCAATGGTAGTTTCAAAGCCCGGTAATTTTTCAGGGATTGGATATGATTTTAAAGCTATTTCAATAAATTTCTGCGCTTTTGGTGTGGGATAGGGCTTGATAGTTTGTTCGCGAAAATGTTTAAGCCATGCCTGTTTGTAAGCGGTAAATATCTGATAATCCTGGCCTTGTAGATTTTTAATAGTGCCAGGCGCCAGTATTACCTTATCATCAAAAGCAAACGATTCCAGGGCATTTTTAGCTAAAAGCTGCTGTACCGCCTGGTCTCGGCTTAATTCATCGTATTCATACTGACGATTAAAAAATAAAGCCTGGGCTTTGCAGTCTGTTAACAACCCGCGGATTAATTCGGGAATATTAGCGCCTTCATCAATTTTTACCACAATAAAGTGAATAGTTAATTTAGCCAGATTTTCTTTTAATTTTGCTAAACCACGTAATAAAAAATTTACTTTACAGGCAGCAACATCATGTTTTTTCCACATTGCAGGATCTAAAAGATAAATAGCAATAACGCCGTCATCACATTGTTTGGCGGCGTGATGCAAGGCTTTATTATCAATCGTTCTTAAATCTTCTCTAAACCAGACTATACCGCGCATCAGCACCTCATTATAAAATTTTTGCTACCGCTTCCGTTGGCCCAAACGGTGATAAATGCATAATACCGCCCGATAATGGCTGGGAAACAGCAGTAATCGCCGGCATACTAATCGGTAGATTTAACAAGCTGCGCACCGCAAGGTAAGCAAATACCTGTGCTTCCATGGCCTGGCTGTTCCAACCCATTTCATCTGCGGTCATTATTGCAATCTTGTCAGGAATTTTACGTTTTAATCGCGTTTCCAGTTCAAAACGAATGACGGGATTGTTCCAGCCACCGCCAGCCAAAACAATATATTTTGGAATTATTTTATTGAAAACATGCAATGCTTCTACAATGCTGTCAGCGGTGAATGCCGCCAAAGTACGGCAGGCATCAGGCAAAGACAATTCATGCAATTTGGGTAGAAAATATAAATCACCAATGTCTAAAGACTTAGGCGGTCTGCGCGTGAAATAATTATCTGACATCAACATGACAGCATGTTGATAAAGCGCCGCGATCATCTCGTTATGGACTTTGCCTTGCAACCCATATTGACCATTAAAATCCATATATTCAAGCCCATGCGTAGCCTGCCTAACGCATTGATCAATTAATCCATTGCCCGGGCCAGTATCAAAACCGACAACACTTAAAGGATCTTCGCCGGTGATAAAAGTGATATTGGCAATGCCGCCACAATTGATAACGGCAGTCGGAATTTTTTTATCGCGCACCGCTAACGCCTGATGATAAAGCGGCGCGAATGGTGCGCCTTGCCCGCCAAAAGCAATGTCTCGACTGCGAAAATCATTCACGGTAGTAATACCGGTTAATTCAGCCAGCAATTTACCATCACCGACTTGAAGAGAAATTTTGTTCGCGGGTTTGTGCAGCAGCGTTTGGCCGTGATAGCCAATCACATCAATTTCACTGGCGGTGAATCCGGTTTTCTTTAACAATTGTTGCACGGCTTCGGCATGCAATTCGGTAGAGCGCAACACAATTTGTGAAAAAGTTACGGCTGGGTTTTGCTGTTGATGAAAATAACTTGCCAATTCTTTAACTTTGCTTGCGATCAAAACATCCGGCAGACCTAGCGAATTTTTCAAGTGTTCAACGAGTGTGGCGGGGAAGTTCTGTGCCGCCAATTCCAGATTACCCATAGCCAGACGCGCGGCATATTCGATGGCTTTGAAGAGGATTTTCAGCTCCGGGGAATAAGGCAAAAACACATTCCCTAACTCAGTAATGGCCGTTTTGCCGTCGGTATTAAGGAGCGCCGCGTCAATACCATCCATGGAGGTGCCGCTCATTAAACCAATACTCAACATAAATCATCCTTATTTTCAGGCTCTTGGGCGTGTCGTGTGTTGACTAGAGTAATTGAAAACAGCTTATTTCGCTATAGCGATGAATTCTTTCAGGTTAAATATTGTATAATTAAAGTTTAGGTTGCTGGATTTTATAAAGAAATATTTATGAATTTGATACCTTTAAAAAATAATCCACTGGGTTCCCCCTTATCGTCTGGTAAGGCGTCCAACATTGCTAAAAAAATCGAAAATTCCATGATCAAATTAGGCTACATGCAAAGTCATATTGGTTTAATCGCCTCATTATTTTGCGCAACGATTATTTTCATCGGCTTAGCGGGCATGCACGATAAATTTAATTTATATGTTTGGTTCAGCGTATTTTTATTAGCAACGGGCTTGCGTACGCTACTCGTGATGTACTACAAAAGATCCACCAATACCATAGAGCACATGGAAAAATGGCGAAATCTTTTTGTATTTGGTGCGCTATTAGGTGGTGTACTTTGGGGCGCGACCGGCTTGTTCCTGTTTCCAGAAAGCGATAATTTGCAGCAAACGCTGATTATCTTGATTTTAGCGGGCACCACGGCAGGTTCAGTACCACTTTACTCATCCGTTTTAGTGGCCGGATGGGGATTTCTTATTACCGCGGTATTACCGCTCATCATCACTTTATTTAACACGCATAATTATAATAATTTATTGCTGGATGCGACGGTCACCGCCTATCTTTTTTATTTAATCGCCTTGTGTCAGCGTGCCCACAACTCCATGCGAGAATCTTTCGGGTTGCAATACGAAAATAATGCATTATTGAATAATTTATCGGAAGCAAAACAACAATTAGAAACCATTAATAAAAAACTGGAACAAGCGGCGACCCATGATCCATTAACCAATGTCGCTAACCGTAATTTATTTGTCACTACTTTCGCCCAAGCTATTGAACGTGCTAAAAGTAATAAGAAATTATTGGCTTTACTCTACATCGACCTGGATAATTTCAAAAATATCAATGATATCTATGGCCACCACGTCGGCGATCAATTATTATTGTTACTAACCGAGCGCATGGAAGAATTTGTTGATTCATCCGATGTGATTGCGCGGTTAGGCGGCGACGAATTTACCCTGATAATCGAAAATGTCACTAATCCAAATGATGTGGCTAAATTAGCGAAGAAGATCTGTCGTGTGGCCTCCGATACGATGAAAATTAACGACCTCGAATTGAAAGTGAGTGTTAGCATTGGCATAGGTGTATATCCAATTGATGGTGACAACGCTGAGAAACTATTACATGTGGCAGATAAAGCAATGTACTATGTCAAAGAACGCGGTGGCAATAATTTTCGTTTCAATGTGACATTGCTCACTGGGTAATTCAGCAGTTGGTAAGGATGCTAATGCTAGTTAAAATCAGCAAATTAAAATTCAAAATTCCCAAGCCATGGTCTATTTTTTTTAGCGCACTTTTGATGTCGGCAAGACGCTTTCATAAAGAAGATTATGCGTATCGCGCTTCCGCTTTAACTTATACCACCCTATTAGCGCTTGTTCCCCTGGTGTCCGTGGTCATCGCCCTGGTGGGGCATTTTCCCGCGGTCTTGAAGATTGTTGAACTAGCCCAGAGTTATGTATTAAACGAGCTCGTACCCACCTCAGGAGATGCCATACAGTATTATTTAAAAGTATTTACCGACCAGGCCATGCATTTGCCAATGGTGGGTATCCTGTTCTTGTTTCTTACCGCGACTTTATTGATTTATACAGTAGAAGAAACCTTCGATCATATTTGGCAATCCCGAGAAAAAAAGCAAAAATTCCTGGCCTGGTTATTATACTGGGCAGTTTTATTATTAGCGCCATTGGCAATTGGCTTAAGCGTATTTCTTAGCACATTGCTGTTTTCCTTATCCTGGTTTGAAGGGGTAGCCATTATCAAAACGCCTTTACTGGCGATCATGTCAATTGCCATCAACATTGCTTTATTTAGTTTGTTATACATTATAGTGCCCAGCGCACCGGTCAAAGTGCGCAATGGCTTAATGGGTGGCGTATTGGCGGCGCTACTATTTGAAATAGCCAAGAAACTCTTCGCCTTTTACATACATAAATTTGCCAATTACACACTAATCTATGGCGCATTATCAACGATACCTATTTTTTTAGTGTGGGTTTATATTTCATGGTTTATCGTATTATATGGGGCGTTATTTACCAATGCTATTTCTCAAGTAAAAAAACGTGAAGAAGATATCAAGATTTTTTAGTGTTATGCTGTTGTTGCAAAATTTCCGTCATTTGCGCCACACTTAAAGGCTTGGAAAGATAAAAGCCTTGGCCCTTTGGGCAGCCATACTCAATTAAAATTTCAGCCTGCTTAGCAGTTTCAATACCTTCAGCAATGACGTCAATACCAAGGTTTTTGCCCAGCGTAATCATGGATTTTACTATCATGGCATCTTTGGTGTTACTTGTCAGATTGTCGATAAACACCTTATCAATTTTAATCGTATTAATCGGTAACTGTTTCAGACGAATGTAAGAGGAATAACCGGTGCCGAAATCATCAAGTGATAAACCAATTCCCAGCAAGTGAATATCCGCCAGCACGTTTTCAGCCTGACTAGAGGTAATAGAAGCATTTTCTGTTAACTCGAACTCAAGTATATGCGGAGGGACTTGTGTTTTAATAATGATTTCTGTAAATAAAGCCGGTAAGTTTTTTTGCAATAAATGACGGGGCGATATATTAATCGCGAGTTTAAACTGATGATAACCCGCCAGATACCACTTAGCGCCTTGCGCAAAAGCGCTACGAAAAGTCCATTTGCCAATGGAATCGATTAACCCATTTTCCTCGGCAATAGGAATGAAAATATTCGGCGAAATAAGCCCCAGACTAGGGTGCTGCCAACTGAGCAATGCTTCCATGCCAACAACGTGATGGGTTTGTAAATCATAAATAGGCTGGTAAGTTAGAAATAATTCTTCGCGATCTACGGCAAATTTCAAGGCTTCTTCCAGATTGACCGTGTTCTTGCGCTTTTCATATAATTCTTGAGCGAACAACTGATAATTATTGCGACCCAATTCTTTGGCATGAGACATAGCGATTTCAGCGTTTTGCATTAAGGTCTTAGGGTTTTCACCGTCAACGGGATAGCAGGCAATCCCTATGCTACAAGTCATATGAACTTCTTCATTCGCCAGATTATGTGGTGTCATTAAACCATTAATAATTTTTTGCGCGACTTTCTCAGCTGCCTCAGGATGGTCAATTTCGCCAAGGATTATGCTGAATTCATCGCTGCCAATTCGGGCAATAAAATCGTCCATCCCTAGACATTTCTTGATGCGTGTCGCTACGCTTTTTAATAACAAGTCGCCGATATGGTGGCCCAGATTGTCATTAATCATTTTGAAGTGATCAATATCAAGTGATAACACCGCGAATTTAGCATCCTGGCTCCGGGCATCATTGATTTTCGCCGTAATAGATTTATCAAATTCCGTGCGGTTCTGCACCCCGGTCAGCGAATCCATGGCGGAAAGAACGCCGAATTTACGCATATTTTCTTCGTTTTTAAGCCGTAGCTCATAGAGGTTTAACATGAATTTAAGCTTGGCCAGCACAATGGTTTCATCCAGGGGATTAAGCAGATAATCATCACCACCCGCAGCGATTATTTTTTTAATTGTTTCAGCTTCAAAATTCACAATGAACAGAATAGGTATCCAGTCGCCTAAGTAAATTTCCCGGATGTGTTTGGCGGATTCAGGGCTATTCTTTTCTTCAATGCTGATATCCAAGATAACGAGGTCAGGTTTTTCCAGACGGGATTTGTAAATGGCATCATAGCTGTTAGTCACAGACACAAGCTCATGGTGGCCCAGTTTTTTTAAGGCCGAGTTGAAAAGGATAAGCTTATCGCTGTCATTAGTGGCAACAAGGATTTTCATTCAGCGCCTTAAATTATTTTTCTACTTTCTACTATTTTAGGTGAAAACCGGTTTATTTGCATGACAGGATTAGTAATATACTGATTACTATCGTATTTTTTGTGTGATAAACATTACGCTAATGAATACTTCCACTGTCATTGCTGAGTAAATACCTGGGACTCTAGAAATTTGTATTTTATGTGTTACAATGATTTTGTTTTTTAATTAACTTAAGGGAATTGATATGAAAAAGAAATCGAAAGGAGCTGTAAGCGCCGTAGGTAAAAAGATTGCGGCTAAAATCAAAAAAACATCCTCATTACTAAAAAAGCTGGAAGCTAAGTTTAAGAAAGCTACCGCAAAAAAACCCGCTAAAAAGAAAGCCAAGAAAGCCAAGAAATCTGCTAAGCGCCGTCGCGCCAAGAAGTCTGCTTAATCTTCTTTGGCTTAAAGGGTGGATTGAGTCTTAAAGATTAATCCACCTTTATATCTCTAATGATTGTTCCATCAACATGGTCTGTTCCCGAAAGTCTTCCAACTGCATTTGCCAGTATTCAAACGTATTAAACCAGGGAAAATTCAAAGGAAAAGCCGGATCGTCCCAACGTTTCGCCAGCCAGGCGCAGTAGTGAATCATCCGTAGCGTGCGCAATGCCTCAATGAGATGAATTTCCGTGTAATTAAAGTCATGGAATTCCTGATAACCGCTTAGCAAACAATCCAACTGCAAATTCACCTGGTCCGGTGTATTCCCGCTGATTAACATCCAGATATCCTGCACCGCAGGGCCCATCAGGCAATCATCCAAATCCACTATGCGTGGCCCGCTCGCATTCCATAAAACATTCCCGGCATGGCAATCACCGTGCAAACGAATATTATTAACGCGGCCTGTGCTTGCAAAGCGTTGTTCGATTTTTTCGAGCAAATCGGTAATCGTGCTGCTGAAGGCGTCTTTTAAGGTTAATGGGAAAAAATCATTTGTTAATAAAAACTCATAAGGATCGTAGCCATACGTTTTCACATCCAACTGTAAACGGTTTTTGAAAGGGCGGCAGGCGCCCACAGCATGTAAGCGACCAATGAAGCGTCCCATCCATTCTAAATGCTCTAAATTATCAAGTTCCATAGTGCGGCCACCCTGGCGCGGGAACACCGCGAAGCGATAATCCTGAAAGTGAAATAAAGTCTTGCCGTCCGCGCCTTGCAAAGGCGCGATCACTGGAATTTCATGATCCTGCAATTCCAATTCAAATTGATGTTCTTCTAAAATCGCGGCATCAGACCATCGGTTAGGGCGATAAAATTTGGCGATGATAGGTGCCTCATCTTCAATACCGATTTGATACACCCGATTTTCAAAACTGTTTAACGCAATCATGCCGCCGCTGCAATGAAATCCAGCGCTTTCAATTGCATCCAAGATTAAATGGGGGTCTAAATTCGCGTACGGTGTCTTAGTATGCATACTCACTCGTTTTCCTGCTTATTATGTTAGATGTTCTTAAGAGCATGATCTCATGTTACTTTTTTTAAAATACATGCTGGGGCCAGTTATTTTCATTTATAATAGTTTAATAGCTCTCATTATTAAAGCAGTTAAAAAAAGAGGGTTTAAATAATGACCGGTTTTTCTAAGATAAAACTCATAAACATCATTTTCCTGGCCGCGGTGTGTATTCTGGTTTACAGCAGTTATCTGGGCGGCATCATGTTGTTATTAAGTTTTCTGATGTTAAATTACCAGGTAAAGAAAAATAACGAACTCCAATTAAAAATAAACCAGGAATTACTGGCACAAAACAAGCGCGTGAATGAAGCGACACGCTTGAAAAGCGAATTTCTAGCGAACATGTCGCACGAGTTACGCACCCCACTGAATGCCATTATCGGCTTTTCAGAATTGATGCAAGACCGCGAAGTAGGGCCAATCACCAAAGAACAAAATGAATTTTTAAAAGATATTCTGGCCAGCGCTCGCCATTTATTGCAATTGATCAATGATGTGTTGGATCTTTCCAAAGTAGAAGCGGGTAAAATGGACTTTAATCCAGAAGAAGTCAATCTGCCAGCCATCGTTAAAGAAGTTATTGTGCTAGTGCATCCATTATCAAAACGCAAACGCATTACTATCACGACCCATATTGACGATGAAGTGTCGGCAGTTTTCATCGATGCTTCGCGGTTTAAGCAAGTCCTCTACAATTATTTATCGAATGCTTTAAAATTTACGCCTGAGTTAGGCAAAGTTAAAATAAGTATTTTGCCCGAAGATGGCAATGCCTTTCGCCTGGAAGTCAAAGACACGGGTATAGGCATACACCCCAAAGATTTGAAAGGATTATTTACCGAGTTTCATCAACTCGATTCCAGTTCTGGAAAAAAATACGCGGGTACCGGTTTAGGCTTGGCGTTATCCAAACAAATTGTCGAAGCGCAAAGTGGCCATGTGGGTGTGGTCAGTACCCTGGGGCATGGCAGTATGTTTTTTGCGGTATTGCCACGCCGCATGCCGGTCAAAGAAACCAAGGACAAGCAACTCTCTGCAACAGGTACCAAACAGCCAAAGACGGCGTTAATTATTCGGAATAATCAAGATGATTTGACCTGGTTAATGAATACATTGGCAGTCAATGTTTATGACTATGTTACGGTGGGCTCTGGAGAAGAAGCCCTGAAATATTGTGAAAAGAAAGTTTTTCACTTGATCGCACTGGATTTACAACTACCAGATATAGATGGTTATGAATTACTAAAAGAAATTCGTTTAACCGCCAATAAAAATACTCCCGTGGTAATTATCGTCGCCACCGATTCGGCACAAAATCATCATATGATTTTGTTAAGCAATAATATGGTATTGCCAATTGAAAAAGAAAACTTTTTCCCAATGATAGATCGTACATATACAGCAGGTTAGAAATTATTAATCGGAACTGCCCGATCTGTACTAAAATTAAACTATGAAATCTCCGCTATCTTATTGAATTTAATCAGTTTTTAGATAATATTTGAATGCCCAAGACGCTTTCAGATTCATGCTATACTGACATTAATACAGGGATTTTAGTTACATTTGAAATGGGTTTTAGCTCGCTCATAGAACGCAGGCTAGGAGGAATTTCAGATGAAAGCAAAATTGCTAATGCTGGTTTTTGCTATGCTCATACTCGCCGGTTGCCAGGGTTCTGGAGCGGGCTGCGGCGGTTGTGTTTCGGGTTACTGGTCAACTTCATGCAATATTCCCAATAGTGGCGGCGCTTCTGAATCCCAATTTACTCAGGTAGCTAATCCCTGGCAAGTTACGGGAGATTATAGCTACAGCGGTTGGGATGGTAATGATAGCGGTTGTTCCTGCAGCACCTCTTACGCGACCGGCTCAAGCTGTGGCTCGGGTTGTGGTGGCGGTGGTGGCTGGTACAGCAGCGGCCCGAACTGGTAAGTTGTCAGGACTAAGAGTCTAAAGGAGTTCTCGCGGAAAAAGTGGGAACTCCTTTTTATTTGCCGGTCGCGTCAGGTCGACATTCAAAATAAAATAACTTACTATAGGTTTTTTACTCCTGCGATAAAAACTCATGGAAGAAATCAGGCTCATCAAGAAATATCCTAACCGTAGACTTTATGACACGGTATCAAGCCGTTATATAACGCTTGATGAAATAAAAGCGTTAGTTTTAAAGCATATCGTTTTTAAAGTCATTGATGATCATTTGGAAGATGTTACGGATCATGTACTGCTGCAGTTGCTCGCCCAGGAAGAAAATAAGCACCCACCGATTTTTACGCGTCAATTATTACAAAATCTCATTTGTTTCTACGGCCACCCGTCACAACAAGCGCTAAGCGAATTCCTTGAAAAAGGCATGGCGCTGTTTGCTGAACGTGAATTCAGTGCGTACGTGATACCGAATGTGAATAATGAAGATGAATCTTTCATTAAAATTGCCGCGGCCACACGTCATCATTTAGAACTCTGGCAATCGGTGCTTAAACAATTCCTCGATCAAGATAGTGAACGCTAACCTATGCAATATAAAGATTATTATAAAATTATGGGTCTGGAGCGTAATGCCACCACTGACGACATTAAACGCGCGTATCGTAAATTAGCCCGTAAATATCATCCTGATGTCAGCAAGGAAGCTAATGCCGAAGAAAGATTCAAGGAACTCGGTGAAGCTTATGAAGTTTTGAAAGACACCCAAAAACGCGCTTCCTACGATCAACTGGGTTCCAACTGGCAAAATGGTCAAGACTTCAGACCACCACCCGGCTGGCAGCATTTTGGTGGTGAAGCGCAAGGTAATGGTGAAGGGGGATTTGGTGGCTTTGGTGGCAGCGCCAGTGATTTTTTTGAATCCTTGTTTGGTGGTGGCGGTTTTGGCGGTGGCGGCCGACAACGACAGCGTCGCGAATATTCCACGCCCGGCGAAGATTATCAAGGCAAAGTAAAAGTCTCGCTTGAGGATGCTTTTATCGGCGCAACCAGAGAAATTCAATTACCCATTCAGGAAATGTCCGCTGACGGTCGTCCACATATCGTGACGCGCAAACTGAAAGTTAAAATTCCCGCCGGGGTGAAATCAGGCCAGCAAATTCGTTTAAGTGGCCAGGGTGCGCCGGGTATGGGCGCGGGAAAGAAGGGAGATCTTTATCTGGAAATTGACATTGAAAAAAATCCATTATACGACGTAGTTGGCAATGATGTTTATCTCACATTGCCGGTAGCGCCATGGGAAGCCGCGCTAGGCGCGAAAATTTCTGTGCCTACCCTGGCTGGTAAAGTGGATTTAAAAATCCCAGCGGGTTCACAAGGCGGCCAGAAAATGCGTTTAAAAGGCCGTGGTATGCCAGGTTCTACGCCAGGCGATCAATATGTCATTTTAAAAATTATTATTCCGCAGCCGACGACGGATAAAGCGAAAGGTCTCTATGAACAAATGGCACAGGAAATGCCATTTAACCCCCGAGAAAAAATGGGAGCATGAGCGCATGGATAAGTTTGACAAGGAAGTGGTAGTAACGGGTATCGTGTTGGATGGTAATACCACGATAACTTTCACTGAAATTCGGCAACGCTATAATATTCGCGAAGAATTGTTATTAGAAATGATAGAGCATGGTTTAGTTGAACCGCTGAAACCAAAACAAGATGAAATCCATCTTACCGAATTACCTCGCATAGAATCCGCACTGCATTTGTATAATGATTTGGGTGTAAATATCGCCGGCGCGGTATTAGCCCTGGATTTAATGCAACAATTGAATGAAGTACAAGTAGAATTGGTCATCCTGCAAAAACAATTAAACCGTAATTAAAAAAATAAGACGTAGGTTGGGCTGAGCGCAGCGAAGCCCAACACAGCGGCGCTTAATTTCATAAATAACCGTGTGTTATGATCATAAAAAAACTGTTGGGCTTCGCTATGCTCAGCCCAACCTACATGACTCCCAAACAATAATCTTTTGACGTATAATTGCGCTAATGTTATAAATGCACCCCTAATTAAAATTAATACGCTTTTTGATCATTTCTTAAGCATCTCTTAACTAATACTATGATACCCTCTAAAAAGGGTTATATTTCAGGTGGATAGACCATGAAACAAAGTGGATTGACAACTTTTGCGTTGGTAATGTTGATTACGGGTGCGGTGGATAGCATACGTAACTTGCCGGCTGCGTCCCTGTTTGGTAGCTCCCTCATCTTCTTTTTCATCTTTTCTGCGATAGTATTCTTAATTCCTTCCGCCCTGGTGGCCGCAGAATTAGCCTCTGGATGCAAAGAAAAAAGTGGTATTTTTGAATGGGTTAAACATATATTCGGCGAAAAATGGGCATTTCTGGCGATCTGGCTGCAATGGATTACCAACCTCGTCTGGTTCCCCACTATCCTGTCTTTTATTGCCGGCCTGATCGCCAATTTCGTCGACCCGCAGCTGGCCCAGAACAAGTTTTTCCTGGTGGGTGTCATCTTGACTACCTTCTGGATTTTAACCCTCATGAACCTCAAAGGATTACGTGTATCCACCTTATTTACCACCATTTGCGCTATCGCGGGCATGGTAATACCCATGGCGTTAATTATCGGCCTGGCCGTGGTCTGGTTGATTAAGGGTAACCCATCACAAGTTCATTTTACCGCCCAAAATATTTTCCCTAGCTGGTCCAATATCAATACCTGGGTATCGTTGACGGCGATCATGACTGCGTTTGAAGGCATGGAATTAGCTGCGGTACATATCAAAGATATCAGCAATCCGCAAAAAACTTTTCCGCGCGCATTATTTATTTCGGTGTGGATTATTTTGGTGACGATGTTATTTGGCTCGTTATCCATCGCGATTGTCTTACCGCACCAGGAAATTAGTTTAGTAAATGGGGTAGTGCAGGCATTCACTTCATTCTTCCATGCCTATCATATTGACTGGTTTATCCCTATCATCACCATGATGATATTAATCGGCAGCTTGGGTGGAATTATCAGCTGGGTTATTTCCCCCGCCAAAGGCTTGTTGCAAGCCGCGCAATTAGGTTATTTACCACCGTTTCTGCAAAAAGAAAATGAACAAGGCGTCGCGGTCAATTTATTACTGACCCAGGCCGTTATTGTGACGGGTGTTTGTGTCGCCTTCTTGTTTATGCCAAGTGTGAGTGCATCTTACTGGTTGCTGACTGCGTTAAGTACGCAATTATATATGTTCATGTACGTGTTAATGTTCCTTGCGGGTATCTGCACACGCTACCGTTTTCCTGAACGCCAACAAACCTTCACCATTCCTGGCGGCAAATTCGGCATCTGGGCAGTAACAATTTTAGGTTTGATGGGTTGTATCATTACATTAATCGTCGGCTTTTGCCCCCCATCGACCATGAATGTAGGGGGAGTGTTACGCTATGAAATTATTTTCGCCTGCGGCATGTTCGCAATGATTTTACCAATTATTTTCTTTTATGCGTATAAAGCGAGAAATGATAAATGCGCTTTGGTACAAGCACCCGCGATATCGTAATATCGTATTATCGTATTATCGTATTATGGTAGGTTGGGCTGAGCAAAGCGAAGCCCAACATAGCGCAGCCAAATAATAAAATGAATGTGAGCGGTATAACGTAAAATGTTGGGCTTCGCTTTGCTCAGCCCAACCTACGTTTTCTATCAATCAATCTTCCGTAACCACAACCTTCTCAATCACCACCGCATTCTTAGGCACATCCTGATGCCCATGCGCATTACCCGTAGCAACTTTTTTAATTTTATCCACCACATCCATACCCGAAGTCACTTTGCCAAAAACGCAATAGCCCCAACCATTCGGCGATTCTGCGGTAAAATTTAAAAAATCATTATCTTTCACATTAATAAAAAATTGACTGCTGGCCGAATGGGGGTCTGAAGTACGCGCCATGGCTAGGGTGCCGCGCAGGTTTTTCAAATCTTTCTTCGCTTCATTTTTAATGGGCGCTTTACCATCCTTATGGTCCATTTTTTCCGTAAAACCACCACCCTGAATCATAAAATTATCGATGACTCGATGAAACACCGTGCCATCATAAAAACCACTTTTGGCATACGCTAAAAAATTATCCGCGGTGGCTGGCGTATTTTCATGATCAAGTTCAATCGTAATATCACCGTGATTGGTTTGCAGAGTAATCATATGTAATCCTTTTTAAAATGTTATTGTGTAGCCATACAGGTTTGGTAATCCGCCGCGGTTATCGCTTTTAGTTGACACCAATAGTACGGATTATAAGAATGATGAATAGGGTCTGTATTGGAAGTGGTATCGTAATAGAGTTGATAAGCATTCGCAAGTTCACCTTCCGCGGTCAAATGTTCGAAACCTTCGACTAACGCACGGTCCGCATTGCCCCTTTGATAAATGGCATTAAAATTATATTCCTGCCGCCATTCTAAACTCGGCAATGAAGTATAAAAAGTTGTGTAATCCCGCAAGACCAGCGATTCGGAATGATAAGTATAAACTTTAAATCCAGGATTATTGCCATTAAAAGGACTAATACTAGGGGTGTTACTCATGGGAATTTTAGCGCCGCTTTTAGTTTCAATTACCTGGAAGTAATCACTGTGCAAATGGCCGGCTAAAATACCGGTAATATTCGCCGAATAGTTTTCCAAATCATCCTGAAAGCGCTGGGTGTATTCGGGTTTCCACATTTCCACAATTTTGAAAGGATAGTGTTTGAGAGAGGCAAAAACATCAATGCCGACGGGAATATGCATAGCAATTAAAACATGTTGATTATGAAGACGTGCTTGTTTTAACTGTTGTTCAAACCAATCCAATTCGAGAGTAGCGGTACCATCAGCTGTTTTGGCATAAGGAGAAAACAAGTTGGAATTTAACACTATTAATCGTATAGCAGGTTGTTGCGGAATATCCAGCGCATAATAACCGGCGGTAGAAAAATCCTTTTGCACGTGGCTGCGACTGCCCGGGTTGATAATGGGTGATCCCCACAACTCACTCATATCGTGGAAAAAAGCGCCGTTAGGTTCAGAAACATTATCTCCCGAATAAGAATCGTTATTGCCCATGGTGACGTAAATATCGGTATCGGGAAATTTATTTTTTAATTCACTGGCCAGAAAAGTCATGGTTTTTTTGACAAATTCCTGATAACCAGCAGTGCTTTTGTCAGCAGAATATTTTTTGTATTTCTCATCATATTTGTGGGCCAGTAAATCACCTAGCACAATGATAAATTGTGGATGGGTTTCAAGTGCGGTCGCCTGCATTGCCTGTAAAGATGAATTCAACAATACGTAATTCGTGTCCTGCTTATATTGTTGACGGGATGTTACCGTAGCCGCCAGTATCGGTTGCCAGCCGGAAGCAGGGGTGTTTTCCAGTTTTTGAATTAATGGACAGGTCGCTTCGGTGCCACAAGTGGTGAAAGGGTCAAAATGAATATCCGCTACGACCATAAATGTGGCGGTACTGGCTATTGCCGATTGGCTCAAAACTGCCAGAACTAACAGAGCGCAACTACTTATAATAAATTTTTTTAATGACATTTGGGGCCTCCGTTGGTCACGCATTTTACCCAAATTCAGGCCGATTTTCAATTTTGTATAGCAAACTAAAATTGGTTACACTAGTTGACCAATAAGACAAGGGAAGGTTATGGAAATTTTGCATAAGATTCAAGGCAATAAGTGGGATGCAACATTTCATGAGACTACGCAAGACTATGCAATACTTGCGATTGAGCAAGGCAAAATATTGTTATTGCCAGAATTATCCTTCCAAGTACTGCCACATGAGCAGCAATTTCTTGCCCCAGTCTATGCCCATCCTAAAGCCAAGAACATCAGTTATGACGGCCGTACGGGCACATTACGTTGCGCGCCCTGCAGCGAATTGGAGCGTGATGGAATTAAAATATTGATTCAACGTTTTGCCACCCACGCGGAAAAACTCGTGCGAACTTTGTTGCACCGCTACGACGTTTCTCTGGAAATTGGCCGTACCAGCCTGCGCGTGGTTGAAATTTCTGGACGCGCCAGTTCCTATCGTAAAGATGATACCCGCCTGCATGTCGATGCCTTCCCCGCCACACCCAATCAGGGACGTAGAATTTTGCGCGTATTCACCAACATTAATCCCCAGGGTGCACCTCGCGTCTGGCGGGTTGGTGAACCCTTTGAAGAAGTCGCAAGACGGTTTTTACCAAAAGTACCCAAGCAATTTCCCGGTTACGCGGCATTGTTGCGGACTTTAAAAATCACGAAAAGTTTTCGCAGCGAATACGATCACATCATGTTACAGATTCATGACCGTATGAAAGCGGATTTGCACTACCAAAAAAGCGCGGCACAAAATGAAATTCACTTCGTGCCCGATACTACCTGGATTGTGCAGACTGATCATGTCTCCCATGCCGCCATGTCAGGCCAGCATTTGTTGGAACAGACTTTTTACTTGCCGGTAAACGCCATGCAGGAACCCGCATTGTCACCGTTACGGACGCTGGAAAGATTAATGGGGCATAAACTTACGAGCCAAGCTTAGCTTATGTCTTAATCTTACTAATCAAATTCTGCAAATACATATAATCCGGCGCGCCTAAAATATAAAATATGCCGGTCACATTACTCGTTTTTTGTAAATCCGAAGGCGCGCCAATCAACACCGGTGTGCCGCTGATACCCAGCGATTGCGCTAATTTATAATTTGCTTTCAGCGCATCAGCTACTTCACTACTCTCCATATCAACTTTTAATTTATCAATATTAAGACCGCAGGTTTTAGCAATATCTAAAACTTTTGCTTCCGTAAGACCACCAGCCGCGCGCATCAATGCATCATGAAATTGAAAATATTTCCCCTGCATATTAGCAGCCAGCGCTGCTTTCGCGGCATAAGTTGAAACGCCGCTATTTAATGGAAATTCTTTGTAGACTACACGCAACTCAGGATTTATTTTCATGACCGCGACCACAGTAGGATTGGCCGCAATACAGTGTGAACATTGATAATCAAAAAATTCAACCAGCGTCACCTTGCCATTCGGATTACCACTTTCCGGATTTTTTTCCGTTCTTAACAATTCCGGCGCATTTCTGATGACAGCAAACGCTTTGCGCGGATCATCCTGGCCTGGTGGAACATCTTTATTGGGATCAAAACCCGCCAGGGTTAAATTCGTATTGGTAAATTCCGCGGTGGCGACCGGGCATGATATGATTAAAAATAGTACAAAAAAGAATTTGCTTAAGTTCACAGTAGCTCCATCCTTCAAATAAAGAAAATAAATCCAAAAATCACCGTCATTATTAGATAATGTATTATATTTTGTCAAATAATATATGCTAAAAAAGCGGTATAATAAAGAATCTAACGCCGGGAATCATGACATGAATTTTAATGATTTTTTGCAAATTGGTGTTGCCAAAGGCGCATCCGACCTGCACTTCCTGCCCGGGATGCGGCCATTAATGCGGCTCAACGGCTCCTTGGCGGAAATCAAGGAAGCTCCCGTATTAACACCCGAAGACACCAAGCAACTGTTGTTCGGCATCATGAGTCCGGTAGAACAAGCTGTTTTTGAAGAAAAGCGGGTTTGCGAATTATCACTGACCGTACCCAACATAGGCCATTTTCGGGTTAGCATATTTCACCAGAAGAATGGTGTCGCCGCGGTGTTGCGAGTTATTCCTGAAGCAGTCCCGGTTTTTGAAAGTCTCAATTTACCCCCAGTGTTAAAAACCTTGCTGGGTTTATCACACGGATTAATTTTGGTGACGGGCCCCGCCGGCTCGGGGAAAAGCACCAGCATTGCCGGCATGCTCAATTACATCAATCAATACCGCGCCTGCCACATTATCACTATTGAAGATCCGATTGAATTCGTTTATGAAAACAAAAAAAGTGTATTCAACCAACTGCAGGTAGGTCGTGATACGCCGGATTTTGCTGCCGCCTTGCGCTCTTCTTTACGCCAGGACCCGAATGTCATTAATATCGGTGAATTGCGTGATCTTGAAACCATGCGTCTCGCGTTAACCGCTGCTGAAACTGGCCATTTGGTATTAGGCACTTTGCATGCCAGCACCGCGCCAATGGCGGTTGGACGTTTTGTTGATGTCTTTCCCGCCCATGAAAAAGCGATGGTGCGTGGTATGTTGTCCGAAACCCTGCAAGCCATCATTGGTCAAACGCTGGTGAAAAGTAATAAAGGCGGCAGAGTGGCGGCGTTTGAAGTATTGATGGCGACGACGGCGATGCGGCATTATATTCGTCGTGATATGCCATCGCATATGGATTCAGCTATGCAAACCGGCGGGAATGTAGGTATGTGTACCCTGGAGCAAAGCTTAAACGAATTGATTGGTAAAAATATTATAAATCAAGCTGTTGCCGCTAACATCATTGCCATGCGTGGTACTTTCCGTGAAATTCAGGAATCGCCGGAAGGTAAAGGTAAGAAATAATCTTAAGCCTTATTTAAGCTTATCTCTGTAGAATTCAAGCTTCTTAATTCTGCAGACCCGAATAATCCTTATGCAAAGTTCTCATGGCTTCATACCGATAACCGAAACTGACTTCACGACGAATCCGGTGCTGGACATTATTCGATATATTTATTGTGAAAATTTTTCTTCAAGCCAGCACCAGTTTTTTTTAACAGAATTGAAAAAAATGTTAGACAGTGACAGAGCTGCGGCAAAAGTCGCGGCAAAATCGAAAAGTAGTGTTGCACACATCGTGATTCACCGTGTCCCTGAAGAGCTGATGACTAGATGGAATGAGCTTGTTAATATCCCGGCAGCAGGCCCATTGGCTACCGACGAAGATTTTTTAATTATGCACCATATGTTAAAAACTCGTCCGGCCTTAATACCGCTCAATAAACAATTTAATAATTGTGTTCTGGACCTGGCTTACCGTCCACTCCCCAACAAGGCTGCGCATCTATTTCCTAATCCAATAATTCGCTCTGATAGAGATAAAGGGGAATTGTTAATTATAGTGGGTACCATAGGTGTATTGATTGCGCTGATATTTTCAACCGTAGTAGGAATGTATTACGCAGCGAAAAAAGCTTATAAATCTCTAATCAATATTTTTCGTGCCGAAAAAGTGGTGACGAGTTTATTCCGTCTGCTTAGCACTGTAGTCAGCTTAGGCGCGGGCATATTCGGCGGTATGATGCTGGGCGCGATGGTAGGGTCGGTTTATCCTGGCATAGGCACAGTATTGGGAACGGTTATTGGTGGCATTGCCGGTTCTGGTATTGGCGCGGGACTAGGCGCCTTGTTAGCCAAACAAGTAGGAAAACTGATTTCCTTGATAGGGGTATCATTAGGATTTTATGGCAAAGAAAGTATTATTGTACCGACTAATCCTGAAAAGTATCGTTTGAATAAATCTCAAATCCTGTATTTCCGGTCTAAAGGAATTACTGATACCACGCGTATTTATGAAATGATGGAATCCGCGCAAATTCAGAAAAGTACGGTAAATACATTTTTTGATAGCACCGGCGATCAAGAAAAAAATGAATATAATTCATTGATAAGAGCCATAAAATCCAATCCCGAAGTCACCCGCTTTGGTCTTTGTTTGAATCCAAAAACCAATAATTTATTTATCTGGTCAAAAACCAAGTGGGAACGTTATGGGATAGTTAAACCGGAAGAATTCCTGGCCCCTCGTCCCATAGCGACTGTCTATTAAATATACAAAATAATCATTCATTGCGTATAATATGAGTCAATAGTATACTTCCCGGCTAGCATCAAAACCTATAATAAAGTTATTTAATCATACAAAACGAGAGCATAATCATGCATACACGTCCGAAATCAAGTCGCCCACTTTTTGGTAGTACCACATCATCTTCCAGCACCCCAACTGTTGAGAATCATGAAGAAAAAACCAGTCCATTTTTGCATACTACAAGAACGACCACAGCTTTATTAAGAAATACGCTACAGACCTCCCCAGCCATTCCAAGCTCTTCTTTACCTTTATTCGCACGCTTTGCAGCCCCAAATTTTTCTTATTTAGACCCTGCAGCAAATGAATTTGAATTCCCGGCATTAACCGCAATGGATTTTAATAATGGAAACCAAAATGAAGTTCATATCCCTTGGTTTGCTTCAGCCAGAAATCATGTTTATTCAATTGAGCAAATTGATCAATTCCTGGAACGGGTAAATCAGCGCAATAATGAATTCATGCGTTTTGTACTGGCTGTTGATATGTCTATCTGGATTGGCGCAGAAGGCATTCCGGATGAAAATACTCCGGCCCATGGGCAAATGACCCAACAGAGAAACGCGTTTAGTTTAACTTCCGGACTCGTGGAAAAGAGGGTTGAAGACGGTGTATTGATAATAGCAGGTGCTGACAATGGCAGCAGTTATTTCATGACGGCTTTTCAAACTTTACAATTTTTCTTTATCAAACTGTTAAAAACCAAGGCGTATCAAGAGGGTAAAATCAAGTTTGCTGAACAGTTGAGATTAATTAATATTACGGGTAGTGAACGCAGAGTGTATCAAGTCAGTTCAGCCAGATTAATCGCGCGCTGTGAAGCTTTAGCAGAACTTTATAAAGACACATTACTTTCTCCCGAGAATTTAATTGAATATGCTCAACGCTTTCAGCCAGCAATTTCCCATGAAGAGCCCGAGGGCGTAACAAAATATCAATTTGATAGACGAATAGAGCAACCTGCTGTTACCGAACCAACTCAAACAACAAAAATCAGGGACATGACGCCAGAGCAAATGCTTGCTTTTGCGAAGGCATCAAGTCCAAGCAAGGGAAAACAACCCCCGGGTGCTCCCAAAAAAGTCCCTCCGGCTCCTGAAAAAAGAAAGTCTCGTTCCTTTGAAAATACTTTCGAAGGCCATGACATCGGCTTGCTTAGCCGACAGAATAGCACTGGTCTAAGTTCGCGTTTTACCTTTAGTGGTAGTGCTAGCCTCGAGCCGGTTCAGCGAATGTTTAATCCTTTTATCCCCGTATCTGCCAGAACTTTATTGGCTGATAGTACTAATAAAACACCAGAGAGTTCACCAGAAAAGAAAACACAGCAGCGCAGTCCCCTTAGGCCATTTAATGTAGCAACAAAAACAGGCGCATCGACTGATAGCAATAACGCACCAGAAAGTTCACCAGAAAAGAAAAAATTGAGAATGTGATAATAAAAATAACCAGCGTGCTGTGCTAGACGCTGGTTTTTTTAAGTTTGTTTTTGCGAAACCATTTCTTTTACATGTGGGTAAGCAAGTGCGAAGCCGTTAAACGCCGCTATGCTTAAACGCAAGACCACCATGTCAGTAAGCGCGACCACAGTCGCGGTACGCAAACCGGTTAAGGAATAAAATCCAGTTTCACTTAAGCCTATAGATCCGCCCTGGCCCACAGTGGTTAGTGATTGAATATTTAATTGTCCATCTTTCAAAGTGACATGACGTACATCCGCTTTGCCTTCAAGAATAAGATAAACGCTATCAACGTGTTCACCTTCAGTGACTATGGTCGTGCCGCTTTTGATATCCTGTTCCCGAAATAAGGTCGCGAGAATTTCGATTTCCTGGTGGTTAAGCCTGGCGAAAACTTTTTGCTTTTTAAGCAATTCTTGTTTCGTTGTTTCTTCAATCATGGTATCCATCTTCCTTGAGGGCAGTTATCCTGTCAATGTTACGACAAGAAGGGTTATAAAGCTATTAAACCAGTTGTGTGCTGTTTATACTGTTTGGTAACGGATATTATTTTTTAGGTAATTCAGGCGAATTACCTCAAGAAACAACCAAGGAAGCGGGCATGCCAGGGATTAAGAATTTCTTTCGGGATTTAGGCCCGGGCATTGTCACCGGTGCGGCCGATGATGATCCATCCGGGATTGCCACCTATACCCAGACCGGGGCGCAATTTGGCTATGGCCAATTATGGACTGCGGTATTCATGCTGCCCTTGCTCATTGCCATACAGGAAGCCTGTGCCCGTATCGGCGCGGTGAATGAATTGGGTTTAGCCGCCGTCATTAAGAAGTATTACACCAAAAAAGTTTTATATTTCGCGGTTTTACTGGTACTGATTGCCAATACCATTAATATAGGCGCGGATATCGGGGCCATGGCGGCTTCATTACAATTGTTAGTGCCGGCTAATACTTTTTTGCTGATTGTATTGTTTAGCGTTGGCATTTTATTACTGGAAATTTTTGTTGGCTATAAAAATTATGCGCGCTTTTTAAAATGGCTGGCATTATCTTTGCTTGCTTACCCACTGACAGTTTTTATTGTACATGAGCCTTGGGGAGAAATTATTTCGGCAACGTTTTTGCCGCATATAGAATTTAACTTTCAATTTCTATTTATCATTACCGGTGTATTAGGTACCACTATTTCTCCTTATTTATTTGTCTGGCAGGCATCGCAAGAAGTAGAAGAAGTGAAAGAAAGAGCTAAAACTGCTGGCAAACAAAAGCTGACCCGGCAATATATGAAGAAATTACGCATTGATAATTTCACCGGTATGTTATCTTCAGAAATTGTTACCTGGTCGATTATTGTGGTAGCCGCGACAGTATTACATAAACACGGGATTACTGATGTCAAAACCCCAGCCGATGCGGCTAAAGCGTTAGAACCGTTCGTACAATCTTTTCCCTACGCGGGTTATCTGGCGAAATTGATTTTTGCTCTGGGCATTATCGGTCTGGGTTTACTGGCGGTGCCGGTATTGGCTGGCTCTGCGGCTTATGCCTTGGGTGAAACTCTGGGCTGGGAAATTGGCTTGGACCTTAAATTTAAACAAGCCCATGGCTTTTACGGCATTATAATTATTTCAGTGTTCATTGGTGCTTTGCTGAATATTATCGGTGTCAATCCAATTAAAGCATTAGTCTATTGCGCCGTATTAAACGGCGTGGTCGCTGTACCCTTAATTTTTTTAATCGCGCTAATCGCACGCAATAAAAAAATTATGGGTGAATTTAGCAGTGGAATGTTATCGCAGATTTTTGTCGGTATTACTTTTGTGGGTATGGCCCTGGCGGCGATCACGATGATTTTTACGGCGGGGAAGTGAATTCTTGCCATTTACATGGAGCCGCTGCGCTCGTTTCTGTCATTCCCGCGAAGGCGGGAATCCATTCATTGTCGCTCATAATGGATTCCCGCCTCCGCGGGAATGACAGCGCGTTGAATCAAGCCGCCTTCAAACGCCTACTACCATTCGTCTTAATCTTACTAAACCGCTTAATCATCGCCTTATTAAAAGCCGGTATATCCTTCGGTTTACGGCTAGTCACCAGATTTCTATCCACAATAACTTCTTTATCCTGCCAGGTTGCACCCGCATTTTTAAGATCGGTTTTAATCGAGTTATAAGACGTGAGCCGACGGCCTTTTAAAGTATTAGTTTCAATAAGTGTTAAAGGGCCATGACAAATTGCTGCGACCGGTTTTTTCTTTTTCATAAAATGATTAACAAAGTTTACGGCTTTTTTGTTAGCCCGTAATTGATCTGGGTTCATCACGCCACCCGGTAACAATAATGCATGAAATTGATTGGGGTTAGCTTTTTCCAGTTTAAAATCGACTTTGTAAGCCTTTGACCATTTACCTTTAGTCCACCCTTTTACTTTGGTTGCGCCGGGTGAAATAAGATAAACTTTTGCGCCAGCTTTTTTGAGCGCTGCTCTTGGTTTCGTCATTTCGGATTCTTCAAAGCCATCACACAACAACACAGCGACTTTGGTAGCACCTAAATTTTTTTTTGTAGAAGTTGAAGTTTTTTTCATAGCACACTCCCTGAAAATCAACAATATAGTGATATTGTAACATATTTAGTACATGCTCAAGGGTGGGGGGATAAGCGATTGTTTTTCAAAAAAAAAAGCAGGTATGATCGAACGCCATAATGTCTAACGTGGATGTCTCAGGAATACTTTAGGCTGCCTTTTACAAGGTATGCACACCATATTCACAATCTGACTTCCTATAGCTTTGCTCGTAGGGCTTCGATTCAGTACCTGCTTTCAAAAAAAATTATAAAGAATATTACAGAATTTGCAAGATGAGTTTTTGCGTAGTGTTAATGGCTGAATGTTCCCATTAACGTAGTTTGTCCTAAAATATGTTTTCGCATCGCGGCGATGACTGCGTCAGCGTCAGCAGTTTGATCCAAAGACAAAGTAGTATCAACAGCATACAATTCAAAAACATAATGATGCGGTTTTGCATCGGGTGGGCAGGGCCCGCGATAAATATTTTCATCTGTCCAATTTTGTCCGACGATTGCATCGTCAGGTAAAGGGTCGCCTTCAGGAAGTTTTTTAGTATCGCCTGGAATATTGAAAACCACCCAAAGATAAAGTGGTCCTATTGGCCAGTCAGTGGTATAAAAAATTAAAGTATACGATTGCGTATTCGCCGGTGGGTTTACCCAATAGAGTTCCGGTGGAAGGTGCTTGCCATCACAAGTAAATTTAACGGGAATTTTGTCGCCGTTATTATAAGCAGATGATTTTAAAACAAAGGACGAGTCAGCAGCATAGCAAACGCTGGCAATTATTAAAGAGAGCAGGATAGAAACTACATACTGCATACACGAATCCTATAAGATACAGTGTCATACATTTAGTATAACAAAAAATGGAGTAAGCTGTTGAATGTTTGCAAATAACGTAAGTGCTTGTTTTAAAAAAATATCCAGTAGAGCAAGCCCGCGACGCCAGCAAACTGCAAAACTTGAAACGTAGTTTTGTTAAATTTTTTGATACGTAAACATTGTGTTGCTAGAAAATCATAGTATTTATAGATTTTGTTGAATTTACCTACTGGATCACTAGGCAGGTTTTGCGTAGCGGATTCAGACATAACATATTTACAAATTAACTGATTGATAAATCTGACGACTTTATTTGATATCGGACGTTCCACATCACAAAATAAGATGACCCGGTCTATATCGGTATCATTTCTTGCGGAATGGATATAAGTTTCATCGAACATAACATCTTTGCCATCTTGCCAATAATAAAGAGTACCATCGACAAGAATGCGACAATTCTCGGAATTTGGCGTGATTAAACCCAAGTGATAACGTAATGAACCCGCATAAGGGTCACGGTGTGGCTTAAGCCGGCCGCCATCCTGCGGGAGCATAGTGAACATGGCGCCATGAATATTGGGAATATTTTTTAATAAGTTACAGGTTTGCGGACACAGTGTTGCCGCCGAAGGTAAAAAGTTGTCGTACCACTTCAAATAAAAACGTTTCCAGCCGCGCTTGAAGAAGGAATTAAAACCCATATCATTGTTATGTTCAGCGGCTTTGATATACCCGAGGTCTACTAATTGCTGCGCTTCCGCGCGCATCACTTCCCAATTGTCACGAAGAATATTGAGTTCCGGAAAATCCTTAGGATCATAGAATGGCTGATTGGGAACGCCGGAAAACATATACATTAAGGCATTGATGGGAGCGATAAAAGTGGAATGATTCACAATCTGGCGAAAGAATTTCAAGCGCACTTTGCCGCGGAATTGCGTATAAGCGACCGAAATCACATAAATGAAAAGTATGCTGAGTTTAATGGTGGAAAGATGGGACATAGCATTTCAATATAGATATAAAAAAAAGGATTATAGGTGATTCCCTGGTCGGTGGAAAGTATTAGTCTGCCATGAGCTTTTTTAGGGGCTCCCAAACATTTTCGAGGATTTTGGGCTGCGCGACCACACCCGGATGTAAACCATCATTTTGCATCAGGGTCCTATCGCTATCAACGCCATTTAAAAACTCCACTATCGTGGTCAAGTCACTCTGGGCGGCCAGGTCCAAAAATATTTGGTGAAATTGCTCGAGATAAGCTGGCCCATAATTGGGTGGCAGACGTACACCAAGCACTAAGACTTTGCTGTTGGCATTTTCGGCCATGCTGATCAATTCCAATAAATTCTTTTTGATGAGTGACGGCGGCAAACCACGTAATCCATCATTGGCGCCTAATTCAATAATGGTAATTTTAGGGTGGTATTTGTTTAACGCACCCGGTAAGTGCTGCAAACCATTACTGGTGGTGACACCACTGATACTTGCATTGACGACAGTGTAAGTGGATTTTTGGTCCGCTAAACGTTGCTGTAATAATTGCACCCAACCTTGTTTAGGATCAATTCCATAACCCGCGCTCAAGCTATCGCCCAGAATTAATATTGTATTTTCTGCTAGTACCGGTAAAGTAAACACAGTTAATAAAACTGCTATAAGGAATTTCTTCATGGGGCAAGTTCCTGTGGAATTTTTAAAAGTGACACATCTTAACAAACTAGTTGCCAGTGGTAATAGTCAAATTTCAATTTTAAAAGATGTTAATTTTAGCATTGCGACTGGCGAATGCGTGGCAATTGTGGGCGCCTCGGGTTCAGGCAAAACCACATTACTTACCTTATTGGCCGGCCTCGATTTGCCCACCTCGGGAGATATTTATTTTAAGCAACATCATTTGAACGCATTGGATGAAGAACAACGTGCTTTAATTCGCGGCCAGCAAGTCGGTTTTATCTTTCAATCTTTTCAATTATTAGCAACGCTGACCGCGCTGGAAAATGTCATGCTGCCCTTGGAAATTCAGTATATGCCTCAACAACAAGCCAGGCTTGCCGCCACCCAGTGCTTGCAACGCGTTGGCCTTGAGCACCGCTTAAATCATTATCCGACTACACTGTCTGGCGGCGAACAACAGCGTGTGGCGATTGCCCGCGCGTTTGTTACTAACCCTAAAATTATTTTAGCGGATGAAATGACCGGCAATTTAGATACCCAAACCGGCGATAAAGTAATTGATCTATTGTTTTCATTAAACGCTGACCAAACCACAACGCTGGTACTGGTGACCCATGATGTTGCTTTAGCCGCGCGTTGCCAGCGTAGCTTATTGTTGCATGAAGGTAAAATTCAACATGCTGAACACCGTTAAACTGGCGGCAAAATTTTTATGGCGCGAATGGCGCGGTGGTGAATGGTTTGTCGTGGTCATCGCCTTGCTACTGGCCATTACCGCAACCACCGCCATGCATTTTTATACCGATAGATTGAGTCGCGGCCTGGACCAGCAAAGCGCAAAATTTCTGGGCGGCGATTTGGTGGTCAGCAGCCCAGAACCTATTCCAGTACTTTGGGAACAACACGCCAGGGCACTGCAATTACATACAACTCAAGTTTGGTCGTACCCCTCCGTGGTTAGCGCCAAAAATCAAATTCAGTTAGCGAATTTACAAGCGGTTGCGGAGGATTACCCGCTGCTTGGCGAACAAGATAACCGCCCAGTGTCAGGTACAGTGTGGGTAGAACCGCGATTATTGCCACTATTAGGCATAGCACTGCATGACCCGGTTACGGTAGGGGCGGCTACATTGCACGTCAGCCGACTGTTGACTGCTGATGTTGATTTGCTAAATACCGGATGGGCAATTGCGCCGCGCTTATTGATGCGTCTCGCTGATGTGCCAGCGACTCGCACAGTGCTGCCCGGCAGTCGAATTGATTACCGCTTGTTAATCGCGGGTGAAAAACATCAATTGCAGCAATTCAGGCAGTGGCTGGCACCGCAGTTAACTAGCAGCCAGCGCGTGCTGGATGCGGCAAACCAGCAGGCAACCTTACATAAAGTGTTACAGCGTGCCCAGGATTATATGCAACTGGTGTTACTGGGTTGTTTGATGATGAGTGGTGTCGCTATTGCGCTGAGCATACAACAATATATGCGACGTCATTATTCGCAGGTGGCGTTGTGGCGCTGCCTGGGTGGTAAACAGTCACAAATCAGGGCTATTATTTTTTGGCAGTTAGGCATTATTGCACTAGTGACTGGATTGTTTGCGGTAAGTTTGGGTTATCTGGCGCAAAGCGTTTTCGCGCTGCTATTCAAAGACTTTTTACAGTTTCCTTTGCCTCCTGGCGGAATGACACCGGTCTGGATGGGGTTATTAACCAGTGTATTACTCTTATTTGCTTTTGCCTTTCCCGCAGTCTGGGAATTGCCACGTACTTCTCCACTACACATTTGGCGAAATTCAGCGGTGTTAAACGGCATGCGTAAAAATGCTTACTTGATAGTAGCGTTTTTAGTGATCGCGATTTTTATTTATTATGGTATGAACTTTTCATTATTGACCTTATATTTTTTAAGTATAGTGTTGCTGAGTATCGGGATTTTATATGGACTTAGTTTATTCCTGTTGTACTTAGTCCGGCGTTTGTTAAGCCATACCGAAGGCACCGTTCACCGTGGATTAAGTCAATTAATCCAATACGCGGATAGTGTCAGTCTGCAATTTATCGGTTTTAATTTGATTTTAATCGCACTGGCCGTCTTAGGTGGCATACGCGGTTATCTAATTAATGATTGGCGGCAATCCTTGCCAGCAACTACACCCAATTATTTTGCCTTTAATATTGCGCCCACCGATCTTGATCAACTTAAAGCGTTTTTTCAACAACATCAAATTCATGTTGATGCGCTTTATCCGATGATTCGCGGCAGATTAATTGCGATTAATCAGCAACCAGTGATGACTACTGTGTCAGCAAGCGCGAAAGATAATAATGCTTTACATCGTGAACTCAATTTGAGTTTCATGTGGGATTTTCCTGCGGATAATAAAATTGTCAGCGGTAAACCCTGGGCCCAGCAAGATGCTGGCAAAGCTCTGGTCTCAGTCGAGGAAAAATTGGCGCATGATTTAAATTTACATTTAGGTGAACAATTAACTTTTCAAATTGGCGATAAACAACAAACCGCGACTATAGTTAATTTTCGTAGTTTGGATTGGTCTTCGTTTCATCCCAATTTTTTCATGATTTTTCCACCCGGCTTATTGCAGGATGACTCGGTGACTTATATTACCAGTTTCCATTTAACGACCGCAGAGACTACGGTTTTAAATCAATTGGTTCAAACATTTCCAAATGTTACGGTAATTGATGTAGCCAGTTTGTTACAACAAATGCAGGATTTAATTAGCAAAATTACCCTGGCCATGCAGTATTTATTTTTATTCGCGTTGGTGGATGGGGGGCTGATATTTCTGACTTCCTTACAAGCCAGTTTGGATGAAAGACGGCAAACCTATGGCTTACTGCGCATCTTGGGTGCAAGCCAGCGCTATATACGAAATAGCTTGATCGTGGAATTTAGCTGCTTGGGCCTGGTTATCCTGATTAGCGCCAGCGCCATCGCGGTATTGATTATCCGTGTTTTAGAGAAATATTTTTTTAATAGTTAAGCGCTGCTATGGTAAAATAAAGTACTCAAATAGGAGATTACCATGGAAACGGTGGTACGCAGCAATACGGCGCTGGGTAAATTCGCGCAAGATGTGACGACGGCCAATCATAAATTGATTGGTGACGAACCCGTGGCCAGTGGCGGTAATGATGCCGGCCCATCACCTTATGATTTCTTGTTAACGGCATTAGGTACTTGTACCTCGATGACGGTAAAGATGTATGCCGATTTTAAAAAAATACCGCTAGAGCAAGTCATTGTGACTTTGAAATACGATAAAATTCACGAAAAGGATTGTGAAAATTGTGAAAATGATTCCGCTTTACTGGACCATATCGATAGAAAAATTGAATTGATGGGTAACTTGACGGATGAGCAGCGGCAAAAATTATTGGAGATTGCCAATAAATGTCCGGTGCACCGTACGCTCACTTCAAAAATTATAATTACCACAGAACTTATTAAATCTAAGGAGAATAACAATGCGTAAGTTGCTGGCGTTAATTATTTTATTGATGAGTTTACCCACTTACGCATTTAACTTAAGTTTTTTGGAATACACGCCTACTTATTATTTTACCCACTCAGACATGGATATGATGCAAGCAACAGTTAATCGAGCGTTAAATAGTGGCCGCGATAATCAAAGATTTAACTGGAACAATCCAGAGACTACGGCTTTCGGTCATGTAACAGTTTCCGACACTACCCGGCAGGATGGCACATTATGCAGACGCGCTAAAATTTTTAATAGCGCAAAAACGGTTACCGGCGAAGCTAGCTATCGATTTTGTAAAATTAATGGTGAGTGGAAAACGGCTTGATTAGACCATTAACATTAGGCAATACAAGTTTTCCAGTGAATATTATTCAAGGACCGCTGGCAGGAGTCAGTTGCGCACCCTTCAGACGTTTAGTATGGCAATATGGCAAACCCGCGTTTTCGTGCACGGAAATGCTTTCCTGTAAAACGCTAATTCATCAATCCGGATTTTCCCAACGGCGTTTTGTGGCCATTGACCCGGCTGAAGGGCCGGTGTGTTTTCAATTATCGGGAACTGACCCAAAAGAATTGGCGGAAGCGACTAAAATCGTGACGGCGAATGGCGCGAACTTAATTGATTTAAATTGCGGTTGCCCGGTGAAGAAAATTCGCAGTAGAGGCGCGGGTTCCAGTTTGTTAACGAATGCATCTCAACTTTATCAATTAATTACCGCCATGAAACAAAATACGCATTTACCCGTTTCGATAAAAATCCGCGTTGATGCCAATAGCGGCGATAAATTCAATCAGGAAATCGCGCGTGTGGTGAGTGAGGCGGGCGCTGATTTTCTGGTTGTACATGGTCGCCATTGGACGCAACATTATGAAACTGCCTGTCAGTATGATGAAATTAAATTTTTTGTCGAGGAATTGACAATTCCGGTGATAGGCAATGGAGATATCGCCTGCGTGGCTTCTTTACAAAAAATGTTTGCCACCCAATGTGCGGGCGTAATGCTAGGCCGGGCGGGGGTAGGTCAACCGTGGCTGATTCAGGAATTAATAGCGGGTATGCGCCAGGAAGCTTTTAAAGCGCCTGCCATGACAGAGGTAGGTAATATGTTCATTGGGCATGTTGTTGATCTCGCCAGGCTCTTGGAAAATGAAAAGTTTGCAATTTTACAAGCGCGCAAATTTGCCAAGTATTATGCTCGAAGATTAAATACCGCCAGCGAATTTTGCGATGCGGTTAACCAATGTGAAAGTTTGCAAGCGTTAAGCCAGGCGGTAGAGAACCATTTTAGTAGGTTGGGCTGAGCACCGCGAAGCCCAACAACTTGTTCACAGCGAAAGAAGAATTATTAAAGAGAGAGTCATCATGCCCACCCTAAAAATAAACGATATAGACTTATACTACGAAACCTACGGCCAAGGCGAGCCGCTGATTTTTATTTCCGGATTTACCTGCGACCATTCCATGTGGGAATTTGTCGTCCCCGCCTTCACCCACAAATACCAGGTTATAATTTTCGACAATCGTGGCAGCGGTCAATCTTCGGATAAACCAGATTATCCCTACACTGCGCAAGTCTTGGCGGACGATACCATAGGCTTGATCAAAGCTCTGGATTTACAAAAAGTGAATATCGTTGGCCATTCCTATGGTGGTTGTGTGACACAAACACTGGCGCTAAAATATCCTGAATTTGTCAAGTCAGTCGTATTTTCTAATACGTTGCTGAAAGCCCATCCCCGCTTACAATTGTTTGCCCAAACCCGTTTCGAATTGATGAAAGCTAATAGTGCTGAAAGCGCCATCGTAAAATTAAATGCGTTAATGTGTTTTTCCAACGAATACCTTGGTAAAGCAAATCGTATTGAGCAATTAGTAAAAGTCGGACTCACGCCTATGACTGTTGCTGGTTACCAACATCAATTAGATGGTTTGCTGGCATTTGATTCACGCCAATGGGTAGCCAATATCAAAAAACCCTGTTTGATTATTTGCGCGGATGAGGATTTGATGGTGACGCTGGAAGAAGCCCGACACCTGGAACAAACGCTAACCGACACGGAATATTTTTGTTTCAAACACGTAGGCCATCTACCTATGTTCGAACAACCCGAATTATTCAATAAAGTCGTCTTACAGTTTCTAGAAAAACATTAATTCTTTTCACCTCTGCCCTTGTGGAGAGGTCGACGCCGCTTAAAGTTTTCACCTCTCCCCTTGTGGGAGAGGTCGACGCGCAGCGGCGGGTGAGGGGTGAATGGATGCAAAAAACTGTAGGGCTTCGCTGTGCTCAGCCCAACCTACATTGCTGTCAACACCAATGTCATGCCACGCCACCTAGGGTTTCCCTCAATCCTAAGCCCATAAATTTCTGCTATAGTTAAGTTTATAAGCGCCGCGTTTTTAGAAGGATAGGTATTGAATTTATTGGTAATTTTAGCATGGGGTAGTTATGGAACCCGTAAGCCAGTCGGCTTTAACGCTAGATGAACAAGAAAAAGAAATCCTTACCAAAACGGGTATTCCACCGGTCTTTGCCATATTCCTTAAACAAAAATCCTCCCAATTCGGCATGGCATTCGCATTACGCACTAGCCCGCCTGTTCAACGTTACTTAATGCCCGCCGCACCCAAGCCAGTGGCCGTGAAAGCCAAAACCGGAAATTGGAGTTTCACCAAAGGCGTCATCGCAGTTGAACCCGATTTAGGAAAAGTTGAAAAAGTAAATGGCCATTGGCAAGTCACCCAGCGCAGCTTACGTGATTTTCCCGATCCTAAACTCGGAATTTTAAATGAAGTTTTGCATCGCATCAGCTTACAAGAAGTGTTGTCTGGGATAGCCGGTGGTGAATATAAATTAATTGGTACGGAGCAAGATATTCAAGACGCGGGTGTTATCACCCTGCAGGCGGCACGAAAAAATCCGGAACAATCCGATATCATCTTTAGCATTGATTTAAATGAAAAACCTCCACGTGTTGAATCACAGTGCAAAATTGATTTTGCAAAAATGTTAATGTCACCACCCACCAAAGCGGCCCGACCCTCCTGGTGGCTAGATGAATGGGGTGATTTTGCTAATTGCCTTGATAATTATTATCCCGCCCAATATAAACATGCTTCCGACATCAATTTCATGGATATCATGGTCTACGGTATAGACGATGGTGATCATCATATTTTACCTATCACTGCCGACCAGGATTTATTATGGATTTCCATTCCCGCAAAACAACACGATGAATTGTGGAAAGACTTCGAAGAAGTGATTAATACTTTTGAACAAGATGGTGTTGAGAAATTATATCTGGCGCGGGTTGAATTATATTTAAGACTAGGCGGTGACCCAGGAGCAGTTGAAAGCAGTATTCGCAATGAAACTATTGCCGGCTTAGGCAGTGTTACGCCTTATGAATCTTATGTGATTGATGCAATCAATAAAGATTTTTCGCAATCGGGAATTAAACATATTCGTAATCTCATTCAACACGCTTCCGAAAATCATAATCCCGATCCAGAACATCTTGCACCGTTAGATGTATCTATGGTGCATGTCTGGCGCGGCAAAGTCAGTATGACACACACTGAAAAAGAATTAATAAGTTTTATTTTGCAAGATGATTACCCGAAAGAAAATATTATTAACATCCATCCCAAATGGGACATGGCAAAATGGTCTGCTGTGGTGCATACGCAAATTGATTTACACCAGCCCATTCCGGCTAATACTTTAGCGGCATATAGAATTTATCGTCAAAAAAATAAGGGTTTTGCCAATTTACTGCAATGGGTGCAGAAAAAAGATGAAGTTTAATGAGGATTGCTATGAATGATTTTGAAGATATTAAAACCCAATTGAAAGTTTTTTGTGACAAGATATCCCAATTACAAAATACCAAACCCGGTAATTACTCCGCGCGTTTAGAAATACCGCAGTTGCAGAAAGATGGTACTGATATTTATCGAGAAGTTTCCGGCAATGTGGGCAAATTCACTGGCCATCTGCACTTGTTGCAAAACAGTGAATCCTTATCTCAAGAAATTAATAAACAAATCTTAACGAATTTGTCTAAAAAGCTGGTAGCTCAAGTGGATTTTTATGCCAAGCAATGGGGTGATAAACACGACCCGGATTTTTGTAAACAATTGAGTAGTAAATTGCAAAATATTGATGCGGTTATAGCGGCGTATTCAAGACCCAGTAATACGCCGCGTCCGCATCGATAGATGTAGATAGAAAAAATGCTTACGGGTTAACCGCCGCGCGCGCAGCTAAAGCACCCATAATGTAAACCCAGCCGATAAATAATAAATCAATACCAACAAACAAACCGATAACAAATAAACCGGAAGCTGGCCAACTTTCCAATATCATTACACCTAACAGTAATGCGAGCAGGCCACTGAAGAAATTCCATCCCCATTTTGGTTGACGAACAGAAAGCGAATTAATTAACCGAAATATGCCGACTACAATATAAAAAACACCAAGTATTAGTGTTAAGGAAACCGAACCTGCTAGCGGACTGTCAACTAACATAATTCCCGCACCAAAATACAACAAGCCTACTAATATATTCAGCCAGAAACTACTCCACAAATGTTTTCGCCAAAATGTAAACGCATCTATTAAAATGACTAAACCACCAACAATTAATAATGCTCCAATAAAAATCATTGAGATAATTGTTGTTAACATTGATGTACTAATTGCTAATGCCCCTAACAAAACTAGTAGAATTCCCCATACGAGAAATAAAGACCAGTTCTTATTAAATACCGCAGTATCTATCCTTGATGTTGAAAACATAATTGCATCCTTGATAAAAAAGTTAAAAATCAAAACGATTATGCCATACAATTGCTAAAAAATAATGCACTATTTTCGAAATTTGTAATGCAACTTTTATCGCAGTATAATGACTTTGAAGTTAGCAAATCGTAGTTGCAAAATAAATTTAAAAAAGTTTTTCACAAGAGTTGATTTGAAAAACAAATTGGATTAAGCTTACAACTACTAAGCAAAGCCTACACCGCACATAAAAAAGCAAATCATAATAACATACTAATAATAAAATAATATTTCTCAAACAAAGAACTTTTTTACGGACTTTTGTCGCGCTTTTTTTCAACTAAAGAATGGATCGCAACCAAGTTCGTATGAAGTAAGTAGTAAGCAAGCTGCAATTCGTCAATTAAATTTTTCAACTTTATTAAGGAGGAATATTTATGAAGAATCAAGTAGCACCAGATAGAAAGCATAATCCTAAGCAACCCGCAAAAGACACTCCGCGCAAAGAGCCACCAAAAGCGCGTCAAGAAGGCAAACCACCTAATCAAAGAGACGCGAGTGATTTACCCGCCGATTGGGTTTTTGCTACCTAGCGCTTATCTGACATAGATTCATACCTTTAATCCATAAGGAGATAGTTATGACTAAATGCAAACAAGCGAAAATTAAAGAATATCAGGCTACAGAAACCTAGCTAAACTTAATCATGATCTGAGTGGTGTTTACACAAGTCTTTGTTGTTTACATAGGAGGGTATATGAAGATAAGGAAGATAAGACAGCCTAGAAATAAAGATTTTGAAGCAACTGACACCTAGTGTTGTTTCCCCGAAAGTAGCTTGAGACCTTTTATTAAGTCTTTGATTACACGGGAGGTGTTCTTGATGCAAGTGAAATACCCGCAAGAAAAATCGTTCCTGGAAAAAGAAAACTAGATACTAGTTTTTAGAGTCCAATGAAGCAGCCTACATTCCGGAGCAACTTAGGCGCTTACATTAGTTGTGACACTCCCCTTGTCCGGACAGCGGGAGTGTTTCTCATTGTATACCTTACAATTTTGCTAAATATTTGTGTCTGACTACTTTATTCGTTACACTAGTGCAAAGTTCTTAATAAAAGAGGGGAGCGTTCATGGCTATGAAATTAGGTTTAAGTTCAGTAAACGTCGATAGTTTGTCAGCTGATATTCATAGTTCTTTGTTATATCCTAAGTCTTCTACTATTAAAACCGGTAAGTTAGCAGCCGATAGCACTAGCCAGATTTTGCAAGCGTTGTATGCGCACGCCGCTAAACATGGACGAACTTTTATTGCTTCATACACTGCTGAATTAATGCCGCAAGAAACCAAAACCGTAGGAAGTCAGTCTGGATTGACTGGTAATGCATTATTCACACCGCAACAAAAAGTCCAACCTGGACAACAGCCGCAGCAGCCGCAAGAAGGTCCGCGGTCAACCAGGCGTATTAAATAAGCCTCACTAATAAAACACGGAAGTACTCTGAAAAATAAAGAAGCCATCTTTATTTCTCGGAGTGTTTACGTTTTTGAAAAATTGTACTGCGATTAATAAAATCACCACAGGATATTGTCATTATGGGTACTCCCCGCTTAACACTCGCTTTAGATATGCACAAGGAAGAAGCGACCACACAAAAAATTGATATAGATATAATTCCCAACGATGGTATCTCAACTCATAAAGAAGTTATTGTCCCAGTAGTCATTGAACCTCAGATTTCGAAATGGTATAGCCGCATCGGTAAAAGCATTGCTTTAATCTTCGGGCTTGGCACAGGAATAACTGCAGCCGCGGCATTTTTATCTGGCGGCACACTCATAATTCCTGCCCTCATCTTAAGTAGTTTTAGCGCCTACGCAAATTATCGTATGACTAACGGTAATATCATAGTTGTGCTGGAAGAAGGTGTTGATGGATTATTCAAAAAAGAAAAATCCGCAACGGGTGCAGAAGATGATAATGAATCTCCTTATATCAGTCAGAACAAACAGTTTTTACTTAAGATAGGCATGTTTTTATCGGTAACGTTTGGGGCAACCATGGCAGCGTTAACCTATGTTGCTGTATTAAAACTGGCAGTTTTTACTTTACTTGCCCCGGTCGCTTTTTTATTACCCGCATTTGGTATTGTGATTGCTACAGTAACATTGATTAGCCAGACAGTAGTCATGACGAAAGGTTTTTCGGATATCATAAAAGTCGATAATCTTTTAGAAAAAATCAAAAGTCGTTGTTGGGAAATGTTTGGCCCCGATGAAGTGCGTGACCTTGGAAAATCAAAGTTGCAAATTGTGGCGGAACGCTCAGCGCTGGCATTGGTAGCAGGAGGGATGCTGCTAACTACCATAGCACTGGTTATGTTAGGAATAGCGAATACCCTGGCAACTTGTGCCGTGGGGTTTAAAGATATTTTAATGTCTATCCCCAATGCATCTCCCGCGGTGGTCAGTAATGTTAGTTTTGTAATTACCCAGGTATTTTCACTGGTTGCCCAAATCCCATTTGTTTTAAAAGTCACCTCCACGCCAATTGTCTGGCTGTTTTCGCCTGGCGTTACTAAGGATGCGGATCAGGCAGAACCAAAGCCCTTGGATATGTTCAAAATACTGGATACGGCATTCTTATTCATTGCCTGCTTTTTGAATTCCGCCTGTATGTCAGCCATTGCTATGGAAGGCAAGGTAATAGATACATTTACCATGATTGGCGGATTTGGCGCATTTTTGAATGGTTTTATAGGAAGTACTGTTAATGCTTTAATCAGTGAAGTGGAAGAAAAGCAAGTCGAAGAAGAAACTTTGCCGCCACATCCGCATAGCACTCTGATAATACATGGCCACTTAAGAACAGCCCCTACACTGGATTTAGTAGTGACTGAAAGTAAAGAAGAGGAGTTACATCATGAACAGGTTGTTTTGAAAGAGCATGACGTTCATTTGAGTGTAACTAATGGACAATCTGAGGATACAAATCTTTTACGGCGCGTATTTAAGTAAAAGTTTTGTTTTGCTTAACTATTTACTCTTTCATTACGGTCTATTACTGCTAAAATGTTAAAACTGAAACGCTAGCAGGAAATAGCTATTTTGTGAAAAACCAGGCTACTAAAGGAAAATAAATGAAGAAAATTTTACAATCGATTTTGCAATGGTTTGAAAATAAGCAGCCACCGGCTGACAGTCATTTGCTAACCAGCAATCATATCGATGTGATACGCGCGATGCCGTTTATACTTGTCAATCTGTCCTGCTTATTGGTTTTTGTCGTGGGGTGGAGTTGGACCGCGGTAATCACGGCTCTGGTGTTGTGCTATGTCCGGGTTTTTGCGATTGGTGCTTTTTACCATCGCTTCTTTGCGCACAGAGCTTTTAAAACCAACCGCTTTTGGCAATTTATTTTTGCATTGCTAGGTAACAGTGCGGCACAACGTGGGCCGCTGTGGTGGGCAACGCATCATCGTCGACATCACGCTGTTGCTGATCAACCGGCAGATGCGCATTCGCCAGTGCAACATAGTTTTTTCTGGAGCCATATCGGTTGGTTTTTAGCGCAAAAAAATTATTACTACAATCCCAAATATGTTAGCGATTTAACGAAATTTCCTGAGTTAGTATTTTTGGATCGTTATGATAGTCTGGTGCCGATAGTGTTAGGCTTGACGTTGTTTGGCACGGGTGTATTACTGCATTATTTCGCCCCACAATTACATACGAATGGTATGCAAATGTTTATCTGGGGTTTTTGTGTATCCACCGTTTTATTATTTCACGTTACCGTTTCTATTAATTCTATTTCGCATCGTTTCGGTAGAAGAAAATATAATACGAAAGACAATAGCCGCAATAATTTTATTCTCGCGTTGTTGACCTGGGGCGAAGGCTGGCATAACAACCATCATCATTATCCAGCTTCTGCGAATCAGGGTTTCCGTTTTTGGGAAATTGATATTACGTATTATCTGCTGTGTGTGTTGCAATCGGTGGGAATTATTTGGGATGTTAAGAAAGTCCCAAGGGAAGTTTTAGAAGCGCATTAAGCGTAAAAAACCCGTATGTCGCTGCGTTAGCACCACCTACCGGTGGCTCATACGGGCTACAACTGCTGTCATACCCGCGCGAATCCCCCTTGCTGTCATTCCCGCGCAGGCGGGAATCCATTATTAATATATCCGCCTGTTTGGTACAACGAATGGATTCCCGCCTGCGCGGGAATGACAGGGTTCGGGGTTTATAAGCGTAGTTTTAACATGTTCATTGAGGTTACTTGACACCATTCCGAATTCGCCTGTTTGGTACAACGAATGGATTCCCGCCTGCGCGGGAATGACAGGCTGGAGTTAAAACCCTCTTAATATTAATAACTTAACCTTTTACCACAGCCTACTTAATGCTCTTTTAAGCCTTTTCTGGTACTATCTTAGTCATAATAAGAA
>JAZKAT010000058.1:0-8052 GCA_040389045.1 Pseudomonadota bacterium | reverse complement strand
GCCTACTTAATGCTCTTTTAAGCCTTTTCTGGTACTATCTTAGTCATAATAAGAAACAAACAATACAAAACTAAAACGACGAGGTGTGGTATGAAAAAGACTATAGTGGGTCTTATTGGCTTGTGTATTGGTTTAATCACCATCAGCCCCGCGTATGCAGATAATGATAGTTCACTGCCAAAATTGCAGATGCGGATTGTTAATACCATCAAAAATCAAAGCTTTGCGCTTTGTCTGTCAAACAGTTGTTATGTGATGACTGCTCTGCCAAAACCGGTGAGCATGGATGGCAATAATATTGATTCCATCATCATGACTAACACGGGCACTATGGAAATGTACGGTCAGAACATTCCAGATTCTTGTAAAATTACCGTAAAAGATAATCAGACGTTAACCGTGTCTGGAAAATTGGTCGCGAAAGAAATGACAGTTGAAGTGGAAGATTTACAATGTTCGGTGAGGGCTACCGAAGCAGCATAATGATTTTATTAAGCGAGACGAGGAGATGAGGGTGTAACTGTTGTTAAATCTTCATCATCTTGTGACTGGGTAGGTGCATTTTCTAAATCAATTTTTAATTGGTGTTGTCTATCATATTCCTGAAAAAATGGCATCAGCGCAGGTTGTTCCCAGGGCATCTTCTCTAATACTTCACCCTCTTTATCGTAAAAAATAATAAGTGGATGGTTTTTACCATGCGTTCGATAATAACGATAAGCAGCGCGCATTTCACTAGAGGTAACACTCAGATCCGCTACCGGATTACCGGATTTGTCGTTACAGATTTTGGTGCACACGCGTTCCCAGTTGATATTTTCTGTTAACACATGCACGGTACGCGTGCGTTCATCGGAATCTTCAACCAATAGCAGTTTGCAGGCGCGTCTATAAGCGATACTACGTCTATTTCCTTTATAAGCTAAAGTTGGTACGGGTTTCCCGCCGGGTTTTTCAAGGTATTCCCTGTTTTTTTGCAGAAACGCGGCGTGAGCTTGTTTAAAATTATTAAGGTCAGTAGTATCGCCATTATTAAGTACTAAGGTGACAGTTCTATTGTTTAAGGCATTGGCAATACACGAGGAAAAGTTATTATTATTTAATTCTATTATGGCGAGGGCCCTCACTTGAGACAAGCCATAAACGAGATCACCAGATTTAAATTTTGATAATAGGTTAGCGTAGGTTGACTGGTATTTAACCTCGGACTTTACCTCATTTTCGAAATCCAAAGCGCGTGGCTGCATGGCTAACTCGTATGTAATAGTAAATAAAATAGTTGAAACATCATATAAGATGTCCCTTAAGGTATTCTTAAAAAATGGTATATTATAGGAATTTTTGCAGGATAGACGGGGATATATGGAAAATTATTACCGGAAAGGGCTGGAAGGGTATCAACGATTTAGAGAAAAATATGCTCAAGGTGATTACACGGTCATGCAATTCCTTTCTGATTATGGGCAAAAACCCCAGCTTATGGTGGTTTCCTGTTGTGATTCACGCGTTGATCCGGCCTTGATATTACAGTGCGATCCGGGTGATTTGTTTGTCGTACGAAACGTAGCGAATATCATCCCGCCTTATGAAAAAGATATAGCCCATCATGGTACTAGCGCCGCGCTGGAATTTGGTATTTGTGGTTTGGAAATTGAAGATTTAATTTTGTTAGGCCATAGTCAATGTGGTGGTATTAATGCTTTATTGACGGGTGACGCCGGGGTGCAAAATGATTTTATTACGAATTGGGTTTCCCTGGTTGATATGCCGGATTCGGATGTTAAAGACCCGGATGAATATGCCCGATTGGCGCTACATAAGTCTTTACAAAATTGTCTCACTTTCCCGTGGATTAAGGCAAGGGTAGAGCAAAAAAAATTAACTATCCATTTGTGGTTTTTCGATGTGAAAGAAGGACAGATTTATACTTATTCTGATGAGCATCAAGTATTTCAACCCCTTTAAATATTTATAATTATAAAACGAAAGGTTGCCAATATGTTTTTTATTTCTCAAGTTAAAGTGATAGATGACTTTTTCAGTGAGGATAATTCTTTTTATATCAGATCTTCAATTGATAATGCTGTAGCGAAAATTGTCGGCGCCAAAGATTATGAGACCGCGCGTGTGCAATTTACGATGTTTTGTGAAGATTTACAAATTGTCTTAAAGTTTGTACTAGGGTTTCTGGATCACCCGGCTTTCAAACAATTGGATAAATCTGAAGACTTGTCCCAATTTAAATTACTTAATAAACCCTTGATGGCGGAATCGTTCATCCATAAATATTCTGAAGGGATAGGTGCTGGCTTACATATTTATTTTACCAAGCCAGATGATAGTGAAAGCGAAGAACATAAGCAAGAAAGAGAACAGCAGTTTTTGACAATCAATACTTATGTTGATATTAACAAATTTAAAGAACACACTGCTAAATTGACCCATCATGGTAAACATAAAAAAGTTTTAGCGAAAAAAAATTCAGAGCTTGCGTCAACTTGCCAAAAAATTATTAAGCTATATGTGAATATACAGGAGCTACGTAAGTTTTTAATCGTATCAGAAATTGCCGGCGACAAACAACTTACCGCTTCTCCGCAGATAATTGGGGATTTGGCCAAGGCACAAATTAATTTGACTTTTGATTTGTTGAAGATACAAACCATTATAGATGGTTTGAGTGTTAATCTGGATGGCCCAACGTATACGATAATTATGCCACACTTAAATAGGCATAGCGCTTATTTTCGTAGAGTACAGCCAGTGGCTGAAGAATTAATTACGTTTGTATCGAAGTTAAGTACCAAATTTCCCGATAAAAGTATTTTGTATGTTGCTGACCAGCATTTGATTAAAGATAATCATTATTTTTTAATAAGGGAAATAAATTTACTTTGCAAAAACGCGCTGGATCTAATTGTCAGGTTTCCAATTATCACCTTGGATGGTGACACTGCTAGTGACAAACAGAAACAAAAAAATCTGGCAAAGTTTAATAAAAAATTTCCCGCGGCGGTAGCTGATTTAAATGCTTCATTATTTGCATTCCGCAAGGCTACACCAGTTGTATTTAATGGCAGAAGTTTACATACCGATTTGGCACCACCATTAAAACAAATTACGGTTATTTGCCGGAGTTTAAAGGCTGAGGACTTGCCCGTAGATGATTCAATAGAAGTGAATTTAATTAATGATGACTTGATTGTGTTGGCTTATGCTGAAATCAGTTATTACATATTGATATTATCTGAATATCTGGGATGCGCCAGTGAATCATTCAAAGCAAACAGATTGTTTTCACGAGGCGATGTTGATACTGGTTTAATAGTATTAAATAAAAATAAAGCTATAGTTAAAGGCAATTACACAGGCTTAATTAAAACTTTGCGTGGCAATACCTTTGCTTTTGAAAATTACTTTATGCTGGTTAAAATTCATGAGGTTTTAACCCAGGAAATTGACCCCCAGTTTATCAGGATAACCAATAAGGCTTTTGGTCTTGGAAAAGATGTCAATAAAATCCTGGCAATTCTCAAAGAAATTGAAATGCTTGAGGCAAAACTGGCTAGTACCAATGAAGATTTGAAGCGGTTTGGCGTGTTATTACCTGGAATGATGATAGAGGGACATAATCTGCAGGAGCAATACATAGATGTTCCCCAGCTAATCCTAAGTTTGTCAGCGTTAGCCGATGTTACCAGAAAGAATATTTCGCAGTTGCCAGATACGATGCAGCAAGAAGTTGAAACCCTGGAAATAGTAATCGCTGAAATCGAACAACTCTATGCGCAATGTCCCGCGCCGAACGATGCTAATCTGTTTCACATGATTCAACATAATATGATGCTTATTCATAGTAAAGTTAAAAAAGCGCAGCAGATGATTCAGGATTTTAATAAAGTTTTTTTAGAAGAAGAGAAAAAAGAATGTGGTAGTGAGAGTAATTTTGCGAATAATCGGTTTAGGTTAAAGTTAGTCAACGATGTTATGCCCACAGTCGAAATAGAAGAAACGTGCCAATTGGTTTTACAATGTCATTCCCGCGCAGGTGGGAATCCATAAGGAATGGATTCTCGTCTGCGCGGGAATGACAGGAGGCTTTGACAGTACGCACAGTTCTCCTGCTAGTGCAGGCTGGCATCCGGAGGGGTACACGAAGGGCACTGTTATGACAGTAGACGTCTTTAACTTAAGTTTCTCTTAATGTAAATTAGCTAAAATCATTTCATTTAACCAGGCCACCATGTTATGTATAAACTTTTGTGTATATTTTTTACAGGGATATTTATGATGACGAGTTATGCGCAAGGGCATGAGTTGTTAATTACCGATCCGCAAATCATTGCGATTCCTATCCAGGAAAATCATGAGCCTATGGTGGATTTAAAAGGGCAACAGGCTATTGTGCTTGGTCCCTCGCCAGAAATTCCAAATAACACCGATTACACGAAAATGCGTAAAACCGTTTATAAAAAATTAGTTCAGGCGCAAAAGTTATTGCCTGAAGGTTTCCATTTTTGTTTGTACGAAGGGTATCGTAGTTTGAGTACGCAAAAATTGATATTTGAAAACCGTTATGCAAAAGTAAAAAAACTCTATCCCACCTGGCCTGATGATAAAATTTTTATTGAAACGACCCGGCTGGTTTCGCCTATCGTCCATCTGGATGGCACTAAAAATATTCCACCGCATTCAACAGGCGGTGCCATTGATGTTTATTTACTGGATGATAAAGGCCATGCCATTGACATGGGCATTCATCCAAAAGATTGGATTGATGATAATACCGGTGTATCGCTTACCGCTGCAACCAGCATTTCAGCGGCAGCTCAGCAAAATCGTAAAATAATGAGCGCGGCTTTGTCAGCGGCGGGTTTTGTTAATTATACTCAGGAATATTGGCATTGGTCTTATGGGGATAGGTATTGGGCGCACCAGAAAGGAAAAAAGTCTGCTATCTATAATTCTTATTAAGCAGCTTTTTTGCGGTGTTCTTTCCAGGCAGCAGGCTCTAGAGCACGAAGCTTTTTAGCATTGCGCTTGGTAATAGAATAAATTAGAAAGGGCAATCCTAGCATCGCTAAACAGATCAGCAAATGCATAGCAATAAATAACGGCGATTCCTGCATGTGTAGGGGTGGAATAAAGCCAAGCAAAATAAATGCCACACACCCCACCGCGCCAATGGCACTAATAATATAAGTGTTTTTAACATCCCCTATATGGTAAGTATAAGTGATCGATTTCTTGTTGCGTATTTTCACCGCCGCCGCGAACATTAATAAATACATCACTAAATAGAGTTGACCGGCAATGACTGTCAATAACCAGTAAGCACTGCTTACGGTGGGCATTAATAAAAACATGCCGCATAACAGGGATACGACTATGCCTTGAGTGATCAGCACAGGCGTTGATACACCCGAAGGATTTAAATGGCAGAAAAAATGCGGAATACAATCATCTTTCGCGGCTTGCACCAAACTACTGGAAGGCCCCATTATCCACGCGCTGGCCGCGGTCATACCGCCGCAGGCAACAAGAATACTGATTAGCGTCAAGAGATAGAAATGGCCATTCATCATGACCATGAAAGCTTGAATGACACCATTATTTAAGTCGATTTCTGTCGCAGGCACCATGGCCGCGATGGCCAAACTGCCCAGGATGGATAATGAGCACACGATAACCGTCGAAAATAAAATGGCGAGTGGAAATGCGCGTCGCGGGTTTACTACATGCGTAGACTGTACGGATGACATTTCCAGTCCCGCCAGAGTTTGCGCGATACCCACCAAAAAAGCCAGATTGGCGTAATCTTTCAAATTAGGAAATAAATGCTGCCAACCGACCACAAGATGCGTGGGTTGGTGGTAGTTAAACCAATACAAACCAAATCCTACTATTAAAATCCCGGGTATTAAAATTCCAAAAGATGAACCGATTCGGCTAATTAAGTTTGCTATGTTGACGCCGAACAAATTAGCGATGGTTAAACCCCAGTAAATACTCAGCGTGGCAATCACATTATAAATTTTATTACTGGCCAGGCTAGGGTCGAAGCAGTACGTCAATGCCGCGGCGATAAAAGATAAAATAGTAGGATACCAAAAAATATTTTCAATCCATTGTAGCCAGACGGCGATAAATCCAACGCGGCTGCCGAATGCGGTTTTGACCCAGATATAAATACCACTTTCATTGGGAAAACCGGAAGCGAGTTCCGCCACAATCAAAGAGTAGGGAATAAAAAAGAAAGCCATGGCGATTAAATAATAGATTATTGAACTGAAACCAACAGCCGCCAGGGTAGGCAAGTTATTTAACGCGCCTATGGCGGCGATGTTAATCATAACTAATGTTAAAGTGGTGGTGGTTCTCTTCATGCCATCTAAACCTTTTAGTCAGGGTTATTGGTATAGCATAGGTTAAGCAAATCGTTTAATTGCTGGGTATCAGTGCCATTAATCACTTGATATTTCTGGAAGTAGATTGCCGCTGCGATAGCTTGTTCTGATAATTTCTTTTTTGTAGAGTGATACATGAGTTGCATAGGTACGGTGTTTTGGTTGTTGATGGCGGGTTGAATGAATTTGCTATTAAATACTTTTCCGCCTAGACGTTCATAAAAATTAATGCGTTTAATTTGAATGTATCTATCTTGTTCTGTCTGGGCAACTGTGGGGTCTTCGACTTCCCAAATTAAACCTAGGGTTTCCTGATTATTTTCCAAAACAAATTTATCCGCTTCAGTGAGTATTGTTGGAAATAATTTACTGCCTAAACTTTTATTGCGCCAGGCTTTGGCGACGGCGAAATAATGTAGAAATGCAAATGCTGGCGCCTGCATGCGATACAGTACGACTATCGCCGCCATGCTGTTTTGCAGGCGATAACAGCCAATTAAGGCGATATTTTTATGGAGGGATAGGATTAATTGTTGTTTGGTATCGCGTTCGGCAAGTGGAAAGGATTGAGTGTAAATATCCCACCAGTCATGGGCGTGGGCAAGTTCATCGGCGTTTAACCATTCAAAATGGCCGTTTAATTGCAGTGTGGACGCTGCTTTTTGTTGTAAGTTATTGATCATAAAGAAGCTGCCTGTATGAATTATTAAAGTATTTACAGGTAAACTTTAATTATAGGTTAGATATGGGGGAAAATTCGGGGTAAATTATATTTATTTAATTTTTTTGATTAGTAGAATCAATGGGTTGATATCCTGTCATTCCACTGGAAATACTTACAATGGATTCCCGCCTGCGCGGGAATGACAGTGTGGTGTGGAAAGACAGGGTGGGATGCGGGAATGACATTGGGTGTGTATGGAAGACAGGGCGGATGCGGGAATGACAGTGTGTGTGTGGAAAGACAGGGCGGGATGCAGGAATGACAGTGTGACATGTCGCGAACGACGAGGAGGATGGGAATGATAAGAAGTCAGGTATACTATAAATTCTTAAGGAGGAGTTTATGCTGCGTTTATTAATTATTGTGTTATTCATTCTTGGATCGACTATCGCTTTCGCTGATACTTATAAAAAGCCCAGCGATGATACCTTAAAACAAACACTCACACCTTTACAATACCAGGTGACTCAAGAGAAAGGCACGGAGCCGCCATTTGAGAATGCTTATTATAATAATGAAAAACCGGGTATTTATGTGGATGTTATTAGCGGTGAACCGTTATTTAGTTCAACGGATAAATTTGATTCGAAAACAGGATGGCCTAGTTTCGTCAAACCGATAAATCCTAAAAATGTTATGCAAAGACCGGATAAAGATTTAATGATGGAAAGGGTGGAAGTTATTTCGATGAAAGCGCAATCGCATTTAGGTCATGTATTTGATGATGGCCCGCCACCAACGAATAAACGTTTTTGCATTAATTCAGCGGCGCTGGTTTTTATTCCGGTGGAAGAGATGAAGAAGAAAGGGTATGGGGAGTATTTGTATTTGTTTGAACCGGCGGCGGATACACCGGCGCCGGCTACGACTAAATGATAAAAACTGTTGGGCTTCGCTGCGCTCAGCGCCAACCTACGACTT
>JAZKAT010000057.1:0-11157 GCA_040389045.1 Pseudomonadota bacterium | reverse complement strand
GGTGAAAAGCGCGCGCAATAGCTGATTACTTCTTATAACCTGACGTTACCGGATATCTCCGGTCACGGCCAAAAGCGGTGTGATTGATGCGGGGGCCGATTGGCGATTGTTTGCGTTTGTATTCGTTTTTGTGTATCCAGCGGATGATTTTTTCTAACATTTCACGGTCAAAACCTTGATTGACAATTTGGTCGGTGCTTTGTTCCTGATTTAGATAGAGCGCTAAAATTTTATCGAGTATGGGGTAGGGTGGTAACAAATCCTGGTCTTTTTGATCGTGGGCTAATTCAGCCGTGGGCGCGCGTTCAATAATATGTTCGGGGATGACTTCACCGCGTTCATTACGGTAGGCAGCCAGACGGTAAACCAGCATTTTCGGAATATCTTTTAACACGGCAAAACCACCCGCCATATCACCATATAAAGTCGCATAACCTACTGCCATTTCACTACGGTTGCCACAGGTCAATACAATACGACCTGTCCTGTTAGAAATTGCCATTAAAATGACGCCGCGGCAACGTGACTGGATATTTTCTTCGGTTACATCGGGCTGCTGGTCTTTGAATAGCGGCGCCAGGGTAGTCAGAAAACTCGTATAAACCGGTTCAATGGAAATAGTTTCATGCGCCACTCCTAGATTTTTCACGAGTGCCGCCGCGTCAGTCAGGCTTACTTCTGCGGTGAAACGTGATGGCATAATGATGGCGCTTACATTGTCTTTGCCCAAAGCATCCACCGCGATGGCCAGTACTAACGCAGAATCAATTCCGCCTGATACACCGAGGATAGCGCCGGAAAAATTATTCTTTTTCACATAGTCACGTACACTCATGACTAATGCTTCATAAATTTTTTCATCATCGCTAGTCGTGTTGATTTCAGCAGCGGTCAGAATAGACTCGGTGCTGGTAATTTCAATTTCAACCGGCATTAAAGCTTCGTTAAAAAATGGCGCTTGTTGAGTAACCGCTCCAGTCGCATCAATCACCATGGAACCGCCATCAAACACTAAATCATCTTGGCAGCCAATTTGATTCACATAAACGATTGGGATGTTATTTTCACGCGCGCGCTTGCCGATGACGGTTTTACGCTGGAAGTCTTTGTCGATTTCAAACGGTGACGCGTTAGGCGATAAAATAATTCGCGCGCCTTGCGCAGCCGCTTCGTGGCACGGGGCCGCATACCATAAATCTTCACAGATAATAATACTTACCGGTATATCATGAATTAACGCTACGCCATAAGGTTCGCCGGGAACAAAATAACGTTGTTCGTCAAATACGCCGTAATTGGGTAAATATTTTTTATTGTATCTTGCGACTATCGTGCCGTTATAAATGAGTGAGCACGAGTTATATAAACCTTTGGAGTGCGCGTAAGGATGACCAATCACACAATGAATGCCATTGATGCTGGCTTTAAATTCGTTGATCGCCAGATTGCATTCTTCCAGAAACGATTGCCTTAGTAATAAATCTTCCGGTGGATAACCGGTCATGCTGAGTTCGGGAAAAACGATGACATCGGCTTTGAGCGTGTCACGCGCGGTGATGGCAGCTTGCTTGTGTTGTTGTAAATTTCCCTGGATGTCTCCAACCAGTAAATTGAGTTGCGCCATGACAACACGTAATTTTTTTGACATATGTCCAACCTAGTTAGGCGAAGTGACGAATTCTAATGGTTCTATTTTATCAGGGTCAAGGAATAGCTGCTGATTTTCTTGGCTGGCGATGATAAGTAGCTGATAGCTATCCCCCGTTTCCTGGCAGCTATCCACTACGGTGCCAGCCGGGCCGGTGGCGGCGTAAATGTCGGCGCCGGGCTGGGGCGTGTTTTTACTGGTAGCACGGGCGCGGTACATGCGTTTTTTGAGTTGGCCGCGATAATGCATGCGGGCAATGATTTCCTGACCGGTAAAACAGCCTTTATTGAAGCTGACGGCGTTTAATTCGGGCAGGTTTATTTCATGCGGTAGTAATTTTCCAGTGGTGGCGGCGTAGATCGTGGGAATGCCGGCGTTAATATTACTGGTTTTCCAGGCATTGACGCTGAGAGTGGCCGCGTCGCTGACTTGAGCAAGTTCTGCGCTGGCATCGCTTAATTCGACTTTGTAAAACATGGCGTATTTTTTTAAGGCCAGCAAGGCGATAGGCAGGAGTTCGGCCGGCATTTCCAGATAGTAACAACCTTCGGCAGGCGCAATAATGCGAAACAGGCTTAACACCCGTCCTTGCGGATTGCAGTGCGCGCCAAGCTGGCTGGCGCCGGTAACTAACTCATCAAGATTACAAGTCAATTGGCCTTGCAGCAGTTTTTTTGCGTCAATTCCAGCAACTTTTAATAATCCCAAGTGTGATAAATGTGGTGGCATGTTAGGATAATGGCCTTTAGTGTTTAAACCTTGAACTATTATAGTGGCATTGCGTATAATCGCCAATGCATTTTTTGATGAGAGCGTAAATGGTTATTAAACAAAGTAAAACTGCTTTAGTGATGGTCGACCTTCAAAATGATTTTTGTCAGGGTGGCAGTCTGGCTGTGCCGGGTGGCGATGAAGTTGTTAGTCTGGCCAATGCCTTGCAACCGCATTTTGATTTGGTGATCGCGACTCAGGATTGGCACCCGGCAGATCATACCAGCTTCGCTGCTAACCATGCGGGTAGTCAGGTGGGTGAAGTGATTGATCTTGATGGTATCGCTCAAGTGTTATGGCCGGTGCATTGCGTGCAGAATTCTAAAGGTTCGGAATTTCATCCGCAGTTGGATGTTAAGCGGATTGATAAGATTGTGCATAAGGGCGCGGACCGGTTGATAGATAGTTATAGTGCGTTTTATGACAATGCGCATTTGCGCGCTACCGGATTAGCAGATTACTTGCTGGAACATGGCGTGGAAGAAATTTATATAATGGGTTTGGCCACAGATTATTGTGTGAAATATTCCTGCCTGGACGCCGCGCAATTGCAATTAAAAACTCATGTGATTGTGGATGCTTGTCGGGGTATTGATTTGCAGGCGGGTGATATTGAAAAAGCCCTTTCAGAGATGAAGAGTGTGGGGGTGGATATTGTTTATAGTAAAGATTTGTTGAAGGATGGGATACGATTTGGATGATCGCTCTTATAAAAAAACAAGCCTGCGAAAGGTAAGAGCCGAGGTTATAATTTCCAAACACGCCGTGAATACATCCCTGTAGGCTCTGGAAAATCATCCCTGATTTTCAAGGTTTGGAAATCATAACCTCGGCTCTTACCCTATGCAGTTGTGAGCAGTCATGTGTTACGCGAAGTTCGCGCGCCGTAAGTGGCGGGTGAGGGTGAATTAATTCAACCAACTTAAAATTTCTTCTGGATGGTTGATGTAACCATCTGCGTTCCAATGGTGGGGATTTTCTTCGGCGGGAATGTAGCCGTACAAAGCGGTGACGACGGGGGAGCCGGCGGCTTTGCTAGCTAGCACATCAACTTCTGAATCGCCTACAAACAAACACGTCGCTGGACTAATACCGAGTAAATCGCAGGCATGTAAAATCTGGTCGGGATGGGGTTTGGATTTGCTGAGGGTGTCACCGCTGATTACACAAGCGGCTTTATTGGATAAACCTAAAAATTCAATCAGGGGAGTGGTAAAACGCATAGGTTTGTTAGTAACAATTCCCCAGGGTGTCCTGGTTTTTTCAAGTTGGTTTAACACTTGTTCCATGCCAGCGAATAACACGGTCGTATCGCAGGCGTGCTTCGCATAATAATTTAATAATTCTTCGCATAGCAGAGAATATTCTGGATGACCTTCGGCAATATCCAAACCGATTTTTAGTAAACCATTACAGCCGCGGCCAGCCATGGGACGGATGATATTTTGCGACAAGGGAGGAAGGCTGCGAGCTTGCAGTACCAGATTTAAAGCATTACCTAAATCACCGGCGGTATCCACTAGCGTTCCATCTAAATCAAATAATACTGCGTTAATATTTTTTTTCATTTAGCGACCTATTTTTGCAGATACATAAGATAATTAACGTCAACATTGTCGGTTAGTTTATATTGTCTGGTGAAGAGATTATAAGTAATACCCGTCATGTCCATTACTGAGAGTTCTGCGGCTTCTGCCCATTGTGCTAATTCCGATGGCTTGATAAATTTTGCGAAGTCATGGGTATTACGCGGTATCAATTTTAATAAATATTCGGCGCCAATGATGGCTTGTAAATAAGCTTTGGGATTGCGGTTAAGCGTTGAGAAAAAAACTTTTCCACCAGGTTTCACTAACGTTGCGCATGCGTTAACTACTGAAATTGGATCGGGTACATGTTCCAGCATTTCCAGACAGGTTACGACATCGTATTGTCCCGCGTTAGTCGCGGCGATAGCTTCAGCGGTGGTCAGTTGATACTGTATTTTGGTGTGGGTTTCAAGTTGTCTTAATTTGGCAATATTTAGCGCGGCTTCACTCATGTCTATGCCAGTTACTTCCGCATTTAGCTGCGCCATGCCTTCTGTTAAAATGCCGCCGCCACAGCCAATATCAATGACTTTTTTGCCGGTTAAGTTGATTTTTTCATTGATGTAATTCAACCGTAATGGATTAATTAAATGCAAGGGCTTGAAATCCCCTTCCGGGTCCCACCAGTGCGCGGCATGTTCACTAAATTTAGCTATTTCACCCGTATCTACGTTTTTTTTGTGCATAAATGATTCACCTGAGTTTACTGCTACTTGCCTTAAGACGTGATATCCGTTTATGATACCGAACTGAGTCAGTTGAATATAGTTTTTTAATTTTTCTCCATTAATCATAAGGGATTTCAACATGAAAAAGATTCTTGCGCTAGGTGTAATGGCTACTGCGTTTATAGCAACTGCTGCGTTCGCGGATGCGGCGATGACTCCTGATTCGACTACATCACAAACTACAACGACCACGACAGCAACACCGCCAACAACAGGAACAATGACTCAACAAAGCACCACGACAACAACACCAGGCACAATGCAACCGGGTACTTCAACCACTACCACTGATGCCAGCGGTAACACGACAACCACTACTACTCCGCCAACAAATCAATAATTTGTTTACGAATGCTGTTACTATGTAAAAAAACCCTGCCAGTGCAGGGTTTTTTCTTTGTCTGAAAGGAACAACTATGTGTATGTGTCTTTTGAATTTTAATAATATGCAAGCCATTCGTTTGCAGGATTATTCGGTACCTGATTTTTTGATTGAAAGAATTGATCTTGAGTTTGACCTCCAGGAAGAATTTACTACCGTAGTGTCGCAGTTGCAGGTATTTGCTAATTCTGCCAGTAAAGCTGGCGCGACCGATTTGACTTTGGTGGGTGAATCGCTGGAATTAAGCGCCGTCGCTTTGGATGGTGTTTTATTATCTACAAACCAATATAAAAGAACCGATCATACTTTAACAATCTTCAATGTCCCGAAAAAATTTACTTTAGTCATCACTACGCGTATCAAGCCACAGGAAAATACTGCTTTAACTGGATTGTACAAATCCAGCGGCAATTATTGCACGCAGTGTGAAGCGGAAGGGTTTAGACGTATTACTTATTATCTTGACCGTCCTGATGTCATGGCAAAATTCTCCACCAAAATTATCGCTGAAAAAAAACGTTATCCCATCTTGTTGTCGAACGGCAATCTGGTCGCGTCGGGTGCATTAGAGGATGGTCGTCATTGGGTGCGTTGGGAAGACCCTTTTAAAAAACCTTGTTATCTGTTTGCGTTGGTGGCGGGGGATTTGGAATTTATCGAAGATTTCTTTACGACGATGTCAGGCCGTCGCATTACTTTACGAATTTATGTAGAGAAAGGTAATTCAGATCAATGTCAGCATGCCATGAACGCGGTGAAAAAAGCCATGCGCTGGGATGAAGAAACTTATGGCCGGGAATACGATTTAGATATTTACATGATAGTCGCGGTCAGTGATTTTAATATGGGTGCGATGGAAAACAAGGGTTTAAATATATTTAATACCAAATATATTTTAGCAAAGCCCAGCACGGCGACTGATATTGATTATATTCATGTTGAATCAGTGATTGCGCACGAATATTTTCATAATTGGTCGGGCAATCGGGTGACTTGCCGAGACTGGTTTCAATTGAGTTTAAAGGAAGGTTTGACTATTTTCCGCGATCAATCATTTACTATGGATACCACGTCGCAAACTGTCGCGCGTATTCAAGATGTTGATGCGCTGCGCACGCAGCAATTTCCTGAAGATATGGGACCACTAGCGCATCCGGTACGGCCTGATTTCTATATTGAAATTAATAATTTCTATACTTCCACCATTTACAATAAAGGCGCGGAAGTGATTCGTATGATGCGCACTATGCTAGGCGAAAAATCTTTTCGCAAAGCCATGGATTTGTATTTTAGCCGGCATGATGGCCAGGCGGTGACAATTGAAGATTTTGTGCAAGCCATGGAAGATGCATCAGGGATGGATTTGAAACAATTCCGACTTTGGTATAGCCAGGCGGGTACACCGGTACTTGATATTATTGATCAGTATGATGTTGATAAGCAGCAATATAGTTTGATCATTAAACAAAGCTGTCCACCTACACCCGGCCAGTCAACAAAACAGCCATTCCATATCCCGTTAAAAATCGGCTTGCTGGATGTGTCCGGTAAAGAATTCGTGATTAAAAACGAATTATTACATATTAAAAAACCCGTGGAAGTATTTGAGTTTCAGAATATTACTGCTAAACCCATTCCCTCGCTGCTGCGCGGTTTTTCCGCGCCGGTTAAAATTAATTATGAATATTCAGATGCGGCGTTTCAAGTATTATTCAAACATGATTCTGATCAATTTAATCGTTGGGAAGCAGGACAAAAATATGCGATCAACACTTTAATGCGTTTAATCAGGGAGCATCAAAGTGGGAAACGATTTATTTTGCCGGATGAGTTTATCGTAGCGTTTCAACATGTATTGGAAACACGACAAGATGATAAATTATTACTTGCCGAAATGTTGTCACTGCCTTCGGAAAAATATTTGTCGGAGCAAATGACGGTAATTGATCCAGAAGCGATTCATGAAGCGCGAGAATTTCTCGTGCTGGAAATCGCCAAGGCTACCAAAGATTTATTCCTGAAAATCTATCATGAGAACCATCAACCTGCTAAGGCCCATGAATTCAACATGGAAGAAGTAGGTAAGCGGCAATTAAAAAATCTTTGTCTTTATTATCTGCTGCAATTACCGGATGCGGAGTATCAGCAATTGGCCATGGACCAATTCAAGCAGTCGCTAGCAGAAAATATGACAGAGACTATGGGCGCGTTAAGGGCATTAAGCCAGGTGCCGGGAAAAATACGCGAACAGGCATTAGCCGATTTTTATGAAACCTGGCAAGGCAACGCTTTAGTTGTTGATAAATGGTTTGGCTTGCAAGCCGTATCAAAATTGCCCGGCACGCTGGCGCAAGTTAAAAAACTGATGCAGCACCCCGCGTTTGATATCAAGAACCCGAATAAGGTTTATTCATTGATTGGCGCATTCGGGCATCAGAATTTATTTCAGTTTCATGCCGCCAATGGTGAAGGTTATGAATTTTTAGCGAATCTAGTCCAGCAATTAGATCCGTTAAATCCACAAATTGCCGCGCGTATGCTGACGCCGTTGATTAGTTGGAAACGTTATGATGGCAAGCGCCAGGTGTTAATGCGCAAGCAGCTGGAAATTATCGCCAGCAATAAAAAATTATCGAAAGATGTTTATGAGCTAGTCACTAAAAGTTTAGAGATGCAAGAGGAGACCATATGAATAATACCAAAAAAACCCGTACTGAATCCGACAGCCTGGGTAAAATAGAAGTAGCCGATAATGTTTATTGGGGGGCGCAGACGGAGCGTTCCCTGCATCATTTTGAAATTGGTTATGACATTATGCCGCGCGAATTAATTCGCGCATTTGCCATTTTAAAAAAAGCCGCTGCTTTAACCAATCAAGAATTGGGCTTGTTGACCGCGGATAAAGCTAAGCTGATTGTAGCGGCAGCAGATGAAATTCTCGATGGCAAGTTAAACGAACAATTTCCCTTACGCATTTGGCAAACCGGCAGTGGCACGCAAACCAATATGAATGTTAATGAAGTCATTTCCAATCGGGCGATTGAAATGGCCGGTGGTGCTAAGGGCAGCAAAAAACCGATTCATCCTAACGATGATGTGAATCGTTCACAATCTTCAAATGATACCTTTCCCACCGCCATGCATATCGCGGCGGCGGAATCCTTGGTGCAGCGCTTGATTCCCGCCACTCAATTGTTGCGTGATGCCTTGTTTGCGAAACAACAGGAATTTGCTTCTATAGTCAAAGTGGGGCGTACGCATTTGCAAGATGCGGTGCCGTTGACTTTGGGTCAGGAATTTTCAGGTTATGTTGCCCAGCTTGATGCCTGCATTAAAAACATGACGGCGACTTTGCCCGGACTTTATGAGTTAGCGTTAGGTGGCACCGCGGTCGGTACCGGTTTAAATTCCCATCCTAAATTTGCAGTAATAGCGGCGCAAAAAATTGCTGAGTTGACGGGTTTGCCCTTTGTTTCCGCGCCCAATAAATTCGCGGCCTTAGCGGCGCATGATGCTATTGTATTTAGCAGCGGCGGCTTGAAAACACTGGCTTGCGCATTAATGAAAATCGCCAATGATGTGCGCTGGCTGGCTTCAGGCCCACGCTGTGGTCTTGGCGAATTAATATTACCGGAAAATGAACCGGGTTCCTCTATCATGCCGGGTAAAGTCAATCCTACGCAATGTGAAGCATTGACCATGGTGTGCGTGCAAGTCATGGGTAATGATACCGCGATAAGTATCGCCGGTTCGCAAGGCAATTTTGAATTGAATGTTTTCAAGCCGGTGATGATTCATAATTTTCTGCATTCAGTGCGCTTGTTGACGGATTCACAGCGCATGTTTGTAACTTTCTGCGTGCAAGACATGCAGGCCGATAAACGCCGCATTAAAGCGAATGTGGATAGTTCATTGATGCTAGTAACAGCATTAGCGCCGCGTATAGGATATGACAAGGCGGCGGAAATCGCGCATAAAGCATTTCATGATAACACTTCATTGCTGGAAGCTTGTTTGACTTTAGGGTATTTGTCGGAAGCGGAATTTAAAGAATTAGTGCGCCCGGAAAAGATGACGGAGCCGCAGGTTTAGGAACTTTTCATGCCAGTGAGGGCTGGGGGATGACAGGTGTTACCCCAGCGCCGGCAACAACCCCAGCAAGCCATCCGCCAGCATTCCCACCGCAATCGCCATAATAATCATACCCATAATACGCGTCACAACTTTGATGACCGACGTACCTACCAGGCTAGCAATAAAATGCCCGAAGTATAAAATCAAACTCATACCAACCGCCAGGGCCAGACAATATAATGACATTTGAAATTTAGGATACATAGAAGGGTAATCGGTACCCGCGATAATCATGGTGCTAATAGCGCCGGGGCCAATAATAATCGGTAGCGCCAAGGGCACCACAGCAATCGATTCGCGTTCTTTAGCCGCTTCATCATCGCCGCTAGTATAACTCACCGGGCTTTCCTTGGATTGCAACATGGATAAACCCATGAGCAATAAAATAAGGCCGCCCGCGCAACGAAACGATGAAATGGTAATGCCTAGCAATTCCAATACTTCCTGCCCACTCCAAACGGTCAGCAACATGATAATAATCATTGCCATACCCGCAGTGAGCGCAACTTTACGGCGCGCGACACGCGACGATTTTCGGGTCAAGTCCAGGAAAATAGATAATGAGCCTAAGGGGTTCATCATGATGATCATGGCAACTATAAATTTCATGGCTTCAGCAGTTGTCACGGCTTAATTCTCATCAAGTTCGGTGATTTTGTGTATGATAGCGAAAATTTGTGCGGACGGCAATGGAACTGTAAATAACGCGGGTTTTACCGTAGAATATTGTCAACATTAACACGGAGAGTAGGAATGTCACGAGTTTATAATTTCAGCGCTGGCCCAGCCATGCTGCCTGAAGAAGTCTTAAAGGTCGCGCAAAAAGAATTGCTGGATTGGCATGGACTGGGTACTTCCATTATGGAAGTAGGGCATAGAGGTGCTGACTTTAAGAAAGTCGCCGATCAATCGGAGGCGGATTTACGGGAGTTAATGAACATCCCGGATAATTATCATGTATTATTTTTAGCGGGCGGAGCAACGGCGCATTTCGCCATGATACCGCTGAATTTATTGGGTAAAAAAACTTCTGCGGACTATGTAGACACTGGCATCTGGTCTAAAAAAGCGATTGAAGAAGCCAAGCGCTATGGCACAGTCAATATCGCCGCTGCGACCAAAATTGTCGATGGCATCGCCGAAATTCCCGCAGAAAGAAATTGGAACTTAAATCATGATGCGGCTTATCTGCACTACACGCCGAATGAAACCATAGAAGGGATAGAATTTAATTTTGTACCTAAGGTCAACAAGCATGTGCCGTTAGTTGCTGATATGTCATCCATGATTTTGTCACGGCCTTGCGATGTGACGGAGTTTGGCGTTATTTACGCGGGCGCGCAAAAAAATATGGGACAAGCAGGAATTACGGTGGCGATTATTCACAATGATTTGATCAAAGACCCATTGCCATTCACGCCGACCTTATACAACTATAAAATTGAAGCGGAAAATAAATCGTTATACAACACGCCACCTACCTACAGTTGGTATATCGCCGGTCTGGTATTAGCGTGGATGAAAAAAATGGGTGGTATAAAATATTTTACTGAAGTAAATCAGCGCAAAGCAAAGAAGTTATATAAAGTAATTGATACGCATAGTGATTTTTACATTAATAAAATTAAACTCGATTGCAGGTCGCAAATGAATGTGCCGTTTGATTTACCCAATGCGGAGTTGACGGAAAAATTTTTAGCGCAAGCTGGGAAGGAAGGCATGGTGAATTTGAAAGGGCATAGGCTGGCGGGTGGTGTGCGGGCAAGTATTTATAATGCGATGCCGGAAGCGGGTGTGGATTTGCTGGTGGAATTTATGAAGGAGTTTGTCAAAAAAGCTTAAGCTATTCGGCGCTCTTCACCTCTCCTCTGTGGAAGAGGTCAACGCCGAAAACACAGCGCTCTT
>JAZKAT010000056.1:0-3333 GCA_040389045.1 Pseudomonadota bacterium | reverse complement strand
TCTGTGGTACCGGATCACCTACAATATTTGCAGGTACACGCAGCTTGTCGCTTGCTGGGTCGGGGTCTGGATTCATATCTAACTTGCTACGCCCTTCGTTTGGTGTCATCAATCCACCATTGACCATTCCAAGAAGGTAATCTTTTGTATCTTTAAGTGAGCCGCGCAACAGCCCCTCTTCGACAAAATTAAAGTAGTAGCCTTGCTCTATTTCTTTTTCTTTGAGCAAATGTGCATCTGCTGATTGCTCAATGCGGGTATACCAAGGAGCTAGCGTGTGCACTACGTGGGCCAAAAACATTTGCTCAGCGCTCGCATACGTTGCAGCTTTATCGCTATAGCCGACCATGATCGGCATAACCCTAAAAAACCGACAAATTTCTTCTACCTGGTAGCGTCGTGTTTCTAAATGCTGAGCATCAATTGAACTAAGCGTAAATGGTTGAAACTTTGCATTACGATCTAAAATCATAGTCATTCCGGTGTTTTCTACGCCACCGTACTCTTTCATCACCCATTTTTTTAATGCTTCGAACTGATCATCTTTCAGCGTGCCTTCAACTGAGTACAGGCCACTGGTTTTTAGCCCATTCTTATGCAGGTTTGCCTGTGATTCTTCCGTTGCCAGCGCTAATCCAATAGCTTCACGCGCAATTTTTATAGCTTCAATCCCCTCAAAACCATCCAACGAAGGGCCTTTAACATGCCAAATGGCTTCTGCTGGAAATAGTTCCGACGTACCGTTTTTAGCGGTAACTTTATAAGCTACTGTGCGATCATCATTAACGATTACTTTCACATCGTTTGGTTTGAATGGGATTAACTCAACAATTTTTCCTAGGACTACATTCTTAAATACAAAAAAATCTTTACAGAGCGCTAAGTGCAGCCCCATCATTTCTCGAAACTCAAACGATGTTTGGTAGTCATTCGGCTTTGAAGCCAATAACCGATACAAGTTATGCTCTCTTGCTGGTTCCCTTTTTCGATTATCAGGGCTGTGTTGCATCAATTTAAACGGTACTTGCGCGATGCCCTCACTAATTACCCGTGCACATGCATAAACAGCAGATACTTGTATGGCTTTTTCTAAGGTAACTGAGGCGCCTGCCTTAGATAGATTACCTCCATATATTTTTCCCCATAGATCTTCTGACGACATCTTTTTTTCGTTTTGTCGTTTCATTAGATCGAATGGCCACACATTAACTCTCCCAAAAGGATTTTTCTTCAGGCTCTGCATGCACCAAACGACCGATTGTCATCAGTAAAGTACATGCGTCATCTATTTTGTCTGCGCTACGCTTTTTATCTGGAGCCATATTCATGTTTGCGTCATAGCGTGCAATTAAATTTGATATGCACCATCTTAAAACCGGGTCACCACCATGAGATAAGAGTCCTGCGATATACGCCATTTCAAGAGCTTGCATTGCAGGGTTGTAGCTCTTTGCACCTTGGATAAACTCAACCATTGGTAAGCCTTTATCAACAAGCCTACTTACTAAATCTGATGCGTTCCAAGGGTCATAACAAACTTCAGACGGTTGAAAACGTTCAAACATCTCAACAATAAATGCTTCAATGATTGCGTAATCTGTTACTTCGCCAGGGGTAACAGTTAAAAGGCCTGCAGCTATCCACGCGGCATAAGGCGCAGAACCTCTTTCAGTTCTGCTTTTTACCGCCGACTCAGGTACAAAACAGCGACCATAAGTGTAATATTTGCCTTCAATATTCCAAGTTAGCCGTACAGAAGCTAAGTCAGTCGTTGATGCAAGATCGAGCGCCATGACACAGGGATGGCCTTTAAGCCATTCGAGATCAACAGGCCCGTCACAACGATTCCACTTCCTAAGATCAACCCATGCTGTAGCAGATGATGAAGGTCGATTAAGCCGTTTAATTTTAAATTCTGCATGCCTTCCCGGCATTGCTTTTGCTTCTAATGATTCTTTGCGAATCTCTTTTATTAGAAGAGGATTCACCTCCATCAGTGGATTAGCTTTTATCCACTTAGATTCATCAAAATCATCGTCTTTATCGTCAAGCGCGTAGTAAACCGCTAAAAAGTGATCAGCAACAACAGCACCTTCTAGTAGCTGTTTTGCAAAATGTCTTATTTCAGGCCATGGCCCAGGACTTTCATACCCCTCAGTAGTGGTATATAAAAATAGCGGATTCTTTCTTGCACCAGCTGCTGACTTTAAAACATTTAGTAAATCATGGCTTTTGTGAGCGTGTATCTCATCAATACCTACATGCGAAGGATTTAACCCATCTTGCGTTGATGCTTTAGCATTGATAGGTTTGAATGTACCGCCTACTTCATAACGGGCGATTGCATTTGCAAAAGGCTCAAGAGTAAAAGCTTCGCGTAGATCAGGCGTCTTTTCGACAATTCGTTTAGCAGCATTAAAAACTATTCGAGCCTGAGAACCAGTAGTTGCTGCGCTAACGACTTGTGGGCCATTTTCATTTTCACAACAGAAGCAGTAGAGCAACACCGCCGAGCACAACAGTGATTTTGCATTTTTTCTTGCTACTGCAAAAAGCGCAGTAGTAAAGCGTCTTGTACCGTCTCGATTTCTGAACCCAAACAAGTTCACAACGAAGAACACATGTGATGCATGCATCACGATGTTAGGTGTTTCCCATTCACCTTCTACGTGAGGAAGCTTTTCAATAAAGTCACATGCATCATTTGCATGCCACTCATCGAAAATAAAGCTGCTGTCTTTACGCTTTGCCTTCTTTAGATCATTTAAAAACCGTTTGGCAGCAAGCCTCACCCACTTGCCGAATCGTTTGCCTTTTTTATCCGCTACCGCCGCTTGAGCGTACTCTACGGCTATCGCTACATAATCACGCTGTACGTTTTCCATTTCGTGAGAAGGCGTTTGCTTTTGGCTTTTCGCTGCCATTTGGTGTCACCTTCCCCTGTGATACAGGAGTCAGCCCAAAATCATTTATATAGCCCCGGTACTGAGCCAGCATATGACCCGTAGGAGATTCACCTGCTTTACATAGCTGAACTATCTTTCCATGAATCGAACACAGCACAGCTAAGGCAGAAAGGCCGCCTTCAGTAAGCATTTTGTTCTCAGTGAGAATACGTGCTAGCCGATCCCACTCTTTCACAGCATGTATATTAGGAAGCCAATCAGGAGGCTCAGGAACAACATCAACAAGCGGCATATCCACCTGTATCTCTGTATCTCTATCAGCCCTGCTAGTACCCGCTATTGCCTTGAGTCGTGAGGATTTTTTCGCCGTCATCACATTCACTCCTCAAAAAACCGTTTTTTCACACTGACAACGTAAAAAAAACAC
>JAZKAT010000055.1:0-14229 GCA_040389045.1 Pseudomonadota bacterium | reverse complement strand
CCAGGACACCGCCCGCGCAAAGCAATAAAGTTGTACCTGTTTTCAATTTTTGACGGTTTCTAAAAGTGAAAAATATTTTTTCAGTGCATTTTCATAGGTCAACCAATTATCTGTGTAATAATGGTTATTAACCAACCTTGAATTAAAATCTTCGACGCTGGTAGCTTCTAACGGGTATGATCCCCTATCCAGTACGTGCAAATAATCATCTACAAAATCGGAAATGTTACTATACTTAACATACGATCCGTTACGGGTGATCCCGGCGTAATTTTTAAGCTGATCAACATTTTTCAGGTTAGGAACATTGGTAAACAGCCCGGTTTCGTGCAATAGTTGTGAAAGGATGAGTTGAATTTGCAAATCAGACAATCCCCTGGTCAATAACTCCTGATAAACCAGGTTCAACCGTTCCACATTATCGGCGCCGTATTTATCCAGGCCCTCTAAATCGAATGAACCACCACTTTTTGACTTAAAACCGCTGAAAATCATAAATGCCAACAAACCGGCACCGAGATATAAAACAGTTTCACCCTTCATTTTATAAATGTAGGAAATAAAAAAATCAAAAAATCAAATTATTTTTTGAAAAAACTTGGATATATAGAAGAATATGCTATAAATTGCGTAGCAATTTTAAGGTAGGGGTAAATCGGGCCTTAAATGTACTCTTTTGGTTGCTTCCAACTCCGTTAACTCCGATAATTCGCGCTTTATTCTGCTTAATAGTTGCTTAGTGCTACTCATTTTTTCCACCGAATAGTAAAAACCGTTATTCAACAGGTCATCTTTGAGCATTTTAAACTTAACCTGGAGCGCACGTTTTGTTTTTTCCTGTAGATCTTCATTGATCATTCGCCTACTATTCACCGACCCATCCGGTAATAGCACAACATCTTTATTTTTAGTTGATTCTTTACCGGAAGCCAGGTTATTAATAAAATTCTTATAGTCCAGTTTATCGGTACCGGACAAAATACTATGTGCAGGAGCGTTTAACATTTTATACATGCTGCAATGCTCTGCGTGTTTAGCCTGCATTACCTTTTTTTCGATCAATGCACATATAGCAGAACTGTACGGCCCGGCATCCGTTGTATAGTAATCAACTGATTTAATATTTTTTGAGCAGTCCCAAACCTTTCCCCCGATCGGCGCAACATAATCCCGGTGATTAGTAGGCAAACTTGTATTCAGATCGTTTTTAGCCATATACTTCAAAATATATCCAGTCAGATTCTTTATCTTTTTTATCGCGTGAACATCTGTAGAATTAGGATTACCGTCATTGATCCCCTCATCATTATAATAATGATCCAAATAACCGGCATTACGCTGCAACTCATTCCACTTTGCACGCAGTTCAGCGTAATGGATAAAAACGTTTGTGGTAATGTGGTAGTGGATCTGCTTAGCGTCCAGACGTTCGCCTTGCCGTTCACACTTCCATACGTAGGAATTGACACCTTTTGAACGCCGTAACCACTGTAAGAATGGCTCTAATAGCATTTTGTGTGTTTCCTTTCCGGTCAATTCATTATTCAGGGAATGAACCGTTAGCGTGATAAAGTTAATCTGAAAGGGTTGATTTTCCCGGGTTACCGGATTAAAAATAATCTGTTTTGGAGAGAGTTGCAGTAAGATATCAACCGCTTTAGTAATTCTCTTTTTTGCACCAGGGCACAAAACACCGCTGTATGTTTCCTGCTTTGCTAAAGTTTCGCGCTTTTTTTCGTTGATGCTTAGCAGCTTTGCCTGCATATCCAGCGAAGCTGGAAATTTTTTTGGGTATACATTGTACAGGTATAGGCAATTAGTCCGAACCTGTAAGTGTGTTTCAATTATCATTTGTGTGGATCTTTTGACAATATTATTTATCAATTCTAATAATTATCCACCAATATTACTAACGGTTGTTAATAAATATTTTAATGTGCAAAAAAAAACGCCCGAGAAGATCCACCAACCCGAGCGTTTTATAATTCTAAGATAAGTATAGCAATGGCCTCGCGCCCTGACCAATACAACCTAAACCTATCACAAACATACAAAACCCATGCCATAACACCAAAAATATTAGCTGAAAAATGCGCAAAATATAACGCTTTAGTCAGCGGTTTTAGGGCGGCTAAAGAGCCGAGCAATGGTTACTCATGATGAACCAATTGAATGCCGTGGCGGAGATGAGTTTAGCGCTTTGGTGCAGGTCTAAGCTTGTGAACGATTTTAAGGGCCGTAGGGGCAATAAAAAAGCCGCTACCCTATCCAGGTAGCGGCGAACGCTCAAAGCTTGAGCCTGCGAGCCGTCAGGCGCTCGGGTCGCTCTCCAGCGTTGCCCTATCCTCCTGCGGTTTATCGTATAAAAGACATTTATCAAAAGTGGTTATTGACTGAGCGTGAAAACCGAATATAAAAGTATAAAATGAAAAATACTCGTTAGTGATTGCGTCGACACTGCAAATCATAAATAGCTTACACGGGTAAACTTTACCATCAATAGAATTAAGATTCCCGCAACAATAGACATGCCCTTTAGTAATACCCATCAAATCAGAGCCTACAAATACATAAGCAAATCCGTCATACAAAAATGGCTTTCCGGATAAAAAATACTCTTTTGTGATCATCGTTATAGGTCTTTAAGGTCACTTAAAACATCTTCTTTACGGGCAATACATACATTTTTAATGCCCATTAAAAAGATAACCGGTAAAGATCCGAAATCAAAACTTAGTTTATTTTCAGAATTTATTTTACCTATAAACTCCATTTCTGAATTAAAATTATTTGCTAATTCGACAGCAACAATATCGATTTTAAAAACCAACATGTCAAACATATTAGCTTCTACGCCATTGTAAGAAATTGCTTTATCTAAGAAATCTATCATTTTATCGATATTTTCCAGTTGCTTTAATAACCGAAGTGCTTTTTTTGCGTTTTGTGGTTTCATAATAAATAATTTAATGTGACTGATCAGTTGGAGGTACTTCTACAAAATCCCTAAAGGTGGGTACATCTTTTATAACCCAAAAATATACATCATGATAGGGATTGCCGTTTTCTTCATTCCCTGTAACACATGAAAATATATCCCTTTCCAGTTCTAATTGCCATTCATTGAAACCATTAAAAGTAAAACGCTGATAATCTAACACACGACGTCTTTTTGTATTTCTAAACCGTTTCCTATGAATCATATACAATCCTCCTTAATAATAACACCGGCTTTACGGCTGATAAAATAATTACCGGTATTCAGCACCTTCATTACTTCCCGGTAGGACATAAAATAGGCCCGTCTGTAGCCGTGTGCGCTCATTAGCTTTCTACTGTACGCCTTATAGGCATCCATTGGATTAGCGTACACTACGGGCGCGCAAGCGGTATCTGTAGGGTAATATGAATAGTAACACTTATTACCGTTTGAGATCTTTTTAAAGACTCCACATCCGGACATTGACAGCAGCAGGGCCAGCAGCGTAATAATGGCCGCTGCGGTGATGCAGGCCCGCGCGATGCGGGACTGATCGATTTGCTTTTGGTTTCTCATAATGCTTCAATTTTGGCTTTTACCTCACTAAGACGATCGCCATAAAAAACAGCAATGTGATCGATCAACTCTTTAGACATTTTCAATACCACATGATTGGGAGCATTAACCTCTTTTAAATGAATTTCACCACCGACAAAATCAGTATTAATGCTATGAAGGGATTCTAAAACATCCATATTACTTTTCCTTTCTACGGCCAATCGTATTAGCCTATCAAAATCATTTACGTTCATAATTAAAAGGGTAAATCATCATCATCGGGTATGGACTTATCACCAGGCGTTAGCGGTTTTTCGGTCACCTTCTCTTTACCATTACCAAAATACACCTTGCCTTCAGTTTCTTGCTTATCTTTTACCGGATTAAGCTTGAAAGCAGCATGATTACCGTATTGATCCGCTTCATCGTTAATCCATTCGGCGAAATTAAAATAGATTTTACCGTTTTTTTCAGAACGGTTAAATGCGCTGTGTCCTGCTTTTGCGGCACTGTTTAGGTCGGTTAGGCACATTGAGCCTGTGATTAGCTTACTTGACATAATAGAATTTTTAAATTGTTTTTGATTCGATAATTACTTGATTGCAAATACTGGTATAATGACCGTTAGCGATCATTGCCAGGTAGAAATATTCAATTCTTACCGGCGGGATCTTATGCCGGTTTCGAAGATGCGTTCTGATATACTTATCATACGCGGTTTGTAGTTCTGTAAAGAACATTGGAACGTTGGATGCGTCCCGGTAGGAATAGACTGTCATAGAATTATTTTTAAGTGTACTACAATAGTAATGAATTAATTTTAAAACGTCCAAATCTTATTTTTTTTTTGTCATATTTGGACGTTTTAAAATATAAAAAACATGACTAAAGCCACTAAAAGACACGTTTGCGTTACCTGTAAGCGCAAGCGAATTGAACTTAAAATGCACCAATTCCGGCAACATTGGCAATGTTTAGACTGCATAAACAAAGCCGGCCCGGATCCAGGAGTAGCGGCCGAAGCTGCGCAGGTTCACCAATTGAAGGTATTAAATCTTTATGCCGGGATTGGCGGAAATAGAAAATTTTGGAAAGGATGCCATGTAACCGCTATTGAACATAACGCGTCAATAGCCAACGCGTACAGTAAACTATATCCGGAGGACACTGTTATCATAGGTGATGCCCATAAATATCTACTTAAAAACTATCACAAATTTGATATTATTTGGTCGAGTCCCCCTTGCCAATCCCATACCCGAATGAATTACTGGAGCCCAAAAGAAAAAAAAAGGTATATAGATTTATCGCTTTACGCTGAAATAATACTACTTCGAAATTTCTTTAAAGGTAAATGGACTGTCGAAAACGTCAACCCTTACTACGAATCACTAATAGCGCCGGACAAACAAATTGGCAGACACTTATTTTGGAGCAATGTACCGATATCGGACATTCACGTTGAACAGATCGAGGGATTTATAAATCTTGACGGCCAGGATGACAAACAAAAGATAATGGATTGGTTAGGCATTCACATTGAACAAAACCTATACTCTACCGGGAAAAATTATTTACAGGTTTTCCGAAACTGCGTTCATCCGGATATTGGACTAAGTATTTTCCAGGATTTATTAAATGGAAGGATCCCCAGGTAATTACCTGGGGATCCTTCCATTTTTACCCGATAGCCATGTAAGTAAAAGTGTACGTCCCCGCCGCCAACACCGTACCATTTGTTTTCAGGTCAAAGGTGCCCGCATTTGGCTGAACATAGATAGCCGTCATAGCCGACGCGGCTTTATCATTGTTAGCCGTTAAGGTAATATATTGAGCATTCGTTAGCGTGGGATTTGAAATGATTGTCAACAATGTACTATTAGCCAGGCCAACAGAAGTTATAAAAATCTGTATGGATCCGCGCAAATTAGTCCCGCCAACAAAAATAGATCCACCAGCACCAACACCGGCACCGGCCACGCCGGAAATAGGTAAAGCGTTTGCGTTATTCCCATCAATATAATTTGTCGTTACAGATCCCCGGCAATAAAAATTACCGGTATTATCACCATAAAAATATGAGGTATGAGTGCCGGTTCCATTAGCAGCGGTATTCTTTCCAAAATCGAATAAATACTTTAAACCTCCGCCCAAGCCACTTTCAAAAACAGATATCCATGCTGCCCTATATCCCGCACCGCCAGCTGATTGATTTATTGTAGGTAAACAAGCCCAAACCGACTGAAAACCGGTTCCCTGTACGGACGAACTTGCCACAACAAACAAATTAGTTACCCCGGTCGCGTCCCGCCTCATCTCAATACCTGAAGATGTCGCCGTATTAGCCAGGCCCGACAATCTGATTGCAGATCCACCACTTTGCAAATTCAAATCCCGCTGAATACCAGCATTTGTTTTAATGACCTCTATAGTATAAACCGTACCGTTCCAATATAACCGGCCAACCTCTGTATCTGTCACCTGGTCAGCAGTTCTAAATTGCGTAATATTAGCCCCATTCGCACTACTTATAGCTAATGGTATGTTATTGATTGGTTGCGTACCTATGCCCAAATTAAGCCCTAAAAACCCGTTACCGTTACCGAAAATTTGAAACCGGGTACCGCCTACCAACGAGTAAACAAAATTATTATTTGTCCCGGCCCAGTTAACCGTAACCGCCATGAGCGTATTACTTGTAATGGATCCAATTATCTTTGTTTCCCCGTTTACCGTTATAGTATCACCCACTCGGAAGGTATTAAAAAACTGCGTGTTAACGCCCGTAACATTCAAAGCAGCGGCCACCGTTGAAACCGTCCCCGGCCCTTGCGTACTTTGCGAAACCTGGAAACGAGAAGTTGTGGCCACCCCATCACAACCGGCGTTAACGTTGCCCTCCTCCAGTCGTAAGGTTTCCACATACGTTTGAGATCCTTTAAAGAAATTATAGAAACGGGTTAAATTCCCACGCGCTGTATCTGTCCAGTTTTCAGTGGTATCAGATCTGATAATCGGAATATTGAGCGCACTAAAAGCACTGGATCCGTAACCATTAACCACAAATTGCCCTAAGATATCGCCCAGCAGCAGGGCCGAAGGAGCCGCCCCGGTTCCCCTTGCATTACGCATCAATAAAGAACAATAATTAGCGCCTACAGGAGAAAGGCCGTTTGTACTTCCATACGCTTCTATCAGCAGCCGGGTATTTAAGCCGTCAGCATTAACAATTTGGACTACTGTACGATCCATTGGCAGAATAGACAATGCGGCGTTTGCAGAGAAACGCGCAACCAACTGCGAAGGATTACCGGAACCAACCGTAAGCACCTGTATAGAGAAACCGGCGCCAGGACCTACCGGCGAACCGGAAAACACCAATACGTTACCGGGTGCAAATCCGGATCCGGAATACAGCAGGATTACCGATGCAATAACGCCACCGGCAACAACAACCGCAACATTAACACCGGTACCCCCATTACTAATAACTACATTAGGATAAAATCCGTTTGTATACCCAGCGCCGCCGGTCAATGTCGCGTTATTTAAGGCAGTTACAATTGTATTTGACTGCGTGAATACCGGGTTAACATCAAGTCCTATATCAAGCTGATTGCTATTATCGTTACGCATACCCGTATCCAATAACATACCCCTTACCAGGTTTGTACCGCTATTGGCCATTGACCCCGTAACATGGAACACCCCTAAAGGATCTTTACCCAAAGCGGTATTTTGGCCGATCGTAACCGCACCTATTGAACTGATTCGTAATTTTTCGGATCCAGTCACCACGATTTGAAAGTAGGCACCTTGAACCCCGCTTGTAGGCAGTTCTTTGCGAAATGCAATCTGCCCAAACAACGTACTTAAAGCAGGTGCATAGAAACCATAAAACGCAATATCCGGCCCGATATCCTGCCCAAACGCAGATGAACTATTTAGCTGCAACTGTCCACTTGCAGCACCACCAACATTATTATTAGGCCCGGTTATCCTTAAAATTTTGTTTGTATTGTCGTAAAAGAAACCGGCATTATCCTGCGAGTAAACACCAGAAGCACCGGCAAATACTACGGATCCAGGCGTAAATGCGGTTATCGTACCAGTACCACCCTGGTTAACGGGTAGCGGTATCGTTATCGGGGAAACACCGGCAATAAAAACCACCCATGCAGCACCATTGTAATAGTACATCGTACTGTTATCCAGGCTCAAATAAAAGGCACCAGCCGTAACGACAGCGGGCCTCTGTGCTAAGAGGCCCGTATAAACAATTGGGGTACCGAAGCCGTTTACGACCGCGTTACCAATAACGATTCCTGAACTCATTTATAAAACTTTCTTATAACTGTTAATTGATTAGTCCCGCCGGTATCGGTGAACCACACTTCATAGCTGGTAGTATCTTTTTCTTTACTATTACCCGCGATGCTTAACGTATTACCGGAGTACAATTTCTTAGCAAAAACATTAACCGGGTTTGTTCCGTCATTCACAAACGCAATAGCATTACAGTCCGAAGGAACCGGCTGATTTGCAGAATAAACAGAAACGCTCACATAGTAAGGCTGAATATTCTTAAAGGTAATCAGCAATTCCCAAATTGCCTTTAAAGCATTATATACATTATATACATTATCCATTATACAGGGTAATTAGCAATTGGTAAAGCTTGCGCGTATCTCAAACAATCGGCTAAAGCGTCAGCCCTTAAACCTACTTTACGATCGAGAACCGCTTTGCCATAATTTAATAAAGTCCAAAAATCTTCTCCTAATACCGACCGAAAGCAGCAGGTTAACTCATAAATAGCCAACTGGCTCTTTTGACGCTTAATAGTAGAAACGATAGTTTCCGTATCATTATAGAACCATCCAAAAGAATCATCTATAGCCGCCGTGTCCTGCGCAACCTGCAGCCAGGACGTTTGCACATCGTTAGCAATTTCTTCTTCTATATGCTGCCAAAATGCGCTATCCATCTGCGTAACATCCTTAAACAGCCGGGAACTATTATGAGATGATATTACCGCTTCGCCCCACTCAAACATAAAGGGGTTTGATTCAGGATCGTTCGCGGCTTCGTCAATGGTAGCCAGGTCAGCAGGATCCGCACCGAAAGCGTTCATTATAGGACGGATCACACCAACATACGCGACCAGGGCAATACCACCGGCCACGATCAGTTTTTCCTCATTATCCCCCAAACCTTTTTTTTCGGCCATGACATTTAAGCTAACCCACCGGCTGAATACGCGTAGTACTCATCTGTAGTCAATGTATGCCCCCCGGTGTCGGTTGTTTTTTTGCTGTTAAATATCGTATCGTAAATCGATATTAAAGCCGGTACAGAGGCGGTAATCTGATTAAACACACTGTTATTGGTGTCCTGAACCGTTGTACTGGTTACCGGTTTAGGCTGGTAAACCTGTGTTATTGGCGTTACCGGCGTTGCTTTTTTTGAAAACATGGTATAAGCCAGTAAGCCCAAACCAGCCAGGCCAAAATAAAAAATCATATCGTCGTCTTGCTTTGCCATCTTAGTAAGAGTTAAGCATCAATATTAAATTCTGAAAGGTTGCCGGTTTTGATTCTGCAATATCGGCTAATTTCGTTAGGCACTCTAAAATATTGCAATGTTCAGTTAATCGCTGTAATTGCAAGGTTAACCCGGCGTTAAATTCTTCAGGCGTTAATGTCTTTTTTTCTTCAGTTACGGTCGGCATCGTATTTTCAAGTTTAGGCAATCCCGATACGGCCACATTTGGCCGGGTTGCCGGATTAAACAAATTAGGAAAAATATTTTTTAGCATATCCAGGATAACCGGCATATGCGGGTTATTTAAAACGCCGGTAATCCGGCCAATCATATCCGGTTCAGTTTCCGGATCTTCATCCGTATCAGCGGTTTCCAGGGCTAACAAACGAGATTCTAAATCTTCTTTCATTTGCCTGGTTTGTTCGCTGATCGTTTTCAGTTCAGCAAGGATCTGATTATCCTGATAATTTACGCGGCCAATAGCAGCGGGGTTATAAACCGGCAAAGTATTCAATTCATTAACCCGAACCATCATAGATGAATAGTACGGCGTTTTATCGGTTATCATTCCCTTTGCCGGTTTTTCGTGAAACCGGATGAGCAACAAATCATCGTGCCCGTTTTGCACCGCGGCTTCCAGGGTGTACAATAGACGCTCCTTCCCCTTCTCCATATCATCTTCGTTAAACCCGTAAAGCAATTGCTTACTACCTGATAAAACAGAATAATACGGCGTATCGGCGAACTCCTCAAAAGCGGACATTATACTACCAATCCCTACATACATTGCTTTTTGCGCCATAACAAAACGGTTTAGTCAATTAATTATTCGGATCCTGATAGGAAACGTTAAGCATAAACGAAATATTAGCCCCGTTCGCCATAGGCGCGCCTAATTTAATAAATGATTTTTCCCAATAAACCACCGGGCCATCTATTAAGAACTGATCCAGGACATAAGACGTTGTAGTTAATGAGTGCATGCGGTGCAAACTGATCAGCGGCAAATTCTGAACAAAAAAACCTTCAGAACGGTTTGCAGCCGCTTTAAAATAAAGGTTCAAATAGGCATTTTGCAAAATGGCCGGTGTAATGATTGCATTACCTGTAGGCGATAATGTCAAATCACCGCTACAATAAGTCTCTAATCCGAAAACCTTTTTATCAGCCAAGAACGACTGATAAGGAATTTCCAGTTGTGTTAAATTAGCAGCAGACGGGGCCTGTACTAATTCAATCATCTGTGTTTTATTATTTACAAAATCCATAACGGTTTTAAATCTACAAAGTCCCGGCTTTTGACCGGGACTTTTATTTTGAAAAATATCGGGTTAAGAAACCAGGGTAACGTTTTGCGCCAAAACCCCTTCCAGCACGATACGCGCATAGGTAAAGGTATCTATTGTTGTAATGTTACCCGGCAAGTTGATCGACATAATATTGTCCTTTTGGCCGATCAGTACCAAATTCGGTTCCACGATCAATTTTGTAGATCCGTCAAACTCATCCTGAGGACTGTTGGCAGCAGCGGTTAACTGCGTTTGCGGAACGTTCAAATAACGCTGCAAATCCATACCCGGAACCACAACTTCATTATTAACAGACAACGTAAATTGCCCGTTATAGAAAGTGTACAAAGCGCCTGTAGGGCCACCACCTGTAGGGAATGTCACCACGTTAGGGTATGTCTTAGATACGCCATCCGTAGCCGAAGCACTTGAATATTTAGCCAGGTAAATAAACATTGTAGACACGTAAAACGCATCCTGCAATTTCAACCTGCGTTCTGTAGGCCGTTGCGGAATACCACCGGTTACGGTATTATTCAGGATTTGAAAAGGGAAAGCGTTTTGTGTCGTTGACAGCAGCGTTTCCAAAATGATATCCGTTTGTGTCAGCTTTGCATTTTCTACAGAACGCGGATCTAAACCGGCCTGTATCAGCGCTAATTTAGACCGTTCGTACACCGCCCGAGCGGCAATACTGTTATTTAATTCAGGCATTTATTTAAATTTTATGTAAGTCAAATAATCTGTTAATTACTGCGATATGTCAATTATACAGCAGTTGGAAAGTGGAGCTGTTTTTTATCGGTACCACCCACACCGTTAACGGCAATCAAATTCGGCGTACCATTGATCGGACGCAAATTTGCGGTACCATTAACGCGGTATGACATACGGTTTCCACCCATGCCCACGCCGCTAATGACACCAACCTCAACCGCCATCACCTGGAAACCAAAAGCCACCATACCTTTACCAATATTCGCGGCCACCGGGGCTTTAACAAATTTTGGCAGAACGAAACCGATAGCGATTTGACCGGCTGCGATTATCTTTTTATCAATACCAGGCCATTGCTTTAACACAATATTTGATACTTCCCGCGCTGCGATCGCACCGGCACCTAAAGCCAAACCGGTCATAATCATTGGGCCAATGTCATTAGCACCATTAACACGCCGCCTACGTCTTGTACCGGGCTTTTTAGCGGCTGTTTTTTTTCTTTTTCTTGTAGGACGAACCATGATCTATATTATTTAAAGGTTAAAAAATTTTCTTGAAATGTGAGGGATATATATAATTGTTTTGGCTATCCCAAAACGCTACATCTCCAGGTTCAAATACCACTGTACCCGTATCATAATGCTGGTTAAACAGGCAACCGTAGCCGTTATCTATCTTACCATCAAAAAACAGTGATATCAGATCTGAATGAACAAAGGGCAAAGCCGATGTTTCATCAAAATTTAACTCACTTATAGACAAATAGCCATCTGCAACTACTTGCGTATCGGTTAACACAACCGCTTTACGTTTACGCGCTCCCATCTTTATGATTTTAATTGTTGACCGGCTTTGGTTAATTTTTTATGCTCTGCATTTATAGCTATCTGAATAAACCGCCTTGCCTCTGATCCTTTGGCGTTTTTTCGGTCAGCTTCCAGTTTATTGATATTGCGAATATGCTGTAAACCTTTACCATAAACGCCGCTGATCGTTGATTTTTTAGGTTTTACACCGGCAACTTTTACCACTTTTTTAACAGCAGCACGAACCGGCTTAACAGCAGCTTTAACACCGGTTACCGATTTTTTGCGCGATGCTGGAGCAGCGGTTTTAGTTTTCCCTACTGTTTTCTTTTTTGCCTTAACACCGCCCACTTTACGAACTTCGGCACCGGCTTCTTTTAAACAGTCCTGCCATTTTTTTTTCGGGTGTGCTTTGCGGATAGCTTTGGCCCTCTTTACCATTTTATCAAATACCGGATTTGCCATCTTAAACGTATTGCTTTACTAAATAATCAACCTTGTTATTAATAGCGGCACATTTAGCCGCGTCAACTCCCTGAAAATAAGGGAGCAAATCTTTTATTATTGCTCCACTTGTGACAATTACCTCAACCTCAGCAGGCGTTAATGAAACATCTGCAACCCCGGCAATTTTGGTGATGATCGAAGCAGCGGCACCAATGGCCGGGCCAATCCAGTTATTACCGTTTCCGGATCCATCATTAGAATTAGTTGGATTTCCGGGATTTATTGAAGGGGGAACTAAAGGGTAATACGTACGCCCCTCGGCGCAACCATAATTTTTCCAATGATCGTTCGCCTTTGTTTCCAGGCCACCGGACCACTTAGCCGTACCGTTCACCACGTCCGGGTAATTCAAAAAATATTGTTGCGCTTCAGCCAGGGTTAAATGATGATTTGGGTTTGACAATTCCTTATACTCATCCGCGGTTAATACCTTCCCAGTTGCTGTTTTAACTGTCTGATTAACCGGATCTACAATAACGCCTTTATTATTAGTTACCGGTAATTGCCCGGTGGATCCATCTGCTAAAGTAGCAACAGCAGTACCGGCTTTTGTACCGGTATCGGTTAACGTACTGGTTTTACTTTTACTCAAAAAGTATAAACCACCGGCGGCAGCACCTAACAACAGCAATCGTTTATCCATCTATAACCGTTTTAAAAACGTCCCAACTTAAACCGTTAGCTATAAAATATTTTCGCACCGGCCCGTTAACGATATCCGGATGAGATCTGAACAGATCCCGTAACCCGTAAAGATTACGATTCGTTGCATTAATAAAACTGCGATTCGCTACAAACGGATCGATTTCGTCAATGATAAACGGCTTATCATCCTTCACTCCACTGATTTTATATATTGGCATAATCGGAATTTCGTCTATAATATGTGTCGGTTCTTTATGATAATCAAACTCACTTAAACAGGGATCTATCCAAATTTCTTTATTTCCATCAAACACGACCACAAAAACGTGATCAACATCGGGACTTTTACCGTAACAAACAAAACGAAAGCACCAGTCCCAATCATCACCTTCGTTTCTTTTAATAGCCCCCAGGACACCGCCAATAAAGGAGGCAAAATGTTTGCAGTCTACTTTTGCGCCGTCCTGTAATATCGCTGTAGGCGTCCTTACAGTTTGGCTGTTTTCGTGTTCAGCATCATAATTGAAATTATAACGCATAAAATTCCAAAGCCCTTCGCAGGTATTATAAATATCAATTTTATCAAAGTATTCGTAAATCTCATCGTAATCAACTTCGCACTCATAGTAGGTATTTAAAATTTCGTCTACTATTTCGTTGGTGCCCTGCCTGTTATTAATGATCACTTTCAAATTGCGAAAAGGCGGTATTTTCGCCAAAAGCACTTTTTTAGAGATCATATACTTACAGTTTCATCCAGGTCAATAGGTACAATGATATTATTAATATTTGCGTTCGCCTTGATATTAAAGACAAACGTGGAACCCTTCATATTTAAAATATCCCTGATCACACCCGGCAAGGTTAATAACGAGGGGTTAACATGAAATTTCACCTCTTGCTGGCTATTTGGCGGGATTGAAACCTGATCGAAATCAGATATTGAAGCCAGGGTATTACCATTTACATAAACCGTCCCGGCCACGCTATTGACTACAATAGTCGCGTTGGAAACATTTTGGAACATTAAGGAAATCACATAATCCGTAATTCCTTGCAACTGAACACCGCTAAAAACAATATCAACCACACCAGCGGCGCGAAGCAGCTTGCTATAGTAAACAGCCAGGACACCGCCCGCGCAAAGCAATAAAGTTGTACCTGTTTTCAATTTTTGACG
>JAZKAT010000054.1:0-7278 GCA_040389045.1 Pseudomonadota bacterium | reverse complement strand
TAAGAGGAAACGCATGAGTAACCTTACTAAAAGGCGCCAGCGGTTCAAATGGCTATGCGGGGCAACATGTATTTAATATTTGATTTTGACGGCACTATCGTCAATAGTTTTTGTAATGTGGTTGAAAAATTTAATTTGCTGGCGGAAGAATTTAATTTCCGTGGTATTAAAGAAACCGAAATTGAGGATTTACGCAACTTAAATTCCCGTGCGGTAATCAAGTTTTTAAAAATTCCGCTTTATAAATTACCTAAAGTCATTAAAAAAGCGCGCAAATTCATGCATGAAGATGTGCACTTGTTAGGCTCATACGCTAATCTGCCCGATGTGCTGCGTGAATTAAAAGCCGCTGGCGTACCGCTTGGCATCTTGACTTCCAATTCTCATGAAAATGTCACCAAGTGGCTGGTGCATAATGAGTTACAAGATTTGTTTAGTTTTATTCATGTGGAATCCAACTTCTTTGGGAAGAAACGTTCGCTAAAACGCATTATGCGGAAATATTTAATTAAGAAATCATCGGCATTTTATGTAGGTGATGAAACCCGTGATATTGATGCCGCCAGGCAATGTGGGATTAATGCTGTCGCGGTTACCTGGGGGTTTAACTCGGAGCAAGTGTTGTTAAAACACAAGCCCCATTATTTAGTACGCGAGCCTAGTGAATTGTTAGAGATACATGGTAGCCGCAAAGTTTGATTTCTTGTAACTCCAACCTGTCATTCCCGCGCAGGCGGGAATCCATTCATTGAAACCATGCCCGGCGCGGCAAACTAATAATGGATTCCCGCCTGCGCGGGAATGACAGTAGTTAGTTTACCCGGGGTGTTGCAAGCTCTGCGCCTGATCAAACGCCAGCTTGGCATTTGCCTCATCCTGCCTAGTCAAATACAACTTCCCTAAAATATTCCACGCTTTTGGATCATGCGGATGCGCCATTAAATATTTTTGCAGCGTCATAATCGCGCCATCCACGCCGCCTAATTTATTGAATGTTTCCAGCAATTGATAATGTTCTTTGCCGCCAGCAAACCATGCATTTAACCCTGGCCCATCGCGTAATAAACCATAAATCAAACCAGACAGCAGCAGCGTAGCTAGCGCGATCAGCACGTAATTTTTCGCTAACAAAGTTTGCTGGCTGCGTACAAAAGGTGTTGCTAATAACAGCAGCGCAACACCAGCCATCAATGCCTGCAAACTAAATAATAATAGCATTGCTGCGTTCCCGATTTTTGCGCAGGTAATAAAGCAAATAAAATAACCCACCCAGTAACAGTAACGCTGGTGCAAACCATAATAACCAGGTTTCACTATTCAATGGTGGATTATATAAAATAAAATTGCCATAACGAGTCACCAGATAGTCAAGAATTTCAATATCTGTTTGACCATGAGAAATTTTTTCAAAAATTTGTTTACGCAAATCATTAGCCAGCGGCGCATTGGATTCTGCCAGCGTTTGGTTTTGACAAACCAGACAACGTAATTGCGAAGTTAATTGCTCAAAGCGCTGCGATTGCTCTGATGTCGCAAATTGATAAACATCCTGGGCGGCGTAAACATTCCACGAAGACCAGAGTATCACCCATAACATAAATAATTTTTTCATGCCTCACCCTGTAATCTGTCAATCACCGGTTTTAACTCTTGTTCCCACACCGCAGCAGTAATAGGGCCAATTTGTTTGTAACGCACTATGCCATGCTTATCGATCACGAAAGTTTCCGGCGCGCCATAAACACCCCAGTCTATGGCCACATCACCGGTATGATCGACAGCAACTAATTGATAAGGATTGCCATGATCGCGCAGCCAGTTTTTAGCGGCGATAGCATCATCTTTGTAATTTAAGCCATACCATGGCAAAGCATTATTTTTAGCAAGTTCCACGAGGAAGTCATGTTCTTGCGCGCAAGCCTGACACCAGGTCGCCCACACATTTAATAAACTGACATGGCCCTGCAAGTCTTTATTAGTCAGGTGCGCTGAGGTAAGCAAATCCGGTAAATCAAACGTCGGCGCATGTTTGTGAATTAATGGGGAAGGTATCTGGCCGGGATGTAATTTCAATCCGCGCCATAAAATACTGGCGATCAGCATAAATAGTAACAATGGCAGCAGATAACGTATTTTCATGACGGTTTCCTGGGGTGAATTGAATTCGCCAGCGATAACAAACCACCCAGCAATAACATGAAACCACCTACCCAAATCCAGCGTATGAAAGGCTTATAATAAATTCGCACTGACCATGCACCATCTGGCAGCGGCGCGCCTAGCGCCAAATATAAATCTCGCCACGGGTTTGCCAAAATACCGGGCTTGCCGAGATTTTGATCGTGGCTAGTGTAGCTGCGTTGTTCGGCGATTAATATTTTTGAAAAATTATTTTTTTGTACGATAAATTCAGCCGCCACGCTTTTGAAATTTGCACCGCTGGTTTCAGTAATATTGGCAAGAGTGAAATGATAACCCGCTAACGCGACAGTTTCATGCGGTGCAATTTTAACTTGCCGTTCTTCGCTATACGTTTTGGTCACAGAGATACCTAAAGCCAGCACCGCAATACCTAGATGAGCAATAATCATCGCCCAGTGCTGCAAAGCGATTTTTTGCTGGGTTTGCCAAAGCTGGTAAACATAATGCAAAGTAGCCACGATAATCCACAGCGCGGCGCTGATCGCTACACTCACTAACCAGTGAAAGGGAAAACCACACAGCAGTGGCAGTGAAAAACCCACGCTGATACACAGTAATAAATTCAAACGTAATTTTTTCCATAGCACAGCGAAAGATTGCTGCTGCCAATGAACATGTGGCGCAAAGCCCATTAATAATAGCAGCGGCAACATGATGGGCAGGAACACAGTATTAAAATACGGTTCGCCAATGGAAATTTTTTCCAGATCAAGGCCATCCAGTACAATCGGATAAAGTGTGCCTAAGGTGATGGTCGCAACTGCGGTAATCAAGATAACATTGTTAATTAATAAAAAAGTTTCACGGGACAGTAAATTAAACTCGGGCGCTTTATAAAAATGTTTAATCCGCACGCCATAACAAAGTAAGGCGCTGCCTATAATAATGGCCAGGTACACTAGCAAATAAATGCCGCGCTTGGGGTCATTCGCGAAAGTATGCACGGAAACTAACACGCCAGAACGCACCAGAAAAGTTCCCAGCAAACTCAAAGTAAACGTGACGATCGCGAGTAATATAGTCCAGCCTTGAAAAACTTCGCGCTTTTCACAAACGATCAAGGCATGTAACAAAGCGGTCGCGGATAACCATGGCAATAGCGATGCGTTTTCCACCGGGTCCCAAAACCACCAGCCGCCCCAGCCTAATTCACGATAGGCCCACCAACTGCCTAGCACTATGCCGCAACTTAAGAATGACCATGGCATGACTATCCACGGCCGCAATGCTTTCGCCCAGCTTTTATCGAATTTGCCTTCAATCAAAGTGCTGATGGCAAAGGCAAAAGCAATGGCAAAACCAACGTAACCCATATACAACATAGGTGGATGAAAAATAATGCCGGGGTCTTGCAATACCGGCGTCAAGTCATCGCCCACCGCTGGGGATTGCGGGAAAATACGCTGGAAGGGGTCGGAAGTGAATAATAGGAAACTGATGAAGCCCGCGCTAATTAATCCTAGCACTAAAATAATTTTGTTAAAGGCGCTACGTGCGATTTTCTTGGATGAAAATAATAAAAATAATAAAGTCCAGCCGCTTAAAATCAAACACCACAATAACAATGAACCTTCATGCCCGCCCCAGGCGGCGCCGACGCGATAAATAAATGGCAATAAACCATGCGAATGCTCCTGCACATAGAGCACACTCATGTCATTGGTTAAAAAACTCAAAATCAGACATAGCATTGCCACGGCCAGAAACACAAACTGGCCGATCACGGCGGTAGTGCTGATTTGAAAATAAATCGACGGGGCAGATAACTTACGCGCGTAAGCCCATAATGGCGCGAAAGCTTGAATGAGTACAAAACAGAAGGCCAGAATAATCGCGTAATTACCGAGTTCAGGAATCATGCTGACTGCCTCGCGGTTTTTTCCATTTCTTCTTTCAAATAACGCGGTACATATTTTTCATCGTGCTTGGCGAGTACTTCATTGGCAGCGAAATGCTGGCTATCAATTAATTTGCCGGTGACGACCACGCCCTGGCCTTCCCGAAACAGGGTGGGCAGCACACCGTCAAATACGACTTCAATTTGATTGGCGGGGTCCATAATGGTAAAACGCACATTAGTACCGGTAGCATCGTAGTGAACGCTTTGTTTTTTGACATAGCCGCCAATGCGCAGGGCTTGTTTCGGATTGACTTTAAGTGTTGCCAACTGGGTTGGCGTATAAAATAAATTAATATTTTGTTTCAAGGCATACAATACCAGTCCGGCCGCCGTACTTAATAACACTACCAGACAAATCACCATGGTCAGTTTATTTTTTTGTTTCCGGTTCATGATAGCTTAGGGCTCGTTTGCTGGTGCTGATAAATTTTCCTTACCCTTTTCATTTCCCGGTAACTCATTACGATATTCAAACCAAAAACTGCCAGGGTAATGCCATAAGCCGACCACACATAAACCCCATAACCGCCCATGGCTAATAAATCATTCATAGCAATTCCTCTTTTAACCATTGGCTATGTATTTCACGCAGCACTATCTGGTTACGCATGCGCAACATTAAGATCACACCATAAAATAAAAAGAATGCCGCTATCATAGCCAATAAAGGATATAACATGGCGGGCGCGATAGATGGCGCGGCGAACTTACTGATGGTGGCGCCTTGATGCAGGGTATTCCACCACACCACAGAATAATGAATGATAGGTAAATTAATCACGCCAACGATGGCGAGAATACTGCCGGCGCGGTCACGGCTGTTTTGATCATTGATCACGGATTGTAAGGCGATGAAACCCAAATACAGGAAAAATAAAATTAACACCGAGGTCAGTCGCGCATCCCAAATCCACCAGGTTCCCCACATGGGTTTGCCCCAGATGGAGCCAGTGACTAACGCCAGCAAAGCAAACCACACGCCTATGCGGGCGCTGGCGGTCATGCAAATGGCGGCTATTTTTAAGCGGAACACCAGCATAATAATAGCGGACACGGCCATGATTAAATAAACCAGCATGGCGGCAAAGGCGCTTGGTACATGTACGTAGATGATGCGAAAGCCATCGCCTTGTTGATAATCGGCGGGGGCAATGAACAAGCCACCTATGAGTCCGTAACTAAAACATATTATAAATGCGAGGGTGAACCAGGGTAGCAACAGACTGCTGGTTTGGTAAAAGGCTTTGGGTGATAAAAATTTCTGATTAAAGTAATGCATTATCATTGGTTGGCTCCTACGCGCAGGGCTAGTCCTGTTAACCAGGGGGCGAAGGCGAGGGCGATTAAGGCGAAGGCGGCTAAGATCGCGTAATAGCTGGTGACGGGTAAATTAATATTGCTGGCCATGACGCTGCCAGTGCCAAAAATCAAAACGGGTATGTATAAAGGCATGATTAACACGGGTAGTAACAAACCTTGTTGGCGCACCCCTACGGTTAGCGCTGCGCCTATTGCGCCGAGTAAACTCAAGATGGGTGTGCCTAGCAGCAGGGTGATAATGAGTGTGCATAAGGTGTTAAAAGTTAAGTGCAGCATCATGCCGAGTAGTGGGCAGAGCAGGATAAGCGGCAGGCAATGGGTCAGCCAGTGGCTAATGGTTTTGCATAAGACTAGCAGGGTCAATGATCTGGGACTCAGTAATAATAAATCCAGACAACCGTCAGCAGCGTCTTCGCTAAAAATAGTGTTGATTGACATGACTACGGCGAGCAAAGCGGCAATCCAGAGTATTGCGGGTGCGATAGTATTCAGTGTGTCATTATCCGGCCCTAGCGCGAGCGGGAATAGACACACGACTATGCCAAAAAATAATAGCGGTGTTAACCAGCTATGCGGTTGACGAAATGTGGTGAGGATTTCGTGGTGGATAATTGTAAACAGTTAAGATTACTCCAAAATAAAATTTCTGTCGGTATCACAGCCCCTGTCATTCCCGCCTACGCGGGAATGACAGCGTGAGCTATAAAGCAATTTTCTTCATTATCCCTGTTACACCTAATTCCTGATGCGCCACTAAAACAATTATTCCGCCGTGCGTGGTATGTTGATTCATAAATCTTGTCAGCACGGCTTGCCCTTCAACATCAAGCGCCGTAGTCGGTTCGTCAAGTAACCACAATTGACAAGGGTTTAATAACAATCTTGCCAGCGCCGCGCGTCTGCATTGGCCGGCGGATAATTGGTTGACAGTTTGTTTGGCCAGGTTAGCAATGGCTAACTCTTCCAGAATTTGTTGCGCCGCGGTCGCAGCAAATTTTTTCCCAGCCAGCGCCATGTTCAAGCGCAAATTTTCCATGACCGTCAGAGTAGGTTTTAAACCATTTTGATGGCCCAGATAATGTAGCTGTTGTTGGTAATCCATTTGCAACTTGCGAATGGATTTTTGGCGCCAGAAAATATCGCCTTGCGCAGGTTCAATATATCCAGCCAGCATGCGCAACAATGTGGATTTGCCGGTGCCATTCATGCCTTGCACCAGCAGGGTTTCACCGGCGCTTAATGTGGTACTGATGCCGCTAAACAGCCAGCAGTAATTGCGCTCAAAGGCAATGCTGTCTATCTGGAGTTCGGTGCGAGTATCGTAAGACATCACTTAAGCTACTTTATTTGCCATAAAAAAAACCATAACCAGTAACGCCAGCGCACAGACTGTCAACATCATGGATTGTATGCGCCGGTAATTGGCCGCGCGTTCAGTGGAAAAACCTTCGATTTCAACTTGCTGTGACAGGAGTAAAAAATAAATAAATGTGAACCAACTGCAAATCACAGTGATAAAACCAATAATGCTGCCGCTAATCCAGAGCTGCGAAATATCTTCATGGTTGATGCTAATCATGGTAAAGCCAGTAATTAGCTGCACAATGGCCAAGGGTACGATGAATAACCAGGTCAGTGTTTGAATTGACTGAGCACGTTCAGCGTTATCTTTGGGTGTGTGTATGTTGCGCCACAGATGATAGCTATACCCCATGCAAGTCAGCAAGAATGTCGCGCTGATGATGTGTAAAATTTTTAAGCTGTTATATGACATAGGGTAGTATTTTATCGTGTTTTAAAGGATGAAAAGTTAACATATTTTAGACAGGATGGGAATGTTATTTTGATCTTGTCAT
>JAZKAT010000053.1:67563-70508 GCA_040389045.1 Pseudomonadota bacterium | reverse complement strand
TTCGCCACTATTTTACAGGGCGTAGCAAATAAAGCAATTAGCCATCTTAAAGCATATTTTTGCGTGCCTTCTTTAGCTGTTTGCAAAGCATTTCGCAGATCAAACTGTAATAATTTGAATAATACAAAGCGTACTGACTGGTCTATATACCAATAATGCAAAACAGAATATTGCTGGGCAGTCAGGCCGGGCTGGGCAAGATATTTTTCGGCGGTGGCCATGTGTTCGAGACAGATTTTTAACTGGGTTGCACGGTTTTTCCCAAAAGTCGCCGAACCCGCATGGGCAAAATAAGTATGCCCTAATATGTTCACCACCTGGTTTTTGGCGCCATTGGCAATAGCCCGTAACAGGAATTCCCTATCAGCGCTAAAAATATGTTTACCCTGCGGATCAATGGGTTGAAATAAACCGACTTTATCAATCAATGTCTTTTTAATAAAACGCGAACTCATAGCAGGAATTGCAAAGCAGACATTATAAAAGCTCAAGTTCAAAACGTCGGGGGTATTATAAATGGCTGTGGTTTTATACTTTTGACTGACAGCGTCAAAACTCACAAATTGACCGCCACAACTATAAATATCCGCTTCCGGATGTTGTGAGTAAGACGTGGCAATTGCTGCAAATACTCCGGGCTCAAACCAGTCATCTGCCATCAATTGAGCGATGATTTGACCCGTGGCTTGTTCCGCACCCATATTAATAGCCAGGTAAGCGCTGCCGTCGGGTTTGCTATGCCAATAATAAATAGACGATTCATAACGCTTGATGATCTCCAGCGTGCCATCCGTAGAACCCGCATCCAATATAATGAGTTCGATATTTTGATAACTCTGTTGCAGAACGCTTTGGATAGCTTTTTCAATAGTTTTTACCCCATTGAGAACCGGGATAACCACAGAAATCTTTGGCGAACTTGCACTGTCCATTCCATTATGCCTCAAGAGGTTCCCGTTCGGTTGCTATGCTATAGCCAGCAGCAGTCGCATCGCGGTAAAACATTTTGACGGTATCTAATGAATACTCCGTTAAATCTTTACCAACCAGACTTAATTTACTTAAAATATCATTGGTCGCAGTAATAATTTGACAGCCCATATCATTGGCTTGATAAACATTTAACAATTCACGCGGACTGGCCCATAATAATTCTGCGCGCGGCAAATCAGACAACAATTCCAGAGATTGTTGCATCATAGGTAAGGGATCAATACCCGTGTCAGCAATTCTGCCGGCAAATACAGAAACATAGGCAGGCGTGTTTTTCGCTAGCACGCGCGCGACGTCTTCTACTTGCGCCAACGTTAATAAGGCGGTGATATTCATACGAATGCCCGCCGCTGACAAACGCTTGATAAGTGGCGCTGCGGATTGACCGCGAGTGTTAGTAATGGGAATTTTCACCATTACGTTTTCACTCCAGGAGGCAATCTGATGCGCTTGTTCTTCCATTTCGTTAAATTCATCCGCGAAAACTTCGAATGAGATTGGACGGTCAGGAATGGCTTTTAGAATATCCAGAGCGAAGGCTTGATAATTAGTGATACCCGCTTTGCGCATCAAGGTTGGATTGGTAGTAAACCCTTTAACGAGAGGATTACGGTACATTTCCAGCATGCCGGCTTTGTCTGCGCCGTCAGCGTAGAGTTTGATTTTTAATTCGGAGGTGGTACGCATTGTTTAGCTCCTATTGTTTAATATCATTTCTACTAACCATTCTGTCATTCCCGCGCAGGCGGGAATGACATAGGCTAGCTGCCAGCCTGCCCTGGCCTGACACTTTCCCTTAAAATCCACACCACAGCTTCCTTCAACGTTGTTGTGGTGAAATCCACCTGCTTGGGACCACGCTCATCATAAGATTTATTCAACCAAACTGTTTTGCAACCCGCGGCCTGTCCGGCTTCAATATCTTTCCAGCGGTCACCTACCATGAAACTTTGATCTAACTTAATGTCATAATCACGCGCGGCAGCAATCAATAATCCGGGTAAAGGTTTTCGACAATCACAGTTATCCGCATCATCGTGATAACAAACCCGGATTTCATCCAGCGGCATTAATTCCATTAACTCTGTATTAATTTCTTCGACCTGGGCAATCGTGCTAGTACCTCGCGCCACATCAGGTTGATTGGTCACCCCAATCAATCTGAACCCTAATACTTTTAACGCGGTCAATGAAGCTACTGCATCATCAGGAATGGTTAATTCCGCAAGAGAAGCCGGCGGAAAAGGTTTCCCATTCTTCACGATGGCATCATTCAATACGCCATCGCGGTCAAAGAATATAGCGCCGGGCCTGCTATTCACTTCATCGACTCCCACTTGCCTAAATTAACTTTTAACTTGGGATGCGAAACCAGCAAATGCCAAATCACACCTTGAAACGCTTCGGAATGTGGTGTGACATTATCCGCGTTTAACGGTGGAATAATGATGCAAACGTCCGCGACTTTAGCCGTGTATCCACCATCTCTGCCGACAATACCGATAATTTTAGCGTTAACTTCTTTGGCATATTTCAATGCGGCGACCAGGTTTGGACTAATGTTTTTTTCTTCGTTACCACCGCCTACGGAGAGAATCAATAAGGCGTCATTCGCTTTTAACCTGCTGGTCTTTAACCAGGTGGCAAACACGCTGTGCCAGCCATCATCATTGGTGCGCGCCGTCAATTCAGAAACATTGTCGGTTGGCGTATATGATTCTATATCGACAATTTTACGAAAATCATTTACCGCGTGAGAAGCGTTACCGGCACTGCCGCCTACGCCTAAAATAAATAAACGGCCTTGATTATTGCGCAGTTGTAATAGTAAATCGACAGCCCGTTCAATCGCAGTTTTATCCAATTGATCGATAATCTGTTTGGCTTCTTGTAAAAAATTTTCTATGAATTCCATGTTTATCTCCTGAAATTTTTATTTTTAGTCCTGATCC
>JAZKAT010000053.1:0-67463 GCA_040389045.1 Pseudomonadota bacterium | reverse complement strand
ATTTTCTATGAATTCCATGTTTATCTCCTGAAATTTTTATTTTTAGTCCTGATCCAGTTTCCAAACTGTTGGGCTTCGCTACGCTCAGCCCAACCTACTTTCTACTTTCTGTCATTCCCGCGCAGGCGGGAATCCATTCATGGTACGTGAATCGTTATAAATGGATTCCCGCCTGCGCGGGAATGACAGTATTTAGACGGCAATGACAGTGTGTAAATACTCACAAAGCTCCGTAATTCCTGTAAACGAGCCATTTTCATAAAACCTTTCAAACACTTCATACGCAGCTAGTTGCTGCTTGTTTATCAATGCCTGATAAACCGGCACCAAGTCATAAGGTTCATTTTCCGGTACATTGGCAAACGCTTTTTTGGTAAAAATTTCCAAACCATAATCAATGTGCAACATACGTGGTGTACGGTTTATTTTGTCATAAGTAATAATCTGGCCATCACCAAACTCAACATTGCTGGTATCCCATTTGCCTTCATTGCGAAACACTGTCATCTGCGCCGTTTTGCCGCTATTTAAAAATGCCTGCTGGACGGCAAAATAATCGCAAGGTAAATAAGAATCGCCATTCAAGACAAAGAACATATCATCCAGGTGCGGCAATGCACGCTTAATCGCTCCCGCCGTCCCTAATAATTTTTCACCGTCAAAAACATAAGTAATATCCATACCAAAGTAACTGCCGTCACCCACTACATCAACGATTTGTTCGCCCAGAAACCCCAGGCACATTACTACTTCCGTAATGCCTTGCTGCTGCAACAATCGTAGTTGGTGCGTAACAAATGGTTCACCATTAATATCAATAAGCGATTTAGGAATAGTCGTCGTTAATGGACGTAATCTTGTCGCCAATCCGCCCGCTATAATCACCACAGGTAACATTTTCTTCATGATTGCGCAACCACCTGAGTGCCTAAAAAGTCAAACCGGAAGCGCACTTCCGGCAAACCCGCCTCCCGCATAGTGTGGCGTAATTTCACCTTATCTTCCGCGTAAAACATTAAAAAACCACCACCGCCCGCGCCAATCATCTTGCCGCCGCGCGCGCCATTTTTAATCGCCAAATCATACCATTCATCAATCTGGTTATTGGTCATGTTACCGGAACGCATTTTTTTATGTTCCCAGTGCACATTCATCAAATCAGCAAATTCATCAAGGTCACCTTTTTCCAATGCATCTTTACTTTTGAAACCTAAATCTTTAATGAAATGCAGATTGGCAACCATGTCATTATTTTTTTGTTTAGTTTTACTGTCCTGATCTTGCAAAATAGCGGAAGCAGAACGCGAATAACCAGTAAAAAATAATAATAAATTATCTTCAAGATTAAACAGCGTTTCCTGTTCAATTTTCAATGGCCATGCTTCCACCGCATTATTCGGCAAATAGCGGAAACAAGTCACGCCACCGTAAGCCGCAATATACTGGTCTTGCTTGCCTACCGGTTCTTTCAACAAATTCATTTCAATATGACAAGCTTCTTCCGCCAGTTCGCGCGGATGAATAAGATTTTTTTTGAGAGTATGCAATGCTTTCAACAAGGCGGTAGTAAAACTTCCCGATGAACCTAAGCCCGTGCCAGCAGGAATGTCCGCCATACTGGTAATTTCCAGGTGCGGCGCACCTATTCCCACATGTTTTAATGCTTCACGAATAATCGGATGTTCGACTTCATCCACGTGCTTGACTCGTTCCAGTTTGGAATATTTAAGAATTAATTCATCCACAAAAGTTTGATGCAAAGTGATATAAACATATTTATCAATTGCCGCAGCAATTAAAAATCCGCTATGGTCCTGGTAATAAGAGGGTAAATCGGTGCCACCGCCACCCAGTGAAATCCGTAAAGGACTACGCACAATTATCATAAGTTTGACATCCTATAAACTTCTTCAACAATTTTTAACGCGGCATGCGCGTCATGTATACCGGGTGAAGGCGCCCGTTGCTGGCGCACATCTTCCATAAATTCTGCCAATTCCACTTCCCATGAATCATCCGCCATGGGGTATTCCCAAATAAATGTTTCTGGTGGTCCCATCTGCGGAGACATTTTATAAAAACTAATGCGCTCTACCCCGTAACTGCCACCCAAACCATTTATATCAATTTTTCCATCACGACCATACAGTTCAAAGGAAAATAAATTTTTCCACTCGGTGCAGCTGGCATGTAAAAAAGCCACTTGTTTTTTCGGCGTTTTTAACATTAAAAAACCATTATCATCCACTGGCATGTCCCAGTAATAAGTATGCGCATGACCGTGGACTTCACTAAAATCCCCTAAAAACCAGCGCGCCAAATCTATCAAATGCACGCCCTGGTCCAGCAATTCGCCGCCACCTGACAATTCAGGTTGCGCGCGCCATTCTTTGTCGTAACCCACGCGACCGCCATGACCGTAACGGGCACGCACAAACATTAATTCGCCCAGCGCGCCTTCATCGACTAATTCACGCGCTTTACGAAATGCGCGATGATAACGATGATTAAAACCAACCCGCACTAATGAACCCGACGTTTTTGCGGCGGTCATTACTTCGGCTAATTCACTGGCACGTCTGGCGCCAGGTTTTTCAATAAGAACATGTTTACCGGCTTGCACGGCAGCCAGCGCAATTTCCGCTAGCGATACGTGCAAGGTGCAAACAATTACGATATCAACTTCAGGGCGATTAACTGCTTCATGCCAATCCGTAGCCGCACTACACCCCGGATGCTGCTTCGCCAAACTTTCGGCGCGTTCTTTAATTTGATCTACACAAATGACCAATTTGGCTTGTGCTAATGTTTTCGCGCGCTTTTGACCAATGAGTCCGCAACCAATAATGGCAACATTCATTTAAACTTCACCCCAAACCACGCCGCGGTCTTCCGGTACGATACGCCGCAATGTGTAAATATCTGACCGTTGTAATGCTTGCAAAAATTCTGGAAATTTTTCCCAAGGGTCCCAGACCGCACTAATCAGCCGGCCGGTAATCCCATCACTTTGTGGTGATGCCAGAAAAGTGCAAAGCGCTGCACCTACACCTAAGGGCGTACCACCTTTTTGTTGCTGTTTGACTGATTGCTCATAAAATTCTTTGCCAACTTTATTCGGCCCCGCCGCCAGCACTTCATCCAATAAACGCGTATTTAACGCGCCCGGCGCGACCGTATTCACATCAATGCCAAAACCTTTTACTTCTTCCGCCAGCGTTTCCGCAAAGCGTACCACCGCGGCTTTCGATGCCGCGTAAGCGCTGAGGAAAGGCATAGGCTTAGTAGCGCCGCCACCGGATAAAATAATAATTTTGCCCGCGCGGTTGAGTTTGAAATGCGGAATAATTTCCCGGCATTGCAACACCGTGCCCTTCAGGTTGATGTCAATCGCATCCGACCATTCCTGCCAATTGACTTCCTCAATCGGCCCTTTTGTGCCATAAATTCCGGCATTAGCCACTAACACATCGACTTTGCCAAATTCCGCAATAGTAGCGGTAACTAATTTATTAATATCGCCTGGCTGCGAAACATCCGCTGTCAGCGCCAACACTTTGGTTTTCGTTCCCGCCAGTTTTTGTAATTCTTCCTGCGCCTGACTTAATTCCGCCGCGCCACGCGCGCACAACATTACATTGGCGCCTTCCAACACAAATTGTCTGGCAACTTCAAAACCCAGTCCGCGGCTCGCGCCGCTGATAATCGCACAGCGTCCAGCTAATTTCATGCCGGTACTCCTACGGAAAAATATTGAATACGCGGATCCACCGCGAGGTTTTTCGAAACAAAACCACTAGGGTCTAGCACTAGCGGATGTTTCACATTAAACACAAATTCTTCTGCCGTTAATTCACGAAACTGTGGCCATTCGGTGGAGATAACTACCGCGTCAACCGCTTGCAACGCCTCAGCGATACTGGCTTTGATATTAATAAAACCCGCCAATTTCTGCGGTAACTTGCTGATGGTTGGATCATAAGCATTAATTTGCGTGCCTTGCTGGTGCAGCCATTCGCAAGTTTCAATGGCGGTGGAACGGCGCAAAGTATCGGTGCCAGCCTTATAAGTCAACCCTAGCATAGCGACTTTCTTGCCTTTTAAATTGGACCATAGCGTGGTTAATTTACGGCGTGACCACTCGGTGTGATAACTATTGCTCTCAGCAATAGCCGAGATCAACAGAGTTTCCTGTCCTGCGTTTTTACCCACTTGTTTTAAATAATTAATGTCACGCATTAAAGTACCGCCAGCAATCGCGCCGCCCGGACGCAGGTAAGCTTTAGGCCCAATGCGTTCTTCACTTTTCAAACCGCGCTCCACTTCTCGCGCATCAGCGCCTACCGTTTCACACAGGGAAGCTATTTCATTGATGAAAGTCACTGATACTGCTAGAAATGCGTTTAACGCATGTTTAGTCATTTCTGCGGCAACCACTGACATCCAAATTATATTTTCAGAAAACGGCAGTAGTAATTGCTGAATTTTAGTTTTCAATTTGTCGTCATCAACCCCAACAACAATACGATCAGGCTTCATAAACACATCCAGTGCTTTGCCCAAACGTAAATTTTCTGGAATGCAGGCAAAGCTGATGTTTTTATCAGACAATAAGGCAACACATTCTTGCTGCAATCTGCGCGCCGTACCCACTGGCAATTGCGAAGAAATAATAACTAAGGTATTGGCTGACAACTTTGGCAAAATGGCGATGACTTCATTCACCACAAATTCTACATCCGCGATATCATTGTGATCGACAGGCGTATCAAAGGTAATCCAAACAATTTCCGCTGCCGCTAATGCGTGGGCATCCGCGGTATAAGTCAGCTTGCCACTCGCCAAGCCTTCGGCTAACAAATTTTCAAGACCAGGCTCAAAAATCGGCGCTCGCCCCGTTTTTAAATGCGCGATAGTTTCCGGTACTGGATCAAAACCAATAACATCATGGCCACCTTTCGCAAGACTGGCTGCTGTTACCGCGCCCAAATGCCATAAACCCACTACCGCTACTTTCATGCACGTTGCTCCAGCACCCACGGATTTGTCGAAAGATATTTAATAGTTTGAACTACACCTTCACGAATACTTAATTTTGGTTTCCAGCCCAGATTGCGCATACGCGTGCAATCCAGAAAAATAAATGGGCTATCACCAATCCACCCCCGTTCACCACCGGTATAAGTGCGCTTTGGTTCCAGTTTGAGGTAGTCACAAATCCAGCCTATTGAATCATTCACCTGACAATATTCATCTGTGCCCAGGTTGAAAATATTTACGTTGCCTTTCGCGTTTTCCACCGCCCAGAACATGGCATCAATACAATCCTGGATATATAAATAAGATTTACGTTGCAAGCCGTTGCCTAATACGCGCAATTCATCTGGATTAGTTAATAATTGCTTATAAAAATCGAAGACATGACCGTGCGTGTAACGCTCACCCAGAATGGATACAAAGCGGAAGATAAAAGCCTGCATGCCAAAACCTTCGCAATAAGCTTGTATCATCCCTTCCGCCGCTAATTTTGATGCGCCATACAAAGAAGTTTGCACTGGGAAAGGCGCGTGTTCGGGTGTAGGAAACACTTCTGCTTCGCCATAAATTGAACCCGTAGAAGCAAAAGACAGTCGTTTGATATTGTTAGCGCGCATCCCTTCGAGTACATGAAAAGTTGCGATAGCATTTTGTTCAAGATCGCGGTGTGGATGGTCTGTGCCAAAACGCACATCCGCGTTGGCCGCCATATGAAATACCCCTTCACAGCCTGTCATGGCGTTCTTGACGGCATCTTTATCTAATAAATCGTCTTTAACCAAAGTAAACCTGGGAGATTTTTCAGCTTCGACTAAAAATTCCGTCATGCCGGTGGAAAAATTATCGTAGCCAACAACTTCATCGCCCCTGGCCAACAGCCGGTCCGTCAAACTGCTGCCGATAAATCCGGCGCAGCCGGTAACAAAATAACGCATAAACACTCCTAATTATTACTGCTGTGTCGTGCCAGGCTACGCAGGCATGACATCGTGCATAGTACTCATAAATTGTTTTATAGTTTCAAGTGATGATTTATCAAAACTCGGTGAAACTTGACACACTTTTTTATTGCTGATATCCCCAGACACATAATGATAATCACCAAATTCAACTTGCTTTTGATAATGTTGATTTATCTCACCTAAGGTGACAACGCTGGAAGCGGCGAGATTATAGATACCCGTTAAGTTTTCTGCTAGCGACTTGGTAATAAAATTTGCTACATCTTGATGCAAGATATAATTAAAACTGGATTGACTCGCCAATGTCAGCTTAATCGAGTCTTGGGTTAAAATTTTAATCAGACTATTTTTTCTGGCATCTTCACCCAACAATGCGGTAGTACGCAAAATCAGGGAATTTGCAGTTTCATTTTGAATAATACTTTCTGATATTAACTTAGCAATACCATAAACATTACGCACTTCATCCAGGTTAATTACTTCATCTTCGGTATGAACAGCCGTGGTCTTTGGGTAAACATCCGCGCTGGAAATAAAAATAAATTTTTGGTGCGGCACTTTTATTAATTTCTGGGTCAGCAACACAGTATCGTTAAGAAAATCATAAAGCTTGCTACTGCTAATATCAGGTTTGGCGTTAAAAGCGCAATGGATAATAGCTCGGTACGGCTTCACCGCAGCGCGCTGTATAATATCTTCAAAATTGGTCTGACGACTCAAACCTGCGCCGTTAAAATGCCTGACGCAGTATTTTCCCAAACCACTATTACTGCCTGTAACTAATATATCGCTATCCTGTTCCATTCTTAAAACGGCCCCTTAAACGCATCAATTTCAGTTTTAGCAGCGAGTGGTGGTTCCCAGGCTTTGGCTTTTTTGCCTTTAACCATCTCATAAGCTTTGGCGGCAATAGTACGGCCGTTTGGATAAAATAAATTTTCCAAGGGTTTCGTGGTCGGACAAGTGGTTGGCGCAAAACCCATACGCACCATAGGCGGTACTGGTTTGCCATCGTGTTGCATAGTTTCAACGACTCGCGTCATTATTTCACTGCTGGCACCACAGGTAAGCCAGGCATTATCCACTATCAATAAGCGGCCGGTTTTTTGCGTGGACTTAATAATAGTATCCATATCCAGCGGCCACAAAGTCACTGGGTCTATCACTTCAGCGCTGATGCCAATCGTCGCCAAATGTTCTTTAGCACGCAATGCTTCCATGACCATGTGTGACACCGCGACTATGGTAATGTCGGTGCCTTTAATTAAAGTCCGTGCCTGGCCTAGCTTCACTTCATACGAACCTGTTGGCACATAACCTTCGGTTGAATAAAGTAAGCGGTGTTCAATAAAAATAACCGGATTGTTATCGCGTATCGCGGCAATCATGCAGCCTTTGGCATCATGCGCATTGGCGGGCGCGACTACTTTCAAGCCTGGGATATGCATAAATAATGAATGTAATGCTTGTGAATGCTGGCCGCCCTGCCCCCATGAACGCCCAATCATAGTGCGCACTACCAGAGGAACGGTAACTTGACCGTTGTACATATAATGTAATTTGGCCGCCATGTTTACTAATTCATTCATGCATAGCAGCATGAAATCCATACGAATATGGGTGTGAATTGGCCTTTTGCCAGCCACCGCTGCGCCCACTGCAAAACCCGTCATGGCCGCTTCTGAAAGTGGTGTGCCAAATACTCGGTCGCCGCCAAATTTTTCAGCAAGACCCACGGTCGAACCTTGAATCCCGATATGATCATCGACATCCAGACCAAATAAAAAAACGTTAGGATCGCGTTCCATTTCCGATTCAAATGCTTCGCGCAACGCCTGGTTATAACGGATCAAGCGCATCTCTTGTTTAGCGTGAGCTTCCGGCGCGGTTTCAGTTTGCGTAAACATGGGTGTATAACTCCTCAGCTGCGGGATAGGGGCTTTTATCGGCAAATTCTTCTGATTGCCTGATGGCTAATGTAATTTCTTCCTGGATTCGATTAAGTGTCTGCTCATCCAGCATATCGGCTAAGCGTTTGATTTGATCATTAGTCTGCCATTGCTGATAAACTTCCCCATCACGGTATTCCTGGTCATGATCATCACGTGGGCCTACATGTTCCAGCCAGCGATAAGTCGCACACTCAATAAAAGTTGGCCCTTTGCCAGCGCGCGCATCGGCTACCGCTTGCGTCATTACTTCGCGGATTTTAAAAATATCGCTATCGTCAATTTTATGGGTCTTGATGCCAAACGTTTCAATCCGTTCGCACAAGCGTTCCGTTGCCCAGCGGCGTTCAATAGGAGTATGGATAGCGAGTCGATTATTTTCACAAATGAATACGATTGGCAATTTTTTTAACGAAGCAAAATTAATTGTTTCATAAAAACACCCTTCTTCGGTGCAACCATCACCAAACATGGCGGCAACAACGCGTTGATGGCCAGTTTTTTTAGCATCTTGTTGAAAAGCCCAGGCATGACCTGCCGCAACGGGTACCGTAGTGCCCACTACTGCTGACGCACCCATGATGCCGCGTTTGACATCAACCAAATGCATAGAGCCAGCTTTACCACCGGCACAACCCGTAGTCTTGCCCCAGAGTTCCGCCATCATTTCATTTAAATCACCGCCTTTGGCAATATAAGTTGCATGACAACGATACGTATTTGAAATGACATCATCGGCTGCAAGCACGTCACATACACCAACTGCGATCGCTTCTTGTCCAACGGATAAATGTACGGGGCTTTTGATAACATCAGTGTGATAAACTTCGGCCAATCTTAATTCAAACTGGCGGATGAGTAACATTGATTTATAGAGACGCTCAATTAATTCCTGGTTTTCCATATCGCTTGTTTAACCCTTATTAAATGATGTTCGAAGGGAGAAATATACCGGTTTGCGATGCATTATTCCCTTAATATTTGCAGAACGAGCAATGTATAGGAAAAACACTTTAATAGCAAGTATGCTTAAGTTCAAAATAAGCTTTGAAAAAAGGCAAAAATTATGCAAAAAATAGCAGCCATGCCAGCATAGTGAAGGCTAAGTAATCATCAACAAAAGGACACAGATTTATGGTAGACACAGTTACTAAATTTCTTACTGCTGAAAATTTATATCAGCAAATAAAAAACTTCACTAAGGGCATGTCGGTCACGCGGAATTGTTTTAATTACACGGTGCCCCGCTGTACTTTACCTGACATGGCCTGGAACCATATGGATCAATTACATAGACAGAGTATTCATAATACTTATGAAAAAAGTCTCCGTATCGCACTAGGTAAAGATTTCGCCCTGTCACTTACTCAATTTAGCAAATGGCCGCTGTTCATCACCGTTACTGATGTGCGGGTTGCTGACTATACTTTCTATCAAAGCATGACGATTGGCGGCATTATTTTTTTGCATTTTATCATTTCGTTTGAAGAAACTGAAAATCATGCTCTGCAATTAAAAAATGAGTGGTTCATTGCTTCGCATAAAATATTTCGCTTTGCTCATGGGCTGCTTAATCGAAAATTAATAAAGTTGAATGAACGTTTGCAAGTTGAAGATGCGCAAATTCGCAATGGGCGTTTTGATTTACGTAACAAGGGTTATACTTTTCGTAACGATCCACCGGATTATTACAACTCGAACCGTTTAGGTTCCAATACTATTTACCCTATGCTTCCGGAAGCGGCTAGTTTTTTACTAGCTAACTTTAAAGAACAAGCGTCTCAAGTTGCTTTGGGCAATGTGGAATTTATTTTGAAAAAAGAACAGGACAATTATTTAATTTGGCCAGCCTTTTGTCCACACGAAGGCGGGCCTTTGTTAAAAGGTAAAATGTGCGATACCCAAATTACCTGCCCCTGGCATGGCCTGCGTTTCCGCGCGGCGGCGTTATCCGCTGATACTCCGTGTGTTCAACAGCATGGGTTTGAATACAGTTTGGTTGGGGACGAAATTCAGGTGTTGCGATTGGGAGCGGATAGTGCGACTGCTAAAGATCCACAGGAAAAACTAGAGATGGTGTAGTACTTATCAGGCCTCCTTTCTGTCATTCCCGCGCAGGCAGGAATGACAAAGTAGGTTGGCGCTGAGCGCAGCGAAGCCCAACAGTTTTTTCTTAATACCGATAATTCTTCGGCTTATACGGACCGTCTGTTGATATACTCAAATATTCCGCTTGCTCATTCGTCAGCTTAGTCAACTTAACTCCTAATTTCTTCAAGTGTAACCGCGCGACCATTTCATCCAAATGTTTAGGCAATACATGTACGCCCAAGGTATAGGCAGCCGTGTTCTGCCATAATTCCAACTGCGCTAACACTTGATTGGTAAACGAAGTCGACATCACAAAACTTGGATGTCCGGTGGCACAGCCCAGGTTAACCAAACGGCCTTCCGCCAGCAAAATTATCCGCTTGCCATCTGGAAAAATAATGTGATCCACTTGCGGTTTGATATTTTCCCACTGGTATTGACGTAATGAAGCAACATTAATTTCTGAATCAAAGTGACCAATGTTACAAACAATGGACTGGTCTTGCATATTGAGCATATGCTTGTTGGTGATAACATCTTTGTTGCCTGTCGCCGTCACAAAAATATTACCTAGCGCAGCCGCTTCATCCATAGTAACGACACGGTAACCTTCCATTGCCGCTTGCAATGCGCAAATCGGATCAATTTCTGTAATCCACACCGTCGCACCTAAACCCCGTAAGGATTGCGCGCAACCCTTACCCACATCGCCATAACCACAAACGACTGCTATTTTACCGGCGATCATTACATCAGTAGCGCGTTTGATACCATCCACCAGCGATTCGCGGCAGCCATACAAATTATCAAATTTGGATTTTGTTACTGAATCATTAACGTTAATCGCAGGTACGCCCAATTTGCCTTCCTTATGCATTTCATAAAGTCTATGCACGCCGGTCGTGGTTTCTTCGGACAAGCCTTTAATGTTTTGCAATAGTTCAGGATATTTTTGATGGACCAATACGGTTAAATCACCACCATCATCCAGTAACAAATTCGGTGTCCAGCCATTGGGGCCGACCACGCTTTGTTCCAGGCACCATTCATACTCTTCTTCTGTCTCACCTTTCCAGGCAAATACCGGAATACCAGCCTTGGCTATCGCCGCGGCCGCATGGTCTTGCGTGGAAAAAATATTGCAGGAAGACCAGCGGACTTCCGCGCCTAACGCAGTCAGTGTTTCAATCAACACCGCGGTTTGCACAGTCATATGCAAACAACCCACGATGCGCGCGCCGCGTAATGGGAATTTACCCTTATGTGTTTCACGTAACGCCATCAAGCCTGGCATTTCCGTTTCAGCGATAAGAATTTCCTTGCGGCCCCATTCGGCCAGGGACATATCTGCAACTTTAAAATCAGCGGTTTTTGTCATGAGAATATTTTCTGCCTGCATTAAATAGTTTCCTTGTGTTAAGCAACTTCGAGATTAGCCGCTTTACTCAGCATCTCGGCCTTATCGGTTTTTTCCCAACTTACATTCAAATCTTCACGACCAAAATGCCCATAACTCGCAGTGGCACGATAAATCGGTCGCAGTAAATCCAGCATTTTAATAATGCCATAAGGACGCAAATCAAAATGCTCGCGTATCAATTGAATCAACCTATGGTGTGGAATTTTCCCCGTACCAAAGGTTTCAACATGAATAGAAGTCGGCTCGGCAACACCGATCGCGTAAGAAATTTGAATTTCACAGCGGTCAGCCAAACCCGCGGCGACAATATTTTTTGCGACATAACGGCAAGCGTAAGCAGCGGAACGGTCAACCTTGGAAGGATCTTTACCGGAGAAACAACCACCGCCATGACGCGCCATTCCGCCGTAAGTATCCACAATAATTTTACGGCCTGTCAAACCACAATCACCTAATGGGCCACCGATAACAAAACGTCCGGTAGGGTTCACCAAATATTTGGTCTTGGCGCTTAACCATTCTTCTGGCAGCACTGGCTTGATGATATTTTCAATAACCGCTTCGGTTAAATCTTGATGACTGATATCCGGGTGGTGCTGAGTTGATAAAACAACCGTATCAACAGCCACGGGTTTGTTATCCACATAACGGAAGGTAATTTGACTTTTCGCATCAGGACGCAGCCAGGACAATGTGCCTTCTTTACGTAATTTTGCCTGACGCTTTACTAATTCATGCGCATAATAAATTGGCGCAGGCATGAAGGTTTTGGTTTCATTGGTAGCATAACCAAACATTAAGCCTTGATCACCAGCGCCCTGTTCTTCATTATTTTCGCGGTCTACACCTTGCGCGATATCTACGGATTGTTTGCCGATAGCGGACATCACTGCGCATGACTCCCAGTCAAACCCTATGTCTGAACTGTTATAACCAATGTCGCGCACCACATTACGGGTAATTTGTTCTATGTCCACCCAGGCTGATGTAGTGACTTCGCCGCCTACCAGCACCATGCCTGTCTTCACGAAAGTTTCACAGGCTACACGCGCGCGCTTGTCTTGTACTAACATCGCATCCAAAACCGCATCTGAGATTTGATCGGCTATTTTATCTGGGTGACCTTCTGATACAGATTCAGAGGTGAATAAAAATTCTTTGTGCATATAAACTCCTTTTTGATTATTTGCATAAACGCCGGATGATACCTCTTTTTAGATCAAAAAAACAGATGGCTTAGGCAGGTTAGCCTTATAAAAAGCTTTTCTCGTAGAGAGTTACTTGTTAACATTCCAGCCCATCTTGTACCTATTCCTACTCAGGTTTTAACTCTATGAAAACAAACACCAAAATTCTTGTTACTGGCAGTACCGGCATGGTTGGCGGCGCCTTGATCAAACAATTAAAAAGCTTTTCCGCCACATTGCTGGCCCCTACTCATCAAGAACTTGATTTGCGTGATCAAGCATTGGTTATGCAGTATTTCAAACAACATCAACCACAGTATGTGTTTCATCTGGCGGCCATAGTCGGCGGCATTCATGCTAATAATACTTATCCCGCCAAATTTATTTATGACAATACGCAAATGCATTGCAATGTCATTCAAGCCGCCCATGTTTACGGCGTTGAAAAATTATTATTTCCCGGCTCAGCCTGCACTTATCCCAAAATGGCGCCTCAACCCATCAGCGAAAATTATTTTCTCGATGGCTTGATAGAACCCACCAACGTGGCTTACGCTGCGGCCAAGATTAATGGCATTGTGATGTGCCAGGCCTACGCGCGCGAACATCAAATGAATGCTATCGTACCTATGCCCACTAACTCTTACGGCGTTGGTGATAATTTTAATCCGCAGGCATCACATGTGATACCCGGTTTAATGCAACGTTTTCATCAGGCTAAAATAGAAGGTCTTGACGAAGTCGTATTGTGGGGCACCGGCCAGCCCATGCGCGAATTTATTTATGTGGATGATTTGGCGGATGCGTTAATTTTTCTGATGCAGCATTATGATTCACGGGAAATTATTAATGTTGGCACCATGCAGGAAATTTCAATTGCCGAGCTGGCGCATAAGATCGCGGCTACGGTAGGGTTTAATGGAAAAATTTCCTTAGATAAGGAACGCCCGGATGGCGCGCCGCGCAAATGTCTAGATTCGAAAAAATTGTTTGCCTTAGGCTGGCAGCCAAAAGTCGCATTGGATGATGGATTGCAAAGAATGTATCAACACCATTTTACCGCGGTAGCAGTCTAGTTTTTCAAGTTAACGTGACTTAGCCATGTCACCCTCGTCTTCTATATGAAACACCGCTGAAGTTGGTCAGGGTTTCGATTTCGTCTTCTTTTGGGAAAGGCGCTAAGTCAGCGGCGGTAAGCTGGGCATCTGGTGTTTGCATTTTTTCTTCTGCATTATATACCTTGACCTGCGTTTCAAAAAAAGTTGCCATCGGCATAGATGAGTAATGCGGTTCACTAGGGGCAAGCAGAAGCGGTTGAAGCAGCGGATTCAAATCAGCATCTATCATTACGAAACTATTTATCGCTTCTCGTTTATACCTTTTTCCACCAGGCAATGGATTAGCAACTACACGATGTTCCAAACCTTTTACCAAGCCATCAGTCAGATGTTCCATGACTAAACCCGCGATAACCACGACTTGAATACCGTAAGGATCGCGTTAAACACACTTTTTGGCGTACGGGAATTAATAACTGGCAGTGGTGATTTATAAGATGAAAAATTGCGGTTTTGACTAGTGAATTTCACCAGCACAGATCTAATTCGACTTAACACGTGGTACTCCCGTAAATGAGACGATAATAATTTAACTTATCAAAAAGTCATTCATCGCCCGCTCATAATCTTCCGGCACGCCGATATCTATAAAATAATCTTCTACGACAAAAGCCTGCGGTTTAATGCTGGCAACTTCAGGAAATAAAAAATCCCTTTCAAATGAAAACTGCTCAGGAAAACTTCGGCCCCGAAACAAATTCGCATTTAACAAGTACACACCCGCGTTAATCAAGCCAGGGTAACTACCGCCCTGCTCTTTAAAAGCGGTAATGACATTATTTTCTGTCATTACCACACCATAACGACTGCAATCATCAACACTACGCAACGCCATTGACAACAAACCGCCATGCTGATGATGCATAACCAGCATGGCTCGATAATCCATTTGCAAAAACGTATCGCCGTTTAACACAAATACCGGTCGTGACGGATCAGTCAACGGCAATGATTTGATAATCGCCCCGCCGGTTCCTAACGGCCGTTCTTCTACCGCATATTGAATCGAAATTTCTTTATAAGAATTCCCAAAATATGCTTCGATTTGTTCACGCAGATAATGCACTGACAATGCAACATCCGTGACGCCCTGGCCTTTTAGATAATACAATAAATAGGCTAAAAAAGGCTTGCCGTGCAATGGCGCCATCGGTTTTGGCACATCCGCCAACACCGAACGTAATCGCGTGCCAAAGCCACCGGCTAAAATGATCGCTTGCATCAGGCTGTCACTGCTTTAATCGTTTTTAATTCAGGATTGTATTGCGCGCCGAACATTTCTTCTTCTATTAACTGGCAAATGATGTGGCCCAACAAAATATGTCCTTCCTGGGCTTTAGAGGTTTCATTCGTCGGCATATTGACAACAAAATCACAACGCTCATCAAACATGGGTGCACTGTCCCGAGTAAAACCAACGGTAATAATACTCTTGGCGCGTGCCGCTTCAAAAGCGCGTAAAATATTGGGTGATTTGCCCGAGGTGGAAATACCAATCAACACATCGCCAGGCTGACCTAGCGCTTCAATCTGGCGCGAAAAAACTTTTTCATAGGAATAATCATTACCGATCGCAGTCAACGCGGACGTATCCGTGGTTAACGCAATACCAGGCAAACCCGGACGATCATAACGGAAACGACTAACCAATTCCGCCGCCAAGTGCTGCGCATCCGCCGCACTGCCACCGTTACCAACAAAAAGAATTTTGCCATTATTACGCAAGGCATTAACACACTGGCGGGTGACAGTTTCCACCATTTGCAGCAACGCGGTATTTTGCGCAATGGCAGCCAGCATGGTTTGAGTTTTTTGAATCTCGAGCTTAATTAAATTCTGCATGCTCTTTGCTCCCTTTAGGCTTGCGAAAATGTATGAATTATCTTACTAAAAACTCAGTCGAGTGAGAAATGCGAAAACGCCAATAATCCAATAAATCCTGCATCGTTTGCTCAAATTTAATTACGGGTTTCCAACCAGTATGCTTTTCAAATTTGCTGGTATCCGGTACCTGCAAATCCGCATCAATCGGTCGCAAGCGTTTCGGATCAATTTCAGTCTTGATTTTATCTTTCGCGGTGGAAATGGAAATCAAATAATCCAGCAATTGCCGCACCGTACAAGTGTAAGTCCCGCCAATATTATAATAAGCGCCGCCGATTGGATTATGCGTCACTAACAAATAATAAGCCGATACCGCATCACGTACATCCGCGAAAGTGCGTAAAGAGTCCAGATTGCCTACTTTAACCGTAGGTGAAATCAAGCCTTTTTCAATCATGGCAATTTGTTTGGCAAAAGTTGATTCCGCAAAAACATCACCACGTCGCGGGCCAGTATGCGTAAACATACGCGTAGTCATCACCGTCATTTGATACGCTTCCGCATAAAAACGACCGACTAAATCCGTACCCACTTTTGAAATGGCATAAGGCGAAGCAGGATGAAACGTACATTCCTCATCAATGGGTAATTTTTCTTTTGGCACCCGGCCAAAAACTTCCGATGATGCACAAATATGGATAATCGCATCTTTTTTATAATGGCGCAGCGCTTCCAGAACGCGCGCAGTGCCTTGGATATTTGTTTCATAAGTATCAAGCGGCGCCGTAAAACTGGTTTGCGGATAACTTTGCGCGGCCAGATGAAAAACATAATCGGGCTTTACTTCTTTGATCGCATGATCAATCGATGCGGAATCGCGTAAATCCGCATAAACCAAATGCAGACGCTTGCCCTGATTGATTTGCGGAATAAGATGCGCGATATTATCCAGCGGACTGCGCCAGCGGCACATGCCAAAAATATCCCAATCGGTATTCTCCAACAAAAAATCCGCTAAATGAGAACCCACCATTCCCGTAATGCCGGTAATAAATGCACGTTGTTTTGCCATACTGATAATTTTAGCCTCTGATAATACTTATAATGATGGTACAATTTTAGGTACTTTACTCTAACGAAATACTGTATGAAGTCAATCTATAAAATTTTGCTGATCACCGATAACCACAACCCAGACGGCGGTGGCGCGGAAAAATATTTTTTCACTTTAAAATCCGCTTTAGAAAAACAAGCCAACCTTGAAGTCTATAGTTTGAGCTTTGGTCCTGAAGATAAAATAGACAACAATAGTATTATTTTAAAAGAAACTGCAAAACCTTTGCTACGTTATTTTTGGCGATTATTTTTTAATCCGTTTAAATACCAGCAAATTCGGCGCGCGATCAAACGCATCAATCCTGATGTCATTCATTTACACAATGTAAAAAAATATACCATTTCCTTGCTTAAAGCAGTGCGTCCTTATCCTGTTGTACAAACCTTGCATGATTATGCCTGCATTTGTCCGACGGGCTGGAACCTTCACCAGAATTTGCAACCTTGCGCGACTGGCTTGCATACCGATTGTGTGTGGCAACACCGGCGTGATCTCAACGGTATTGTTTATCTTGGGCGGCTTTATGCTTTTCTGCGCCTGAAAACACTACTCAAAAAAATTGTGAAAAAATTTATTGCACCTTCACCGCAGTTAACAAACTATCTCGAACAAAATAATTTTCCTGCGCCTTATTATCTACCGATGTTCCGCGCTAACAGCAAACCGCTGGCTTTGGAAAATGCGCAGCTGCGGCATTTTCTCTATGTAGGTCAACTTAGCCCGCACAAAGGTGTAGTCAATTTAATAAATGAATTTGCCCTGGCTTGTCAGAGCAATCCTAAGCTTATTTTAAAAATAGCTGGCAAAGGTAATTGCGAAGCTCAGTTGCAAGCAAAAGTGCATGCGCTCAAGTTGCAGGAAAATATTTTTTTCCTGGGTTGGTGTGATCCGGAACCACTTTATGAAGAAGCCATGGCAGTCATTTTTCCCAGCATTGGCCTTGAAGCATTTGGCCTGGTAATTACTGAAGCAATGCGGCATGGACGCCCCGTCATAGGCAGCGACCGCGGGCCTACCGCCTGGTTAGTTGACAATAAAAAAACGGGTTTGCTGTATGATCCGTTAATCCCCGGGAATTTAGCGGAGAAAATTTTATTGCTGGCGGAGGATAAAAAATTAGTTGCTGAATATGGACAAAATGCGGCGGAAAAGTTTAATAACATGATGGGTAACGAGGAAATTATTGCAAGGCAGATGGAAATTTACCAATCTGTCATGCCAGCACACCCCCCGCTTGTCATTCCCGCGCACTCTCCGCCTGTCATTCCCGCGTAGGCGGGAATGACAGGGGTGGGCGCAGCGGGGGTAACGCGCGCATGGCATGACAGAAACAACAAAACAAAAAAAAGGGCACCAAAGGCGCCCTTTTTCAACTCTAAAAAAATCAACCCGCTGTTAAACGATCTTGCAATTCTTGGAACTTCTTATCGCTCAACTTTTTGAAGCCCTTAACATCTTTCAGGTCATCAATGGATTTGAAATCACCGTGCTTTTTGCGAAATAACACAATCGCTTTAGCCTTAGCCGCGCTCAAACCTTTAACCTTCATCAATTCTTTGACAGTTGCTTTGTTGATGTCAACTTTGTCAGTAGAAGCGGTGGTGGTTGTGGTTGTCGTGGTGGTGGTGTCTTCCTTGGTTGTTTCAGCCGTTGGGCCAGGAGTTGTTTCAGTTGTTGGAGCAGTTGCAGTAGTATCAGTTGTGGTGGTGGTCGTGGTTGGTGCATTTTCATCAGCAGCGAACACTGAAGTTGCCAAACCTAAAGCAGCAACAGCAACGATTAAACGACGATATAAAGACATTTTATTACTCCTAAACAAATTTAAAAATTGATTTTCCGTACTAATAAACACTAAATTGATTACACTATGCTATTACCAAATCAGTCCCGCGAAATCTTACTAAGTTATAGTGGAAAAATCTATAGCCATCTTCACAAAAATCCCAGTTTACACCCGTGTCATTTCCACACAGGCGCGCCAGCCCAACCACAAGTGAAAGGGGCGCGCCTGCCCGGAAATGACAGGTAATATATCTAATCGAGAATTATTGGACTTTACCACCCGCTACGACTAGTATAAACAACGTACTTTGTCCCAAACACGCAGCGCAGCATTTAGACTATTTTAAGAACTATGTACAGGAATAAATTCATGTCACGCAAAGTAAGTTTTGCTCTTTTTATCAGCTTTTTAAGTTTTATGACCCTGTCTAATATTAGCTGGGCCAACCCTATTATTCCCGTCGCCCTGCAACCGCAAGTGATGATTTCCCCCGCCGTTCCCAGCATTGATGCAAAAGGTTTTATTCTGGTCGATGCCGCCAGCGGTAAAGTATTGGCTGAAAAAAATGCCGACGCGCGCATGGCTCCCGCCAGCCTAACCAAATTAATGTCACTCTATATTATTTCCAGCACCTTGAAAGCGGGCTCCATTCATCCTACAGACCAAGTCAGGATTAGCACCGCCGCCTGGAAAACCGGCGGTTCACGCATGTTTGTAAAAGTAGGCGCTGAAGTTCCCGTAAAAGACTTGATGCAAGGTATCGCTGTGGCATCCGGAAATGATGCCTCGGTAGCAATGGCGGAATACATCGCCGGCACTGAAGATGCATTCGCCAGCATCATGAATGCGCAAGCCAAAGTACTTGGCATGAAAGACAGCCATTTCATCGACAGTACTGGTTTACCCAACCCTAAACATTATTCAACACCGCGTGACTTCGCGACGCTGGCGCAAGCATTGACCCGCGATTATCCGGAAGATTACAAATTATTTTCTGAAAAATGGTTTACCTACAATGGCATTAAACAACCTAACCGCAACCGTTTGTTATGGCGTTATCAATACGCGGATGGCTTAAAGACTGGCCATACCGATGATGCTGGGTATTGCCTGGTGGCGTCAGCAGTCAAAGACGGCATGCGTTTAATCAGTGTGATCATGGGTGCGCCTAGCGATGAAATTCGCACCGAAGATTCCATCCGTTTATTAACGTACGGTTTCCGTTTTTATGAAACACACAAAGTGTATAACGCGGGTACCACCTTGACCCACGCCCGTATCTGGAAAGGTAAACAAAAAGAAGTGCCGCTAGGTATTGACCAGGATTTATATGCCACTGTACCTTCTGGCCAATTCAAAAATATTCAAACCGTTTACCAGCTGAATGAACCTTTGACCGCGCCGATTGTTAAGGGCGAATCCTATGGCACAGTAAACATAGTCCTTAATAACCAGGTTGTATTAAGCAAACCACTGATCGCCATGAAAGACAATCCACGCGGCGGCATTATGCGCCGAGTTTCCGATTCCGTGAGTTTTGGCTTCCATAAATTATTTTCGCACTCCGCGGAAAAAGCGAATAATGGTTAAAGATTCTTGTGTCATGTACGCGCAGGCAGGCATGACACAACTCTTAAGGGCCCTTTTTTCATGACAACCGAAGATAACAAACCTCTTTTAGAATTCCCTTGTGATTTCATCATCAAGATATTCGGCGCGCCTTCAGTAGCTTTCGACCAAATGGTACTAGAAATTATCACCAAGCATTACCCGGACTTTGCCGAAAGCTCCATTACTAAACGCCCCAGTAAAGATGGTAAATATGTCGCATTCTCTATTAGTGTGCATGTCAACAGTCAGGAACAGTTAGACAATATTTATCGTGACCTCACTGCCAACCCGTTAGTCTTAATGGCTTTATGAACACGCATTCAATTATTATTCGCAATTTTTCGCAACCTATCGCTTACTTGCCCTGCTGGCAAGCCATGAAACGTTTTACCGACCAACGCACAGAAGACACTACCGATGAAATTTGGACGCTGGAACATCAGCCGGTTTTTACCCAAGGCCAAAATGGCAAACCCGAGCATGTGTTAAATCCCGGCGACACTCCTGTTATCAAAACCGATCGCGGCGGTCAGGTGACTTATCATGGGCCGGGCCAATTAGTGATTTACACTTTGGTCGATGTGAAGCGCAAAAAATTAAATGTTCGCGAACTGGTTACCATTTTAGAACAATCCGTCATTCAATTACTCGCCAGCCAGCAAATCAGCGCCAGCGCGCAATGTACAGCACCCGGCGTTTATGTTAACGATAAAAAAATCTGCTCCGTGGGTTTACGCATTCGCCGCGGCTGTGCTTACCATGGCCTGGCGTTGAATGTGGCGATGGACCTTAGTCCTTTCACCCAGATCAATCCCTGCGGTTTTCCCAATCTTGCCATGACGCAGTTACAGAGCTTGCAACCTCTTATTGATACTGGTGCCGTACGCAATAAACTAATAGAGTATCTCACCACAAATTTGCGCTATACTACCCGGGAATTTTCGTTGGAAACGCTTTATGCAACCTAAACAACCAATTGATCCTACCCAAAAACAGCGGGGCGCCGACAAGCTGGCGCGCATTCCCATTAAAATTGAACCGACTACTGCTGCACTGCGCAAACCAGACTGGATACGTATCCGTCTGCCCGCTTCGCCAGCCGTCTCAGACTTAAAAAAAATCCTGCGCGAAAATAAGCTGGTAACCGTTTGCGAAGAAGCCAATTGCCCCAATTTACCGGAATGTTTTACCCACGGCACCGCCACCTTCATGATCATGGGTGACAAATGTACGCGGCGCTGCACTTTTTGTGCAGTCGGCCATGGCCGGCCCGATCCACTTGATGTAAATGAACCGATTAATCTGGCTAACACCATTGCCCAAATGGGTTTGCGCTATGTAGTCATTACTTCGGTTGACCGCGATGATTTGCGTGACGGCGGCGCCAGCCACTTTAGCGCGTGTTTAAAAGCCATACGGGAAAAATCTCCCACGATTAAACTGGAAGTATTAGTCCCGGATTATCGTGGACGCATGGAAGCCGCGTTAAACGCCACCGCCGTTGAATTGCCAGATGTCTTCAACCATAACATTGAAACGGTGCCACGCCTCTACAAACAAATCCGCCCTGGTTCAGACTATGCGCATTCTTTATTATTACTAAAAGAATTTAAACGCCGCTTCCCGCACATACCGACCAAATCGGGCGTGATGCTAGGATTAGGCGAAACCGACAGTGAAATCGAACAAACCTTGCGTGATTTGCGTGCGCACGACGTTGATATGATCACCATGGGCCAGTATTTACAACCCAGTAAATTTCATTCGCCCGTGGACCGTTATGTCACACCGGTACAATTTGCGGCATTGGGAGAACTGGCTCAAAACCTGGGTTTTAGTAATGTTGCAAGCGGGCCATTGGTCAGATCTTCTTACCATGCTGATAAACAAGCTGCGGGCGAACATGTATCATAAACTGTGCAAAGAATTAAATCTTGCATCCTAAAATAATCTCGCTAAAGTATCTTCAAGATAATTGGATTAACCTTATAAATCATTATGTCAGATAAAATCAGCCCAATTTTACAATGGTTAAATCTGCATCCAAATTCGGCTGGATTGGTTGTTTTCCTTGTTTGTGCGGCAGAGTCTATCGCCATCCTGGGTACTATCATTCCCGGCACAATTGCCATGACCGCCATTGGCACGTTAATTGGTGCTGGTGTCATTCCGGTTTGGTCAACGTTCATCTGGGCCATCCTGGGGGCTATCACCGGCGATAATGTCAGTTACTGGCTAGGTTATTATTTCAAAGATAATTTGAGAAATACCTGGCCATTTCGCACCCGCCCTCAATGGCTGGCATCAGGACAAAAATTCTTTGACCGCTATGGCAGTATGAGTGTGGTCATTGGGCGTTTCTTTGGACCGACCCGGGCTATCGTGCCAGTGGTCGCGGGCATGTTGCGCATGCAGCCATTACGTTTTATTTTGACTAGTATCGTTGCTTCCACCGGCTGGGCACCACTGTATATGTTGCCCGGTATTATCATTGGGGAAGCGACCATGGAATTACCCCCTGACATGGCCGCCAACATGATGCTGCGGTTAGTGCTGGTTGCATTGTTTGTCATCTTCTGTGCCTGGACCCTCTATAAAATCTTTATTCTCATCCGCGATAAAATCAATATCCTGTTAAGTGCGATTTGGGAAAAGCTGGATGATTCGCGCTATTTCTCCGTCATCACTAAACTACTACGACATCACGATAACAAAAAAACTCATGGGCAAATTATCCTGGCTTTTTATTTATTAATTACTGCGCTGGCATTTGCTTATCTCTCTTATTACGTCAGTACGCAAAAAGAATTGGATATTGTAATTAATAGTGCCGCTTTCTATATTTTTCGCAGCCTGCGCACGCCGGCCGTTGATGACATCATGTTGTTTTTTACCCTGCTGGGCGATAAAAAAATAATAATACCTGTCATTGGGGTGGTACTGGCGTGGCTGGCTTATAAAAAACATTGGCGCATCGTAGTTCATGGCATAATCCTTTTTGGTTTGACTGCCGTTTGCGTAGTGGGTTTCAAGCACCTGTTTCATATCATGCGCCCCTGGGGCATTCTTAACAGCCCAGAAAGTTTTTCCTATCCCAGCGGACATTGCACCTTAGCCACCTCCGCTTACATAGGATTATGCCTGTTACTTATCCAATCCAGGAAAATCCATAACAAACGTTTGATTTTATCGTTAGCTCTGGTGACGATTGGCTTGGTCAGCATTTCACGTTTATATTTAGGCGCGCATTGGTTTACCGATATTATCGGCGGGTGGTTATTAAGCGGAACGTTAATCATGCTGGTTGAACTTTCTTACAATCGCCACCGCGAAAAAAGTTTTGATGCAAAACGAATTGTTACTATCGCCTTGTTGTTAGTCGTCCTGGGTTCCAGTGCTTGCTACCTTATTAATTACAATAAACTCAAATTAAATTACAGCCAGTTGGATTGGCCAAGATACACCTACACTCTGGATACCTGGTGGTCACAGGATAAAGGCGCGAACCTGCCCTTATATCGTATAGGCCGTGTCGGTTTGCCCATTGAAGTCTTAAATTTGCAGTGGGTAGGCACTCTTGATGACATTAAAAGTTTGTTACTCAAACAAGGCTGGTTTGAACCTTCAGACCGCGGCTGGGGTGATATTTTGCCGCGTATTACTGATGTCAGCAGCGCTGAACATTTACCCTTAGTATCACCCTTATATCTTGGCAAAAAACCAGTATTAGTTTTACTCCGAAATATCAATGGCAGCAAAAAACCCATTGTGTTACGGCTCTGGGATTCCAATATCAACATTCGAGGAACTTCCAAGGAATTGTGGGTAGGTTCGGTAGGCAATGTACCGCGTACCTACAGCTGGTTAATCAATTACAAACACAGTTCTTTTACTCTCACTCCTAAAATGATATTTAATGAATTACCCGACAATTATGATATTAAAGAATTAACCACGTTAGCAGCGAATTTAAAACACAAATTTAATTTACAACCGGTAATTTTGATTAAACCTAAAGACCTTTCTTAATGGAAAAATACTTATGTATGATGGCCTGATTCAATTAGCGTTATTTTCTGCAAAAGCAATTATCGTGGTGACGCTTATTTTAATTTTACTTGCCGGCATTATTGCCCTTTTGACTCGTGGTAAAGATAAAATGCAAGGCCGCATCACGATAAAAAACCTTAATGAAAAATATTATGAAATTCAGGAAGCCCTTTTTACTGAGATTTTAGCCAAGGATAAATTTAAAAAATATTTGAAAGAACAAAAAGTCAGCATAAAAAAACAAGCAAAAGAAAAAGTCGATAAAAAAAATATTTTCATTGTCACTTTTGATGGCGACATCAAAGCGTCAGCCGTCGGTGCCCTGCGTGAAGAAATCACCGCTATCCTCTCTGTTGCCACACCTCAGGATGAAGTAGTGGCACGTGTGGAAAGCGGCGGCGGTATGGTGCACTCCTATGGATTAGCGGCTGCGCAATTAGCCCGCATAAAAGAAAAACATATCCCACTCACCGTCACCGTGGATAAGGTCGCTGCCAGCGGTGGCTATTTAATGGCTTGCGTGGCGAATAAAATTCTCGCTGCGCCATTTGCGATTATTGGTTCCATTGGCGTCATCATCCAATTGCCGAATTTTAATCGTTTGCTGCGCGAAAAACACATAGACTTTGAACAATTGACGGCGGGCAACTTTAAACGCACGCTGACTGTATTTGGCCATAACACCGAAGAAGGCCGTGAAAAACTGCAGGAAGAAATTGAAGATGTTCATCAACTCTTTAAAAATGTAATCCAGACGAATCGCCAACAAGTTGATATAGACAAAGTCGCCACTGGTGAACATTGGTTAGGAACCCAGGCATTAGCTTTGAAATTAGTGGATGAAGTGATTACCAGTGATGATTACCTGACAGCGCAGATGAACGATGCCAATCTTTTTGAAATAACTTATCATGCGAAAAAATCACTAGCCAATAAACTGACTGCAGCAGCGCATCTATTAAAGCGCGCCATTTTTAAAAGTATGTCAGGAAGGGCTGGCTTATTGAGCTAGGTCGTCTGATACACCACCGCCTGAGGAACGCCAGGTAATAGTAGTACCCACTACGGTTGGAGTTAGAATATAAGTATCTGACCCTAGAATACCATTCTGTGCAACGGGTGTAACAGTAATGACGCCTGCTGCGACTCGTGCCGAGGCAACGCCGCCAGTTGTACTAGTAATGTTTGCGGGAATGTAATTCGAACCGCCGTTGCAATTGGTTAACGCACCCAGGTTTTGAAAACATTCGACTACGCCTAACTTAAATGGCGCTGTCGCGTTAACGATTTCAGCATAATAAGCACGTTTGGAATAATTGAGATACGTTGGTACAGCAATACCCGCCAAAATGGCGACAATAGTCACCGTAATCATCAATTCGATTAATGTAAAACCGCGCTGCCGAATCAAACCAGGGGTTTTCATAGAACACATCCTCGTTATTAATATAATTATAAACCTATTTTTGAGTAATATTTAATCATTTTTTACATAATATTTAATTAACAAAATCAATTGCTTACACCTTCGCATAAAGCTCAAAAATCGCTATAATGGGGCTTACTCCATAGGAAAGCCCGATGAAAAAAACTTCCCTATCTTTGCTCTTCCTCCTGTTAATGAGTTTTACCCTGCCTGCCGTGGCGGCTTTCACTGTGGAATCAGCTATCGGGGACCAGGATTTCATCATCGATGGCGTACAATACTCGGCAAAGTCCGCTTGTTATGGTTTCCAAGTTGGCGACCAGGTTGAACTGCCTTTTGGCAACACCGATGGAAATTGTACAGAAACATTAATTTATAACCTCCGCAACAATGAAACTTGTGATGCCTGGTGCCAATATCCTTTATAGTGTTCATTCTACTCGCAAATAAAAGTATTTTATTTGCTCACTCCCAAAAAGATTATAATAGAGAAAATACCTTGTGGGGGTTTTTTAAAATGAAAACTATTAAGCTAATGACAGTGACTTTGTTAGCCGCTCTCACCACAGGATGTGTAGTAACACCCACTAATGGTCCTACGTATGTGACCGACGGTGGTTATTACTATTCATCACCTGCTTATAATTATCCTAATGATTATTACTATCCCTATACCTATTATCCTTATGCGGGAACATCATACTGGTTTGGTAATTATGGTTATTACAACCATGGCTACTACCGATCTAACGGGTATTATAATCATGGCTATTATAACCACGGTTACTATAACCATGGTTATTATCATGGCGGGTATAATGGTTATCACGGTGGTTATCACGGCGGGTACAACGGTGGATACCATGGTGGCTATCACGGCGGTGGTGGCGGACATCATCATTAATTTATGGTGTGAGTTATGGACCTTGATAGTATCGTTAAGACGTTGCAAAACTATCAACCTGTCACGGCCCCTAATACACCGCACTCTGCTGCGGTATTAATACTGCTGATGTTTGATGATGAAAATAATTTTTCATTATTAGTCACCAAACGTTCGGAAACAGTGGCCACGTATGTTGGCGATTATTGTTTTCCGGGTGGCATGAAAGAATTATCGGATAGCGATTTACAATTTACCGCGCTACGTGAAACGCAGGAAGAATTAAATTTAAGTCCAGAGCATTATCAAATCATTGGTCAGTTAGATGATTTTTACGATCATTATCACAGTCTGGTACGTCCCTTTGTCGCCGTCATTGCTAAAAAAGAATTTATGGCATTGCAACACTACTCCAGTGAAGAAATTGCTGAATTATTTTATTTCTCCCTTGAAGATTTAAGGTTAATTAATCGCGATGAAACCATGGAACGCTTAAGCAAACGTCACCCCACGTATAGTTACCGTCAAGGTAATGTCTTAATCTGGGGTTTAACCGCAAGCATCATGGTCCTGCTGGGAAATATCCTGTTTGGCCTGGACAAGCCTGTGGCGAAAAGGCGGGATGATAGCTGAAAGTAACACCTTGTTTTTATGCCTAAAAAAACCCATATGATCATATTGTTACCATCAATGCTATAATAGAACTACAAAAGGACATAAAAACAAACGGGGGTATCCGGTGTTTTCATTAAGCTGGTTGTGGGGGTCAAAGCCACAACAAATCGATAAAGAAGTCGACGTTATTCAAGAGAAAGCAATGAAATTTTCTCCTGAAGACTATGACGAAAATGATATCTATTTATTACCCGCCTCCCAGCTAAAAATATTAAAACAAAAAAAACATACTCTGGAAAAACGTACTTATTATTTTATTAATACGCCTAAAGGTGAACTACAGCTTTATTGCGTTGACCGCGGCGAAGAAAAATGGGCGCGTAAAATTGAAATCGATAAAGACTTTTTAAATCGTGTTCGCCAGATTGATCCACTCATCTTGACGCAAGTTGATGAGAAAATTAATTTGCGCGATGCGCTAATTGCTCTGCAAGAAGTTCAAGAGCCACAAAATCCTGCTTTGGACGATATGTATGAATTAATTGACATACCGAAAGATAAAGATCTGGTAGAAAGTATTGAATTAAGCGACGACGATGACGAGTATGAAGAAGAGATTCCAGCCGATAAAAACCCGAAAATTACCGCCAAACTAGCCAAACTTCGTGACTTACTTAGCAAGGAGGATGGTATTTTATTTAAAGTTGTGACCGAAAAAACATTTAATTCGAAAGAATTATTCAAAAACATTGTCCGTGACACTTATTTTTTAGTCCAAAGCAAACAAGGTCTGTATCAACTTTATTACTATAATGCTGCTAAAAAAACTAAAATCCCCCTGCTGGCTTTTGAAGACTCCACTCAAACATTTGACTCACTGGCCGACTTAAAAAGTGACGCTGCAGACAAATCCTTGTTTGATGATGTCAGCATCTCTGAGGAAGGTTTAGCTGGGTTTACTGGGATGCTAAAAAATATATTATATGGAAAAAAACTTTTTTATGCTGAAGACCTGCAGAATATCTTAGAAAGACAAGCTAAGTTAAACGCCGCTGGATTAAATAAAATTCTAAAAGGGAAATCAGACTTTACTGCAGAAATCAGGAAAATTTTAGTTAAATATACCATCCTCACTCCTGACGAAGTGAATGAGTTAATTAAAGAAACAGCAGATCGTCTTGATATCAATATTGATGAAGTTAATTTCCCATCTGAAGAAATGAATATTTTATTAGAAGCAAACCAAGCATCCGTCGAAGATCAGCTGGAAAAGTTATTAGCTGTAAAAGAGAGTTTTACTCTAGAAGAAGTAAAAGAAATATTAGTAGAAAACGCGAATTTTACTCCTGCCGAAGTTAATCTTGCATTAAAAGAAAAAGCAAACTTCACTGGCGATGATTTGAAAAGAATGCGTGATTTTTTGAATTATTATCATGAACCTTTGCCCACCCCGAACATCTATCTAAGCGCCAAAACTTCGGTTATTAAGATCAGAACACACGTCGAAGACTTACTGGCAAATATTATTGAGCCATTTTATTATGATAAATATTTTAGAAATGCGGAAAAATCTAAAACCGGTCTGTTTGTTTTACCCGCAGTCAATAGTGAAAACGCTAAGATTGTTAATTACATGCGTTTTCATAACATGCTAGTCAACATGGAAATCTTTTTTGAAAAAACCAGTAAATTACATTTACAAACCATCCAACCTTTTGATCTCTACAATACCATTATAAAATCTCCCAAACTTTATGCGGATTATACCGAATGGCTGGCATCTTATAATGAATTATATGCTTACATAGAACCATTAGGCGCGATGACTTTATTAAGAAACTTGTCATCGGTTTCCGGATTAAATCACGAATTACAAAAAATCATCCCTTTCAATCTTGAACTCGGCAAACAGCAACTTACCACCAATCCATTTTATCTCTCGCATTTGAATCAGGGAGAAAGCTGGATTGCCATGTTGAAAGGTACCGATGATAAGATAAATGCTTTAAAAGCTATATTAAATGATTTTAATAAAAACCTGCCCAAAGGTGGTCAAGCCAGTGATAATATCCAGCGAACGATAAATGATATTAATAAAATTATACTTGAATTTGACAATTTAAAAGGTTCACCAAAAAGCCTGTTAGACGTGCTTAAATTTGTTTACGAGGTTTATCCAAAGATACAGTTGTTAATTAATGAATTGCCCAAGAGTTATATTTCATTACAAACAGTGTTCAAAGATCATTTATTAATGACCGCCCAACAACTAAATTTAATCTTTAGAGATGCAGTACTTAATCTGGATCAATTTGAAATTGAGTATCATTTAAAAACGGGCACCTTAAGTTCCTATGAATTCGCGGATGGAATTTCGCTGAAAACGATGCTCGAATCCTTTAATGAAGCGATTGAAAAAACCGGTTATGAATTAAAACCCGAAGAACGCTACCCCTATTCTCTCGCAATCCTTAACCAACGAAAATTAATGCTGACTTATCCCAATACGCCAAAGGAATTGCTGATTTCACGTATCAAATCGGCGGAGCAGACCGTAGAGTCGCAAAGCATAACCAAAAAACATTCAGCAGAAATTACCCATGTAAGAAAACGTTTCGACACAGCTGAAAATTTAATCGCCATAAGAATAGCCAATTTAAAAGATGAACAGTCCTTTTGGAGTGGAATAAGTGGCGTTATACAACAACAACTTAACTTATTAAAAAAAGGTTTACGGATAATTTATTTGGAAAGCCCGTTTAAATTAATAGAAAAATTCGCAACTGGCTTGTACCAATGGCTTTCATCGAACGTCAGGGACAAAAAAATCACTTTGTTAAGCAAATTAAGAATGGAAATCGCCAAAACTAATTCACTGGATACGGCGTTGCAAAGCGTATCGTTAAATAATCCACTGGATCGTAAAAAAATGCCTATGCTCTGGCAAGGCCGTACTGGCAAGATATTAAGACAAATACAACTACTAAGCGACGCTTCACCCCAAGAGATAATCAGGAAAATTGATCTTGAAATAAATAAATTAAAAGAAAGTCGAGATCAACGCATTTTATTCTTTATTAAATTCAAACGCAGCGTCAATGAAGCAAGAATTTTAGCTCTGGAAAAACTCAGGAAATTAATGGTTAAACCAGGATTTCCACTTGACGAAGCCTTGCGTGAACTTAACGCGACTAATCCGGAAGAGTATCAAACTTTATTAAGAAGAGACTTGCCATTTATTAATGAATTGATGATTTCAAGCGATCTCATTCCCAAAGCAGTATATGGCAATAAAGTAATAGATTACATAGATCCAGCCAATACTAAATTACACTATTCACCAAGGGAAGTTCATCTCAAATATGGTTATGTAAAAAATGAAATCGACAAACGCATTCTCGAATTAACCAATGAATTGACCCATACTTTTTTTAGCAAAGATATAAAAGAACAAAAAATCTTATTACTTAATGAATTAAAACTGCAATTAAACACTCGCACCCTTGATGCTGCTCTGGAAAACATAGCCAGTAATAAACAATTTCGCTCGACTTTCTATTTGTTGCACGAAGGTCGTACCGGTACGCTAATGAATAAGCTTGAACTATCAGAAGTCACTCCCAGTGAAAAAAGTAAATATGTCGATTATGCCATTTCGCGCCTGAAAAAAATGCGTAGCCAGGAATATTCCCTGTTCAGTGAACAAGAGCAATTTATTGAAGACCGTATTTATGCTCTAGCGCAATTAAAAGATCAATTAATCCGCAATCCAAATAGTTCATTGACTAACGTTACCGCGAATTTATTTCCCGAGCAAAAAACTCTACTTTTTGAATATGAACAGGAATTATTTGAAAAATTGCGTCAATGGGATGTGATAAACCTGACTAAACAGGAATACCAGGTTGTTAATACTCCCCCACCTCCTATCATGCAAGTGGTTAGGCCGAACATTGATGCGGTACAGCTACCTAAGCCTATGCCAGAACAGCCACCTGAAATTGGAGCCGACGCCAATCAACCGTCTTTCTATGAATCTACCATCGCTAGTATTAAAAGCCTGGAAACGACTACAGAGCATTTATTTCAATCCATGTTGAATAATAATGTCTATCAGGAATTTTTTGCTGATGCCGATAAAGATGAAGAAGGTAGATTTATCATCCGTACTAAAAGCCTTGAACCCGGCAGGATACAAGATTATAAGAAATTTTATAATTTGCTAATCAATGCCCGAATATTGTTTGAAAAACTGGACAAGACGCACGCGCCTATTATCGAATATTATTATGGCAAAAATCAGGGGCTCATGAGCTTGGCAGCCAAATTTCCTGCGCTTTATAGCAATATGCATGATTTGACCTCGGCCTATTATGATCTGTACAATGACGTTGATGATTTTGATGTTTTTTCCTTTATCGAAAAAATTAGTACCGCGTCCGGCGTGCAAAAACAATTAAGCGCTCTCATGCCACCCAAAGCCGCTGCTCACACGCAACAATTCGCTAACAATCCATTTTTTCAAGCTCTAAACCAACACGATAAGATTTTCTTCGAAGCGGTTGATTTAAATCAGCGATTAGATTCAATTCAAGAATTATTATTATCTTTTGAAGACAAATTACCTGCCAGCCCTCTTGCCAGAGAAGCTGCTAAAAAAACGGTTGATGATATTTTAAGTGTATTGAAAGAAGTTCGCGAATTCTCGAAATCACCTTGTAAACTCTATGATGCGCTTAAATTAGTTTACAATATTTATCCCCATCTAAATACCCTAACAAATAATTCAGCACAAACCTATGGCACTCTCAATGAATTACTTAAAGAACAGTTATCGACTACGATACAGGCGTTAAATCTGGTATTTCGCGATATTATGCTAGGCATAGACCGGTTTAAAGTTACTAACTTTCTTACTGATACGGGGCCTGCTGAAATTACCACCTATGAATTCCAGAAGGGTATATCAATAAATAATGTGTTAGCTAGCTTCAATCAAATGGTAGACGATTTTGGTTATGAATTTAAACCGGAAGAACGTCCTCCGTATGCCACCGCTATTATTAATCAAAGACAAGGCATGCTCTTTGAAAATCAATTGCCACGTGACTATATTGTTGAGAGCATAAACTCTGCAATCAAAATATCCGGTTTAGCGGATAAACGAACCCTGCGACAACATATGCTTGAACTAGCCGGCATGTCAAACCAAAAACATAGCGCCATCACCGCCCTCCTCAATCAACGAATCGATGAATTAACTGTTGAAAAAGACCGGTGGTATAACTTTTTCAAAACCAAAGACATCAAAATTTCTTTATTAACCGATTTCAAAGAAAAAATAAAACATTTTCCATTTGACCGTGCGTTAAAAATGATGCAAAGAAATCCTTTGCTTCGAGAAAATATGCATCAATTAGGGGATGGACGCACTGGCATAATGATGTTAGAAATCCAAAAAGTTTCATCAACAACGGATGATATTTTAGATCTTATAGATCATGAAATTACGCGCATCAACCATGCCAGCCATAGATTATTTTCATTAGAAACTAGAAAAGACTTTGAAAAATCTATCAAAGGCTTGGAATTGCTTAAATCTTTGCTTTCTAAACAAGGTTACCGCATAGGTGATGCCTTATCGCATATTAGCGGTAAATATCCCGAAGAATACCAATTACTGATAAGCAGGCAAACGCCGTTAATTAACCAAATTACCGAAATAAATTCTTATATAGCCAATAGTGAAATTGGCAAAAAAGTTATTGATAACTTTAAATCTTCAGAAGAAGCGGATATAGATGTTCACGCCAGACTAGGTATTACCGAAAGATACGCAGAATCAAGTTATGTTCAGCAAAAAATTACTCAGCAAATTGGCCAGTTAAAAAATGAATTAGAAAAATCTACCTTTCGTAGAAGCGAAACGAAGCAAGTTCGGATTGCCTTATTGACCGAGTTAAAAGAGCAATTAAAAAATCACAGCCTCTCGGTTGCTTTAGAAAATATTGCCAAAAACAAAAAATTTGCCAAAACATATCGACAATTATTTGCTGGCCGAACGGGTATGTTAATAAAGAAACTTGAAACAATTGTATTACCGCCAACAGGCATCAAAAAGCGTATTGAAGCGGAAATTGCTTTTTTAAAATTGAACCGTGGCTCGAAATCAACTTTATTCAAGAATGAAGAAAGGTTGCAACAGGAACATATTCAAATTTTAGAAGATTTGAAAGATACACTGCAAAAAAACCCTCAACACTCGATTAGCGTATTCTTAGATAATTTATCAGAACCACATCGTGAAATTATCAAAAAAGACAGTACACTACTTAATGATATTCGTGAATGGCAAACCGCGCAGCTAGAAACAGTTTCCCACTCCAGGAAGGCAGTACCACCAGCCGCTTAATCATTAGAAATGATATGCAGCACCTAAAGACGCATCATAAGTATAAATATGTGAAGAATTGGTATAAGTCGCGGTAAAATTCTGGAAAGCGCCAAAATTGACGGTGCCATAATCCCGATAATTTCCTTCCACAAAAACCGATACATTTTTGATAATAGATCTTTCAAACCCAAGGCCGGCAACAAAGCCGTTCGCATTGGTATCGTTGGTTAATCGGACGTTAGTTGGCGCAAAGCCGGTAGGAGAAACCAGGGTATCCTGGATGGCAGCGCGTGATACGCCTAATTTCAAATAAATGGCGGTAGCATCATTTAACATGAGGCCAGGCACTACGGTTAAATCAAAGTGACTACGGACCCGTACATTATCGGAAAATGCCGCCGTCGACGCGCCAGCTTGAAAATTCGCGTTATGGGAATCATAACTACCCGCTAATTCAAGGCCCAGCAGGTATTGCTGGTAAAACAGTTTGCTAAACCCTATCGCCAACCCTTCGGTATAACCATTTTGTTGAAAAGATTGGGCAATGTTTTGTTGAATGACATCGGTTAAATCTAAATAAGTAGAATTAAAACTCGCCTGAAAGACCCCTACTTTAGCGGCGACATAAAAAGGCGTTCTGTCATTATTTAATGAGGAAGCTAATAGTGAAGAAGAAACGACTACCGCTGTTAAGCCAAGCAAGCAGCGACATGTAAGATGTTTTTTCATATAAATTCCTTTTATAAATCCCGAATTCCGTGTTCAACATCTTACATAATTTCCACGTTAAAATGCAACTTTTGCCCTTTTTGGCAAAAGCTGCATTTTAATATCAAGCTAACGGATCCCATTATGAAGTATAGGGAACCACTTTAACTGTGGTGCCTATGCCCGCAAAGTTACTCCACATCCATTGCGCATCAGGAATTCTCATGCGCACGCAACCATGGCTAACATTATTTTCCACCACGATGTCATCCGGTGAACCATGTAATGCCTGGCCATTGTTAAAGTACATGCAATACGGCATTAAACCGCCGCCTTTAGGTCTGGGATATTTCTTGGAGATGCATTCTTCACCGCGCATAGACAAGATATGAAACGTCCCTGACTTGGTGCGACAATCATCTTCATCGGCATCTGGTGGGCATACCGCGCCACCTGCTGTGGCAATACCGGCCCGGATTAAATTGCCATCCGTCCCATAAGCTCCCCAGGCATGGACATTTGGATCAACCAGCACCAGTTTCTTGCCACCCGTATTTTCATGAGCAGGCATACGGCTAGTGAAATCTTCATGGTCATAATTGAGGTTATGCTGGTATGCCGGCAAGTCGGAGTTGGGGTCCTGGAACCGATTGTTCGGAGTATTTTGAGGGGTGTTACTCGCCGAGTTGTAGTAATCCTCATCCTGATAATGCGCGCACGATACCAGGAGCAGGCAGGTTGAGTAGAAAAAAAACTGCTTTGCGAAAGTAAGTAATTTTTTCATAACAATCACCCCGTAGTATTATTAGTATTTATAAGATAATTATACTCTTTTCGGGGTAGTGATTTATTAAGACGCACTTGCTTGTTCTGAACACTCGGTTTAATTGTGATTAATTAATGATCAAATATTAGGTTTTTTTGACTTTATTTTTTCCAAATTAGCTCTTGCTCTTCTCATCCCGGTCATGCCCGCACAGCCCCTCCTGTCATGCCAGAAGGGTTAATATTTTCTTAATGTTGTGTATTTATACTAGCTGCCACTAATATATTTAATTAAGGAACTCTTTAATGGATACCCGCAACTATAGCGTTCCATCACAAACCGAGCTTTCTGAACACTATCTTCAAAAATCAAATCGATTAAAGAGTAAAGCAACAAAGTTAGAGGAAGAAGCAAAAGAATTAAGAGGTAATGCACAGGCTTTGCTAGACGACTTTAATCGGGATTATTCTGCTTATTCAACCCTATACTCCCAGCTAAACAGCTTTAAGGAACAACATTGCCCCGACCAAACCAAGTTATTAATTCATCTTGCTACTGTTCAGACTTTTAAAATCATTAATGATGATTATATCGACGAATCTTATAATGAAACATGGAAATTTGAATTTTTCAACTTACTCAATGCGCTGGTGAACTTAAGCAATGCCATCCCGCAAGATAGAAAATCAATTTTATATGAACCACTCTGCCAGGCATTATCAAACGCGATTTTATTAACTGAAAATTTTACGCAAGTACCAATCGAGTCAAAAGAACAAATACAACTTACCAAAACGAAAATAAAAGCCCTCACTGATACAATACAAGCAGCCGCTACTTTTGGCTTAGCTCCCGATAATGAAGTTAATAGTCATAACTTATATACCGCAACCGTAATCATGAATGATATTGTCGATCCAGGCGCTTTCTTTCAGGAACACCGCTTATTATTGACCCTTACCGCAGCAATGGCGACGCTAATAGGTATGGCTTTGGTATTTTGTCCGCTACTCATTCCTATGACCACAGCAGCTTCTGTTGTATATACTTCTTTAAGTGGCTGGGCAGTTTTTTATACCGGCATTATTTCGTTCATGAGTATTACCGGTCAACCATACAATGAACAACATCCTTTTGCCCGCGATATCAACGCACCATTAAAATCAATCAGCAAAAATCCAAAACCGGGATTTTTCTCGAGCAGACCCGATGAAGGACAATCAGGGTCATCAGCCGCACATTTCGGAATGACTATATCAACCAATTCAATAAGAACATTTGGCCCTCAATAAAAAATCGTATACCCTATAGAGCGCAGCGAAGCCCAACCTACGTATAAAAAAATGGAGAAAGAACCATGGATCAATGGATAAAATTAATGGTAATAAACCTGGTTTTTGTTGGCAGCCAGAACAGCTTCGCAGCGGCCTGCGACCAGCAAGTCCTAATTCAAAATCCACAACGAGTCTTGGGCTGTTACCTTGCCGAAAAAGAAAATATCCCTTCCCCAGCCTGGGTTTTACAAAGCAGTAATAATGATCCACAGAAAAAAATTTCAATTAACACTTATTTATTAACATCACAGATTTGGCCTAAAGACGGTCATGGTACACCATGGCAACATACATTAGTTATTTACAAACCAGATACCATTAGCTCTGATCAGGCTTTGTTGTTAGTTAATGGCGGTACGCGTTACCAACAAGCAAACGGTAATCCCGCACCTGCACAACTTGATTTTGCACACATTGCTACAGAAACCCATACAGTAGTGGTTGATTTGCAAGATGTTCCTAATCAATATCTCACTTTTCCAGACTCAGCGAATATACCCAGAAAAGAAGACGGTATAGTCGCTTATTCATGGAATCGTTTTATGGATGATCCAGACAATAATACCGCATGGCCATTGCATCTTCCGATGGCAAAGGCCGTTGTTAAAGCAATGGATGCAACTCAGGCAATTCTTGCTAAAGAAAATATTACCGTTAATCATTTTGTAATTGCCGGCGCATCTAAACGTGGATGGGCTACATGGCTAACAGCACTTGCCGATGCTCGTGTGAATGCTATTGTGCCAATCGTTATTGATATTTTAAATACTCAAAAAAATATTGATCATATTTATAAAAGTTATGGCAATAACTGGCCTATGCCTGCTTTTTATGATTACGTTCAACAAAATATCCCTGCGCGTTTAACTACACCTGCTTTCGCAAAATTAATGCAAATTGAAGACCCATTGGCTTATCTTAAGGGTAAAGAAAGTGATTCCTATAAAAGTCGCTTGAGCATTCCAAAATATATTATAAGCGCAGGACAAGACGATTTCTTTGTGCCTGACTCACTTGCACTTTACGTGGCTGATTTGCCCGGCGAAACTGAAATCAGGATATTTCCCAATGAAGGACATTATATCAACCTGAAACAAGCAGTTGAGCCTGCTTTATTATCTTATTACCGCACTATCGTACAGCATGAAATACGTCCTTCTTTAACATGGGTAAGCAATACGCAAGAACAATTACAAAAAGTGGTAACAAGCACACAGCCGGAAAAAATCCAACTGTGGGAAATCATTAATCCTGAGGCGCGGGACTTTAGAAAATTCTCAGCAAAACTCACACCAAAATCACAAACAATTGAAAATGGCCACTGTACAGATAATGGTTGTGAATATTCTGTCAAATTAGAGCCGCTTGATAAAGGATGGGAAACAGTTTTTGTTGAAGCTACTTTCAAAAAAACCAATGGAGAAGAGTTCATCTTAACAACACCAGCCTTTGTTCGCAGCGCATCGTAGCCCGTATAGAGCACAGCGAAGCCCTCCAAACTGTTGGGCTTCGCTGCGCTCAGCCCAACCTACGCTACTTTTGGATTCATCAACTGCTTATTGTTAATAACCAAATACAACGTAACGCCCGCCACCAAAATAAAACAAATAAGCACAATCCCAATATTTTGAAATGTGCCCTGATAAAAATAGCCAGCCATCTGTACTCCAAATGCGGTTACGATTAGCCGCGCGCCTTGTATCATAGCCGATACCCTGGCCTTCACTCGCGGCAAAAAATTTAATGCAAGCGGATAAAGAATTACCGTAGGAATGATTTCACTGATAACAAATGGCAGAAAAGCAAGTGTAATAAACAAGGGGTTTTTGCTTTCAACTAAAACCACTATGCTAAGGGTCACCAAACTCATTATTAGGATTAGCAAAGTCAGATTCAACATTCTTTTCTGATCAAACTCGTGTTTCCGAATCATTAAACCATACGCTATGCTGCCAATAGCAAAAACAAATGCCAGCATTCCTTGATAATAACCAAAATGCGCAAGGCTAACATTCAAATCTTTTATGTAAAGCAACGGCGACATGCCCACAAAAACCCAATAAGGAACATACAATAATAAAATATTGGTTATTAATAACATTAATGGTTTTGATTTAATGATAGACCTATATCCAGCCAATGGTAATGCTGGATTATTCGATGCCAGCTTGTGAAAAGGAATGAAAAAAATCGTCATGAATAAGGTAAGTAATCCAAGCAATAACAAGGCGACAAAATTCCCCTGCCAGTTGAAATACAACGTTAAATAACTGCCAATTACCGGCGAAACAGCCACTGCTATATTGATAGCACCATTTAAAATTCCCATCCACACCTGCTGTTCTTTAAGTGGATAAAGATCAGCGATGATTAAGAAACTAAGCACTGCCGGCGCTGCTACACCAATACCCTGCAGAAAACGCCCTAAAATCAATAAGTGATAGAAATAGGAATAAAGACACAGAAAACTTCCCAGAATAAATATCACTAAGCCCCATAAAATAATCGGCTTACGCCCATACCTGTCTGCCAATCCGCCAACAAAAAATAAACTCAGGCAATATCCTATAAAGTTAACGGATAATAACGCTTCAACCCAAAAAGGTGTCAAATTAAAATGGCTTTGTAATTCTGGAAAACTAGGAACAAAAAGATCAAACTCCATCCCCGCCAACAAATCCATGAAGATTATTGTTACTAAAAGCCAAAATTTTCCAAAAGAGTTTTTCATTTTTTATTCACTAAATTTTTTACCAAATACACTATACTTTTATACGGTTATTTAAGCCAGCAGCAGCACTAGACTTATATGTGGTTTTTACCCACAATATACAGCTACTGATAGAGATATTTTAATTCAAGGGAGCAAAATAATGAAAGCAGATACTAAACTAGGCTTACTAGTCAGACTAGAGAGCAAGCCAGGAAAAGAAGCCGAAGTTGAAAATTTTTTGCGAAGCGGACTTGCCCTGGTCCAGGAAGAACCTGGCACTATCGTCTGGTTTGCCTTACGTATTGGTAAATCAACTTTCGGTATTTTCGATGCCTTCCCAGATGAAGCAGGACGCAAAGCACATTTAGCTGGCAAGGTTGCCGAAGCACTTTTTGCCAAAGCATCAGAACTTTTCTCACAACCGCCGGTGGTAGAAAGCGTTGAAATTTTAGCGGCAAAACTATCAAGCTAAAAAGTAGTTGATCAAGAAATTGCTGTTTGAAGCTTTGATCGATCTAATTTTTAAATTATAGCTGTAGAGCTATAAATTTCTTTTATGGCTCTACAGCTATAAATTGACTTTATGGCTGTTTAGCCATATAATTAATATATTATTAATTAATATAGAGGTGGTTCGTGGATCAAATAATCTTTTCTCCAAAATCACTGGGCACCGCTATAAAACGGCAGCGGAAGTCTAAAGGGCTCAATCAAAACCAAGCAGGCCAAGAGTTTAAGTTGGATCAAACAACCATATCAAGCATAGAACAAGGAGCCCCAGGTACCCGCATAGAAACCTTATTTCGAATGCTGGCTGCACTTGATCTTGAAATGATAATTAGGCCTAAGAAAATAAGTGAAATTGCGAACGAGGATAATTGGTAATGGCAAGAAAAAAGCTCTCCCAAGACCTATATGTGTATATGAATGGAATTAAAGTAGGAACGCTAACTCGCGAATCAACTGGTATTCTCATATTTACATACGATCGTGAATGGCTTAATTATAAAAAAAGTCGGCCTATTAGTTTAGCTATGCCTCTGACAGAAGTACCCTATAAAGGGTATGTGGTAGATTGCTACTTTGAAAATCTATTAACAGATAGCGAGTTGATTCGTGAGCGAATTCAAGCACGTTTTAATTCCCCTTCAAAGAAAAGTTTTGACTTACTCTCCTCCATTGGTGGTGATTGTGTTGGAGCATTACAATTATTGATACAAAATAAAGTATCTAACATCAAAAAGATTGAAGCCACTGCAATTGATAATCATGCTATTGCCAAGTTGTTAAAACAATATCAAACTGCTCCCCTGGGGATGGCCCGTGAAACAGATTTTCGTATTTCGATAGCGGGTGCTCAAGAGAAAACTGCTTTATTATGGCATGAAGATAAATGGTGTTTGCCTCACGGAACGACTCCTACAAGTCACATTATTAAATTACCCATTGGCAACATCAAACATTCAAAAATTGATTTATCCGAAAGTGTTGAAAATGAGTGGCTTTGTCTACAAATTTTATCCGCATTTAACTTGCCCGTTAACAAAGCTGAAATAATTTATTTTGAAGATATGAAAACATTAGTAGTAGAACGTTTCGATAGGCAATGGGCTAAAAATGACAGTTGGCTTATGCGGCTGCCTCAAGAGGATATGTGCCAAACCTTAAGTAAACCGCCCGGTTTAAAATATGAATCGGACGGTGGCCCTGGCATACAAGATATTATGAAAATTTTGCTTGGCTCAGATCAAGCAGCACAGGATAGACAAAGATTTCTGAAATCAGTATTTCTATTTTGGATATTGGGAGCTCCTGATGGCCATGCTAAGAATTTTAGCCTCAGATTAAAACCTGGCGGACGCTATCAACTGACCCCGCTTTACGATGTAATGTCCGCTTATCCGATAGTGGCAAAAAGACAAATCGAGTGGCAAAAATTGAAAATGGCAATGAGTGTAAAAGGAAAAAATCGGCATTATTCGTGGGATAGAATTCAGCCCCGTCACTGGTTAAGCACCGCTGAACAATGCCAATTTTCAACAACCATTATGCAAGAAATTATGGATGAGGTGTTTGATAATATAGAAAACGTTATTAATAAAGTTACAGAATTACTGCCTAAAGATTTCCCATCTCATATCAGTGAACCGATATTTTCTGGCATGCGACGAGTTAAACAACGCTATTACCCTCTATAACGGGTAAAATCGACTCTACCCGTTATAGCGGGTAAAGCGCCAGTGTATGATTTAATTATCGCAACTCCGCAAAATCCAAAACCTGCGCTCTAGTAATTGTGATCAAATCCTCAGTCTTAATTTTAAGCGTAGACCTAGGTGCTCCAGAGCCACCATAGCAATATTCATTACGTAAAACATTCTTATCAAGAATCGTAACAATTTTCCGATTAATCATGCTTACTTCACCAACCTGCGAGCCTGTTAATTTGAACACCGTTTCACGATCAGCCATTTTTACGTCTTTAAGGTTAAGTGCTGATTTTAAATTTTTAAAAGAAATCCGCGTATCACCACAAATTATCGCAGCATAAACCTTATCTTTGCTCGTTAAAATCAGAGTAGGTGTGGTTTCTCTCATTTCGATTCCATAATGTTCCGCACCCGCAGTTGCAGAATCAAGTGAAAAATTATCCTCAAAAATAGTAAAGTCCATATTATTTTCTGATAAAAATGAGTGTAGCTGATTTAACACAGGATTATCAAACATACCACCCTCTCGTATTATTAAAGTTTTTTGATATACCAAATGTTAGTACAAGGATGCCCCGCACCTTCAATTGGCCTAGTCAGTTTTTCAAAACCATTTTTCATATATAATTTATTGGCACCATGCATAAAATCATTGGTTTCCAGATAGCATTGCTTATAGCCGCGGGCAGTGGCCTCTGATAATACTTTCTGTAATAGCATAGACCCCAGACCTGCACCGCGCAGCTGCTGCGACAAATACATACCTTTCAATTCACATAACTTCTTCTCTGGCGTCAAAATCACTGCAAAACCCGCCCCACCTACAATCTTCTCACCCTGAGTTAACACATAGTATTCTTGGTTTTTACCTGTGTAATTCGCATATAAATTTGTTAATTCATCTTCAATCAAAGACGCCTCAGGATGACTTGCATCAAATTTGAATTCAGCCCACACTGATTTAATGATATTTGTCAGTTGCGGTATATCTTGCTTTTGCAGTTTGCGAATAGAGTGTTCACTCTGAATTCCTGATTTACGTAAAGCCTTGGCATAAATCGCAATCCCTTGCACCACCATATTTTTTTCTTCAGCACTCATCATTTGCAACGCCTGGCTCACCTGTGATTTAGCAGCAACATGAATCTCATTCGCCAATGCCTGCCCATTTTTAGTGAGAGAAATTAATTTATTCCTTCTATCATTAGGGTCAGCCTGAATATCACATAATTCCTTCTCCTGCATTTGCATCACCAGCCGACTAACCGTCGATTTTTCCAGATTCAAAATCGTGGCTAATTGATTCGAATTAAGCACACCATGCGAATCCAACTCCACCAGCGCATGACATAGCGAAGTAGAGCCTATAGCAGCAAACCGGTTATTCAACAAACCAAGCTCCCGCACCATTTCTCGGGAAGAGGTTCTTATTTGTGATATTAAAGTGTCTTTTGTCATAACGAGTTCCACATTAAAAGTAGTTGCATAATACAACCATTAGTTGCTTAATGCAACTAATATTTTTTTAATGGAGATAACCATATGATTTATAACGTGATCGTTCCGACAACTGCATCTTTTAACTAAAAAGTCTGCAAAATATCTTAATGCATCTGCAATTTTCTTGAAGAGATTTTATTATCAAGGGTGCTATCGTCTTTGGGTAATAGGTAACTAGTCTTTTCTTGAAAAAATGTTAGCTTCCTTTTTATATCTCGATTCTCAGTTATAAAATAGCTTCCTAAGCTTGCGCTTATTACCATGGTAAAAAAGGAATAGAGAAATAACTTTGTATTTTCATCGTTCTTTGTAACAGAGCCATCATCGTTTCTCGGGATAGTAAAAAGAGACAAGACTGCTACTAACGATACGCAAAATGATACTAACGTCATTTTAAAATTAGTTTTACGTGATTGCTCGATTTGAGAAGATCTTTTTTCAATTAAACTTTTAGTATCCTTATAAAGCATTTTTTCTTCTTCAATCACTTCAACTTCATTATCTCCAAAAATATGACAACATTGATAACTAATAAATTTTGGAAGCAGCTCGTGAATTTTTAATTGAAAAAACATAATCAGAATATCATCGAATCTTTTGGGTTCAACATGACCGAAACGTTTATTAGCAGGATAGGCTTTAAGGAAATCTTCACATCGTTTGACTGTTTTACTCAATTCAATGTTTTCTATGGAAAGCACTATACTAGGATTTTTTGTTTTCTCTAAAAGCGCTATCAATAATACCATTTGATTTTTAACAACAAGCGGCTTATGGGCAATTTCCAGAAGTTCAAAAATAGAATCAAGAAGATTTGATTGACTCGTATTTACAAATCCCAAATCCTCTACTGCAAAAGTGCGGAAGACCTGTATTTCTTTGGAGACCTGTTCGTAATTAGGTAAAGTGTATTTTTGCCTGTAGCTCGAGATAAGATCTTTTATTTTAGTAGCTGAGGTAAACATAAGGGGATATAAGTTAACAAACTGATCCAAATCAGCTTCAGTTTCCAACAAATAACTCAGGATTAGCTTCTCAATATCATCTACTTTCGTAACACTACGTTGCATAAATTTCTCATATGACTTCGTCTAATTCAGCTGAAGTTGCGTGATAATAATAATTGCCTGGCAACAACTTAAGTTGTCTACGTATTCCGCGGTTCTCATACACAATGTCAGCTTTTAAAAAATCTTCTTCTAACACAATACGAAAATCCATTGAAATACGGGTATGATCTTTAATCGGCATTGCTGTATGAAAACATCTGCTATCAAACAATAATCCCTGCCCTGCTTCTACTTCGACAGGAATTAATTTGGGTTCACAGAGCGCAAGATAATCCTTTTCTCTAAAAACTGATTCATTCATCAATGTTGGCAAGTCATAATCAATATAATCTGCAATTTCTCTTGAATCATTAAGTGAAGCCAAATAAAAACCGTGCCCGTCACGTTTAGCAGTGAGAGGAATCCATAAATTCATTTCATAAGGAGGATGCCCTAACGCCAGGTCGGTGTGATAATGCGGAAAAAATTCCGCATTTGAAGAACCGGGACAATGCACTCTAAAGGTAGGGGTAACTTGAAATAAAAATGGTTTTTTTATAATTTTTTTATAGAGGACATGATAAATAAATTGATGCAACACCTCTTTAAATTTAGCATTTGTTTCATAAAAGAGAGTTCCAATTTTCCCAATCCCATCATTCCCATAAGCCTTCCACTCATTGGCAAGATGCAAATGTAAATCTTCTAATAAAATTGGCTGAGTGATAACATTTTTTTTGATTAATAATTGAACAATCTGATCTCGCAAATTGAGATAATAATTATCTAAATCAAAATTAATAAAATCCCGATTAAATTCCTTTTGAACCCAATGCTGATTTTGATACCCCGAACGATAATGATTTTTGACAAATTGGTTCAAGAATGAAAAAAGGTTGGGCTTCTGCATAAAAACTCTGAATATCACATTGAATTCAAACCATACTAAATAAAATTGCCTTTTGCATCAACTCAAACTTACTGCTTGCTTCTAAAAATAGTAGCCCGTATGCAGCGCGGCGGAATACGGGGAATCAAAAGATTTAAATCGAGCTCACCTGTATTCCGCTGCGCTACATACGGCTACTAGATTAATTGACGTCAACCCCATCATCACAGATAATTAGCCGTTTCACTTGCGAAACAAGAAAGGATACACCGTTGCTAGTGTTAATCGATGAAAGTGGCTGCCCAGGATTTAAGCTGACAAAAGGTTCAACGCCTTACTTTGTTGTCGGGATGGTTATTTTTAAAAATTTCAGGCAAGCAGAAGCTGCCAGTAAAGCTATCGCCGAACTTCGACAAACTCTTAAAATCAATCCTGAATTCAAATTCAGTAAAACGCACGCCGCGATCAAAGATAAATTTTTCGAAGCTATTTGTAAGTTTGACTTTGAAGTAAGAGCATTGGTTGTTAACAAAAGAAATATCTATAGTTCGAAACTGCGAACTGAGACCGATTCTTTTTACAATTATTTTGTTAAATCGCTAATGCAGCATGACAATGATGTGCTGCAAGACGCATCAATCAAAATAGATGGAAGTGGCGATAAAGAATTCAAAAAAGCATTAAGCCTTTATTTACGAAAATCCGTCGGGGAACACAAAATTAAAAAATTTAAATTTACCGACTCTAGATCAGATAATCTTATTCAACTGGCAGACATGGTAGTGGGAGCAATTGCAAGAAGTTATAGTGAAAAACGTAAAGATGCCAACCGTTGGTTGGATGTACTTAAGAAGCGGGGTAAGATCAAGAATATCTGGGATTTTAAATAGGTCGTCTTATGTACCCTACTCTAGAGACTTCTAGAGAAGAACGCCATCCGGCGCCGGTTCGGGTACAAAGACTATGTAACGCAAGTATAGCCAATTCTCCAAATTACTGTCAAGTTCAAAATATAACCATAAATGCATATTTAGCGAACTTCATTAACAGATTGTATTTATTAATATTTTTATTTTAAGTAAATTTTCAAATTAATAAAATTTTCAATTTGAAGCTAGTTTTCCCTCGCATAGCCCTCCTTTAGCTATAATTAGACTATTAATCATACTTTGGTAACTTTATGAGCGATAGCAGGCGTAGACGCTCGGCTACTCAATCACCAAATCCCGAAGATGCTGTCTCCCGACATACTAGAAGAAGAACTATGGGTGATCTACCTAACACATCCAGCAGCACTGCTACTATGATGCAAAGATTAAATCTTCCAACACCACAAGTCAGCCAAACTCTACAACAAACGCCTATAGATGAAAAAAGTGAAAATAAATCGATTAGTGATAATCGGCCTCGTACACGCTCAATAACACAAAGAAATCCCTTAGAAAATGATGAAATACCAAAAACTACTAAACAATTCATGTATTTATTAGCAAATGGCGAAGATGAAATGGAACAGGCCGCAGATACATGGAGAATTCAGCAAGCAAATCGAAGACAAGTTATTATGGATAGCAAAAGCAATATCCTCAGACATATTCCTGGTGATGGTATATTATATATTCATTGCCATACCTTCGTTGACGGTGAAAACCATAAGCCAAGGGGTACAATAGGTGGGCTAACGAAGTCAGGTGACGATATTGAATTTAACAGCCAACAGCTCGCTGCACATTTAGAATTAAAAGGGTTAAGCAAAGAACACAAGAAATTAAAGTTATTTTGCTGTTACAGCGACAGCATGGTAGATAGTCTTTTTAAAGCCCTAAATGATAGGGGATTTAAACAAATAGAATTAGTTGGCTACAAAGGAGAGGTTACTCTACTTGGCCATGACTTTCATAAAGCTGCTGGATTAAGTGTGCAACAAGCAAAAATAATTACTGGTGAATACATTGATGACACTGGTAAAAGAATTTCCCCTAAAGGGGTTATAACTGAAGATCATATAGCTAAGAGGCACCAAGTTATAATGAACAAAATTGAATATGCTAACAAGCACCCTGAAGAGTTCACTGAATCACAGCCCTTAAAACCATCAAGTCTTAGAATGAGATAGGAGAAAAAGTCATGAGCAAACCAAGAACGCCCGCTTTTCAGACAGATGAACACAAACATCCGAACAAAACTAATTTTTTTGAGGATGAGGAAAAGTCACCATCTGCTGTTACTTACGCTAAGGTCAAACAAATACTTGAGATAGACCGTTTAAATAACAACGATTCAACACTTTTAAGCATCATTGTAACGAATAAATCACTTAAGAACCGAGTGTTGACGAAAGAGGAAAAAAACTTATTTTTCTCAGCATTATCTCAAAACACTATTGTTAAAAATCTAACATTGAATTATCTTAAATTTGATGAAGATGATATTCTCAATCTTGTTAAAGCACTAAAATCAAGAAACATTGAGCTAGAAAGTTTATTTATTCAGGGTACCGATATTAGCATTAAGTCAGCAAAAGCATTATCAACAGTTCCTGTTAATATACTATCTTTGAGATTGTCTAGGATAGGTGATGATGCTGCATTATCATTTGTTGAAAAAACCTCTATGGTAAAAGAAGTTGATTTTTCTGGAGCAAATCTCTCAGCGCCAGGATTATTAAAAATTATAAATACGAATGCTGCTACACATAAACTTGATAAAGCTTCTATAGCAACGGCATTTGATGGTTTTGTTTGCACTGAGGAGCAAAGGAAGTCTTTGAGATCAAAGCTCGATGAAATGGAAAAACCCGGGATTTCTAATAATTTAAACATAAAAAGATAATACTGTGTTTTGCTATCTAGGAATTAAGTATTATGATTAATAAACCTAAAGTTTTTATACTCAAACCAAAAATAAAACAGGATGAATTTAGAGAAATAATAATTTGGTCTAATGATGAGAATACAGCAAGAAAAAATGCCACTACCCCCTCATTAGCCGCCCCTAAAGGAATGTCAGAAGCAATGACTATGGAAGATTTAAACTTCTATACCAGAACTCAGAACGCCACATGTGAAGAATTACAAGTTCAAATAGAAAAACAAAATAATAAAATATATTTTGAATACAACAATAAACATTATGAGCTAATTGAAAATGATTCCGAAGAAGTTCAAGTATAGGTTATTCGCGAAAGTAAATAGTGTTGTTAATTACTTTACGAGCTTTTAATGGATCGTTCACCCCTTTGCAAAAGATACAAAGAAGCCAGATTAGAGGCTAACTTTTTAAGCCGCCACCGCGGAATGAATATGAGTCTGACCGATTTGGCGTATTGCGAAAGTTTTGAAATTGCCTGTTGCCTATTTTTACGCCCAAACTCTCAAAGACACAAAAAGAATCAATTAGCAGATTATTGAATATAAAATGAGCATAATGTATTTATTTTAACATTACCTCGACATTCTTAATATCAAACATAGATATACTAATTAGATAGCCTTCCTGATTTGAGGAATTTTTAATGATTGGTCTATTTAGAATTATTAGGCTGCTTTTGTTGATTTTCCCATTACTTACATATGCAAAAGGAAATGAGGATATGTCATCTGCCCAAAATCAAAAAGATCTCAATAACACAATTACTAATATAGTTAAAAAATATGATAAATCTGCTGAAGTTAAGATATCAAGTAGCAGCGATAATCATTTAACATTCACAATAATTTCCCATGGAAAATCCGAACAGCTATCCTTAAGTAAAACTGAAATGGATGATTTAAATAAAAACTCATCCAACCATCCCCTCCATAATAAAATTCGCGAAGTGATGTCACGTTTACAAGGTGGTGAAGAGATGCCAAGCGAGCCAAAAAAATGGTAGACATTAATTCACAAGAAAAGCTTACTAATAAAAAAGAAAACAAAAATAAAACCGCTCGCTTAAAAGAGAAACTTCTTTTGTATGTTAGGGAGCGTTATTGGATACTATACAGGCATCACACAGCAATTCTATCTAGTACATGTAGACAATTAGCCTTAGGAGAAGGTGGTATATGCTGGTTTATAATTTCTAATCAATATGGATTCATAACCGAATTTGAGATTAACACAGTGCTTGTTTTGCTAGTTTTATTTTTCTTATCGGATGTTGCTCAATACTTATTATCAAGTGAAGCTTATAAAAATCTTGCATCTACTTATGATAGATTAATCGAGCAAGGAACTATAAAAAGAAAATCTGAGCTTGATCCCCCGCCTGGCTTTACTACCTCGAGCAGGATTTGCTTTGTTACCAAACTAATTTGGTTAACACTTGCTTCGATATATCTGATATTTCTGATAACAGCCAAACACACCTGCTAAAAAATTTTCATATTTAACTTATAAATTGCAAATTCTTTTTTCTCTATGTTAAAATTAACGCCTTAATAATTCTATTTATAAAATATGAAAACTCACCCTTACATACAAAATGCACAGGATCTTTTAGAGAAACTTGATTTTTTTGGGAAATCCAAGAACGTCGCCTTCCGTGGACATGAAAATGCCGCATATTTCCTTGTCCCTAATGCATATAGACAACAAACTCTCATCGCAACAGCTAATGAATTTCCTGTATCAAGAGCCGAAATAAACAAATGGTTTGTTAATGAAGAAATCAAAAATTTTGTCAAAGACTATACTAAACAACATCAATATCATAGTCTTGTGCCGCCAGTCATACAACGATTCTTCAACTACAATATTCACCTCACGCAGTATAATCATAAACTTCATGATTTTTTGAGAAAAAACCCTAAGTATGCCTCCCCTAAAGACCTTGAGTTAATAGAAATGAGAGGCGAACAATTTTGGACAGAAGTAAAATCCTTTGTTCATCTTATTCAAGGCACCTATCCATGGCTCATTAACTACGACTTTCTTAACGGCACTAGACGAAAGGCCAAACCAATTGAAGACGTTACTGGATTGGATGAAACCTTCTCTCAACATTATGGCGTGGCCACCAGCGCAATGGATTGGTCGCTTAACTATCTAGTTGCTATTTATTTTGCAATTCACAAATTGATAGAAATAGATCCAATTACACAATCTTATCGCCTCACAAAGCTGCCTAACTTTCCTAAAACTTTATCAATATTTACCTGCGAAAAAATTAATACTGGCGATCAAATGCCCTTTGATATGAAAAGCAGAAGTGAAATTATCTTGAATCAAAGAGCAATTAACCAAAAGGGTGCTTTCATATTTTTTAAAAATACTTGCAGTCATTTCATGCAGCATAATGAGTTTCCTTCATTGAATTATTATAACGCCCGTGCTGTGAATGGTGTTGACACGAAGTTTTTTGATTTTACTCGATTTAATGTTGAAGTTAATTTAGAAACCCTACTCATTCTGAAAGAACATTTGGAGAAACATAACATTAACAAGGCTTTTCTGTTACCAGAGCTAGATAGCTTATAGATAATAATTTGTTACGACATACATAAATTTATTAGCATTGTTAATATTGACTGTTATTGCACACAAGGGAAGAAGATGAGCAGTATCGAAACCGTAACATACAATACGGCTGAGGATTTTTTAAAAGAATTAAGCCTATGCAATTCTTCTTGGTGGGAACAAAATTCAAACTGTGAATGGATTTTTCGAGGCCAAAGCTCAAATAGTCAACTCATCCCAAGTCTCTATAGAAAATTGAATTCAAACACTAGCAGCGAACTGGCATATCAAACAATTTTTTCTAAGCTTCATACTAAACTGATTGATACAGTTCCAAATATGGACGCAACCATTAATAATATGGTGGGTGATAATCGCTATAGACTAAGCGAAATTCAAAAGCGAAATTTATCTGAAATTATTAAAGCCGCTTTTATAGAAATTATGTTGACTGAGAATTTTCTTTTGGAATGCAATAGAGTTCGCTTAAGCACCCCAACTCTAAAATTATTCGAAGCTCAACATTCAGGTATTAGCTCGGTTAAATATTTTTATAATCGTTTAATTAATGATTTAGTTGCTGATTTCACCCATCATAATTTTGGTTTTAAAATTCAACTTCGCTCTGGTTTCAGACGATTGGTTGAATTCCACTATCCAGAATCTTATGCTATAGCCCGACACCATAATATTTTATCAAGGTTATTAGACTGGTCACAGGAACCATTAATTGCAGGATTTTTTTCAGCATTCAATCATACTGGTGAAGATAATATCGCTGTTTGGGCTTTGAATAAAAAATATTTAAATGCTAATATTGGATATGGTCAAATATCCTTTTATGACAAATTAACCAAATCTGGTCTTGAATTCTTGTCTTTACAAAAAGGTTTATTCACAGACATGTTAGGCGCAGAAACTTATTATTACACTCATGGGGAATGGCCGACCCTCGACCAGTATTTATTGACAACCTACACCAATCATGTACACGTTCCAATTCCACAAAATCAATACCTGAGAAAAATAGAATTAATTGCTAGTGAAAAGGAAGAACTACTAAGGCGTCTAAATAGAATGGATATCAGTAAGCACACCTTAATGCCAACATATGACAATGTAAGCCAATCAATTATGAATAAATGAATCAGCATAAAATAACATCAGATAATACATGAATTGAAACCCTACCCCAAATAACCCATCACCTTAACGACCTTCAAGCATTTTGAAAGCAAACTTCATTTATTTCCCCTTCCCAATGTACTTTCTATTCTGAAGATTAAATTTTTTTTAAATTCTTCATACTTACTAGAATCCCATTTCAAGAAATTGTAATGACGTACGTCAAAATGTAAATCGGATAAACAATCTTCTCTGCACGTAAATATAGTTTCTAATCCAAAACCTTTCGCAAAGCCTGCTTCATAATAAACGCCCCCTCGACTCCCCGTTAAATCAGCTACTACAAATTTACTACCACGTATTAATGCAATAATCTCATCCACAATGACTCCGTTATGAGGATGTGCATCTATACGCTTCGCTTCATACCCAGCCGCTTTTATAGCGGGTTCAATTGCCTGCTCCCAAGCAGGTTTCACTGACTCATCAAACCACATTGCACAAAATCCTAAATTACTATTTAGATTCTTTTGTATTTCTTCAATATATGAAAAACCTAAGGGAGTTATTGTAAGTGTAAAATCTTCGTAGCTTCTAACACGGTTTATCGTTAAATAGTTTTTATCTAAAAGATAACTTATCAAATAGTTCACCTCAACATCATTGCACGCCCAACAAACTGATAGTAACTCTATTAGAGATTCATGTTGTGGTAATAGCATGATTGGCACTGCTTGGCCTGGATGCACAGTTTTTTTATTTAACCACTTAATTAATCGTTGCGCTTTTTCATAAACATTTGGGACTTCCAATTTATTTACTAACCATACAAATGTCTTGTTATCAATTTTTACTCGCTGATTTTCTCTCGCCCACCCACTTATTTTCGCAGTGATAACTATATCTTTTAACTCCTTTTGGAAATCATCTACAACCTCTTTATCTATGAAAAAATCACAGCATCGATGGCAGTAAACATGCAGAGCATGATCAGCTTTTGCAACTTTAGCTTGTCCACAACATACAGGACATATTTGATCTGTCATCCTATACCGCCTTTTACTATTTGAATTTATCGTAGATAAACCATATAGAGCAAACAAAACCAAGTAACCAGTATAAAGCATTTAAAAATCTGGAAATCATAATCAACACTCCAGAGTTATCATTACCTGCTAGATATTTGATGAGATTTTGCGGAAAAAAAACCAGAAATTCTATCCAGTAAATCGGATTATAACATTGTCTTATTCTGTTTTTATAAACTCCGATGGCTTGCTTGAAAACCAATCTCATCAATGTATAAACCTCTTCATCATTCAATATCATATTATCAAATAAATTTAACTGGATTGTCCTAGCCAAACCTAAACCTGCTGGTTCGACTCTTGATACAAATGAAGACTTTTGACCTGCTTCTTCAACAAGATTAATTACCTCTGGGATGTTTTCAATAAATCCCTGTTCCGGATTTGCCTGATCTTCCGAAATCTGTCGCATAAGCTCTATATATTGGTGTTCAAGAAACAATAGTCGTTTTAATTTATATTTGTTCAATAAAAGCTTTATTATATTCATACCTGCTAACAGTCCAATAATCACGAAAAATTTAGTCATAATTTCCCCGCAGCATATCCATTCACATCAGTGTAAGATGCGATAGATTTATTTGCACCAAAGAATATATTATGCACATATAAATATTTATTTAGTGCATTAATAGCTTTAAGAGTTAATTAAGTGAATATAACTGAGAAAGTACGGGAACTGCTTTAATTATGCACGCCAATAAAACTATTGATTATATTGGCGTCCCCAAGGGGATTCGAACCCCTGTTACCGCCGTGAAAGGGCGATGTCCTAGGCCTCTAGACGATGGGGACATTTGGATTGAAAGAGGATGCCGCCTCTATGGTGGAGCTAAGCGGGATCGAACCGCTGACCTCTTGCATGCCATGCAAGCGCTCTCCCAGCTGAGCTATAGCCCCATATTCAGGTGCATCAAGTCTCACTTTTGCGTAAGGCTATAACCTTAACAATAGAGCAGCGATTTTAGGTAGGCATCCCCGCTTTGTCAACTTAAAAAGGGGGATTTTTTATGATTTTTCAATCGGCTCGCCCTTTTTTTGACATATGGCCAGCGCCGCGTCAAGTCGGGCCAGAGTACGCTCAGGTCCCAGCAACCACAGAGTACTATCAATCGGCGGCGACATGGTATTACCGGTCACGGCCACCCGCACCGGTTGTGCGATTTTACCCAGCTTGACTTGCAACGCTTCAGACACCGTGACAATCACATGATGGATAGCTTCCTTGCGCCAATCCGTCACCTTTTCCAGCGCTGTATGAATGGCTTTTATTGCTGGAACCGACTCTAGCGTTAAATGTTCGTTAACAGCCTTATCATCATATTCTACCTCTGAATAAAAGAACCGGCTCTTCTCCGCCATTTCCAACAGCGTTTTCGCACGATCAACTTGTACACTTAATAATTCCGTTAACGGCGGGCCTTGAGTGACATCCAAACCGATTTTACGCATATGCCAGGCTAATTCAGTGGCGATATATTCCGGGTTGCCAGTTTTAATGTAATGCTGATTTAACCATAATAATTTTTCCAGATTAAAAGCCGCTGGCGCGCGGTGAATCTGTGAAACTTCGAAAAATTCTATCAATTCCGCAATCGAAAAAATTTCCTGATCGCCATGCGACCAGCCTAGCCTTACCAGATAATTAAGCAAAGCTTCCGGTAAAAACCCTTCTTCTCTATATTGCATGACGCTCACCGCGCCGTGACGTTTTGACAAGCGTTTGCCATCGCTGCCCAGAATCATGGGCAAATGCGCGTAAAGCGGCGGCTCTACACCTAGCGCGCGTAAAATATTAATTTGTCGCGGCGTATTATTGATATGGTCGTCACCGCGGATAACATGAGAAATTTTCATGTCCCAATCATCAACCACAACCGTGAAATTATAAGTCGGGGTGCCATCGCTACGCACTAAAACCAAGTCATCCAATTCTTTGTTTTCGAAGGTGACGGAGCCGCGGATTAAATCATCAAATTGCACTGCGCCATCTACCGGATTGCGGAACCGCAATACAAATGGGCCCTCACCTGCTTCCTTGCGATCTCGGCAAAACCCGTCATAACGGGGTTTTTCTTTATTTGCGACTTGTTGTTCGCGTAATTTTTCCAAGCGTTCTTTTGAGCAATAACAACGATAAGCATGGCCCGATTCTAATAGTTGGTTTGCCACTTCTCGGTAACGGTCAAAATGCTGGGTTTGATAATATGGGCCTTCGTCATATTTCAAACTCAACCAATTCATGCCATCTAAAATGGCTTGCACGGATTCCTTAGTAGAGCGTTCCACATCGGTATCTTCGATACGCAGGATAAAAACACCCTGCATTTTACGGGCAAATAGCCAGCAGTAAAGCGCGGTACGGGCGCTGCCAATGTGTAGATAGCCGGTTGGGCTAGGTGCAAAACGCGTGCGAACGACTGTCATGGATGATTTATAGCCCTAGAAAAGTAATAGTCGGCTATTGTAACAGCAGATAAATATCCCGCAAAGGTGATTGACCGGATCTTCACCGCCCCCTACAATTTGAGGCGATCGGGCGATTAGCTCAGTGGTAGAGCACTGCCTTCACACGGCAGGGGTCAGTGGTTCGATACCACTATCGCCCACCATAGAATCTGGAAAATTGTTTTGGTGGTCAGCCCAGTAATTTCTTTTTTGTAGTAATGAAGTAACACTTCAGTAAACCTTCCTAATCAATATGAAATGTTGTATTGAACCCTTCAAAATTTCAATTCATTTAATCAAACGTCCTAAGAAAAAAAGACTTAAAACGCGCTTAATCCAATCAAGACTGAATGGCTGACTAACATATTAATTTTTTTGGGTTATTTAATGAATCCGTTCAAGGCGGTTTTATGAATACAAATTAACACTATTATACACACTAAAAGTGTGTATAATTAACAATGGGAAGCACTTATGACCAAGGTCTACAGTAGTCGTGAAATCATCCACTGGCTAACGGATGATGGCTGGTACGAAGTTAGGGTAACTGGTAGCCACCATCACTTTAAGCATATTGTAAAATCAGGAATCGTGACTGTTCCTCATCCAAAAAAACAAATAAGCAAAGGTTTATTAAATAGCATCTTGAAACAAGCAAAGTTAAAAGGGGATAAATCATGATTAAAGAATACATTGGATTAGCCGAAAAAGTTGAAGATGGCTATAGCGTTTTTTTCCCTGATTTTCCTGGCTTTGGTTCTGCGGGTGACACTTTAGCAGAAGCAAGAAAAAATGCGAAAGAGGGGCTAATAGCTCATATTGAGTTGATGGTTGAAAGTGATGAGCCTATTCATAAAGCTTCTTCGCTAGATGCAGTAATGAAATTACCTGATGCAAAAGGATGTATTCCGTTAATTATTTCTATCATCGCACCATCTGGTAAAGCACAAAGAATTAATATCACAATGGATAGCGCATTACTCCATGCCATAGATTTAGCAGCTACTAGTCAACATAAAACCAGATCAGCTTTATTAGCTGAGGCTGCGCAGAGATTATTAGGGGAACTTTAAAATTCAAGTAAGTGGTGTTTTAAGTTTGTATTAGAAAATGAAAATTACTTCTCATAAAATCAAATGGTTAAATTCAACTAAATCCTCTGATTAGCCTATTGCTGTATAATAATAGTATCAGCTGATGACAAGGTGAATACTATGTCAACTACCTACGATCAAAGCCTCAAGGAATTTGATAAAACCGTCGAAGAAATGAAAAAGCATGACGGTTTTAAGAATACTCGGGATGGGATGTTTAATCGATATTATACGCTTTCATTTTCAAAAACGGCCACTGCTGCAGAATTAAATGAATATGTTGAGATGCTGAATATACACACCCAACTTTTAAAAAATTTAATTTTATTAGAAAACGCCTTGACTAACCCTGACAACAATCCCGAATTATTGTCAGTGGTTATCGAGTCAACGGACCCAAAAGTAAAAAAAATGGCTGCTGAATTCGTCCCAACACTACTAGAAATGAAAATTGAAGTTGAACGTGTGCTTGCGAATAGCCAGGAGAGTATAAAAAATAGAACTTCCGAACATAACAATTGCATTTACCGGCGAATAACTAATTCCGCAACAGTAACACTTGCAAAGATTTTTGCGGGGCAGGCATTATACCCTACTGTTAAACACTTCGACGAAACACTATGGTAGATATTTGATTCCAAACTTGTATACTGCGTTATATCCGCCGTTTAATTAAGGAGTCCGCAATCAATGTTAAGGAAAACCAGTATTACCACCCTTCTATTATTATCTTTCTCAACGCCAGCCTGGTGTCATGGGTTTTATATAGGGTTAGGGGGCGGGCCGGAGATAGTGAATTTCAAGCAAACTTCCTTTGTAAATGACGGCATCCTTGGCGGTTTTGATGTGAAAAATCTTTCGCATCCGGCGGGGTCTGGATTGTTTGGTTCGCTGTTTGGGGGTTATGCGTGGACACGGAACCAATATTACTTAGCGGGCGAAGCCAATATTGATATTAGTTCGGTGGACGCGCGATCAGAGAATGATGAGTATCTTCATAAAAACTTTAGTCACACCGATCTAAAGATGCAACATGCTTACGGCTTCAGCTTATTGCCCGGCTGTATGGTTACCAATACGACCTTATTTTATGGCCGTGTCGGTTATACCAATAGTAATTTGAAAATCTCCACCAATGAATCAACATTGGCAAATATCAACACGCGCTTAAATGGTTTGCGTTTGGGGCTTGGTATTAATCAAACTTTTGACAAGAATTTTAGCGGACGTTTTGAATACGATCATAGTTCTTACCAAAATGCCAAATTCACTGTCGTAGATGGCGCGGTAACTAAAGCGACGACGATCAATCCGCAAGCTGATCAAGTTGAGTTTGCCGTTATTTATAGTTTTGCTTAATCAGGTTGCGCCCAATATCTCTATTGGGTTCACTGTAAAAGGAGTTCTTCAATATGGATATTTCTAAATTTCTCAGCAAAGTTATTGGGTTTTATCTCATCATCGTTACTAGCGCGATGTTGTTAAACATACATCAATTTACCAATAACGTAGCTAATTTAATGAATGATGCGCCATTGCTGTTTATCACCGGCGTTTTTACTCTGGTCTTGGGACTATTAATGGTAGTTAGTCATAACATTTGGGAATGGAACTGGCGGGTGGTCATTACCATTTTTTCCTGGATCGCTTTATTGAAAGGTATCGGCATTCTCTTTTATCCGCAAATGATGAACAAATCAGCGTTTTTTTTGATAGAACATACCAGTATCGCTTATCTTGGCGCTGTTTGTGATTTAGTGATTGGTATTATACTTTGTTATTTTGGGTGCAAACGTTAACTTATAGGATGATCCATGGATACTAAAAAAGCTGCGCTTTTGATTATGAGTGCGCAAATTAAAAAAGTCAGCGATTTTATCAATGGCTAGCGATATCTCCAAAAAAACTGCGCTTAAATTTGTTATTTTATTAAGTACAGTAAGTCTATTCGCCGACATGACTTATGAAGGCGCGCGTAGTATTACCGGACCTTATTTAGCAGTGTTAGGTGCAAATGCCGCAATCGTTGGCTTTGTCGCGGGCTTTGGTGAATTTGTTGGTTATGCTTTACGTATCGTTTCAGGTTATCTCGCAGATTCCACCGGCAAGTATTGGACTATCACCATTATTGGTTATATCTGTAATTTACTCGCGGTTCCCTTGTTGGCATTAGCCGGCTATTGGTGGATAGCTGCAATTCTCATGGTGATTGAACGTATGGGTAAAGCAATTCGCGTGCCGCCGCGCGATGCCATGTTATCCCATGCCGGACACGAACTGGGAATGGGTTGGGTGTTTGGATTGCATGAAGCCATAGATCAAATCGGCGCAATGTTAGGCCCATTGATTGTTGCCCTAGTATTATATTTTAAAGGGGGTTATCAACATAGCTTTGCCATTCTGCTCATACCCGCGTTAATCGCATTGACGATTCTGGCAATTGCGCGGTGGATTTATCCCCAACCTCAGGCACTGGAAGTACGCCAGGATAATTTGCAAGCCGAGGGCATGAATAACACTTTTTGGCTTTATTTAGTGGGTGCATCATTCGTCGCGGCGGGTTATGCGGATTTTCCTTTAATTGCATATCATTTCCAGAAAACTGCTATTTTATCGCCGGTGTGGATACCAATTTCTTATGCTATCGCTATGGGGCTTAATTCATTATCCGCCCCGCTTTTAGGCCATTATTATGACCGTAAAGGTTTTTCAATTCTTATTATAGTAACAATTTTTTCTTGTTGGTTTGCACCGCTGGTTTTTTTAGGCAATAGCACTATGGCTTTTATTGGTGTTGCATTATGGAGTATTGGAGTAAGCGCGCATGAATCATTGATGCGGGCAATTGTGGCCAACATGGTGCCTATGAATAAACGCGGCTCGGCATATGGCATATTTAATACTGGCTATGGAATTTGCTGGTTTTTAGGTAGTTTTTTAATGGGTGTAATTTATGATATTTCAATTCCCAGTCTGGTAATTTTTTCGATTCTCATTCAATTATTAGCTGTCCCATTATTGTGGGTAGTCATGAAAAAAATTAAGCGCGGGTAGGTTTGATTTGTTGGGCTACTCTGCGTTCAGACCAACCTACATTTTACATTCAATCGAAAGAACGTTATCTCGTTTTGCCTCTGCTTTTTCACCGTGCAGGGTGTTTTTCATATACTCTTCGTAGATTAAAGCGCTCTCCATCGGAGTGCCATCCAAATGGTACATACCGAATCTTTGGGTATAACCATGAGCCCATTCGTAATTTGATTTAATCGACCATTCATGAAAACCAATTAGCTTAACTCCTGCAGCACGCTTTTTATCGATAATGGGCAGACATGTCTCAAGTAACTCAACTCGTAATTTGTCTGACGTATCAGCAACACCGTATTCGGTGACGATAACGGGTTTATTCAAGGTAGCGCATTCATCAATTGCCGCGGCAAAGCCTTTCGGGTCAACTGTCAAATGTAACTCGCCTTTCTTCTGGCCGGGAAAATAAGTGGGGCCAAAACCATTTTCCGGATTAAATCCTATCACCGCATTGGCATAAAAATTTAAACCGATAAAATCCAATGAATTAACCGCGTCAGGAACGAAATCATGTTTGGAAGCCACCAACGGTATTTCATAATCGAATTTGCCGGTTTTAAAAAAGTTCATGACTAAATCATTCATTAATCCCGTCATGAACGTGGCAGTACCGACTTCTAACGGTTCATACGCAAAACGCGGTATAAATTTTAAAAGATTATGCACAAAACCAATTTGCGCCTTATCACCACCCGGCATTTTTTTCAGCGCAGTGAATACCGCTACATGTGCTTTTAGTAAATTCAATAGCACATCGAGCATTAACTGAAGACTATGTTTGTGCGGAGGAAATTCGCCTTTTAAATAACCACAAAATGCCTGGATGTTTGCTTCATTAATGGTGCACCAGGTTTCAACTTCATCGCCGTAAAACTCAAACATTCTTTCTGCGAAAGCCACGAAATGCCGAATATTCCCTTCTTTTTCAAAACCACCCAGATCGCTAAACCAGGCAGGTTCGGTAAAATGCAACAAAGTAACCATAGGCTTGATATCGCGTGCTTTACACGCCGCAAATAATTCTTTGTAGAAAGTAATCGTTTTTCCATTCCATTGGCCCTGTGCATTCTGGAAATCAGCCCAATCTAAGGAAATTCGGTAACTGTTAGCACCGGCAGCCTGCATAATATCTAAATCGGCTAGGTAATTATCATAATGGTTATAAGAATAACCTGGCTCTGGGACGGTGCCATTATCGGCGGCGCGCGTCCAATTTGATTCACCACCACCTTTGCGGCCCCATGATTGATAACCACAATTTGCAAAACCCAAGAGCAATGGCGGCAGTTTATCTTTATTAGTCACAACGACAGTTGGAAGAATTTCTTGTGTAGGTTGTGAAAAAAAAGTAATAGTCATGATAATATGCCGTTAAAATTTAGCCTATTTTAAAGAGACTATTCATGGAAAGCAAACCCTGGGAATCCGCTAGCATTGGTGAAGCATTAGCACGAGAGCTAATTACCTGTCAACTTCCAGAAATACCTTTAAAATCATTGTTACTGTTGGGGGAAGGCTGGGACAATACTACTTTCCTGGTTAATAATGAAATTGTCTTTCGTTTTCCCCGAAAACAAGCTGCGGTTGTTCTTTTACTTAATGAAATCAATCTGCTGCCCTATATTCAAAACCAGGTGCGGTATCCTATCCCCGTACCTAAGTTTATCGGTAAACCTGCTGATAATTATTTGTGGCCGTTTGCTGGATATTACATCGTGAACGGCGCCACTGCTGATAGTCTGGATTTATCCCGGGAACAGCGTTGTGCATTGGCAAGTAATATCGCCGAATTTATTGCCAGCGTGCACCATATCAATGCGGAAGAAGTGAAAAAATTAGGCGCGCCATTTGATTTAATCGGTAGAGTTGATGTTGAGGTACGGCGTCCGAAGACCCTGATTCTGCTTGATAAACTAGAACAACTGCAACTGTTAGAGGTAACGCAATTACGTCAGTTCATGTTGGAATTTAATCCTGCTCCGAGAAAACCAAAACTTTGTGTAACCCATGGCGATTTATACGCGCGGCATCTTATTCTTAATCCCCAACAACAATTAGCAGGAATTATAGATTGGGGCGATATGCATATTGGTGACCCGGCGGTGGATTTGGCAATAGCCCATACTTTTTTACCCCCAGAAGCGCATGAGGAATTTAAAAAACAATATGGCGGGATTGATGATGCGACCTGGGAACTTGCCAAATTCCGCGGCGTGTATTCCTGCGCGATATTTACGGTTTACGCGCATGATGTTAATGATGCGGCGCTGCTGCGGGAAGGTTTGCTAGGGTTGGGCTTTATTAATGAAACTTTAGGTTAAGATGTGTGTCCCACCCACGGCTGGTATGACAATGATTATACTAGTTATCCGCATGAATCATTTCAATGAATTTGTATATTATTTTTTCAATTTCTTAAGGTTGCCTTAACAATTATAGGTTAGATTATGCTCAACATTCTATAAACAACCTTCATCGGGAATTTTATGCCTAATAAAGTAATTGAAGAATTTTTAAGAAAACAAACAATGCTTTTGATGCAGAAACATTTTTTGATAGGCAAAGCTGATGCCGACAAAATTCTAGCGAATTTTACTCATGCTGAAGTTAAAATTTTCGCCGATAGCATTCCTACGTTCGCAGAATATATTGATTATCTTATTTGGGGCGCCTCCGAAAATGTGTTAGTTGCTCATGATCCTCTTAGCAGAATTGATATTAAAGAGCTTAGAATGAAGCCTTATATACCCAACAATGCTCCAGGTCCTATATATGTCTATCCTGTGGTATTTAGTGCTGAATTTAAAGAATTATTTATCAATAAATCTCCATCCTTACTCCTTTATAGATTATCTCTCTTTCTATCGACCAAAGAATTGCTTGATCGTAAATTTAGTAAATCAAATATTGAAATTGCTTCATTTATTTCTGCTTTGAAGCCGCAGGATCTAACACAGCTCTATGACTATCTCACAAACGGTGTCAGTCTCATATTCAAGTTATTCATTGAGAAAAAGAGGGCTATGCATTCTAAAGAATCGAATGAATTAAGCGATAGCGTCTTAAGAATGTTAAATACGACATACCCACTGATCCCCAATGAAATTAAAAATGAGCTTATTTCAAAAGAAGTTATTGAAAATTATTTTCGGGCATACACAGCACTAGAAAGTGTATTATTTGTTGAGACGATCGCCCGTGAAGATATTCTCACACACTGGACTCCTAGCAACATCCATAAAATTCCTTTCGTTACCATAGAGCTTAGAGAAGAAGTCTTACGAAATATCCAATATCCTCTTGGACAAAATAGATTGCAACTCATCAATACAGTATTTTCACCACAATATCGATTCAGTCAATTTATTGATGAAACAAGATGGAAAAGTGGAGGGTCCAGAGATATTTTACTTTTACCAAAAATGATCTCGGAAAAATTTATATCATACATTAAAGAAATTCCAGTTGTTTTGGGTATCGACGAACAAGGTCGTCGACTAACCTCTAACTTCATTGATCAGAATAGCTTGGGTATTCAAAACGCTTTTCAGTTACTTTCATCAGGTCAGAATATTTCGAGCTTACATCATGAGTTTCATACTCTCCCTCCAATAGCAGAGCCTTGGCTAAGCCCCAGAATGGAAATACCATTTTATATTCTTGCTGTAGGAGGAACAGCGATCGCGCTGGGAGCCTACACGTTCCATTCGCTGCATAGAGCTGTTGGATTTTGGGGAACTCGTAGTCCCAAAGAAATCAATAATGACTTATTAGAGCATCTTTCATCTTTAAGGTCAAAACCTAAACCTGATTTTTTAACAGATGCTGAAATAATAGAATATAAGAAATTTATCGAACAACTAACAGTAATAGAACACCAAAAAATTGCTCGAAAAGAATTTAGGCAATACGTGGAATACGTTTCAGGAATGTGTCCACTATCTAGAACAGAGATAAATGAAATTGATACGCCTCTCACTGTTGAAATAAGTATTAAACCTGGTGTAAACGTAGTTAAGACATATGAATTCAAAGATTATGTTTTGAATATTAATAATTCCAGTAAACGCAACAAAGTTGCCCAAGATCCAGTAACCAAAGAAAAATTAACCTTACGAAATCCAAGAGTATTACATATCAAAGGCTTCCCAACTTTTATTGCACCCTTGGTGACGTCAATACGGGAAAAATTGCCCCAGCAAAACAGTGTTACTGTGAAAATATCCCCTTAATGTCATGCCAGCGCAAGCTGGCATGTATAACGCTAAAAAGCCTGGATGCCAGCGTTCGCTGGCATTACACAAAGTTCCAGCCCCTGAAAAAATTCCAACAAACTCTCGGGCTTCAGAAGCAATTGCTCTTTCCCCTCACGACTAAGTTTCTTAATAAAATTTTCAATTCTCATAGCACTACCCTTCGTCCCAGAAATTTTCCAGGCTTGAGCAATCGCCAGCGGTTTGAAACTGCGGGTGTATTTGCATTTGCCATCAAGATGGGCTTGATAACGTCGCATCAAGTCAGTGGTATAACCCGTGTAATAACTGTCATTTTGACAATGCAGGATGTACACCCAATAATGCGACGTAGTCAATATCACTCCCTGAGTATCGTTGTTTCATCCATGAAAACTTAACACATATGCTAGCCAGTTTTTTTAGCTATGACTGTTTTTTCTGACAGAAATTTCAGGAGTATCACCACAAGCAGGTACTGGAGTAGGACTAGGAGTACCATTTCGAAATTTTCCATAACTTGTCGTCAAATTAGCTACCGGGCTTCTTGGAGAAGCATAGGTAACTGTACTTGCCGCAGCAGCTACAATGACATTAACAGCAACATTTAACAGATTATCTATCGCCTCAAAGACATTCGTCATTATAATATCTTCTAACCTTAAGTTATTACTTACTTCAATAACACCCGGTAAAGTTCGCGTGGGAAGAATATATTGGTAAAATGCCGGTCGCACATATTTCAAATATTGATTAAGAACATCTAAGGCATCTCTACCGCGTTCTTCCACGTCCCTAAATACACGTCTAACCAAACATAATTCCTGATCAGCATGAACATAAACTTTTAAATCCAATTCTTTCAATACATCAGCGTTGGTAAACAAAAGAATCCCATCGATGATGACAGTATCGTAATCTGCTGGGTTTACCTTGGTAGTTACATCTTTGCGAAGATGTGTTGCAAATTCGTAGCCGGGAAGTTCAACTAATTCCTTACCTGCCTTTAATTCGCTGATTTTTTCTAATAATAAATTCCAGTCTAAAGAATCCGGAATATCATAATTAGCAGCTGCCCGTTCCTTTTCACTTTTTTCGGGAAAATGTTTGTAAAACCAATCCATACTGATGGTCAGGCATCTCGCACCCAGCTTTTCTTCAATTTTTTTTGAAACTTCACCTTTGCCAGACCCTGAGGCGCCAGCAATACCTATAAATTTTAAACCGGGCATGTATCGCTCCTTTTATTATAATGAAGCGATTGTCACATTTAGCTAATTGCGGGTCAATAATTTTAGAACGATTAAGCTTGAACTAAATAATCAGCGACCACTTTTTTCATAATTTCGCGGTACAAATTTGGTCGTGCCAGTCTGTGTAAACTGATTAATTTGCGCGACAATTGCAAAGACGGTGACTGGTTCCACCCGGCCGCAATATCACAAATCACTTCTTCCGGTGTTTGAGTATAGTGCGCTATTCCTTCCAACGAATACTCTTGTGAAATTAAGAGGTCCTTAATGACATCCACGATAAAATTTTCTTCAACCATTGTATTCACCTGCTCCATGTCAAATTTCATTAACCGAAAATAATCAATGTGTTTGTTTTTATAAAGTTCCCGCAGTTCTTCGCAAATTCGCACTAACAATTCCATTTCAACGATCAAATTTTCTTCACGGGAAAGTTTGGTGATATTAATGCCAAGCCCTTGCGAAATACGTTCGATAGCGGCCATTGTCTCTGCGAACCTCCCTATAAATAAATCGTCCTTATAATGACGAAGCATGCTGATATTGTCACTTTAATAACTTTAAGTCAACTATTTACGATCTTAAACGAACAAAATAATTAAAAAAGCGTCATTATCGCTATTTAAATGTCGAAGCTCGCTAGACTTTGCGAATTGGATTCCCTATAATTGGCCAACTAAAGTCCTGAGACGCCGCATGTTTGAAAAATTATGTGATAACTTAAATTTATTGATGGCTGAAATCCCCATTAACGCTGACGAATTAGCGCGACGCACCGGGGTGCCAGCGAGCACTATCAAAAAAATCCGTAACCGTTACAATCCCAATCCCACCTTGACGACTTTATTGCCACTCGCCGAATTTTTCTGCGTGACACTGGGACAGTTAGCCGGTAACGAACCCTTACCGCCAGCGCGCACCAAAGGGCAGCATCTACCCTCTAAAACCTTGCAGCAAATACCGCTACTCTCATGGGAAGAAGCTGGCGCATGGCCCGCACAAGGTATACAACCAGCGCATTGGCTGGCTACCGAATTTCATTACAGTCACAATGCGTTTGCGTTACTGGTGGAAGAAGATGACTTAGAGAATTTATCGCGCGGCACAGCGCTATTTGTTGATCCTGCTTTGCGACCTGAACACAGGGATTTCATTATTGTGCATAAAGAAGGCCAAAAGTTACCTACTTTAAAACAAATTCTCTTTGACGAAGGACAAATGTATTTAAAACCACTGATTCAGGGCTATAATATTGCCGCTCTCACCATGGACCACAATATCATTGGCGTAGTAACGGAATTTAAAAAACACTTGCGGCAGCCATTGCCTGGTGACATAAAAGAAAGCTAAAGGAAACCCCACATGCCGCACTTGATTCTGGAATATAGCTCCAATCTTATCGAAAAAAATAACTTCCAAAAACTGTTTGCGGAATTTAATCCCCTACTCGCTAAAACTCTGGATACTGACATCAGCGGTTGCAAATGTCGCGCGGTAGAATTAAAAGATTATTACATTGGTGACAGTAACCCTAATCAGGCGTTTGTGCATATGGAATTAAAAGTCTTGCGCGGCCGCGACAGCGCCAAGCTACGTGATATAGGCACCAAACTGATGGAACTCGCCAGAACGTATTTTGCCGAATCTTTTAAAAAGCTTTCCACCCAATTAACGTTGGAAATCGTGGAATTATCACCCAACTATTTTAAATTTTCTTCACAGAGTACCAGCATAAAAGTGTTTTAGCATTACCCCCTCTACTCTGGATGCAATAACACATGAAGCCTGCTATCACCGCTATCGGTACCGCCAATCCACAATACAAACAATTTCAAGCAATCACCGCAGACTTAATTATTAATAGCATGGCGTTAAAACCCGCTGAAAATAGATTACTTAAGTTTGTCTATAAAGCAACCGGCATCCTAGAGCGACATAGTGTTCTAAGTGATTATTGTAAATCCCCTGGAGAATTGGAATTTTTTCCCAATACACCTAGCGATCCCTTTCCTTCCACCGCCGCGCGCATGCAGCTTTATAAAGACAACGCGCTAGGTTTAGCATTGACTGCCATTCAAAATTGTCTGGCTGGCCTTAAAAATTTCGCCAAGAGTGAAATCACTCATTTGATCACAGTGAGTTGCACCGGCATGTACGCACCTGGCCTGGACATTGAAATCGTCCAGCAATTACATCTAAATACATCCACCAAGCGTACCGCCGTTAATTTTATGGGTTGTTACGGCGCATTTAATGCGATCAAAATTGCTGATGCTATTTGCAAATCCGATGCCAAAGCCAATGTGCTCATCGTCAGCGTAGAACTGTGCACGATACATTTTCAAAAATCCATGGACATAGACAATATCATCGCCAATTCCATTTTTGCCGATGGCGCAGCGGCAGTGCTGGTACAAGCAACACCGAAACAACCGCAATACTTGATTCTGGAAAATTTTCATAATGATTTATTGCCCCAAACCCAAAAGGAAATGGCCTGGCATATTGGCGATAATGGCTTTGATATACGCTTAAGCACTTATGTGCCCGAAATTATTCAAACTGGCATTGCCGATTTTATGAATAATTTTTTAAATCTTTATGATTTGAAATCAACCGACATTGATTTATATGCCATCCATCCTGGCGGAATTAAAATTTTAGAAGCCTGCGAATCTGCCTTAAACATCACTAAGGACCACAACAAATATTCTTATCAAATCCTTCGTCACTATGGCAATATGTCTTCCGCTACAGTGCTCTTTGTTTTAAAAGCGCTTTGGGAAGACATCAAGAATGACGATCATCAAAAGAATATTTTCAGCTGCGCTTTTGGACCGGGGTTGACGCTTGAGGCGATGATGTTAAAAGTGAATTGTACTTAAATCCCTTGTGTCATTCCTGCGTAGGCGGGAATCCAATCTGAGGGCCTGCAGCTTCTGCAGTTACAAGGAATAGATTCCCGCCTGCGCGGGAATGACAGGAAGGAGAATTTAGAGTGCCTACCCCTTGTGTCATTCCCGCGTAGGCGGGAATCCATTGTGAGGGCCTGCAGCTTCTG
>JAZKAT010000052.1:7583-20251 GCA_040389045.1 Pseudomonadota bacterium | reverse complement strand
ACCCCTCACCCGTCGGCTACGCCGCCGACCTCTCCCACAAGGGGAGAGGTGAAGAAGCTTTAAGGTTTCAACAACCAGCAAGTGATCCAGACTGCTGATAAAATTCCGACGATATCTACAATCACACTTGCTGGAATTACATGGCGGTTTTTAGTAATACTCGCCGCGCCAAAATAAATAGCCACAATATAAAAAGTAGACTCAGTCGTGCTGGCAACAATAATTGCCATATGAGAAAGATAATCATTGCCGCCATGCGTGTGCAAGAGGTCAGCCACCATGCCCATGGCGGCGGTAGCGGAAAAAGGGCGCATGATAGCAATAGGTGCGATTTCAGGTGGGATGCCAATTTTACCCAGCATAGGCGCTAACACTTGATTCAATAATTCAAACGCGCCGGAAGCACGCAACATACCCACCGCCACCAACATAGCAATCATAAATGGCGCGATGCGCAAAAAGGTTGGAAAGCCTTCTTTCGCACCCTCAACAAAAACATCATAAACCGGCACCTTACGAAAAAAAGCGTAAACCGGAATGCCAACTAAAAACAATAAAATTAAGCCATTGCCCATTAAATCCGATATGCCCGTAATAGTCATGATGACGCACCTTCTTCTTGTGGCGCTGCCGGCACTGGGTAACGAAACCAATGCAAGCGTTCCAAAATTTTAGGGACAATAATAGCCGCCACCACCGCGCATAGCGAACTCAATAAAAATGGAATGATAATATCGGTTGGATGCAGCGCACCGGTAGTTGCTAATAAAGCGATAGCAGTCGCCGGGACTATTTGTAAATTACTACTGTGTAAGGCTAGAAAAGTACACATAGTATTAGTTGCAACACCAGGATGTTTGTTAAGTTTCGCGAGCTCCACCATAGCGCGCAAACCAAATGGCGTAGCCGCGTTATTCAAGCCAAAAATATTCGCCGCGATATTCATCGTCATCGCACCCATAGCGGGATGTTCAGCCGGCACATCCGGGAATAATTTAACCAGCAAAGGTTTTAACGCCCGGGTCAATAACTCCAATAAACCCGCCGCCTCCGCAACTTTCATGATGCCTAGCCACAATGCCATGACACCCGTTAAGCCTAGCGCCAGCGTAAAAGCAAATTTAGCACTGTCCGTAGCAGCCGTAATTATCTCGGGAATTTTCCCAGTAAAAACAGCAACGATGACCGAAGCCGTCATCATAAAAAGCCAAATGATATTTAGCATAAAGGTTCTCAATCAAGTAATGATGCAGAGCATTAGTTTATAGCAAAGTATAAAATTTTGGTAGAAAAAGCTCTATTTTAATACAAGAAAGCTACTCACTTTTGTTTCTTAATAGAAATACTTGATAAGAGATAATATCCATCCCTGTCGTCGCCAGCGAAAATTACGGGCTGAGAGAAATCTTTCTTTCCTCTGCCGGTGTAGTTTGAGTGAGCGGGCTAGCGTTTACTCCAAACAGTCGGTAATCAAAACCAGATTTTAATTCATTTTTGACCGCAGCGTCTGCACTCCAATTTTGTTCCAGATATTGGTGAAAAGAAAACTGCTGTAATTTTCTGAATGCCCACTGCTTCACATGATTATCCAGCAAGTTAGCATAGCGCGTAGCGGCACCATGAATCACATGGTTTTTTGAATCGGTACCAGAGCAATTTAATGCTAAGTATAATTCTTCCCGTCCAGCAGCAGCACGAATAAATGCATTAGCATTGACTTCATCATCTTGTGGTCCGCGAACGAAATTTATGGTGTCCAGTATCTGCAAGCGGGCAGCAGCAAATAGTGGTTCCATTAATGCCAGTCTTTTCGGTTCTATGAGAAGCGCTATTGCTTGCAGCGCAGCGTCTTTAGCATATGCGCTCATAGTATCATCAGGGAAAAGACTAATTAATTTGAGCTTTTCTTTCTCGCTAAGTAATGTGAAATAATCAACAACTTCATCATAAAGATAAACATCAATTATTCTGTTTTGGCTGACATAAAATGTGAAGCTAATGGTACCGATAATTTTATTGTTATCATCTAATAAAAATACTTGGTCGCTCCTAATTCCGGTGTTTACCTGTTGATTTTCTAAATTAAAGCGACAAAATTTATCTTCCAATTTGCCACCTTTTAAATATTCTGCTTTTTTGCCCGGAGTAAAATCACTGCAGCGATTAAAAAGTTCAGACAGGACAGCATTTAATTGCGTGGTAGTATAAATTTTTAATAATTCTTCTAATTCAACTACTTTATAAGGTGAGGCTTTGTGTGGTACCAGTGGTTGAAGGGAAAAGGAATAATCACGCTTGAATTTTGTTGCACCAACGTCTTTGATTTGTTGTTCGGTTAATGCCAAACGGGCATCGCCTATAGGAAACCGTTTAGTGCCTAACCATTTAGCCAACGCATACCCATCAGGATTACAAACCAGCACGGTATTATCAAAGGGATTAAAATGCAAAACGATTTCATTATTGGCATTATAAAAAAAAATACTCGCACCTTGTCTCATAATCCGGTATTTTTGAATCTCCGCATGAAACTCCTGATCTTCACTCGAATCATCGCTATCCAAAACAAATTCAATCACACCCGCTGCTCGTTCTAATAAATGCATAATTCTTATCACCCAAAGCTATATTGTTTAAAATGTAGCTGATATTGAGTACTTTTAAAAATTTTGTCAAGAGTTTGTATGGGGGGTGTTTAATCTGCATTCATTCCATGGCGAAAATAATAGAATGTCATAGTCAAAATAACCGCCAGATTAATTATTAAAATTAAAATAAATACTTCATCGATCCAGGGATAAATTCTAAAGCCTATCAAATAGGAAAGAGAGCAAATGATACCGCCGGCGACTATCATGCCATTGCCAAGATTAAATCCCCATTTTCTTCTAAGATAAATCCCAACCAGCGCAATACCGCAAAATTCAAAATAAAAAATACTAAATAAGGGATAAAGTAATGAAAAAGAATTGTTACCAATTTCCGGTTGAATTTCTACATAGTAAGCGAATAGCCAGTCAATAAGAATAGTAGCACTATAAAGGATTACCACTAGCCATGGCGGGGACTTTTTGGGGATAGGGGGCTTATTATTCATTTACCTTGTCCTCAGCTTAACTATTTCTTCCATTCGACAGTCAGCATAAACCAGTGTATCAGACCCGATTCAAATTGTAGCCTTTTTTGGGATGAATATTACCGAGATATCAAAGGGGGGCAGTAACCCCCCCTTTTGAGCCTTCCTAGCAAGAAGAACGCGGTGTATAAATCGATGGAAATTGAAACGGTTGGTTTTGCGAATAACCGATGTTATTGCTTTGCGTTACCGGGCTACAGGTGTCATGAAAAGTAAAATTATTTACACCACCATAACTTGAAAGAAAGAATGCCGTGTTATTCGTGACGGTGATATTAGTGCAGCTCTCAGAATAAACATTAAAGGTGCTAAGCCCAGTTCGGCCGGGACCATAGGTATTGTTAGATGTGTCATAAAAATCATAATTATCAGAATATATAAAGTTATTATCAATGGTAACGTCATGGCCGGTCGAAACGTGAATACCATAATTGCCTGGATTTAAAAGATAATTATCTCCGGCGTAAACATAACCTGGCCCAGTCGTGCCCGCCCCCGTATCTCCATCCGTTAACATTATACCGCCGCAATTCCAAAAATCACCACTGCCATTAATCCGGTTGCCCACTATTCTCACCGGTGAGTTAGCCGTGCCGCTAGAGAGATACAAGCTAAATGAATCACAAGTACCGGTATATCCTGCTGGCGGTGGTGAAGGTTGGTAGTAGACATTACAACTAATTGTGTTATTCGGTCCGGATACTTGATTGAATTGAACTGCTGATGAGTTCTTCCCAGTTACACCAATAATATTATTAATTTGATTATAATCGACGTTAGACTGTGTCACATTATTATCGTTATTGATAACGTAGATACCAAAGCCTGCATTCTGAATAGTATTGTAACGAATAGTTTGACTGGCATTTGATTGCGTTACAATAGCTTCTCTAACCACGTCATGAACATAATTATTTTGTACGATTGCAGAACTTGTACTTGAGACAACAATCCCACGACCATTACAAGGGCCAATCACACTATTGGTAACAGTGATTTGCGAACCACCTGATGCATTAATACAATTACCATTGGGATTCGTAATGCTGACATGATCTAACACTAAGGTCGATCCAACGCCAGCATTAACCGGCGGCATAGGCGTTAAAGTCGTCAGATCAGGTACATACCCCACCGTGGCAGTTCCAATGATCATATTATTCAAATGTGTGGCTTGTAACCAGTCAGAATATTCCATGGCTTCAGCATACACGCTTGGATCGGTATTATCGTTAGGTGCGTAATCCGTATTACCCGATACTGCGCCACCTTGACCCGGTAAATTCCAGTCAGAACGAACAGGCTTACTTTTGCCATCATTTTTAATCAAACCCAATACATTATTGCTAACGCTATTATTAAAAAATACATTACTGGATTGATTATATTGATTGATATTAACCGCACCGGCTGCATTACCATAGGTAGACATAGGATAGAACGTTGTACCATTGGGTAAAAATCCACTGGAAATAACGCGGTTATTATTTACTGAAACATCATGCCCGGCTTCAATGGCGATACCATAATTCGCCGTAGCCACCACACGATTATTATTAATATTAATAAAAGAACTTGCTGTGGTGCTGGTATCATTCGCTGCGCCATTAACCAATATTGCGCCAAAGCCATATAAATCCACGCCAGGTAAAGTGGGGAAGGCGCCAGAAATAAAATTATTATGAATATTAATAGGACTGCTGCTAGTACCACTCGTTTGATTAAGCTCGATAATCGCACCGGTAGCACTCTGTCCGGCGGTATTCATTATTTCATTCCAACCAATATCTATACCCGGCACATTGGTAATACCACCCAGGTGAATCGCTTGCCCATTGTATTGGCCAGAAGAAATGTAACCATTGTTACCATTGCTGGGACGTGCATCCAGATTCAGGAAGACATTGTTCGCGATGATTAAAGTATTGGTCGAGCTTTTATTGCCCACATAAGAACTGCAATAAAAACCGATACGCGCACCCGTAATATTATTATTTTGCATATTAATATTGGTGAATGAGCTGACATAAAGAAATATACCTTTTACCGCACCCTTCACATTAGGGTTAGTAGCAAAACCTTGCGTATTTTTTACGGTGATATTCGCACCACCTGAAGTGGCTTGAATTAAATTACCGGGTCCTTTTAGATTTGAATTAGCAATGGTGACTGGACTAGTCGTAGAGACCGTAATAGCAGCTTGTGTTGCCGTACCTTGATAATTACCAGTGATTATATTCCCGTTAGTTTTAATATAATTAGCATCAACGATAATGGGAGGTAGATAAGTAGTATTGGGTTGTGCGTGCAGCGATGTTGACATCAAACTAGATAATAATAAAACTTTTGAGAAGTCGAATAACGTAGATAACTTTAGCTCCATGTGCACGCTCATCGTTTATTCCTTATTAAGTAACGATAAATTGACTAGACCCGCCTAAGTGAAAACTCCCATAGTATATGAAATGAATGTCGAAATGAAATTTTGAAAATGATGGGTATTATTTTAATCTGGCGCGCCCGGAGAGATTCGAACTCCCGACCACCTGGTTCGTAGCCAGGTACTCTATCCAACTGAGCTACGGGCGCGTGTATTTAGGGCCAACTTGAGGCAGGGTATTAGACCAGCAAACTTCTGTAATTTCAACGTATTTCTGAGTGAAAAGCTTGGTTGGCGGAGAGGGAGGGATTCGAACCCTCGATGGAGTATAACCCCCATACTCCCTTAGCAGGGGAGCGCCTTCAGCCTCTCGGCCACCTCTCCGGAATTGCTTAAAAACGATCTTACTCGGATTCTTTATTACCCTTCTTGCTGTCTTTTTCGGTTACTTCGCCTGGTGTAGCATTTTTTTCCTGTTGGATGCGTTGGTAAATTTCTTCACGGTGAACCGACACTTCTTTGGGCGCATTAATGCCTATCCGCACTTGGTTGCCTTTAATGCCCAGTACCGTGACGACTACGTCATCACCGATAATCAGGGTTTCTCCTACACGTCGCGTTAAAATGAGCATTTATCCCTCTCCTTCTAAAACTGCCTTGTTTATAATGTTACTTCCTGAAATATCACGCTTTTTTATAAAGCGTTATATCAATACAATAGAACTTTTCTAGTAAATATCAAAGTCAGCCATGGTAAACAATATAGCATCGTTGTGCAAATGGCTTTTGAAAAATTTTTATCGTTATAATTCCATGAAAGCATGTTGTTTTTCCGATGATATTTTATCAAGTTCGAAAGCTTCATGGACGGCTTTTACACCTTTATCCAGACACTCTTCATCAATGATAACGGAAATTTTAATTTCCGAGGTGGTAATCATCTGAATGTTTATATTAGTGTCACCTAAGGCCTTGAACATAGTGCTGGCCACCCCGGTGTGTGATCGCATACCCAAACCTACTAAAGAAAGCTTGGCTACTTCGGCATTACTTTTAACTGTCACTTCATTGCCAAGGTCGGCGGCAAGTTTCTGCATGAGCTTCAGCGTTTTTGGAAAATCTTTACGCTGTACGGTAAAGGTAAAATCGGTGTGTATAGGATTGGTTGCATTTTGGGCAATCATATCGATTTCAATATTAGCCTGACTGACCAGCATTAAGATTTCACCTTCAATGCCGGCCCGGTTAGGGATGCCGGATAAGGCGATGATGGCTTCTTCACGGCTGAAAGCCAAGCCAGAGACTAAACGTTTTTGCATGATATTTTCCTCAAAGGTAACGAGTGTGCCTGCACCATCGTTGAAAGTAGAAAGCACGCGAATGGGCATGTTATGTTTACTGGCTAATTCCACTGAACGCATTTGTAAAACCTTAGCGCCCAGACTAGCCATTTCCAGCATTTCTTCGAAGCTGATTAACGGGATTAAACGCGCATTCGCCACGACGCGGGGATCCGTCGTGTAAACCCCATCAACATCGGTATAAATCTGGCATTCATCTGCTAACAGGGCAGCGGCGATAGCGACCGCGGTAGTGTCTGAACCACCACGACCCAGCGTAGTAATATCACCTTGCTTATTAGTACCTTGAAAGCCAGCGACAATGACGACAAAACCATTTTCCAAGTCACGGCGCAGCGTTTCTGTTTTAACGTCCAGAATGCGTGCTTTAGTATGAATATTATCCGTCAAAATCCCGGCTTGCGCGCCAGTATAAGAACGTGCCGGACAATTCAATTGTTCCAGGGCAATTGCCAGTAATGACATTGAAACTTGTTCGCCAGTCGCGACCAGCATATCGTATTCGCGTGGGCTTGGTTCAGCCGACAGCGTTTGCGCCATTTTAATGAGACGGTCAGTTTCGCCAGACATGGCGGAAACGACGACGACTACATGATGGCCTGCCGCTTTTGCCTTAATGATTTTAGCCGCCACGTTTTGAATACGTTCCAGAGAACCTACGGAAGTGCCGCCATATTTTTGTACAATTAATGTCATGTTACGGGTTTCCTGTTAAGCATTATTCGAATTATTTAGCTAATTTTTCGCGGGCATAAGCTTCGACTGAAGCCAGCGCGCTGGTTAAATTTTCGGGTTGATTACCGCCAGCTTCCGCTAAATCTGGGCGGCCACCCCCTTTTCCACCTACTTGTAAGGCCAGCATACTCACGAGTTCGCCGGCTTTAATTTTTCCTATCTGGTCTTTCGTGACACCCGCCGCTAAATTGACTTTACCGTCGGTAACAACCCCTAAGGCGATAACAGCGCTGCCTAATTTATCCTTCAATTGATCTATAGTGGTGCGTAAGGACTTGGGGTCTATATTTTCAAGCGCCGCAGATACTATTTTAACACCGTTTATGTCTTTGGCATGTGCGACTAAATCCTGACTTAAACTGCCTGCCAGCTTGGTTTTCAGCTGGTCCATGGTCTTTTCGAGACCGCGGATGCGTTCATCCGCTTCGCGCAATTTTTGACGGTTTTCCTGGTCGCGTGTATCTAACCAAGTCAATGCTCCGGCGCCTGTGACCGCTTCAATGCGGCGTATGCCAGCGGCAATGCCGGATTCGGAAGTAATTTTAAAAATACCAATATCGCCGGTGTGATGGGCATGGGTGCCGCCGCATAATTCTTTGGAATCGCCGAAGCTGACTACACGCACTTCATCACCATATTTTTCACCGAATAAAGCCATGGCGCCGCTGGCGACAGCTTTTTCCGGCGTGGTAACTTTAACAATGGCTTCATGATTACGACGAATTTCTGCGTTGACGCGTTGTTCAATAGTTTGAATTTCCGCGGCAGTCAGCGGTGCGCCATGTGAAAAATCAAAACGCAAGCGTTCGGGTTCTACTAATGAACCTTTTTGAATAACATGATTACCTAGCGTTTGTCGCAACACAAAATGCAATAAGTGAGTGGCAGTGTGGTTCAATACGGTAGCAGCGCGGCGTTCCGCGTCAACTTGTGTTTGCACAACATCGCCAATTTTCAGATTGCCGGTTTCCAGTGTGCCAATATGTACATGCGATTGGCCTTGCTTGATGGTGTCCGACACGCGGAATAGGAGGTTGTTAGTGAAGAGTTTGCCCTGATCCCCAATTTGACCGCCGGACTCTGCATAAAAAGGTGTGCGATCTAAAATGACTGAAGCGGTTTCGCCTGCTTTAATTACATCGACTGCTTTGCCATCATGATATAAAGCGATAATTTTTCCAGAATCGGGCGCAGGATCAATTAATAAATTCTTGTCGCCGGTAAATTGCGTAGGCGTAGTAATGCCCGCGCCTATGCTGTAAGAATTCGCAGTGAATTTGCTGGCTTGTTTGGAGCGGTCACGCTGTTGCTCCATGGCTTTTTCAAAACCTTCAAGGTCTACATCAAAATCCAATTCGCGCGCGATGTCAGCGGTCAAATCAACTGGAAATCCATAAGTGTCATATAACTTGAATAAAGTATCACCGGGAATAATTTTTGATTTTAATTCACTGACTGCTTGTTCAAATAGTTTCAAGCCTTGCGTCAGGGTCAAACTAAATTGTTCTTCTTCCTGGCGTAAGGTTTTTTCAATATGGGTTTGCGATTTAATGAGTTCAGGATAAGCGCCGCCCATTTCAGCCGCGAGCGGTTTTACTAATTTATAGAAAAAGGGTTCTGTCACACCGAGTTTGCTGCCATGGCGCAATGCGCGCCGAATAATACGGCGTAACACATAACCGCGGCCTTCATTGGAGGGTGTCACACCATCAGCAATAATGAAAGCGCAGGAGCGGATATGGTCGGCAATGACGCGTAATGAAGTGTTGGTTAAATCGGTAGTGTGACTGATCTTAGCCATGGCAGTGATTAAGCCCTGGAATAAATCAATGTCATAGTTATTGTTGACGTGTTGCATCACCGCAGCAATACGTTCCAATCCCATGCCGGTATCGACTGAGGGTTTGGGCAATGGCGTCAACGTGCCATCGGCCGCACGATCATATTGCATGAAAACCAGGTTCCAAATTTCAATGTAGCGATCGCCATCCGCGTCTGGACTGCCCGGTGGGCCACCAGCGATAGTGGGGCCGTGATCATAAAAAATTTCGGTGCACGGACCACATGGCCCAGTTGCTCCCATCATCCAAAAATTATCGTCTTCATCACAACGCGAAAAACGCTTAGGATCTACTTTGATTTCGTTCAGCCAGATATCCGCGGCTTCATCATCTTCTCTAAACACCGTCACCCAAAGTTTTTCCGGGGGCAGCGCTAAATTCTCTGTGAGAAAACGCCAGGCAAATTGAATGGCTTCCCGTTTAAAATAATCTCCGAAACTAAAGTTCCCTAACATTTCAAAAAAAGTGTGATGACGGGCGGTATAACCTACGCGTTCCAAGTCATTGTGTTTGCCGCCGGCGCGCACGCAGCGTTGGGCAGAGGTGGCGCGAGTGTAGGGACGTTTTTCTTTACCAAGAAAAACATCTTTGAAGGGCACCATGCCAGCATTAACGAATAACAAGGTAGGGTCATTGAGAATTAATGAACTGCTGGCCACAACCTCATGGTCCAGCCCCTGGAAATATTTTAAAAATTCACTACGAATCTGGTTCGTACTTAGAAATGACTGCTTTTTATCACGCATTTTCGTGGTCGCTACGGAATATAGTATCAATTTGTTCGGCGGTAAAACCGCGCTGGTATAAAAAACGTATCTGCCGCGCGCGTATCTTAGAGTCCAATGGCATTATGCCTTTAAAATGTTTTTGCCATATCTTACGGACATGGGCAAACCAGGCATTATCTGCGATATTGAGGTGATGTTCAATCAGATCTTGCGGAATACCGCGTGCCGCCAGTTCGGCATGGATACGCATGGGGCCATAACCTTTCTGGCGGCGAGCATGTACATAGCAATCAATAAAGCGGGTGTTGCTGACTAGCCCTTCATCAACCAATGCGGCCAAACATGTGGTTATATCAGGTGGTGCGTAACCTTTACTTTGCAATTTGCGTTGCAATTCCAGTTCAGAATGTTCACGGCGCGCCAGATAATTCAGAGCGGCGCGCCGGACTTTCAGTAGTTCGCTCAGGCAGTTTCTTCCTCTACCTCGGCAATTTCAACAAGCGGCGCAGCTTTACCCACTTTTTTAAGCAGGACACCACGGATTTTAGCGTCAATTTCATTCGCCATGTCCGGGTGCTCTTTCAAATAAATGCGGGTATTGTCTTTACCTTGCCCAATCTTTTGTCCCTTATAACTAAACCAGGCGCCTGACTTATCAATAAAGCCTTGTTGTACGCCCAGTTCGATAATTTCACCTTCGCGAGAAATGCCTTCGTTATATAAAATATCAAATTCAGCCTGTTTAAAGGGCGGCGCCACTTTGTTTTTGACGACTTTAACGCGGGTTTCACTGCCGACAATTTCATCACCATTTTTGACGTTACCAATACGGCGAATATCCAGGCGCACTGAGGCATAAAACTTCAACGCATTACCGCCAGTAGTGGTTTCAGGATTGCCAAACATAATACCGATTTTCATGCGGATTTGATTGATGAAAATCACCAGGGTATTGGAACGTTTGATGTTAGCAGTGAGTTTACGCAATGCCTGTGACATCAAGCGTGCCTGCAAGCCCATATGAGAATCACCCATTTCACCTTCAATTTCCGCTTTGGGAGTCAAGGCGGCAACGGAATCGATAATTACTACATCCACAGCGCTTGAGCGCACTAACATGTCAGCGATTTCCAGTGCTTGTTCACCGGTGTCGGGTTGCGAGATGAGTAATTCATCGACGTTAACACCTAACCGTCCGGCATAAGCAGGGTCTAGCGCGTGTTCCGCATCCACAAATGCCGCCGTACCGCCGGCCCGCTGGCATTCAGCGATAACTTGTAGGGTAAGTGTGGTTTTACCAGAAGATTCCGGCCCATAAATTTCAACGATACGACCGCGTGGCAATCCACCAATTCCTAATGCGACATCCAGGGCGAGTGAGCCGGTTGATATGAATTCAATGTCTCGTACTGCAGTTCCATCACCCAGACGCATGACAGAACCTTTACCAAATTGTTTTTCAATTTGACTCAAGGCGGCGCCTAGAGCTTTCTTTTTATTTTCGTCCATTGGGATGTCCTTATTAGTTGTGTGCGTTGTAGGTTTTGATTATGTCATAACTTTTGTGGCATGGTAAAGAAAAGGTGAAAAAAATTTTTGAGGTGGATTTATTTGTAGTCAAAACACCAAAAGAATTTTTAATATTGTTCAAAATTTATGGTTATTTAAGGTTTTGAAAAGTAGAATTGAAAAAAACGCAGTGTGAAGTGAAGGCTGATTATAAGAATGAATAACTTTTTTAGCAACTGTTATGGAGGAGGGGAAATGTTGGATGTAGGCTACAATTCGGAAGCTGGTGACGACTTAGAGGAAGACGTTGCTCCGGAAAAAAAACAAACACTTGTTGGCTATCTGGCCAAAGCGGGTTTAATTAATGGCTTTGGCATGAGTATGGAATACATGATTACGCATGTGGGAATTATTGTGGTTAATCCTATGCGCTATCGTCTCTTGACCGCTTTTACTGAAAATTATTTGGTAAGTCCGTTGGGATTGATTGGCCGGGGGGCGATTTGGATGGGGAGGGGCTTGTTGGCAGTAGCTGTTCCTGGTGAACGGCCAGAAAGTTTTGAGCAAGTGGTGAAAAAAAGTGGGATAGATTTGCTGGCTCTGGCTACGGTGAATGTTCTGTATCATGCGGCCAGCAAACAAGCGGGCCATCCGAATTTATTAATTGAAGAAGCTTTGGTTGATACGGTGGTTACTTCTATGGCCAGTTCATTAATAGAGTTGGCCGTTGAGAAAGCCCCTTCGATAAGGTGGCAGTTTTGGCGTAGCACGTCTGGGCAAAGTGGTAATGGAAATGATGATCAAGGAGCGTCGTTGCTATATGGCACAGGATATAATCCTGGTAAGTTGTCAGCGTCATAGTAGGTTGGGCTGAGTGCAACGAAGCCCAACAGAACAAACTTCAGGTCACGAAGCCCAAGCCTCCACGCTGTCATTCCCGCGCAGGCGGGAATCTATTGTGAGTTTACTCTGGCTTCT
>JAZKAT010000052.1:2011-7483 GCA_040389045.1 Pseudomonadota bacterium | reverse complement strand
CTGTCATTCCCGCGCAGGCGGGAATCTATTGTGAGTTTACTCTGGCTTCTAAAGTTTCAATGAATGGATTCCCGCCTGCGCGGGAATGACAGAGTTAGGTTCAGGGTTTGAGAATAGTTAATAAAGTTTCTAATGCAAACTGGATAGACTGGATGCGGATTTCGTTGCGGTTGCCGGTGAATAATTGGGCAGTGGTTTGGGTTTCAATGGCTATGCCGGCCCAGCCAAACCATACGGTGCCAACCGGTTTGTCTTTACTGCCGCCGTCTGGGCCAGCGATGCCGGTGATGGCTATGCTGACTTGGGCTTGGCTGTGGCTAAGTACGCCATCCGCCATGGCACGCACGGTTTGTTCACTGACCGCGCCATAATTATCCAAAGTTGCTTGTTTAACGCCAAGCATTTCGACTTTGGCAAGATTGCTATAACTTACAAAACCTCGCTCAAACCAGCCCGAACTGCCAGCGATTTTTGTCAGATAATAAGCCACACCGCCACCGGTACAGGATTCTGCCGTAGCTAATTTCCATTCACGCGCGGTCAATTGCGCGCCTAGTTCAATGATTAGCGGTTTCAAAGCCAAGGCACTTTACCTCACATCAGACTCACGGTATAACATGCTTCGAATTGATAAAAAAGGCAATAGCCATGACCACTGGGACTGCTAGTAATCTTCATAATCAAGCTACTCCAATGATGCAACAATATCTTCGCATCAAAGCGGATTATCCCGAAACATTATTATTTTATCGCATGGGCGATTTTTACGAATTATTTTTTGATGACGCGAAAAAAGTAGCGCGACTGCTGGATATTACACTCACCGCGCGCGGTCAATCCGCTGGCAAACCAATTCCTATGGCGGGTGTGCCTTATCACGCGGCGGAATCGTATATGGCAAAGCTATTGCGTGATGGTTTGTCGATTGCCGTTTGCGAACAAATCGGCGACCCCAAAGAAAGTGTGGGGCCAGTTGAACGTCAAGTTGTGCGTATCTTAACGCCAGGCACCGTAACGGATGCGGCATTTCTTACGGATGGCCAGGATAATTTACTCGCGGCCTTGTGTGTTGAACAAGACAGTTATGGAATTGCCACATTAGATATTAGCAGTGGCCGTTTTCATTTGCTGGAAGTGCGTGGCCTGGAAGCATTATATGGCGAACTTGAACGTATCAAGCCAACGGAATTATTAATCAGTGATAGTGCCGAAGAAAATTTCTTACGCGATAAAAAAAATATTTTACGTCGTCGCTCACCTTGGGAATTTGATAAGGAAACGTCCTTACGTTTACTGACCCAGCAAATGCAAACCCATGATCTGTCAGGTTTTGGCTGCGCGGATATGACTACCGCAATTTGCGCGGCGGGTTGTTTGTTGCAATATGTTAAAGAAACACAACGCGCCGCTTTACCACATTTGCGCACGCTGTATGCGGAGCGCCGCGAAGACAGTGTTATTCTTGATGCCGCCACTAGACGCAATTTGGAAATAGTCACTAATCTGGCAGGTGGACAGGAAAATACGCTGGCCGCGATTTTTGATCATACCGCCACGGCCATGGGCAGTCGCTTGTTAAAACGCTGGTTAAACCGGCCGTTACGCGATCACGAAATATTACGTCAACGTCAATATAGTATCGCGAATTTGCTGGAAGATCGCGCTTACGTAGCGTTACATGAAACCTTGAGTAATAGCGCCGATCTGGAACGCATTTTAGCGCGGGTCGCATTACGCACTGCGCGCCCACGCGATCTGGCGCATTTGCGCGATACGCTGGCGCTATTGCCAACACTGCAACAACAATTACAGATTGCGAATGTAGTATTGCTGCAACAAATCGCGAAGGAGATTAGCGAATTTCCTGAATTGCTGACCACGTTGAATAAAGCCATTATCGAAAATCCACCGGTCACTATTCGGGATGGCGGTGTGATTGCGCGTGGTTATGACGCGGAGTTGGATGAATTGCTGGCCTTGAGTGAAAACGCCGGTGGTTTTCTCATTGAATTAGAGGAACGTGAAAAAAAGCGTACCGGACTTTCGACTTTGAAAGTAGGTTATAACCGGGTGCATGGTTATTATATCGAAATCAGCCGCCTGCAAGCGCAGACTGTGCCCGCCGATTATATCCGTCGCCAAACGCTAAAAAATGCTGAACGTTATATCACGCCAGAGTTAAAAATTTTTGAAGATAAAGCGCTAAGTAGTCGTGATAAAGCCTTAGCACGAGAAAAAGTTTTATATGAAGCATTACTCGAAATTATTGCCAGCAGTCTCACGCCGTTGATGACTACCGCCGCGGCCATGGCGGAGTTGGATGTGCTGGCGAATTTAGCGGAACGTTCCGACAGCCTGGCTTTAGAGTGTCCCGAGTTTTCCGCCAATACACAAATTCATATTACCGCCGGTCGTCATCCAGTGGTGGAAGCGGTGTCGCTACAAGCTTTTGTACCCAATGATGTGCGGCTTGATGATACGCAACGCATGTTAATGATTACCGGCCCTAACATGGGGGGGAAATCCACTTACATGCGGCAGATAGCATTAATAGTTTTGCTGGCGCATATCGGCAGTTTTGTACCGGCGCGAGAAGCTTGTATAGGTCCTATAGACAGAATTTTCACGCGCATAGGCGCGGCTGATGATTTGGCGAGTGGGCGTTCGACGTTTATGGTAGAAATGACAGAAACCGCGAATATTTTACATAATGCGACGGCGCAAAGTCTAGTGTTGATGGATGAAGTAGGGCGTGGCACCAGTACGTTTGATGGTTTGTCACTGGCTTGGGCCAGCGCTTCTTTTCTTGCGAAAAAATTACGGGCGTTGACGTTGTTTGCTACCCATTATTTTGAATTAACATTGTTGGCAGAACAAATCAGCACTGTGAAAAATGTGCATCTTGACGCGGCGGAGCAAGGGGACAAAATTATTTTTCTGCATACCGTAAATGATGGGCCTGCTAACCAGAGTTATGGTATTCAAGTCGCGCAGTTGGCGGGTGTGCCGTTGCCGGTGATTGCGCAGGCACGACAAAAATTAGTGGAGTTGGAAAATCAGGCGCACCATGGTTTGGTAACGGGTACACCGCGACAAGCAGATTTGTTAGCGAGTGTGGCAATGACACACCCTGCGGTTGAATTGTTAAAAACGACGAACCCCGATAAATTAACACCGCGCGAAGCGCTGGATTTATTGTATAAGTTGAGTCAGATAGTTTGATTGGTGGGTAGCTGGTCATGTCAGCTTTCGCTGACATGACCACAGCAATTAAGGTTTTTTATTAGATGTTGATAGTAAAGGCGGCCGCGCAGCTGCTTCAGCTTTGGCAGCGGCTTCTTCTTGCTTTTTTTTGTCCCTCAATTCTTCGTACGCTCCTTTTACTCCTAAAGCTCCAAATTTAGACAAAAGCGGTGGGGGTTCATTTGCGTCGAATCTTTCAGGTAATGGTGGTGGTGTAGCTTTAACTTTACTGGGTAATGGCGGAGGTTGTTTGAAAAGCCTGGCCTGTAGTTCCGCGGATGAAATTTTCTCTACCGGTGATTGCGACGCAGCCACTTGCGCTTTCGGTTGTTCTGGTGTTGTCGAAGTGTTTAGTGCAGGTTTCGTGCCCGAAGTAACAAAGTTATTAACAGCTTCAATGCCCGCTTTCAGACCGGCTATCTGTGATCTTTTTTCAATTTCAACTTGAACTTGCTCAGGCGAATAATTTTTAAAATAACCCAACATAGGAGGTATCTTGATAATTTCTGCGTATTTTTGCTGGTAGGCTGTTTGAAAAACAGCGTTGGCTTCATTTATAAACCCTTGTTGATTAGCCGCACGCTTTTCGGCTATTTGCTCAGGTGAAAGACCCTTCATTTCGGGGAGAGGTAGAGGTGGTGCAGTGGCTTGGCTAAGAGCTTGTTGTAGCGTAGTTTTTAAATTTTGTATTACCACATCGGAATTTGTTTCTTTAGCGTCTTCTTTAGCCATGACAAAATCCTCGTAAACATAAGGTATATGTTTGAGTTTAGTCTAAAAATGAACAAAAATGGGCTAAGGGGTGTGATAACATGCATTAAATGCATGATTTTTATGCAGAAATATTTTTATACGGAGGTAAGTCCAACCAGTGTTTTTAGCGCGGAAATTTGATGATTATCCAACTCATCCCAGCGGCCCTTAGGCAATAGTCGCGGCAAAACCAGATTGCCATAGCGCACTCGAATCAGCCGGCTGACACGAACATCTTGTGATTCCCACAGTCTGCGCACCATGCGGTTGCGACCTTCGCGGACAATGACATGGTACCAATGGTTAGTGCCTTCGCCGCCAGCATCGCTAATATCATCAAAATGCGCGCGGCCATCGCTGAGCTCCACGCCTTTTTTCAGTCGCGACAGCATGGCTTTGTCCACTTCCCCTTGCACACGTACTGCGTATTCACGTTCAATTTCAGTGGAAGGATGCATGAGCTTATTGGCAAGTTCGCCATCGTTAGTTAATAACAATAAACCGGCGGTATTAAAATCCAGACGCCCAATCGCAATCCAGCGGCCATTACGGATTAAGGGCAAACGGTCAAAGATAGTCGGACGGTTTTCAGGATCGGCACGCGTGCAAATCTGGCCTTCGGGTTTGTGATAAAGCAATACGCGAGTGCGCTGCGATTGGCTTTTTACTAATTGGACTTGACGGCCATCGACAGCGACTTTTGCCGCGTCGGTGATGCGATCGCCTAATTTGGCAATCTGGCCATTCACGGCAATACGCCCTTCAGTAATCCAGCCTTCTATTTCACGACGGGAACCAAGGCCAGCAGCGGCCAATACTTTTTGAATTTTTTCACTCATGATTATTCAGTTCCGCTAAGCTCGGAGGGGGAATCCATTTCCGTGGATGACGCAGGCTGGTTTAATTCAAGTTGTACCTGTAATTTTTCAACTTGCGAATCCAGATCTTTCAATTCGGCCAAACTAGGTAATTCATTAAGTGATTTTAAATTCAAGTGATCTAAAAAAGTTTTAGTGGTGGCATACAGACCGGGTTTGCCGGGGATTTCACGGTAACCGACTATGCGTATCCATTCACGTTCCTGCAAAGTTTTCATGATATTGCTGCTCACGGCAACGCCGCGGATTTCTTCAATTTCAGCGCGGGTAATGGGTTGGCGGTAAGCGATAAGCGCCAATGTTTCCAATAAGGCACGTGAAAAACGTGGCGCGCGTTCTTCCCACAAGCGCGCCAGCCAGGGACTTAATTCTGTTCTGGCCTGTAATTGAAAACCGCTGGCGACTTCACATAATTCAATGCCGCTATCTTCATGGCGTGCGGTAATGGCGCTCAAAGTTTCGCGTATGGTTTTGGTGTCGGGGGCCACGGCTTCGTCAAATAATTTTTGTATATCATTGACGGTCAAGGGCCGGCCGGCAACCATCAGGGCGGCTTCGATTATTTGTTGTAATTGTTCGGGGGTGTTAGTCATAAGTT
>JAZKAT010000052.1:0-1911 GCA_040389045.1 Pseudomonadota bacterium | reverse complement strand
GCTAAGCCACCGCCTTCAAATGAATAGGCCCAAACGCAGTGGTTTGCACGAATTCCAGTAAGTTATGTTTTAATAATTCCAGCATGGCGAGAAAGGTCACGATGACGCCCTGACGGCCTTCCGCGAAGGTAAACATCGCTGAAAATTCGACAAAATCACGGTTTTGCAAAGCATCCAGAATAATGGTCATGCGTTCGCGTACTGATAAGGGTTCCAGTTTAATTTCATGGCTTTTGGTAAGTTCCACTCGCCTTAAAACGTCACGCAATGCTTCAAGTAATTCGGGTAAATAAAGCGTGGCCTGGGGTTTTTCAAAAACCATTTGTTCTGTGCCAGCGATCACAGTGAAAGTATCACGCCCCAGACGGGGTAATTTATCAATATCCAGGGCAGCTTGTTTGAAACGCTCGTATTCTTGCAGCCGGCGGATTAATTCGGCGCGCGGGTCATCTTCATCAATTTGCGAATTTTCCGGACGCGGCAGCAGCATGCGGGATTTAATTTCCGCCAGTAAAGCCGCCATCACTAGATATTCAGCAGCCAGTTCCAGGGAAACTTCTTTCATGATTTCCACATATTCCATGTACTGGCGAGTGACTTCAGCAATGGGTATATCAAGAATATCCAGGTTCTGTTTTTTAATAAGATAAAGCAATAAATCCAGCGGGCCTTCAAATGCTTCCAGAAATACTTCCATCGCATCCGGTGGGATATAAAGGTCTTTGGGCATGTTAACAAAGGCCTGGCCGCGGACTAAGGCGATAGTGGCCGGGATGTCGATTATTTCTTGGTCAATTTCAGTGTTTTCCATGCGCATATATTACCCTAGCTTGGTCTGGCTTGAAAGATATAAAAGCGCATTTCCTTGTATGAAAGCGCCCAGTCAGCGAAAATGACGACCAGTTATGATGGGTGAAGACAACATGCGTATTGATGCTCAAATAAATAAAGCTGTGGCTTTGCTGCGCGCAGGTGAATTAGTCGCGTTTCCTACCGAGACGGTCTACGGTTTGGGGGCCGATGCCAGCAATGTGAAGGCCTTGGAAAAGATTTTTGCTGCCAAAGGGCGCCCCGCGGACCATCCGTTGATTGTGCATATTGCGGATGTTGGACAAATTAGCGATTGGGCTACCGATGTTCCAGCGACAGCGTTGGCCTTGGCTGAAGCATTTTGGCCGGGCCCATTGACGCTAATTTTAAAAAAAGCCGAGGCGGTAGCGGATTTGATAACGGGCGGTCAGGATACGGTAGGCTTACGTATGCCTAACCATCCAGTAGCCAGAGCATTGCTGCGTGAATTTGGGGGTGGGGTTGCCGCGCCGTCCGCGAATCGCTTTGGGCGGATTAGTCCGACTACCGCGGCAGCGGTGGTTGAAGAATTAGGAACGGCGGTCAATTTGGTGCTGGAGGGTGGTCAGTGCGCTGTCGGGGTGGAATCCACTATTGTGGATGTCAGCGGGAGTGCGCCAGTCCTTTTACGTCCGGGTATGATTTCAGTGGCGGCGCTTGAGGCGGTATTAAAGCAGCCAGTAAGATTGGAGAACCTTAGCCAGACGCGGGTGTCTGGTTCGCATGCAATGCATTATGCGCCGCAGACACCATCGAAGTTAGTTGCAGGTGTCGCAGCAGTTGGCGATATTACTACGCCTTGTGCGCTAGTGTTTTATTCTTCAATTTCAAAGGAAGTGCCAGGGATGCAGTATGTGAAGATGTCTGCTAATGCAGAACAATACGCGCATGATTTGTATCAAGTGCTTCGGGAATTGGATAAGAAAAATTTATCGCAGATTTTGATTGAGGCGGTGCCGGAGAGTGGTGAGTGGGATGCGGTGCGGGATAGGTTGAGTCGGGCTTGTGGTTAAGCATTGTTATGCTGCTAAGAATGGATTCCCGCCTGCGCGGGAATGACAG
>JAZKAT010000051.1:47405-63388 GCA_040389045.1 Pseudomonadota bacterium | reverse complement strand
CCCTTGTGTCATTCCCGCGTAGGCGGGAATCCATTGTGAGGGCCTGCAGCTTCTGCAGTTACAAGGAATAGATTTCCGCCTGCGCGGGAATGACAGGGGAGGAGAATTTGGAATGCTAACTGAACGTTCACAGGAAAAAGAACTTCTAGATCTTGGGCCCGCCTATTACACCTCAGACGAATACGCCCACTGTCTAAAAAAACTATTTACCATAAACAAACTATTTGGCTTCTTCCGTAGCACCGTAAAAACCCTCAAAAATTTCTTAAAAAATTCCACCGTGCTGGACGTAGGTTGTGGTGGTGGTTTGTTTTTATTACATTTAAATAAATTTTTTCCGCAAATGAAAATGCTAGGCACGGATATCTCCACTGCCGCCATCAGCGAAGCACAACAGACATTGAAAGCCTGGCGAATAAACCAGCCCAATCTTAATGTTGCATTTGAATTGCAACAACAACCCGAACTTTTGCTGCCTGAAAATAGCTTCGATATCATTTTAATTACCTTAGTTTGCCATCACTTAACAGATAAGGAATTAATTAACTTTTTACAACAAGCCCATTTTGCAGCGGGGAAAGCAGTTATCATAAATGACTTACATAGACATGGCTTAGCCCATGGGTTGTATAAGCTGGTCAGCCCATTATTTCGAAACCGTTTAATTACTCATGATGGATTAATTTCAATACGCAGAGGTTTTACGCGCAAGGAATGGGAATTATTATTGCAGCAAGCCGGAATTCAAAATTATCAACTTAAATGGTACTTTCCATTTCGCTGGCAATTAGTATTATTAAAAGAACCTCCGCACCACACTCGACTATCCACAACTGCTTAAGGTAAGAGGTGAGGTTATGATTTCCAAACCTTGAAAATCAGGGATGATTTTCCAGAGCGTACAGGGATGTATTCACAGCGTGTTTGGAAATCATAACCTCACCTCTTACCCTTCCAAAGCCAAAAACTGTTGGGCTTCACTGCGTTCAGCCCAACCTACATTTACATAATTTTTTTATAAACAAGCACCCCTCACCCGCCGCTACGCGTCGACCTCTCCCACAAGGGGAGAGGTGAAGAATGATGGAAGACTACTTGTTTGATTTTCCCACTTAGCTTTGCTCCGAACGTTAAAATTCCAGGGAACTGTTTCACAAGGGGTAATAGAAACATTACTGCCCACGGCCGAATCGCTATTTTTGAAAAAAAGGCCGCCGCATGAATGCGGTTCGCAAAATGCACTCGCCATTGCTTAGTATATTTCTGTCCCGCTAAATCAATATTTTTCCCCGAAAATAATTCCTTCTTACCTGCAATTAAAACTTCCGCCAGCAACCATCCTGATTGCATTGCCATGCTAATGCCCTCCGCCACAATAGGATGGGCTTCACCTGCAATATTGCCAACGAAAAAAACACCATCCTCATAACATTTGCGAATTCCGGGACGGATGGGCCCCGCCGCCAGCCATTTATCAACACGCTCCGCATCCGCAAGTACTTCGCGCACACCAAGACACGAAGCCTTGATATGCCGCAGCACCGCTTCCGCCGCTGGCAATCCTAAATGCTGTTTACGAATAGTTTCCAACGTATCACGACGAATACAACATGAAAGAGTCACGCGCTTATCACTGCTATGAACCATGCCCCCATAGCCACCCGGAAATGCCAAAAGTGGCATAAGGTCTGGTGCCAGCGTAGCATTTTTGAAATGCGCTTTAAACGCTAACAAATCAGCAGGCTGATGCGGATAAACCTTTGCCGAGCACCCAATACCCCGCTCCCAGGAACCCTGCGCCATGATTACCACACGCGCCGTAATGGTAGTTGTTTGTTCGTTAGCTGCAACAGTAGCGGTAAATAAACCCGCCTTACGCTCCAAAGAATTAATAACCCACGGTTGCCAAAGCGTTACCCCCGCACTAACCGCCCTGGCCAGCAAGGCGCTATCCAAATGTTCCCGCCCAAACGCCCGTCCCCAGTTGCTCAATGAATGATTGGCAGGCGGCATCGCCGAAGCAATCACCGTATTCGCCGCAAACAGTCCAACCCGCCGCACTTCTGGCCCACTATCCTGCAAATAAAAATCCGCAATACCCAGTTTTTGCAATAATGGCAAACTGGTCGCTGAAATGAATTCACCACAAACTTTTCGACGAGGAAAAACCTGTTTTTCAACTAAACCTACCGACCAACCCGCTGTCGCGAGTAACAACGCTGTAGTACTTCCCGCAGGGCCAGCCCCAATTATGAGGGCATCAAATATCATGTTATAACCTTACGCCAAATGACTTATTCTATGATCCAGCTTATTTAACAATTTAGTCGCAACCGTAATATTTACTTTTTCCTTGCGCCACAGCTTGATAAGCTCCTGTCTTTCAATATTTATCATCTGTTCTAAAAAGCATATCTCCTCCCTGGCTTCCAGCGCTTCGTCATGATCAAGATCTTCATCATGATGACCTTTTATGCGCTCCATCAATTGCGTTTTAAGCATTTTATATTCCTGAATATGCAATTTTGTCTCCGCCAGATACTTGGGATCATCCTGGACTTCTTTCTTATATTCTTTAAGCCAGCGCAATACCGCTTTAGTCATTTGCATTCTGGCATTAAGTTCCGCCAAGTGTTCATTATATTTTTCCCGCTGACCATACTTGCGCACGTTGATGACTTTCAGCAGCCAGGGCAGCGTCAAACCTTGTACCAGCAAAGTTACCAAAATAACACTGAATACCAGAAACACTAATAATTCTCGCGCATTAGCCCCTTCCACTACCGCCGGCAAACTAGGTACTGCCAAGGCCGCGGCCAGTGAAATAGCGCCGCGCATGCCCGCCCAAGAAACTATTAACGGATATTGCCAGGGTGGGTAAGGATCTTTTTTGCGGATAAAAGGAAATAAAAAACGCGGCAGAAAAGCCACCACGATATAGACCCAGAAAAACCGTCCGATAATAACAGTGGCAACCACCGCACCGCTGTAGAGCAACAATGAGTAAAGTGAAATAGAGGAAATACTCTCCATAACAAAACGCATTTCCAAACCCACTAACAAAAACAATATACTTTGTATCGCGAACGCCAGCGCCGGCCAGACCGCGCGACTCACCAGACGAAATTCCGGGGTAAAACGAATCGAAAACACATTGCCAATGACAAAACCTGTTACCACGGTAGCTAAAATTCCACTACCCCCTAATTGTTCCGGCGGAATATAAGCAATAAAGGGCGTTAATACCGAGGCGATAATATGTAAAACCGAATTATCAATGCGCGTTCTTAACAAGCCAATACCATAACCTAACGCCAATCCATAAATCGTTTCACCAATCACATCCACGATAAAGGTGCCCACCGCATTGACCGCGGAAAACTCATGGGTCACCACCGCCGCCAGCGCAATCCGAAAAATAATCAGAGCGGTGGCATCATTTAACATGCCCTCACCTTCCAGAATCGTTAGCACCCGTTCTGGCATACGAACTTTATCAGCGATAGAAACAATCGCGACATCATCCGGCGGTGATATCACCGCACCTAACACAAATGCCAAAGGCCAACCCAATTGGGGTATTAACTCATAAATCACAATGGCAACCAGAAACGTAATAAAAATCACATGCCCCACCGACAATAAAGCGATTGGACGCATATTGTTTTTGAAATCTTTCCAGGAGGTAAAACTACTGATTTGATAAATTAATACTGGCAGGAAAATATTAAGAATAAGCGTCGGGTTGAGGCTGACTTGCGGAAAATGCGGTACAAAACTCAAAACCATGCCGGTAATGACTAATAACAATGAGATAGGAATAGTGGATTTATTGAAGATCTGCCCGACGAAAACAATAATCCCGAATAACATAATGTAGAGTATCGCATTATCCATTAACGCCCCCGCCTGTCCGTAGTATCCCTTTGATTTTACAGTACATTATTTTTAATGTGGTTAAATTTAACACAAATTGACCATGATCTATTATACTTAAATTAATAATACTTATAAGGGATATTTATGAGTTTCTTTCGTAAAAGCAGCAAAGTGGCGCCCATGCCAACTCCCCAACCTGAAGAATCCCCCCCAACACAGCATAACAATTTTTTTGCCAGTGAAACGTTATATTTATGCATGCCTGTGCAAGCGGATTTGTTTGTTGATAAACAATTAGTGGACCAGGCTATCCGCATTACCACCGAACAACAAAAAATTGATAACCTGGAAGCAAGGATTGACGAATGCGAAGATATGATTGAGCAATATCAGGAAAAATTACTCAGCAAAGTCGGCAACATGCGTGCCCAGGCACAAATAAATCAAACCCTGGAGAATTTGGAAAGGTTGAAGGGGACTCTGCAAAGTGAAAAAGCCTATGTTCTAAAAGACGCGAATGCTTACTTTCTGGCTGAAGAAATTTATTGGTCGCCAGCAGAAGCCATTACGGCAACTTTAGCTAAAACCAAACCTACCGATTTAATCCTCATTCAATTAAACACACCTCTGGAAAAACTCCATATGAGTGCGGTGGGCAGCCAAGAAGTCGTCAGACCTAATTTATTAAGTTGTATCGAAACGATTAAAAGTATATCGCCAGAAGATGCCAAACTCATAGCAGACACTCATAAGGCCAATCCAAAAGCTGACAACACTAAAAAAGTCAATCCAGTGACTACTGATGTGATTAATGAAGTCCTGGCTGAGACTACAGAATATAAAAAATCAATTATTATGAAACCAGTACCGCCTGCTTCACGTTTATCCAGGTCAGATAGAAAAAAGTCAACCAGCTCTTCCACCCTGTTCAAACCTTTACCCTCTATTCCAGAGAAAAATTATTTTAAACTTATCACCATTAATCCCCAAATTACTATCGCTTTTGAAGAAATATCGCCAAATAAACACCCCTTTCAATCGCCACCCGCTTCGCCGCGAAATCGCAAATGATTAACGGTCTACCGACTGTGGGCGGCCTTGTTCATCGATGGCAACAAAAGTAAAAATACCTTCCGCCACTTGCTCATGATCATCATCCACGCCTAGCGTCCAGGTTTGCATATTGAAACGCATGGAACTACGCCCTACATGCACTAACTCCGCATAACAAGCCACCAAATCCCCTACATATACCGGCTTGATAAAAACCATTTCATCAATTGCCACCGTCACGATACGGCAACGCGCACGCCGCCGCGCCGCTACGCCAGCGCCCATATCCATTTGTGAAACCAGCCAGCCGCCGAATATATCACCGTTAGGATTCGTATCCGCCGGCGTTGCGACTACACAAATCACTAATTCACCTTGCGGCTTGGGAGTCTGGGCCATGCGCTACTCCTTTTAATAGACTCGTTCCATAGGCTCAAAGGGCGCGACCGTGCGCGGTTTCATGTTAACAGGACGAAATTTAATTTTACCATCGGCAAAAATTAACAAATGCTTTAACCAATTTTTGTCATCACGCTTAGGATAATCTTCACGGCTATGCGCGCCCCGGCTTTCGGTGCGTGTCAATGCAGCCAGGGCAGTGACATAAGCTGTTTCCATCAAGTTATCCAACTCCATCGCCTCAATTCGCGCGGTATTAAATATCTGACTTTGATCAGCGAGGGTTGCATGCTGCAAACGTTCTTGTAATTTTTCAATTTTTTCCAAACCCGTTTTCATGTGTTCTTCGGTGCGGAATACGCCAAAATCATTTTGCATGACATTCTGCATTTCGCGGCGAATAATATTATAATCTTCGCCATTTTTATTTTCGCTCCAGCGCGTATAACGTTTAAGCGCAGTTTCAATGTCTTCGTTACTCACTTCCGGTAAGGGCAGACCTTGTTTTTTGATGAGATCTTCAGCGTGCAAACCCGCCGCACGCCCAAAGACCACTAAATCCAGCAGAGAATTACTGCCCAAACGATTAGCGCCATGCACGGAAACATTCGCGCATTCACCAATCGCATACAAGCCATCGACAATTTTATCTTTATCGCCAACGAGCGTAATTACCTGCCCATGCACATTAGTTGGGATACCACCCATCATGTAATGGCAGGTCGGCACTACGGGAATCGGTTCGGAGATAGGATCGATACCGGTAAACGTTTTGGCAAGTTCGCGTATTCCTGGCAAGCGGGTATTAATTACATCCGGACCTAAATGATCGAGTTTCAATTTTACATAATCCACACCTTTAGGATCGAAACCATTGCCGGCACGTAACTCTAAGGCAATTGCGCGCGATACGACATCGCGGGATGCCAAGTCTTTGGCATGCGGCGCATAACGTTCCATAAAACGTTCGCCTTTTTTATTAATCAGATAACCACCCTCACCGCGCACGCCTTCGGTAATCAACGTGCCTACGCCAGGAATGCCGGTAGGATGGAATTGCCACATTTCAATATCCTGCACGGCAAAACCAGCGCGTAACGCCATGCCTAAACCATCACCGGTGTTGATATGCGCATTGGTGGTAGATTCAAAAATCCGTCCCGCGCCGCCAGTGGCGAGAATAGTTATCCGACTGTTAAAAAAAGCCAGTTCACCCGTTTCAATACAAATCGCAATGATGCCAGCGATGTGATTATCACTATTTTTTACTAAATCAATCGCAAACCATTCATTATAAAAATTGGTGTTAGTACGCACATTATTTTGATACAGCGTATGCAATAAAGCATGGCCCGTACGATCAGCCACCGCGCAAGTACGTTGCGCAGTCTCTTTGCCAAAATTAATCGTCTGCCCGCCAAACGCGCGTTGATAAATTTTTCCATTATCGAGACGCGAAAACGGCATGCCCATGTGGTCCAACTCATACATTGCCGAAGCCGCCATTTGACACATGTACTCTATGCTGTCCTGATCGCCAAGATAATCAGAACCTTTGACGGTGTCATACATATGCCAGCGCCAATCATCTTCATGCACATTACCTAACGCCGCCGCGATCCCGCCTTGCGCGGAAACCGTATGGGAACGGGTAGGGAAAACTTTAGAGATGACCGCAGTCTGCAAACCAGAATTAGCCAATTGCAATGACGCATACATGCCCGCGCCACCCGCACCTACAATTATTGCATCAAACGTAAAAGTTGAAACTTTCATTACTGTTCCTTAAGTTCAAGCCAGAGAATTCATATCAATTACAAAACGATAATGTACATCACTTTTTATGGTGCGCTCATATGCTTCAGCCAATTTGGTAATCGGAATCATTTCCACATCCGAAGTAATATTATGCTCCGCGCAATAGTCCAGCATTTCCTGGGTTTCACGCATGCCGCCTATCAACGAACCCGCTAATTGGCGACGGCACATAATTAAATTGAACGGTTGCAATTCAAATGGTTTTTCCGGGACACCTACTATGACTAACGTACCACCGCGATTCAATAAATTTAAATACATATTGCAATCATGCGGTGCTGACACGGTATCAATAATCAAATCAAATTGGTTTGCCAGGGCTTGCAAATTCTCCGGATTTTTGGTGACCGCAAAATGTTTGGCGCCTAGACGCAAAGCATCTTTTTCTTTACCGGGTGAAGTGCTGAATACGGTAACTTCAGCGCCCATAGCGGCGGCCAGTTTAACCGCCATATGGCCCAGACCACCCAAACCAATCACCCCCACTTTATGGTCCTTGCCCACATTAAATCGCTTCAATGGCGAATACGTAGTGATGCCTGCGCACAATAACGGGGCAACTTTTTCTAGCGGTAATTTTGCAGAAATTTTCAATACATATTTTTCATCAACCACAATCTGGGAAGAATAACCACCAAAGGTGCGGGTTTTTTTATCTTGTTCAAAGCTATTATAGGTAAAAGATCCACCTTGTTCACAAAATTGTTCTTCACCTTCTTTACAACTGTCGCAGGTACGACAGGAATCGACAAAACAACCCACACCTGCAATATCATCTACTTTAAATTTTTTAACTTCCGCGCCTACTTGCATGACCTTGCCAACAATTTCATGACCCGGTACCAGTGGGTAAACCGTACCCTTCCACTCATTGCGGGCGGTATGGATGTCGGAATGGCAGACACCACAATACAAAATTTTAATCAGAACATCATGGGGGCCAACATCGCGGCGCTGGAACTTGAATGGTTTGAAAGGTGACGTAGCACTATCTACTGCATAACCTAAAGTGTCCAACATGGCCTGCTCCGTTTTTTAACAAAGGAACCTGTATTATACCAATAAAACCAATATATTACATAGCTCACTTATTGTACAGCTCTGGTGCTATAATGATAATTAAGAGCAGAATAAAAAAAGGGGAAGTTTATGATATGGGTAGTTACTGTCAACGCGGTGAAATGTAAAATCTACCAGTACCAAAAAAGTCCGCCCAAGCTAATATTACTCAACGAATCATCCCATCCAGAAAACCGCTTGCGCAAAGAAGAATTTTTAACGTCTGATAAACCCGGCCACTATAAATCCAGTAGTTCCAACCGCGGCGCTTATTCGCCACGCACCGATCCGAAAGAAGTTGAATTGGATAACTTCGCGCGAGAAATCGCTAAACAACTTGACCATGGCCGCACTGACCATGCTTACGATAAATTAATCATCATTGGTTCGCCGCACATGAATGGCTTATTGTTCCAGCACCTTAACAAAAATGTTAAAGACTTGGTAAGTAATGAAATTCAAAAAGATTTGCAAAATTATACGGATAGAGAGTTATTGGAATTTTTGAAAACGCATGCGCAATTTGCGAATACATCTTATTGATATTACTCTTTAGTAAGATCATACTTCTGCAATCTAGGTAACATATGCTCTTTATCATGGAGGAAAAAAGCATCATGTCCATTAGTTATCTCTGCAAATACCCACTGACGTATTTTAAATGACTTCTGCCAGTAAAATTAAGCAGCCATGGCGCCTTGATCTGCTTATTTTTTTGCCCGTATTGGCTTCTCTTGTTATTATCTGGTTAGTATTCTTGAGAATTACGGTGATTGAACGTGAAGTGACTTTGGAACACGCTGAGCAGCAACTTGAAGTGATGACATCGACACTCGCCGATTTCAACGTACTCGCAGAGAAGACCCCAAACATCACATCTGACATAAAAGAAGCGCAGCGTGCTGCCATTTGGAACGCATTATTGCGTTATCCAACGGCTAGTATCTGGGTGGAATCGAATGGTGTAGTCACAGCCGGTCGCTCCTTGAAAGGGGACCCAAACTCGTTTGTGACTGCGCGAACAAAAAGAGAGGATCTAATCGTGAACGCCGCCCTGCCTCTAGCAGATGTACTGGCGGATTGGCAAAGTCAAACCTGGCATCGTTGCGGTATTCTGTTTCTTATTAGCATGGTATTTCTTGTGTTAACCCAGTTTTTAGGACGAGCACTCAGACAACGTAGTTTCGCGGAACAAAAAATGCGTGCTACACATCTTCTTTTGCAAGAAGAACTAATTTCTCGAAAAGCTGCGCAGGAAGCGTTGCGTGAGCATGATGTACTACTGAACGTAGTAACTAAGGGCGCAGCCGAGTTGCTGAGCACGCGCAGCCATGAAGAAGCCATTGCAATCGTACTGGCTTTGATTGGCAATACCATTGGGGTGAGCTGGGTCCATTTGAATTTAATTATACCGGAACCAGAAGATGACCAACTTCGGTTCTACTTACGCTATGAATGGAGCGCGACTGGGGTGGCAAAAATGATCAACAATACGGCGTTCCAGAATTTAAATCTCGCATTCCAGTTTCACAATATGACTTCATCAAACCAACCCGATGAGGCAGCCTCATTTTATACCGACGAACTTCCTGAACCCTACAAAAAGCAGATGGAAGAAGTCCATATGCAATCGTTTCTTTATATCCCTATATTGATAGACAATGAATTATGTGGGAGCCTTCACTTCATTGACACTTCAAGTATAAAACGCCAATGGAGTTGGGCTGAAACAGATGTACTGAAGACACTTGCTAGTTTACTCGGTGTTACGATTACCAGGATGCGCTATATCAAAGAGCTTGCCACGGCGAACCGTCAGGCTGGCATGGCCGAAATTGCCAACAATCTGTTACATAATGTTGGCAATGTCCTTAACAGTGTGAACGTATCTGCAAATTTAATTACTGAGAACATCCACGAATCCAAACTCTCTGGTTTAGGCAAAGCTATCGATTTAATGCATGAACACGAAGCTAACCTCGGCACGTTTTTCAGCAATGATAATCGTGGCAAAGCATTGCCAGCTTATCTGACTCAACTGTATGAATATATGCTCTCAAATCAGCAAACTAATTTAAAGGAAATAAATTCTCTTCTCCAGAGCATTGAACATATCAATAAAATAGTGACGATGCAGCAAGCTTATGCGGGTGTCACCACCGTTATGGAAATGGTCGATATCACAAATCTAATTGAAGACAGTCTACGGATGACGATAGGCGCATATAATCCAATTGGAATAGAAGTCATTCGCGAATTTGAAAATGTACCTCTCATCAGCCTCGATAAACATAGGATTTTGCAAATATTGGTGAACTTAATGAATAACGCTGAGTATGCGTGCGCTGATTCGGAACAAACTGCTAAACGTATCACCTTGCGCGTGTATGCTGTTGATGAGTGTATAAGGGTCTCGGTAACGGATAATGGAATAGGGATTTCAAAGAAGAACCTCAAAAAAATCTTTAATTACGGCTTCACAACACGGGCAACGGGCCACGGTTTTGGGTTACACAATTCCGTGTTGGCGGCCCAGGAAATGGGTGGTAGTCTCAACGTACAAAGTGATGGTATTGGAAAAGGCGCGACGTTTACTCTTGAACTGCCGCTGAAAAACCCTGTTACAGGAGGAAATAAATGAAAAAAATTGCATTATTCTTGACTTGTTGTTTTATGGTGATGGCGATGCCAGCTCAGGCCGTCTCATTAAGCGACTTGGAGATCGCGGTCCGTGCGCTAGGTTTTATGAATAATCCACCCACGGGTGAGTTAAGCGTTGGCATTGTCTACGCTCCTGATGTTCCTAGTTCAGCTCAAGAAGCTGAAAATCTGCAAAGAATGCTGGGGAATGGTTTGCAAGTTGGCAACCTTTTTTTGAAACCCGTCATGGTGAATATTAACGAAGCTGACAATGCCAATGTGGGACTATTTTTTCTAACGGGGGGTTTAGGCGGTGATGCCCGGAAATTGTCGTCTGCCAGCAATAAAAAACAAATTCTCTGCGTTACCACCGATGTTTCGCAGGTGATCAATGGAGCATGTGGTTTGGGTGTGAAATCGCACCCGAAGATTGAAATTCTCGTCAATCGCGCAGCAGCAGCCAATAGCGGTGCGACGTTTGCCACGGCTTTTAGCATGATGATCACGGAATATTAAATTTAAGGAACAGTGAATATGAAAATTCATCAACTCATTAAGCATATTTACCTGATCGCTATGACTGTCGCTTGTGGTACTGCACAAGCTAAATCAATGGATTATGGTTCGCTAGAACAATTATTCAAGGAGCCTGTTACCACTAGTGTTACCGGTACGCCTCAACGAGTCAGTGAGGTACCAGACACCATGGTGATTATTACCGCCGAAGATATTCGACGCTCCGGCGCTGACGATATTCCCGGTGTGCTCCGCCATGTCGCCGGTGTAGATGTACTACAGTGGGCTAATGATGATGCCGATGTCAGCATCCGTGGTTACAATCAGGCTTATTCACCACGCCTACTGGTGTTGATCGATGGCCGACAGGTTTATGCCGATTACTATGGCTATACACCCTGGAGTACGCTACCGGTTGAACTCAACGAAATACGCCAGATCGAAGTAATCAAAGGACCCAATAGCGCCCTGTTTGGTTTCAATGCGGCTGGGGGTGTCATCAATATAATCACCTACAATCCACTCTATGACGAAGTCAATACCGCATCCCTGGCGGGTGGCACACAACAATTGAAGGAAGGATCGATTGTTGCCACAAAGAAAATAAATAATAAAGCAGGTCTACGGATTGCGGGAGGGTTCCGTGGAAATAACGATTTCTCGACGCCACAATTGCCAAACGCGATTGGAACCCGACGCGGGGATAATCGCGGTGAAGTTAATATGCTCGCACGCGTACGCCTCACCGACAAAATCGAAGCTGCTCTTGAGGCTAGTCAAAGCAATGCCGCGCAAACTGAAGTCGGGCCCGCCTATCAAGAGTGGTATTCCAAGTACTGGACGAAGTCGGTTAAGGGTAGCTTGACAGCTGACTCATCATTAGGACTGATTCAAGCCACGGCTTATCAAAACATTCTCGCCTATAAAAATTACATAATGAATTTCACCAATCCTCTTTCACAACTGCATAACGTAGTCACCGTGGGTATGGTAGAAGACCTTTTTAAAATCGGCAGCAATAATACATTTAGAGTCGCTCTCGAATACCGCCACAATATGATGCCCACCACTCTGCTGGAAGCTTATGTCTTCTACAACGTAGGCTCAGTCAGCGGTATGTGGAATTGGAAAATTACTCCCTCACTCGCCCTCACCAACGCTATACGGCTCGACCATTTAACCCTGGGAAGAGAGGGGCCCCAACCACTAGGTTCCAGATTGACTAACTCCATTTGGAACAACCGGGTCTTAGTGGAAAAGAGCTTTAATTCCGGTTTGGTCTGGCAAGCCAACACTGTTAATACTTTCAGAATCATGGCGGCGCGCGGGGTGCAGCTACCTAGCCTCCTTGAATTTGGTGGATTGATCTTTCCGGTACAACCCTTTGGCGTTGCCAGCGGGGTCCCAACGCTAAACCCAGCGATTGTGAGAAACTATGAAGCCGGATGGGACCGCGACTTCCCTTCCATAGGCGCGCAAACCAGGGTCACTCTATTCCACGAAAATGCCTATTCTCTGATATCCCTTATTGGGGGCTCCCTATTTCCCGGTAGTTCACTAGTGTCTACACCAACCAATATCGGCAGCTCGCAAGCGACTGGCTTAGAATTATCGATCAAAGGGGTTTTCCTGCAGAATTGGCGGTGGGGGGCAAGCTACACACCCGAATTTATCAACGATAATTTCGGCAACTTCACCTTGTCGCAGGTAGGAGTGGATTATCAGGACACTTTGCCGGTCAACGTCGTTAACGGTAATCTTGGCTGGTCGAAAGGCCCTTGGGAGATAGATGGCTATGTCCGCTATCGTTCCAATTTTTATAGTATTCGAGGTAACCTCGGTAACAGTACCAAATTGCTGGTGGCTATTAAAAACTATACCGCGGTTGATGCTCGAATTGCTTATAAAATTACTAAGGACGTCACTTTAGCATTGTCGGGTCAGAACCTCACGCAAGGAAGCCAGCAACAAACTTCCGCGCCGGATATTCAAAGACGCGTGCTCTGCACATTGACAGTCAAAGTTTGAGAAATGGTGTCACACGTGACTTTAACAAGGAAAACCTATGAAAAAAATTGCATTATTCTTGATTGGTTGCTGCCTCATGATAGCGCTACCCGCTCAAGCATCCGTAGAGCTAAAAGACTTGGAGGTTGCAGTGCGCGCGCTCGGATTTACTAATAATCCACCCACGGGTAAGTTAAACATTGGCATTGTCTATTCACCCAATGTCAGTAGTTCCGTGCAAGAAGCTGAAAATTTACAAAAATTGCTGGGGGGAGGATTACAAGTTGGCAATCTCTTCTTGAAACCCATCATGATAAAGATAAATGAAGCTGATAACGCCGATGTAGGACTTTTTTTTCTGACCCAAGGTGTGGGGATTGATGGTCGTAAATTATTACCTGCCAGTAATAAGAAACCCATTGTCTGCATCACCACTGACATTTCGCAGGTGATAGCTGGCGCATGTGTTCTAGGTGTGAAATCACATCCTAAGGTCGAAATTCTTGTCAATCGTGCCGCAGCAGCAAAAAGCGGCACGAAGTTTGCTACAGCTTTTAACATGATGATCACGGAGTATTAAACAAAGGGACCCACCGGATGTGTATTCGTCAACTGCTTAATTGGATTTGCGCTGTCACAATGACTGTCACGTGTTGCGCAGCACAGGCCAAATCAATAGATTATGGTGCCTTCGAACAATTATTCAACGAGCCAATTACTACCAGCATTACTGGTACGCCACAGCGAGCTAGCGAAGTCCCTGCCACGATGGTGATTATTACCGCTGAGGATATTCGCCGCTCAGGCGCAAATGATATTCCCGGTGTGCTACGCCATGTCGCCGGTGTAGATGTACTGCAATGGGCCAATGACGATGCTGATGTCAGCATACGGGGTTACAACCAAGCTTATTCACCACGGCTGCTGGTGTTGATTGATGGTCGACAAGTCTATGCCGACTTCTATGGCTATACACCCTGGAGCACTCTCCCGGTCGAACTCGGAGAAATTCGCCAGATTGAAGTAATCAAAGGCCCCAACTGCGCGCTATTTGGTTTCAATGCCGTTGGCGGTGTTATCAATATAATCACTTACAATCCAATCTACGATGAGGTAAATACTGCGGCCCTGATTGGCGGCACGCAAGAACTAAAGCAAGGCTCGATTATTGCCACGAAGACCATAAAGGACAAAGCAGGTTTCCGGATTGCGGCGGGCGCGCGCGGCAATAACGATTTCTCGACACCACAATTGCCAAATGCAATCGGGTCGCGAAAAGGTGATAATCGCGCCGAAATTAATGCGCTGGCACGAATACACTTCACGGATAAGATCGAAGGTGCTTTTGAAGCTACGCGTAGCAAAGCCGCTCAAACTGAGATAGTACCAACTTATCAGGAGGGGTATTCAGAATACTGGACTAAATCGCTGAAAGGTAGCTTGTCAGCGGAAACTTTATTTGGGACCATTAAGGGCACGGTTTATCGAAACGATATCTACTCTCCAGCCTTTTTGACCGTATTTACCACTCCTTTCTTAAAGCTCAATAACCAAGTCACCGTGGGTATATTAGAAGATTTTTTTCAGGTTGGAAGCAACAATATATTTAGGGTCGCAGGCGAATACCGACATAATATGATGCCAACCACCGCACTAGAAGCTTTCGTCTTCTACAACGTGGCTTCAGCCGATGGTATGTGGAACTGGAAGATCACGCCCACACTCGCACTCACCAACGCCTTGCGCCTGGACCGTTTGACGCTTGGACGTGAGGGACCACAACCCGTGGGTTCTGGATTGACTAATGCCGATTGGAACAATCGTTCGCTGCTCGAAAAGAGTTTCAATTCTGCTCTAGTCTGGCAGGCCAATGCACTCAATACATTTCGCCTCATGGTCGCGCGGGGCGTACAAGTGCCTAACCTCGTTAACTTTGGTGGATTTATACACCCGATACCACCATTTGGCTTTTCTGGTGGCATTCCAACTTTAAACCCAACCATTGTGATGAACTATGAAGCTGGCTGGGACCGACAGCTTACTGTGATAGATGCGAGTACAAGGGTCAGCGTGTTCCATGAGACTTCCCACGATCTCGTATCTCTTAAAGGCGGTAGTTTGTTTCCGACCAGTCAGATCGCGACACCTGCCAATATTGGGAGTTCACAAGCGACTGGTCTTGAGTTATCAATCAAGGGGATTTTTCTTAAGTATTGGCGCTGGGGCGCAAGCTACACCCCTATGGTTATCCACGATAATTTCACCCAGCCATTTCAGCAGATATTAACGGATTATGAGGATACTCAGCCGGTTAATGTGGTGAATGCCAATCTTGGGTGGGCACGCGGCCCTTGGGAAATCGATGGCTATCTTCGCTACGAATCCAACTTCTTTAGTATTCAGAATGATGTTCCGCCTAATTTCAATCAGGCAATCCTTTTGCGAATTAACAATTACATCTCGGTTGATGCCCGCATTGCTTATAAAATCACTAAGGATGTTACTCTCGCATTGTCGGGACAGAACCTCACGCAAAGCACCCAGCAACAAACTGCCGCGCCGAATGTTGAAAGACGCGTGCTATGCACACTTACCATCAAACTTTCTTAGGG
>JAZKAT010000051.1:0-47305 GCA_040389045.1 Pseudomonadota bacterium | reverse complement strand
CGCCGAATGTTGAAAGACGCGTGCTATGCACACTTACCATCAAACTTTCTTAGGGACTGTTGACAATTCTACTATTCTGGTCAAAAAACCGTGATTTTCTGCGCTCCACTGCGGTGCTCGAAAATCACGGTTTTTTGTCTCAGTCTAGCGAATTGTCAACAGCCCCTATTTTTTTATTCATTGGATTTTTGATGAAGCAGATCGTCAGCTACTTTTTCTGGATGTCTTAACACATTTTCCAATTCACTATCGGTTAATGGCTTACTAAAATAATATCCTTGAAATTGATCGCATTCTTTTGATTTTAAAAACCTTAGTTGATCTTGGGTTTCCACTCCTTCAGCCAAAACGTCTAAATGTAAATTTTGGGCCATGGCAATAATGGCTTGTATAATAACTTCATCGCCTCTTTTAACATTAATATTTTTAACAAATGATTGATCTATCTTAATGCGGTCTATTGCTATTTCTCTTAAATAATTCAGACTTGAAAAACCTGTGCCAAAATCATCAAGCGTAATTTGTATTCCCATCTCTTTCAACGTCGTGATAGTTGCAAGAGATTCTGCACAATTAATAACGACATTTTCAGTTAATTCTATCTCAAGATACTCTGGTTTTAACCCTGTTTCCTGCAACACGTTTTTAATTACTTTAATCAGATTAGGCTGCTTAAGTTGTAAAGAGGCTATATTAACGGCAACTCGAATGGGTGGCAACCCAAGCTCTTGCCATCTTTTATTTTGTGCGCACGCCTCTTTAATTATCCAATCCCCTATTGCTATGATAAGTCCCGTGCTTTCTGCCAAAGGAATAAATTCCAGCGGAAGAATAAAGCCCTTAGTTGGATGTTTCCAGCGTATCAACGCTTCTACAGAGACTAGCTGTTGTGTCGTTGCATCTAGCTGAGGTTGATAAAGTAAAATAAATTCTTTATTGTCTATGGCCTTACGTAAATCTGCTTCCATTTCAAAACGTAATACGGTCTGCTGGCTTAATTTATCATTATAATAATGAAACTGGTTGCCGCCGAGTTCTTTGGAACGATACATAGCAAAATCCGCATTACAAAGTAATTCATCAATCTCTTTACCATCCTGTGGAAAAACACTGATGCCGATGCTGGCGCTAATATTGAGACTATGTTCCTCAATTTGGAATGGTTGCTGAAAAGCGCTCATTAATTTGTTAGCTACAGCTGTTAAGCCATCTACATCTTGAAGCGATGTGATAACAGCCACAAACTCATCACCACCCAAGCGACATAATGTGTCCTCACCACGAATCGAAGAATTTAAACGCTCAGCAACAGCTTTTAATAATTGATCCCCCGCTTCATGACTCAAGCTATCGTTAACTAATTTAAATCGATCAAGATCAAAAAATAATATTCCAAATATGGAATTATCAACCTTTGATCGTAATAAAGATTGGTGAATACGTTCAGTTAAAAAAAGCCTATTCGGTAGACCTGTTAATGAATCATGTGACACTTGATGTTGCAGCTTTTCTTCCAGCATAGCTCGTTTAGTAATATCGCGGAAACTCCAAATACGGCCAACTATTTGGTCTTCGAGTTTATATGGTTGTGAGTAATATTCAAATATACGCGCATCTTTGAATTTTATCTTGCCAATTTTGGTTAGTTCAGGGTTTAGAGTTAATTCATCAACAAATTTTAAAAAATCAGCGGAGTTTTCTGTTTGATGTGAAATATATTCCAGCAAAGCTCCTACATCTTTTTTTTCTAAAATGTGCAAAGGAATATTGCACATTTGAATAATATTATTATTGTGATCAATAATAGTATTATTGTTATCTGTCACCAAAATACATTCTGCTGAAGATTCAAGTGTACCTCTCGTGATAGAGAGCGAGTGCTTTAATGATTTGGTTCGTTCTTCAATACGATCTTCGAGAAATTTTGTATGCTCACGCGCGTCTTGTAACAATTGCCATTTTTTAGTGAGCGCACAAGATAATTGACGTACGGCAATATGATCAAAAGGTTTTTTTAAAATAAGTAAATTTTCTTTTTGACCCAGATGGTCGATGGTTTCTTCCCAGGTATAATCTGAATAGGCTGTACAAATCACAATTTGCATATCGGGTTCTATTTCCCAAATACGCTTAATTGTTTCAACCCCATCCCAGCCTGGCGGCATACGTATATCGACAAAAGCAAGCGAATAGGAATTGCCTTCCTGCTTTGCTTTGCTAATCTTTTCCACGCCTTCTAATCCCTGAGAGGCAGTATCAATTTGGAATCGCGGTAATTTGAATGTTGCAGTTTCTTTTGCGCCGAACAATTTATCTTCAAAACTTGATAATTCATCATGGACTAAGGTATTTGTTCTTAAAATTTTAATAAAATCTTTCTGAATTTCCGGATTATCATCAATAACCAGAATATGTAAATTGGGTGGATTAGAGTGATTTATCATAGACAATCCCGCCAGATTTTACCTCATATTACATTGTAACATAATTTATATCGACTTTAGGCTTGCTTAATTATAAAGCAATGGCTAACACTTTATATATATTCGCAAAGCGCAGCAAATGAAGAATTTAGTTATAACTTTCGATGACGCAAAACCGGAAAATCTTCTCGCAAACTACGCACATAATTAATATCAATATTGTCCGCGATAATGCCCGTGCCTTGCTGCAGGCAGACTTTCACTTCACCCCAGGGATTAACAATCATGCTGTGTCCGTAAGTCATGCGGCCATTAGCGTGTTTACCAGTCTGACAAGCGGCCACCATATAACATAAATTTTCGATAGCGCGCGCTCTTACTAATACATCCCAATGCAACAAGCCAGTTGTATAAGTAAACGCCGTCGGCAACAGGATGATTTCGGCGCCTTGCGCCTGCAAATGACGAAACAATTCAGGAAAACGTACATCATAACAAACTGCTAAGCCCACTCGACCCACCGGCGTATCTAACACTACAACTTTATCGCCTGGCTCAGTGGTTTTTGATTCCATATAATTTTCATTCGTATTACGCAATTGCACATCAAACAAATGGATTTTGTCATAACGTGCTTTCAATTCACCGCTATCATCAAACACCAGGGTCGCGGCGCGAATTTTTTCCGGGTTAGTCGCGCTGGCTAAAGGTATAGTGCCGCCCACTAACCACACTTTGTTACGCCGGGCTTCATTGCGTAAAAAATCCTGAATCAAACCACCACCGGGTTGTTCTGCGACTTTCACTTTGCTTAATGCATCACTGTCCATGATGGCAAACATTTCCGGCAATACCACCAGACTTGCGCCCGATGCCGCGGCTTCTTCAATATATTTTTTTGCGGTTTGCAAATTTTCCGCAACATCGGTTGACGATGTCATTTGCACACAAGCCACTCGGTTTTGCATAGTTATCCTTTATAAAACCACTGAATCTTTTACTGCATTCATAATTGCTTGCTGGATCAGCATGACTGACACCGCGCCTACGACCACTTCGCTAGCTTCGCGCTCGCCTAATGAAATACAAAAAATAATATCCCCATCATAACGGGTAAATGCGGGAGAAATAGCCCTGGCCATGCCCGCCACGGCCATTTTGGCAATACGCTGCAATTCTATTTTGGAAAATTTCGCGTCGGTAAAAATCGCGGTCAGTGTGGTATTGGCCGCGGATGGCAAACGTTGTTCGTGATGACCGCTCAGCAACCATTGTTCACAATCGGCAAATTTTCCATTGGGCAAGCGCGCGCCAGCGATAATTTTCCCCTGCGTATCGCGCACATCACCTACACTATTCACCACCGTATAAACTAACACACTGGCACCGTCAGCCAGGGTAAATTCAGCCCGCCCAAGCCCGCCACTCATGCGCTGGGTATCAGGTACTACCTTACCCACGGACGCACCAGTGCCCGCACCCACCCTGCCTGCTTCGGTATTATCTTCGGTAGCGGCAACACAAGCGGCATAGACATCGTCCGGTTCAGGCGGTAGCGCCTGTTTAAACACTAAATCATAGATGGCCGCGGCGGGAACAATAGGGACGATACCGTGTGGGGTTTTCCAACCCCTTTGGTTTTCATTTAACCAACGCATCATCCCCGCCACCGCGGGCAAACCAAAAGCACTGCCACCCAGCAATCCCAAACCATTTATATGAGTCACATTGGCCGCTAATTCCATTGCACCCAATTCATGGCTTGCGGGTGAAGATCCACTAAGAAAATAAGAAGCTACTGCGGGAGTTTCAAACAAAAAGACTGAAGCACCGGTACCGTGCTCGGGTTGCGTAAAATGACCTATTTTAAGTCCCTGCATAATATTCCACTCAATAAACGCCACTTTAGTATAATCGTAAATGTAAATGCTTGCACTGCTCACAATATATGCTAATCTGTGCCGATGAAACAGCTACGAAACATTATGGTATTCGTTTTCTTTTCTTGTGCTTTAGTGGCAAGTCCAGTTAGCCAAGCCGCTGATATATTGCATACCGACATTGTCGGTTTACCAGGCGCTGCTTTGAAAAATGCACAAGACCGACTACTTATTGCCCAATCCGAATACGGTGCCCATCTCACTCCCGCTGCCATCAAGCGTTTTTATAAAAATGCGCCAAAAAATATCAAAGCCGCCATTGAACCTTATGGTTACTTTAAAGCAGAAGTCTACCCTAGTTTATATCACCAGGGTGATCAATGGACTGCGCGCTTTGTGATTGAGCCAGGACCGCCGATACGAATCGCTCATGTTGATATACAAATTCATGGACCGGGCGCGGAGGATGCCGCGTTACATAACGCGCTTATTAATTTCCCGATTAAAGCAGGACAAGTTTTTGAAGCGGCTAAATATGATCAAGCTAAAGAAGCTTTATTTCAAACTGCCAATGAACAAGGTTATTTGAAAGCGAGTTTTGAAACCAAGACAGTCAAGATTAACATGGAAAATTACAATGCCGTGGTGATTGTCCATCTGGATACCGGGCCGCGATTTTATTTTGGTCGGATAACATTTCAGCAAAACACTTTTTCCGAAGCTTTCCTGCAACGGTTTTTAAGTTTTAAATCCGGTGAACCCTTTTCCAGTCCCAAGCTGATTAAATTCCAGCAGAATTTATCTAACAGTAATTATTTTCAAGAAATAAACGTTAATCCCGAGTTGAACGACACCACCAATAATCAAGTCCCGATTATCATTGGTTTGACGCCTACCAAAGCCAGACAATATAGCATCGGTGTAGGTTATGGCACGTTTACCGGTGTACGCGCTTCGTTAGGTGCTAACTTCAGGCATTTGACTAAGACGGGCCATAGAGTCGATTTACAAGTGAAAGGCTCGGCCATATTAAGTGGTCTGGCGGCACAATATATTATTCCGGGCGCTAATCCATTAACCGACCAATATACTATTGGCGCCAATATCCAGCGTTTTTTGCCCAAAAATGATGGCAGTGATTCAAGAAGTGTTTGGGTGGGCTTCACCAAAACGAACGGCGATTGGAAATGGGCACCAACTTTAACCTACTTAAGTGAACATTATAATATAGCCGGTAAGCCTTCACATAATAGCCAGATAGTTTATCCCAGTTTTAATGTGACCCATACCCATGCGGATGATTTAATCGATACCCGCTATGGCAGTAAAATAGATCTGACCTTACGCGGCGCCAGTACCGCGGTGATTTCCAATGTCACGTTTTTACAATCCGATTTAAAAGGTAAATACATTTTTAGCCCTACCGAACTAAGTCGGGTATTATTACGTGGTGAATTCGGTTATACCACGGTGAGAGACGTAAACCTGTTGCCTGTTTCTCTGCAATTTTATGCGGGTGGTCTGGATAGTGTGCGCGGCTTTCCTACCACTTATTTTGGTCCCGGACGTTACCTGAAAACTGGCAGTATCGAATTGCAGCATCGCTTGTTTGGTAAATTAAGCGGCGCGATTTTTTATGACATTGGTACCGCGGATAATCATATTAACGCGGCCATGGGTTATGGCAGAGGTGTAGGCCTTATTTATGCAACGCCTATAGGGCCGATTAAGGGTTATATTGGCTATGGCAAATTGCAGGGTAAGCCAGAGCATTTTGATTTTGAATTTAGTTTGGGACCTGACTTGTGATCACAGCTATCCTGAAAAGTTCCGTAAAAATCGCGCTGATTTTTTTAACCGGCTTGTTAGTTTGCGTATATTTTTTAGGGTTCACCACACCAGGGTTAAAAATTTCCTTAAATACGCTGGCGCTATTTTCGCAAGGGCAATTGCATATCGGTTACGCGCGGGGGAAATTACTCTCGGAATTTACCCTGCGCGATGTGAATTATCACAGTGCCACGGCAGAACTGACTATCAATTCACTCAACCTGGCCTGGGATTTAAAATTATTAGCTAAAAAAGTCGTGATTGAAAAGTTACAAACACAGGATTTTACGCTGAAACTGCATGCGGCGAAATCGACTGACAATGATTTTGATTTCAAAAAACTGGCCATACTCAAACGCCTTAACATTCAAGAATTAGTGATAGAAAACTTCAACTTCATTTCCGGACAACAACCCGCTATTCAATTCGCTGAAATTAATTTGCAAAAAACCACGGCTAACAATGCCATCATTTATGCGAAAACCCTGGGCGGTGAAGTCAATGGCAATATTACTTTATGGTTTGGCGCAAAAACGAATTGGTCTATCCTCTTAACCGGTGAACATATCAATCCTGGTTTGCAGTGGGCGGAATGGCCGGGTGATGTTACCTTTGCACTCAAGAGCCAAGGCAATATCGGTAACCAGCAAACCGGCCCTGATGTATTATTTCAATTGCAAAATCTGCGCGGTACCTTAAGAAATTCTCCTTTGAATGGCGATATCAATGTGGTATTAAAAAACCACCAATTCACCATCAAGCAAGGTAACTTAACGAATGGCAAGGCAAATATTAATTTCAATGGTTCCGTCACTGACGTTTGGAATATCAATTGGAATATTCAATTTCCTGATTTAGCCATGTTTATTCCCGATGGCCAAGGCAGTTTCAGCAGCCAGGGTTCGCTACGCGGGCCACGTGATCACCCTACTTTGCTCGCAGATTTTCAAGCGGCGCAAATTGCGCTGGCAAATCAAACCATCAAACGGCTAGCGGGTAACATCAATTTTTCGGTTAAACCGGAAATACCTTTTGCGGTGACCCTAAACGGTCAGGGCATCAATATTCATGACCATGCGATTGCGAAAATTGATTTGAGCATTAACGGCAAAACGCATAGAGAACAGCAAAACCTGGTGACAGCGTTAACTATCGCTATCGCGCAAAAACCTTATATTGAAGCGCAATTCACTTTACCTGCCAATATAACCTTTGAAAATTACCGAACCGCACCTCTCCTTGGGCAAGTAGCGATTCATTTTCCTGATTTAGCCATACTTAAACCCTATGTGCGTGAAGTCAATCATTTACATGGCACCCTGCTAGGCAAGTTGAATGTGAATGGTACTTTCGCTAAACCTGATATCAAGGGTGAATTAACGCTTAGCAATGGTAATATCGGCGTGCCAAAACTTGGCGTTGATTTCAAAAATATCACGCTGCGCTTAATTGCTGACACCGCCAGACAAGCCACTTATCAAGGTAGTTTTCAGTTAGGCGAAGGTAACGCCCAACTGCAAGGTTCAACCAATTTTAACAGTGCGGATTACGCTACTGAGTTACAATTACATGGCACCAAATTATTGATCGTTGATTTGTCGGAATATAAAATTCATGCCAACCCCGATCTCAAATTACATTATAATAATTTTAAAGTTTCCATTGACGGGAATCTTGCGATACCGGATGCTAAAATCACCCCTAAAGATTTTCGCCAGACCGTCACTTTACCCGAAGAAATTATTTTTGTGGGCAAAACACCCGCGCCTACGCCGCCCCCCACTACTTCACTGAAAGCCATGCCTAATTTGCAAGTCGCGGTGCAATTAGAAAATCACATCCAACTGCGTTATCAAGATATTGAAACAACTTTAGGCGGCCAGTTAACCATCCATGCCGGCTCTGACTCACCGGCAACCGCGGTGGGTTCATTGTTTACCCTTGGGGGTACTTACCATGCGTATGGACAAGCGCTAACTATTCAAATGGGTAAATTGACTTACACCGGCGGCTTATTAACCAACCCAGGCTTAAACATCAAAGCCAGCCGTGAAATTACTACACCTAACACTATGGCGAACAATTCCAGCAATATGATAGGTTCTGGCACGATAACGGCTGGCATTCAAATTTTAGGGACCATGCATAAACCTGCAGTTACTCTCTATTCAGTTCCAGCGAACTTGAGTCAGGATGATATTTTATCGTATCTGGTATTGGGAATTCCCCGCTCCCAGGCTTCCCGAAAAGACAGTATGGCAATCTTAAATGCCGCTTCCGCCTTGGGGTTAGGCGGCAATGGCGCATCGCAACTGGCATCTATCACCAAAAAACTTCAAGACAAGTTGGGCCTGGCGGAAATGAATGTTCAAACCGTGCAGACTTTTAATCCCAACAGCGGGGATAGCACAGGTGCCACTTCATTAGTGTTAGGCAAAGCGCTTTCGAAAAAACTCTATGTGCATTACAGTGTGAGTTTATTCAATTCCACGCCGGTCAGCGTGTTTAACTTACGGTATAAATTTAATAAGCACTGGTCGGTACAAACGGAAACGAGTACGATAGATAATGGCGCGGATTTGTTATATACCATTGAACAAAATTAAAGAGGAAGGATTATGGAAACTTTAACAAAATATCTTGGAATAATAGTCTGTATGCTTTGTTTGAGTGGCAACAGCTTCGCCGCTGCCAGTTCTTCGGTTCAAATCGATACCACGATCCCAGCAGCTGATGGTTTGCTGACCGCGGACCAAATCCCACCTTTTGTCTTACCGAAAACCGATGGGGCAGCACCAACTGCTAAGCCTGCTGAAGCACCTGCCGCTGGCGCACCTGCAACTGCGCATTGACACACCTGTCATTCCCGCGCAGGCGGGAATCCATTCCTTGTCGCTCACAATGGATTCCCGCCTACGCGGGAATGACAAATACCCTAAACCGTTTCACTAGCCCTAACCCTTGCCGCATCCTGCTCCAACACATGCCTTACTACAAAACGTGGTCTCTTACGCACTTCCTGATAAATCCGGCCTATATATTCCCCAATAACTCCCAGCGCCAATAACAAAATCCCAATCAGGAAAAACAGGATCGCGAATAAGGTAAACACCCCTTCAACTTCCGGCCCGACAATTATCCGGCGTACAAATAAATACATCACAAACATAAAACTGCAAAATGAAATCGCCATGCCCATCATCGTTACCATTTGTAATGGCACTACGGAAAACCCGGTCACTAAATCAAAGTTGTAACGAATCAAGCCATAAAAACTGTAACTTGAATCACCGGCTGAACGCTCCGCATGCGCAACGCCCACTTCGGTTGGGTTTGACGCATAATTTAATGCCAGCGCAGGTATAAACGTGGTGGCTTCTCCGGTCGACACCATAAGGTCAACAATATTCCGGCTATAAGCCCGTAACATACAACCTTCATCCTGCATTTTTAATTTTGGCATCATCCAGGCGCGGATTTTATTGTGGGCGCGCGATACAAATAAACGCCACCAGCTATCCTGGCGCTCTAATCTATGTGTATTGACTACGTCATGGCCAGCTTCCATAGCAGCTACCAGTTTAGCGATTTCTTCCGGTGGGTTTTGCAAATCCGCATCCATGGTAATAACAATTTCACCGCGCACGCGTTCAAAACCCGCCATGATCGCCATATGCTGACCAAAATTACCATTGAATTCGATAACGCGTATTTGATCCGGACGGCGTTCATGCAATTGTTTTAAAATTTCCGAAGATTTATCGGTGCTACCGTCATTTGTTAAAATAATTTCATAGGGCTTGCCAATATTATCCAGGGCTGCGGTCAAACGCTGGTATAATTCTTCTAAACATTCCTGTTCATTATGAACGGGTATCACCACACTCAAATACGGATTAACCGACATAGCAACTTACCTTTATCTAAACACATTGGAGTGGCATTATATTATACCCTCCAGTTATTACCCACTAATTTGTGTGTGCTATGAATAAAATTAAAATTAACGAAATTTTTTCCCGCTTTGAAAAAGCTGACCCGGAACCCACAACTGAATTGGTTTACCGTAGCCATTTTGAATTATTAATTGCCGTTATTTTGTCCGCGCAGGCAACCGATGCTTCGGTGAATAAAGCCACGGCGCTATTATATCCGATTGCCAATACCCCTGAGAAAATACTGGCATTAGGTGAGACCGGCTTGAAAAAATATATTAAAACCATAGGCCTGTTCAATAGTAAAGCGACTAATATACTGAAGACTTGCCAGCTATTGATTGATAAGCATCATTCTAAAGTGCCAGACAACCGTAAAGATTTGGAAGAATTGGCCGGTGTGGGCCGTAAAACCGCTAATGTGATTTTGAACACTTGCTTTAGAGAACCCACCATGGCGGTGGATACGCATATATTCAGGGTGGCAAACCGCATTGGCCTTGCCAAGAGTAAAACGCCGCGGGGGGTGGAAGATCAGTTGCTGAAAGCCATCCCCAAAAAGTATTTATTGAATGCCCATCACTGGTTAATCCTGCACGGCCGCTACGTCTGCACCGCCCGCAAACCCCATTGCCCAACCTGCCTGATCAATGATTTATGTGAATTTAAGCATAAGACGTAGGTTGAATAATTTTCTTTTGGTTGGCAAGGACGTAGGTTGGTGCTGAGCGCAGCGAAGCCCAACAGCCTTTCCCTTCAACAACCCAAAAACTGTTGGGCTTCGCTGCGCTCAGCCCAACCTACTTTCTCCTCCCATTCCACCCCACCCACCACATTCTGAGCGCGGCACATTTTCCACTCAACCCACATTCTATGTGCCATGGTCATTAAATTACTTTATAATATTTTTTTATTACCGGAATAAACTATGTACTCAAACGACCGCGGCGAAATGCGCAAAGTTTTTTTTGAAGCCTGGCGCAAGCATCAGCACAAACTCCCGCTTGCAACGCTGGAAGCGCAATTACTTGATATCATGCTGGAACATTCTGAATATCACGCCATCCTGGATGATCCCGCTTCTTTTCAGGAAGAAAACTTTGGTGCGGAAAATCCGTTTTTGCATATGAGTTTGCATCTGGCGATACGCGAACAAGTCGCTACTGACCGCCCGCCCGGCATCAAAACTATTTATACCAATTTACGCTGCAAACTTGCCGACACTTTAAAAGTAGAACACGCCATGATGTATTGTTTGTCAGAAGTACTCTGGGAAGCACAGGAACGCAATACCATGCCCGATGAACAAAATTATTTGGCCGCGCTAGCAAATTTGTAAATCAAAAATCTAGTTCAGGTCAGTTCCCACCACCGCGCATCATCCGGCGTATGCCCTTTGAATTTAACAATATGCTCTACTGACTCTACTGGATCATCAGTAAATAACAGTAAATCCAAATGTTGTTGCGTCATAAACTTTTCGTCAAGGCAGCGCTTTAATTGCATGGCGAAGCCATCATAAAAACCATCTGGGTTCATGACCGCACAGGGCTTAACCGGGTTATCTGAATAATGTTTATAACTCGCGAATTGATTATAAATAGCTATTTCAGTTAATTCATCCACGGTACCAAGACCACCCGGCAAAGCAATAAAGCCCGATGACAATTGCGACATTTTAGACTTACGCGCGGCATAAGTTTGCTCTACATGAAGATTTTCTGTTTTGATATCAGCATGCACTACACCCAGTTTTTGTAACTCAGGCGTCAACACACCAATCACTTCTCCCCCTGCCGAAAGCACATGATCCGTTAATACTTTCATTAATCCTACATTTGCGCCGCCACACACTAAACCAAAACCATTGGCAACCAGAGTTTCAGCAATTTTTTGCGCGAGAGCGGTATACTTTAAAGCACCCCGCTCGCTAGTCCCACAAAACACACAAATAAATTTCATGCTAATCCTAGAAGTACATATCAAACTGCGCAGTCACCATATTGTCTGGTTTACCCGTACCAAACAGCGGAACGGTTGGATTGGTGCTGGTGCCCGTTGAATAACTGCTTTCCGCATAATTCTGGTCATGGCGAAATTCCAGACTTTGCAAAGTGTCTTTCCACCAGGAGGTGTTAAATTCCACGGAAAACCGTTGCATCGCCAAATTCAACGCCAGGCCATCCCAGGATTTTCCATAACCTAAAGCTATAGAAGTCGGTCTGCCAAATGCTTCGAACGTGTAAGCGCCTTCCAAATTGATGGCTTTCGGTTTCGCGCCATGGGAATTAAACGTTAAATCATTTTCGCTAAATGAATTGATCGCGCCAATATATTCACCCAGTAAGTCGATCGAACTGCCAAGCGCCACCATACCTCTGACGTTCATCGCGGGCACACGATGCGCAATTTGCTCATTACCATTGCCAACCGAACCAAAACCACCAAAGTAAGGTGATGAAAAACCATTATCCTGCATATGTAATGAATCAGCGATATTCGCGATCACACCGCCGCCTACATCACCATTCATGCCGATAGCAGCAAATCGGTAACCAATGTTAAAACCACCATTGTTAACACGATTCGTCGAACCCGTGTAAGTATCACTCTTAAAAATATATCCTGCGGCATACAAGGCATTATCACCCCGCTGCTGGAAGCCCAACACAATGGCGCGCGCTTTGGTACGACCTAAAATTTGCGTCAAAGGACTGCTAATCATGTTGCTGCTGTAAGTACCAAAGGGCACATACAATTGTCCAATCGTGCCGTAAATGGGTGATTCAATAAAATTACCCACGGTGATAAAAGCTTTGCTGAGAAAAACCCGCGAATTTAATACCCGCGCATTATTATTTAATGAACCTTCGCTAGGCCCGGAACGTTCATCATAAGCAAACGCGAACAAACCTGACAACCAATCACTAGGCCCTAACAAATAACCATCTAATTCCGCCGTTGACAGCGTAATATCCGAATTCGTCGGCCCATTACCCGGGTCGGTGTAACTCACCTGGCCTTCAATGATACCGCTTAATAACAAATGGGAATGGCCATCTTCATGCGGACGGCCCAAGGCGTTCAAGCGCATGCGTATCGCTTTACGCATATTCAGCAAAGTTACATCTTCATTCACGCTAGGGCTGTTAATAATCAAATTGCCGCCGGAATATAACAATGGCACACCGATATATGGACCGGTAGACACAAAGGATCGTCCCGGCACATCCAAGTCAATCGGAAAAGATTGCGGATTGCCAATGTAAGCATTGGTGAACGTAGGCACTACTGATTGGGTAGTCGTCGCCGTAGTGCTAGCTGGTAAGGTGCCCTCTGGCGCTGGCGTCTGTGCCAGTAAATTCGGCGACATTTGCACGGAATTACTGTTATGTCGCGTGTGTTTTTTATGCGGCGGATTGACTTCTTTTTTTAGCACATCCAATTCCATCTGCATCTGGGAAATTTGTTGTTCCAGGTTTTGCACTCGGGCATTTGGGTCTGCGGCAGGATCGGCTAGAACAGGTGTAATTATCATGACCGACAAAAACAAACTGATTATTAATCGTTTTAAGTAAGCTTGCATTGCACAACCCCTTGGTAAATTTTTCTTGTAATTTTTTGTATAAAAAAACATCCCGCATAGAATGTGATGTAATCTGAAGCGGGCAACAAACGCGAACAGATCAAGTTATCAAAAATTTATAGACAGTCAAGAAAAATAAACTCTAACAAAGAATTGCGGGACGACCATGCTATCGCTACACTGGACAATCTTAAATCGAAACGTGACCCAATTATGAAATGGAAAAGTCTTTTCACCGCAGGAGCCGTTGGAGATACGATCGCACTTGGCGCTGGCGCATTATTGACACTGGCGTTCGCACCCTTCAACATTTATCCGCTGGCGATTATTTCCACCGCGTTAATATTGGGTGAATGGCTGTATGTATCGCAGCAACGCGCATTTTGGCGCGGTTTTCTTTATGGTTTAGGGTTGTTCGGCAGCGGTGTTTATTGGGTTTATATCAGTATTCATACTTTTGGTGGCGCGCCTATCTGGCTGTCGGGTTTTATCACGCTAGGTTTTGTCGCCATACTTGCATTATTTCCAGCAATCACTGGCTTTTTTCTCGGTCGATACTTCCCCGCCGTGAATTCCAATAAAATTGTCCTGGCTTTCCCCGCTTACTGGATCATTTTGGAATGGAGCCGCAGTTGGGCGTTCTCTGGTTTCCCCTGGCTATCCTTAGGTTACAGTCAAATGAATAGCTGGTTGCGCGGCTATGCGCCACTGCTAAGTATTTATGGTGTATCGCTAGCAGTGTTGTTGACTTCAAGTTTACTGGTGAACTGCATTTTTTTATATCAGCAACAGCAAAACCGACGCGTCATTAAAAGTTTATTGTTTGTTATCATCATGTGGATTATCGGCGGTCTGGTGTTGCTGGTAAACTGGTCGCATCCCTTTGGCCACCCACTTAAAATCAGTCTGGTACAAGGCAATATTCCACAACAAGTCAAGTGGTCGCCAGAAGCAGTGCGTCCTACCCTGGACCGTTATAATGGACTGACCAACAACCATTGGGACAGCAATATCATCATTTGGCCAGAGGGTGCGATTCCAGTGCCACTGCCCGCGGCTACCAAGATAGTCAATAATCTAAACTATGAAGCCCAGTTGCACCATGCGACATTGATAACTGGCATACCGGCACGGGCGGGATTTTCGGAAGATTACTACAATACCATTATTACGGTAGGTCAAGATCAAACCGTCTACATAAAACATCGATTGGTGCCCTTCGGTGAATACACCCCCCTCGCCAGATACCTTAAAAGATTACTCTCGCACTTTGATATACCTATGTCTAACTTTCTCCCAGGGCCTGCCAACGCCGAACAATTGTCAGCATCGGGCATCAATATTTCCGCCTTTATTTGTTATGAAATTGCTTTCCCAGAACAAGTCAATCGCCGCATAGACAGTGGATTTTTGTTAACCGTCAGCGATGATGCCTGGTTTGGGCATTCCATCGCGCAAGCCCAGCATTTACAAATGGCACAAATGCGCTCGCTGGAACTGGCTAAGCCCTTGTTATTTGTCAGCAATGACGGGCTGACCGCCTTCATTAATCAAAAAGGCAAAATCACCGATATTGCCCCACCGTTTGTGCCTTATGTATTAACCGCCACGATACGCCCCTATATGGGCGCCACTCCCTGGCAACTCTTTGGTATGGACCCCTTGTTACTCGCCGTAACAGTCATGTTATTCAGGGCGGTTTTCAACAACCGTCGCAACCGCAGCTAACCCTGCAAACCGCGGCTGTTTGCTATTAGCGACAGTTGCGGTATCCTAGTCCACCAGAATATTTTCGAGACATCACATACCTATGGAAGAGCAGTATAAGCCTCAAGAAATCGAAAAAAATGCCCAAACTTACTGGGATGAACGCAGTGTTTTCCAAGCCACTGAAGATTTAAGCAAAGAGAAATTTTATTGCTTATCCATGTTCCCTTATCCTAGCGGTTATTTGCACATGGGCCATGTCCGTAATTATACGATTGGTGATGTCATCGCCCGCTACCAGCGCATGCTAGGTAAAAATGTTTTGCATCCTATGGGCTGGGATGCGTTTGGTTTACCCGCTGAAAATGCCGCCATTAAACATCATGTGCCACCGGCGGAATGGACTTACAAAAATATTGATTACATGCGTAATCAATTTAAACGCCTGGGTTTTTCCTTTGACTGGAGCCGTGAAATTACCACTTGTGATCCTGCTTATTACCGCTGGGAACAATGGTTTTTTCTGCGCTTGTATGAAAAAGGTTTGGTTTATAAAAAAAGCGCTGAAGTAAATTGGGACCCGGTTGACAATACTATTCTCGCCAATGAACAAGTAGTGAATGGCCGTGGCTGGCGTTCGGGTGCTTTAGTTGAGCGCCGCGAAGTACCACAATGGTTTTTAAAAATTACCGACTACGCCGACCAGTTACTGAATGACCTGGATAAACTGGAACATTGGCCTGAGCAAGTCAAAGCCATGCAAAGAAACTGGATTGGCCGCTCTGAAGGCGCGGAAATACAATTTGCTTTAACTGACAGTAATGAAAAGTTAACTATTTTTACCACGCGCGTTGATACCTTGTTTGGCGTAACTTATATCGCCCTGGCGCCCCAACATCCACTCGCCAAACTCGCCGCCAAAAAAAATCCCGCGCTGCAAAAATTTCTGGAAGAGTGCCGCAATGTCAAAGTATCGGAAGCCGATCTGGCAGTGCTCGCTAAAAAAGGCGTGCTGACTGACTTTTCTGCCATCCACCCCATCACTCAGCAAAAACTTCCCGTCTATGTGGCTAATTTTGTGTTGATGGAGTATGGCTCCGGCGCCATCATGGCAGTACCCGCGCATGATCAGCGGGATTATGAATTTGCAAAACAATATGATTTAACGATCAAACCCGTCATCACCCCCCTCAAGGATACCTGGGATTACACCAAAAGCGCGTTTGTCGACTCTGGAAAACTGATTGCCTCCCAACAATTTGATGGGCTGGATTCAAAAACCGCCGCGCAGCAAATCACGGCGCTGCTGGTTTCACAAGGCGCTGCCGTCAGCAAAATCCATTACCGCTTGCGCGACTGGAGTGTGTCACGGCAACGTTATTGGGGCACACCAGTGCCCATTATTAATTGTGGTGATTGCGGTGCAGTCGCGGCAGTGGATTTACCGGTAGTCTTACCAGAAAATGTAAATTTCGATGGCGCAATTTCGCCATTAAAAACCATGCCGGAATTTCTTAACACGACTTGTCCACAGTGCGGCAAACCCGCCCAACGTGAAACCGACACTTTTGATACTTTTTTTGAATCCTCCTGGTATTACGCGCGTTTCGCTTGTAAGAAACAAGACACTGCCATGCTGGATGGCCGCGTTAATTATTGGGTACCAGTCGATCAGTATGTGGGTGGTATTGAACATGCGGTCATGCATTTACTCTACTCGCGTTTCATCCATAAATTAATGCGCGACGAAGGCTTGTTAAACAGTGATGAACCTTTCATCCGTTTGCTGACACAAGGCATGGTGTTAAACCAGGGCGTGAAAATGTCGAAATCAAAAGGAAATACAGTTGACCCGCAACTGTTAATTGATACTTATGGCACTGACACTGTGCGCTTATTCACTATGTTCGCCGCGCCACCGGAACAAAGTCTGGAGTGGTCTGACAGTGGCGTGGAAGGTTCGCACCGCTTTTTAAAACGCTTGTGGACACTGGCTTATGAACACCGTGAAGATATCAAAACGGAAAACGCCATGAAAAAAGCGGCGGATATTGATTGGGATAACACACCGGCCAACCAGCGTGATATTTTACGGCAAATTTTTGACATACTCGAACAAGCTAAATACGATTATGAGCGTTTACAATTTAATACCGTCGTCTCGGGCTGCATGAAGCTGCTGAACCTGCTGGCGAAAATTCCGGACGCGGCCGCGGGCGAAAACAATGTGAAACCCCTGATTTTGCATAAAGGCATGAGCATTCTACTGCGTTTGCTCGCGCCTATCGCACCCCACATCACGCATCAACTTTGGCATGATTTAAGTTATGAAGGTGTCATCATCAATGCGCCATGGCCTAAAGGCAATGCCACTTCCTTAAAAGCCGATCATGTTGAATTAGTCATTCAAATTAATGGCAAGTTACGCAGTCGCATCAAAGCGCCTGCCAACGCCGCGGTCAAAACCATTGAAGAACTCGCACTCAACGATGCAAAAGTTCAACAAGCCATGATTGATAAAACGGTTAAAAAAATTATTACCGTGCCAGGCAAGTTAATTAATATTGTGACTGGAGAAAGTTAATGCGCACCCGCCTGCGAATAATCGTTATGCTGTTTTGCTTAACTATACTCGCCAGCTGCGGCTTTCACTTGCGCGGTGAAATCACTTTAGCGCCACCGTTGAAACGCTTATATTTACAATCACCACAGCCTTACGGCGAACTGGCGCGCAATCTGCGCCAGGGTTTGAAAGCTGCTGATGTACAACTGACTGATACCCCACAACAAGCCGCTACCGTGCTGGACATCCTCAGTGAAAAAACCACTCAGCAATTATTAAGCGTAGGTGGCACCCAGCAAACCCGCCAATATAATTTGTTATTATCAGTGGTTTTTCAAGTCACAACGCCCACGGGTAAAGTTTTAATCCCACCACAAACGGTGACTGACACCCAGGCCTTGACGGTGCAAGCAGACCAAATCCTTGGTGGCAGCAATGAACAAAATAATTTATACCACCAAATGCGCCAGGACATCGTCTTTGATCTGTTAAATAGACTTGCTTCGCGAACCGCGACCGAGCATGTGATGGCGGTTACCCCATGAAAATCACTTACCCGCAATTCGAACAACAAATAAATAAAAACCTGGCGCCACTGTATCTTATTCATAGCGACGAATTATTGCTGGTTAAAGAAGCGGTTGATCTGCTGCGCTGCGCCGCCCGCAAAGCGGGTTTTGACGAACGCATTTCACTATCAATTGATAGCGGCACCGACTGGGGAAAATTACTGCATACCGAAATTTATGCGCGCTCACTCTTTGCGAATAAACGGTTGATTGAATTACATCTGGCGGATACCAAACCCAATCCCGCCGCCAATAAAATATTAAAAGAAATCAGCGCCCAGTTTCCCGCGGATACGTTGTTACTGATCACCGCCAATAAACTGGATAGTAAAACGGAACAAACTACCTGGTATAAAGCGTTAGATAAAATTGGTGTCACTTTACCCATCTGGCCAATCGCCACCGCTCAGCTTCCGGGCTGGATCATGCAGCGCGCCAAAAAAGCCGGTTTAACCATGACTGCTGATGCCGCTAGCTTGTTAGCACTGCAAATTGAAGGGAATTTATTAGCGGCCGCGCAAGAAATCGAAAAATTATTATTATTGGACACGGGTACAGTCATTGACGTTGATACGATTACCAGCGCGGTAACGGACAGTGCGCGTTTTGATATTTTTAATTTGGTGGACAGTGCATTACTTGGCGATGGCGAACGCAGCTTACGCATACTCCAGCATTTACAAGGTGAAGCGGCGGAACCCGTCCTCGTGTTGTGGGCACTGGCACGCGAATTACGGACGCTGGCGGAATTACAAAAACAATTACAAAAAGGTACAGCGCTAGCTACCTTATTTAGCAAATACCGTATCTGGGAAAAACGCCAACCCAATGTACGCCATTTTTTACAAAAGCACCCCTTGCCCCAGTGCCGCGACATGCTGTCTGATTGCTCACGCATAGACCGGATCATCAAAGGCGCCACACCAGGCAATACCTGGGACGCACTGCAGCAATTAACCTTGAAAATGTCGGGTAATGATATAATAAAAAATTAAACCCCTAGCACTTCACCTCTCCCCTTGTGGGAGAGGTCGACGCCGCAGGCGGCGGGTGAGGGGTGGAGCTAAAACCATGCGCGACCTACAAAAGCCCATAGGAATCCTAGGTGGCACCTTTGACCCCATCCATTTTGGGCATTTGCGCATGGCCCTTGAACTGTATCAAGCCCTCGATTTAAGCCATGTGCGTTTTATCCCTGCCTATCAGCCCGTACACCGTAAACTGCCCGTAGCTAGCCCTGAACAGCGTCTGGCCATGGTAAAAAAAGCCATCGCCGGAGAACCCGCCCTGCGCGTGGATAACTGCGAAATCAGCCGCAAAGGGCCTTCCTATACCATTGATACACTTAAGGTTCTCCATAAAAAACTGCCTAATACGCCACTTTGCCTGATCATGGGCATAGACGCCCTGCTCAATTTTCCCAGCTGGAATAAATGGGAAGAAATCCTGAAGCTGGCGCATTTGCTGGTAGCCCATAGGCCCCAATATCAATTACCTCAAACCGGCATAGTCGCGGATTTGATTAAGAACCGCCTGACCGAAAACCACACCGACCTGCATAAACAGCAAGGCGGCTGCATACTCCTGCATCCGGTGACGCCGCTGGAAATTTCCTCCACCTACATACGTAATCAATTCGCTATGGGTTTGAACCCACGCTTCCTGTTGCCAAATAGTGTCTACGACTACATTAAACAGCATGGCACATATAGTATAAGTAGATTATAATTTTAATATCACTCCACCAAAAGGAATGCGAATGGCTACAGCAAACCTGCAAGACCTCGCTGTAAACGCTCTAAACGACTTAAAAGCAATTGACCTAATCATCATTGATGTCCGAGAAATAACCACTATCGCTGATACCATGATCATCTGCACCGGCCGCTCCACTCGCCACGTAAAATCCCTGGCTGAAAACGTCATTACCGAAGCTAAAAAACAGCGGGTCAATTATCTTAATTTTGAAGGCCAGCATGAAGGTGAATGGATCATTGTTGATATGGGTGATGTAGTCATCCATGTGATGCAACCCTCAGCCCGCGAATTTTATAATCTTGAAGATTTATGGGAACCGGTGCAAATGCAGCGCGAACTATCACGCTAATGAAGCTGCGTCTGATTGCTGTCGGTACCAAAATGCCAACCTGGGTTGAAACCGGGTATCTTGAATACGCCAAACGCTTGCCGCCAGGCTTTGCGTTACACTTACTGGAAATTCCCGCTGAAAAACGCTTGAAACAAACTAACATCGCTCGCATCACTGAAAAAGAAGGTGAAAAAATTTTGCAGGCTATTCATCCTGGCAGTCTGGTGATCGCGCTGGATGTGAAAGGAAAATCGTTTACAACGGAACAATTGGCGCATGCCATGCAAAACTGGCGTGATGAAAATCGCAATGTGGATATTTTAGTGGGTGGGCCGGATGGATTGGCGACTGCTTGTCTGCGCAAAGCTCAGCAAAAATGGTCGTTGTCGGCGTTGACCCTGCCGCATCCATTAGTTCGTATTTTGGTAGCGGAACAAATTTATCGGGCGTTTAGTATTCTTCACAATCATCCGTATCACCGATAATTTTCCGTATCGTCGGTAGTTGGATTCACCCCTCACCTGCCATTTCCAATACTGTCATTCCCGCGCAGGCAGGAATGACAGAATGTTTAATGACAGGCTTACAACGATTCCGTAAACGTAGCCTTTAACACCGCCAGCAATACATCAACTTTCAATTTTGCTTCCGCATATTTCTGCTTGTCCGCAGCCAATTTGGTTTTATGATACTGTGCTTCCGCCTCACCCATACTCGTCTCCGCCGCCAGTATCTTTTTCCCAAACGCGACAGGATCACTGGCCCGTTCATTCACCAACTCAGTAAAATCACTTTCCGCGCGCTGTATGGTTTGACAATTCACGCCGGTGAAATTATCCATACGACAATGCATCATCGCTTTGCCCAGCATATCGGGGTGGGTCATCAATTCATCATAATTTACCGGCGCGGGATTACATCCCGTCAAGGAAAGCACAACAAATATTATTAAAAAATATAATCGCAGCATGTTTTTAAAAATGGACTGGCACGCCTGATTGAGTAAGTTTATAAGCAAATGGTATCGCTAACAGCAGCAAACCCGCAATAAATAAAAATATCACCGTACTAATAGGGGCCGCCATTTCATTACGTTTGTGTTGGTTATATTTAACAAATGCAGCCAATAAAAAAGCAATCCCCACGACAATAGACCCCGAACCGATGAAATTGGCAAACATGTTGACCGGGTCCATTAAATTATTGGCTACGCCGCCAATACCTGGGCGCACCGCCAAAGCCAGCGTGCTGTACCATCCGGAAAAAAATACTATTACTTGAATGGGTAAATATCGCATAATCTGATGTCTTCTAATGTAATATGGCATTATAAACCAAACTGATGATTCCACAAAATAACAAATTATTCATAGACCCAGGCTTACCTTATCCCATCAGTAACATGGATTTGCCGTTTAACGATTATATTTCCCAATGCAAAACCCTGATCGAAAATACCCGATTAGATTTAAATGAAAGCGCAGACGCTGACCGCATTATTAAAGCGAATACCCCGTTTGAATTAACACCCGCTGACTTACCTAAAAACAAAACCCGGTATGGCGCATTACTGATACATGGGCTTTACGATTGTCCCTTTGTCATGCGGGATCTGGGTGAAATCTTACAAGCCAAGGGCTTGCTGGTACGCAGTGTTTTGCTGCCCGGTCATGGTACGGTACCAGGCGCATTATTAAACGTAACCTATCAAGACTGGGTGCAAGCAGTACATTATGGCGTTACCAGTCTGGCGCAAAGCGTAGATAAACTCTTTCTGGTTGGCTTCTCAACCGGCGGCGCTCTGGCCCTGCATTATTTACTAAATGGCAGTTATCCCAATATTGCGGGTGCTATCACCCTGGCGCCCGCCATAAAAATATCGCCCCTCGCGCGACTGGCTGGGTTGCTTGCCAAGTCAGGCCGCCTATGGATGCATAAAGCCGCAGAAATTGATTATGCCAAATACTGTTCTTTTACTTACAATTCAGCCTATCAAGTTTATGCGCTCAGCCGTGCTATCCAAAAATTATTGCAAACCAGACCATTGCCCTTGCCACAACTCATTGTCATCAGTGAACATGATAAGACGGTACGCAGTAACGCGACGCTGCAATATTTCCAACATTTTGCCTCATTGACCAGCCAGTTAATTCTTTATCAAAATGCACCGCCAGAATTGCCTGATAGCCGCATCATCGTACGGCCTTCCGCGCACCAAGCATTAAATATTATTGATATGTCACATATTGCTTTGCCAATCGCGCCGGATAATGCGCACTATGGTAAGAACGGTGATTATCCTTTAGCGAGCCACATCCAGGAAAATTTGCGCGAAGGCGGTAAAATTCTCTACGGAACTTACAATACTTGGCAAAATGAAATTTTGAATGCGTTAAATAAAGCTGGTCTGGTGAAGCATGAACGCGTGCGACTTACTTTTAATCCGGATTTTGATTTTTTACAGCAAACGCTACTAGCATTTGTAGAAAAAATTATTTCTTCTTCGTTAACTTAAAGAAAAAAGCTTGCAATATTAACATTGTCGAACCAATGCAGATGGATGCGTCAGCAATATTAAATACTGGCCAATAGAGTTCATGCCAATGCCATTGGATAAAATCAATTACATGTCCGTAAATAAATCTATCCAGCAAATTCCCCAGCGCGCCAGCGAGTATCATGGCAATGGCGATGCTGTCCCACCATTGACGGCGTTTCAGTCGAAATAACCAGACTAACAATACGATACTGACCACGCTGGCAATACCGCTAAACAACCAGCTTTGCCAACCCTTGGCATTACTTAAAAAACTAAACGCCGCACCGCGATTATAGGTGAGCATAAGATTGTAATAGGGCGTGATGTGTATGCCATCGTGTAATTTTATGGTATGCAGGATCATAGCTTTGGTAACGCGGTCCAGCAATAAGACCAACAAGGTCAACCAAAGCCAGCGGCCTCCGGATTGGGTGAATGGCTTAAACAATGTTTTGCTCTCCTTTAAAATCACACTACTGTCATTCCCGCGCAGCGTCCCCGCTGCAATGTTCACAATGGATTCCCGCCTGCGCGGGAATGACAGAGTGGCACCATTACGCAAAATCTCGTACTTCGCCTTCTCCAAACACATTCACGATACACCGACCGCATAAAGTTTCGTATTCTTTATGTTGGCCTACATCAGGTAACCGGTGCCAGCAGCGTTCGCATTTTTGATACGTTAACGGTGTGACTTTAACCCACAAGCCTTGCACTTCGGTAGGCGCCAAATCCGTCTGTGCCTTATCCATCAACTGCACTTCTGCCGCCGAGGTAATTAATACAAAACGTAATTCATTTTGTAACAAATCAAGCTGTGCTTTCAAAGCGGGTTCCGCATACAACAATACATCGGCTTCCAGCGGTGAACCGATCGCACCCGCATTACGCTGGTTTTCCAATTCCTTGTTAACCGCCGCGCGAATTTGCTGGATCTTATCCCAATATTCCTGATTCATACTGGCAGTAGCAGCCAGCGGCGCCAAATCTTTATACCAGGTCGACAAGAACACTGACTCTGCACGTGGTGCTGGCATGTATTGCCAAATTTCTTCCGCGGTAAAACTCAAAATCGGCGCTAACCAGCGCACTAACGCTTCACTAATATGATACATAGCAGTTTGCGCCGAACGTCTGGCCATACTGTCGGTTTTGGTGGTGTATTGTCGATCTTTAATAATATCCAGATAGAAACTACCCATTTCCACGGTACAGAAATGATGGATTTTTTGATAGATCACATGAAATTGATAAGTATCATAGGCTTTAATAATTTCATCTTGAATTAAGCGTGCTTTATCCACCGCCCAGCAATCTAGCGCCAGCATTTGTTCCGGCTTCAATACATGTTGCGCCGGATCAAATCCCGCCAGGTTCGCCAATAAAAATCGCACCGTATTGCGGATACGACGATAGGTTTCTGACGTGCGCGTTAAAATTTCTTCAGAGACGTTAATTTCCGCGCGGTAATCCATGGAAGAAACCCATAAGCGCAAGACATCCGCGCCCAGGCTTTGAATAACTTTTTCGGGCGCGACCACATTGCCAAGTGATTTTGACATTTTGTGACCCTGACCATCAACGACATAGCCATGCGTCAACACGGTTTTAAACGGTTCATGACTGGTGATCGCCAGCGAAGTCAGTAAAGAAGATTGAAACCAGCCGCGATGTTGATCGGAACCTTCCAGATATAAATCCGCGGGGAAATGCAATTCCGGCCATTTTTTTAAAACGCATTCATGCGTCACGCCGGAATCAAACCAGACATCCAGAATATCCAGACACTTTTTATAATTGTTAGCATCGTCACCCAATAAGTCACGGCTATCAAGATCGTACCAGGCATCCACACCGTTTTTTTCAACGAGTTTGGCGACTTTTTCCATGATGGCGATAGTATCGGGATGGATAGTGTCAGTTTCTTTGTGAATGAACAAAACAATAGGCACACCCCAGGTACGCTGCCGTGAAATACACCAGTCAGGACGGTTTTCAATCATGGCCGTGATGCGGCTCTTGCCCCAATCAGGAATCCAGTTAACGCGGTCTATGGCTTTCATCGCCAGATCACGCAAACCTTCTTGCTCCATGCTGATAAACCACTGCGGCGTGGCGCGAAAAATTAACGGCGTTTTATGGCGCCAGCAATGCGGATAACTATGGGTAATTTTCGTAGCCAATAGCAAATTATGATGTTGGCGTAACGTTTCAATAATTTCATCATTCACTTTAGTAACATGCTTACCGGCAAACAAAGGGGTGCTGGCGATAAAACAACCGTCATCACCGACTAAATTTTCCAGTGGTAAATTAAATTGTTTACCCATCAGATAATCGTCCTGGCCATGCGCAGGCGCGGTATGTACCGCTCCCGTGCCCGCATCCACCGTGACATGCTCACCTAATACCACTGGCACATTACGTGGATAAAATGGATGGGCCAGTTCAATGCCAGCCAGCTCTTTACCCATCACCGTACCAAGTCTGCGATACGTTGTTACTTCATACCGACTCATTACCTGTTCCGCTAATGGCTCGGCCAGCAGTAAACGTCCATGATTATCAGTCTCAACTAATACATATTCGACCTCAGGATTTAAGGCTACTGCCTGGTTGCCCGGCAAAGTCCATGGCGTGGTAGTCCAAATAGGAATGGCGATATTGCCTTTTCCAGCACCTTTGGAAAATTTAAAACGCGCGAGAAAAGGTTCTTCGGCAACAGCATTAAACCGCACATCAATCGCTGAGGACGTTTTATCCGCGTATTCCACTTCGGCTTCCGCCAGCGCGGAACTGCAATTAAGACACCAGTACACTGGCTTGTAACCTTTTTGCAAATGGCCATTTTTAACAATTTGCGCGAGTGAGCGAATGATATCGGCTTCAAAAGTAAAATCCATGGTGGTATATAAACGTTCCCAATCGGCCAGCACGCCTAGACGAGTAAATTCTTCGCGTTGGATACCAATGAATTCTTCCGCATAACGGCGACAGGCTTGACGAAATTCCGCTACCGATACTTTATCACCGGCTTTACCAATTTTTTTCTCGACTTGTAATTCTACTGGCAAACCATGGCAATCCCAACCCGGCACGAAGGGTGTGTCAAAACCACTTAAGGTTTTGGCTTTTAAAACCATGTCTTTTAATATTCGATTCAAAGCATGACCAATATGAATATGACCGTTGGCGTAAATAGGCCCGTCTAATAAGACAAACTTTTTGCGGTCGCGGCCTTGTTCCCGCATTTTTTGATAAAGCTTGCTGGCCTGCCATTTTTTTATAATTTCCGGTTCGCGTTGCGCTAAGCTCGCTTTCATTGGGAAATCGGTACGTGGTAAATTCAAAGTTTCTTTATAGTCGCCCATGCTCAGTCCAAATATAATTTTTCAAAGTTCGTAAAATATTCTTTTGCCGCTTTAGCATCCTGCTCAATTTGTACTTTTAACAAATCTAAACTTTCATAGTATTCTTCATCACGCAATTTTTTACAAAATTCCACCCGCACCTGACGGCCATAGATATCCGCGTCAAAATTAAATAGGTGCACTTCCAGCAAGGTGCGTGTACCACCTACCGTTGGCCGCGTACCAATATTCGCCACGCCAGGCAAAGCTTGTTTACCCAGGCCGTGCATGCGCACGACATAAACCCCGTGGAGAGGCGCGACTTTTCGATGCAGAAAAATATTTGCCGTCGGAAAGCCAATCGTACGACCAAGCTGATCGCCGTGCATCACCCGTCCTTGCATAAAATACGGGTGGCCTAGCAGTCGTGTTACTAATTCGTCTTGGCCAGTCGCTAACGCCTGGCGTATCCGGGTACTGCTGACCCGTTCATTCGCCACCATGACCGATGCCATATTCGCCACGCTAAAACCTAATTCAGCGCCGCGTTTTTGTAAAAACTCAAAGTCACCCTGACGTCCTTTACCAAAGCGGAAATCATCACCCACCATGACTTGCCGCACATCCATGCCAGTCTGCAGGACTTCCGTGATAAATTGGTCCGCGGTCATGTTCGAGAAAGCTTGGGTAAACCGTAAGACTACCACACCATCCATGCCCAATTTAGCCAGGGCATGAAATTTTTCCCGCCAGCGGGTCAACCGGGGTACGGCTGGCTTGCCCTTCGCAAAAAATTCGCCGGTCTGTGGCTCAAAAATGATCACCAGCGCTGGCGCATTTAAGCGTTTGGCTTCGGCTTTGACTTTAGCCAGCAACGCTTGGTGGCCTTTGTGTACCCCATCAAAATTACCAATAGCTACAACCCCCCCGCGTAACTGGGAAGGCATATTTATCAAGCCGCGAATTAACCGGGTAACCACAGATTTCAGACCCTGCACAAAAGGGGAGATTATATGCCGGTTGGCTTAATCATGCCACCTTAACTGCGGGTGAGCGCTGCTGGAATTTTAAAAATTTCCGCGGTATTTACACGCATTATGCCAAAAAACTGCTATTATTTTAGAATAGTATTTACATTTAAGAGGCTTGTCTATGGCTGACCCAATACAACCAATGAACACGACCCAAATCTTATTAAGCCTCAATAAGAAACTTTTTTCCGATGAACCTGACAAAATATCCGATAATAATCAATTACTGCGCCTTTTTACTTATTTAGATACACGTGCGGCCACCGACCTGGGCAGCAAAATCCAAAAATTACCGAATGTCTTTAGAGACCAGGAAAGAGCGGAAACTGTCATTAATAAATTCCGCGCGGCGAAAACCGAGGGCGCTATCAAAGCGTTTAATTTATTTGTCGATGAAATCCAAGACCCCTCCAATAAATCCACTAAATATTCCGAACAATTGGCTGTCTTGAAGAAAGCTTTCAACGATTTTGTCAGTGACTTGCGTACTGAGATGGAAACCTTACTACCGAAATCGCTAAGTGATAGTCAAATTAAACCTTATCTAGGCGAACTCAAAAAACATGACCAATTCACGCAATTGTCTAGTGATACTAAAACCCTGGAAAGGGAAGGCAGCATTCTGCACGAGCAATTTGTCAAACTCACTTCTAAAGCAGAGATAACTCTGATAGCAGTGGCGCCTGATGTCGCGATGACAAGTAAGGCCACACCAGGCGCACAAAAACCCTCTGAACCACCCTCTACTTTAGCGAATGAATAATATATCCGCGACAAAAAAACAAAGCCAATAAGGAATCTTATTGGCTTTGTTTTTCATTTGTTAACCCGACTTATTTTCCAGGACGCTTTGGTGGTATAGGCGGTGGTGGTGGTGACACTTGATTTTTTGCCGATGCTCCATCCGCTGGCTTCTGAAACATAGGTGGTAATGGTGGTGGCGTTTTCTTTGGCTCATTGTTATAGCTAGAGGGTAATGGTGGCGGTGTTGCACCTCTGGAGGGGGGCGTCGCCGTATCGGGTGTCGTTGCTGGACTAGCTGTTGCAGAAGGATTGGTAACTGTTTCACCCGCTATATTTGCTACGGTTGCAGATTTATTTTGTAACTTAGTAGTAATAGTAAGGATGGTAGCAAATTTAGCATCATTCTGCATAAAATCACGGTATACCTGTCCATAGTTTTTATCATTACTTAAAGCTTTATGGGCGGCTTGAATCATATGTCCTATTTCGACTGCCAGCCTGTCATTACGGCTGCCTTTAGCGGGATCTACCTTATTCAACACCCCTTCATAATCAGATTTTCCATTCTTTTTTTGCGATTCGGCGTATCTATCAAGCAAGGCGTTGAGTACCTGTAATACTTCCGCATTGGCTAACCCAATATCAAGAGGAATTTTGCCAGGGCCCGCCACTAGCTGTCCCATTGACCTAGCCTTTTCCCCAGCGTCAATTTTTTTTAAAATCCCCTTGGTCGCTTCCGCTTCATTCATACCTGCTAATGACTTATCTTCGCGTATCGCCGTTGCAATAAAATTTCTATAACCAACACCTTCAGCCTCATTTATCTTTTTAGCGAGGTCATCAGTACCGTCATAACTACCCTTAGTAAAGGTTTTGGCGGTACTGGCTTTCAAATCTGGGAACTTCTCCCCAAGTTCTTTAAGGTCTTTTTTTATCTGGTCTAGAACTTGTTGTGAGGGAGCTTTATCTGTAGCCATGGTCTTGTCTCCTAAAAAAATTATTTAGCAAATGCATAAATAACTTTAATGAATAGAATTAATATTATTATAGTCTATAAATTTACCTGCCAAAATTTTGCATAGTGTTTTATGACTTCAACTTTCTGATTATATTAACTATCTAATAGCCAAAATTATTTTTTAGTATTTACGCGGTAAATAGGCTTATTTATGTTAAGTTGCTGTTTTATTAGTAAAAGTTTCTGACTGCCAATTCGTTCAGCAAACAACGTTAAATACTTCTATAATGGAATTAAGTTTTGAAGGAGTTCACGTTATGCCGATAAGGTCTGGTAAATCACTTTTTGCGAGAAAAGTCCCAACAGAAAAATTGAAAAAACTAGACGATCTTTATAACGGGTATGAACCGCTAGCGGAAGAATACAATAAGTTAGTGAATGAAAGCCGGGTCATCGAGAAGCAAATAGCCGAATTTAATAAGTGGAAAGATAGCTATGAAAATCAAGAGCATTATAAAAACATTATAGAAGGCTTAGGGGAACTACTTAGTAAAATTCAAGAAAAAATTAACAATTCCACTTTTAGTAAATCTTTTCAAAAAGCCGCGGATGCCATTATCGCTTACGAAATAGAAATTTTTGGCGAAGCAAAATTGCCTTCCATCACTGAACTTGATTCGCTTTATTCAGCGCGTATCGCTATGATCGACAAAAATCACCAACTGATAGAGAAACGCAAGAAGTTGCAAGATCAATTAGTTATTTTTAAACCATTCGAAACTCACTCAGAAGAATATGCTAACGCGATCAAAGAAATGGAAAAAGATTTGGAAACCACAGAAAATGATGTGATGCTCACCGAATTGGAACTAACAATACATGATGTGGAAATTACCTCACTCGAAAAGGAAGCTTATGGCGAATCAAAATTACCATTCATAGATAAACTTGCCGAACTTTATGTCATTCACAATGCATATAACGCACGGCATGCAAAGTTACTAGAGGATGTTAAAGCCGCGGAGCAAGAATTAGTAAAAGCCAAAGAATCCAATGATTACCTTGAGGATGAATCTGAATTTATCACCCGAGTGAAAGCACTAGAAGAAAAATTTGAGGTAGCTCAAACCGAATTCCGCAACTCTACGTTCAAGATATCGTTAGCTGATACCGACCAGGAAATTATCGAAATCGAGACAGAACTTTATGGCAAGCCTAAATTATCACTAGCCCCAGCGAATATGAAACCCACTTCGTCATCATGACGTCGCAATGGATTGCTGCGGAATTAAAATATGGCGCGGCCTTACCCCAACCATCCATAATCCAAAAAAATATATTCCAACTGAGGAAGTTAATAACATCAGCAAATGGATACCTCGCCACATGGCTGGATGGGTAATCCACGCTTGCAAATCTCCCGCACCAAACCATAGCCAGATAGCTACTAAACTGTTTGCGAACATTAATCGATAGATAAATGATTTCCAGCCCGCGCGGGGTTGATAGATATTGCCTTTGCGTAAGTAATAATACAAAAAACCACAATTAACGAGTGAAGCCAATGATGTTGCCAGCGCAATACCCGCATGTTTCAATGGCCAAATTAAGATGGCATTGAAAACCATATTGGAAACCATAGCCAAAATACCAATACGCACTGGCGTGCGCACATCTTGCTTGGCGTAAAAACCGGCCGCCAGAATTTTAATTAACATGAATGGCGCTATGCCAATCGCAAAGGCGGATAAACTTTGTCGCGCCATGATTACCGCGTGTCCGTCAAAGTGTCCGTACTGCAATAAAGTGCTGAGCAATGGCCCGGAAATCACCGCTAATACCACGGCCGCGGGTAAGCCCACTAATAATACGCAACGCAACGCCCAATCAAGCGTTAAAGAAAAATCAACTGTGGACTTGGTGGCATGGTGGCGTGATAAATGCGGTAAAATGACGGTTGAGATCGCCACGCCAAACACGCCTAAGGGAAACTCCATTAACCGGTCGGAAAAATACAACCAGGACACACTGCCTACTACTAAGAATGATGCAAACAATGTATCCAGCAATAAATTAATTTGCGAAACCGACACGCCAAATAATGCTGGCACCATTAATTTCAAAACTTTCGTGACCCCAGTATTGCGAAAGTCAATTTTTGGGTGCGGCAGCAAACCCATTTTATGCAAAAACGGTAATTGAAAAAATAACTGCACTATCCCGGCGATAAACACACCCCAGGCCAATGCCACAATAGGAATATGTAAATGGGGCGCCAGCCAAATGGCGGTAGCGATCATGGAAATATTTAAAAACACGGGCGTGAATGCCGCCACCCAAAAACGGCTGTAAGTATTCAGGATTGCGCCTGAAAAAGCGGTTAATGAAATCAGTAACAGATAAGGGAAAGTAATCCGCAACATCATAACTGCTAAATCATAACGCTCACTACCTGGCATATAGCCCGGAGCGAATAAACGCACGATAACGGGCGCGCCCAAAATGCCAAAAAACGTGACGATTAACAAGACCGCGCCCAGGGTACCGGCCATGGAGTTGAGAAATGTTTTAATTTCCTCTGGGGATTTTTGCTTTTGATATTCTGACAACACGGGAACAAACGCCTGGGCGAAAGAACCTTCGGCAAACAAGCGGCGCATAAAATTGGGGATACGGAAGGCAACAAAAAACGCATCCGAAAATAAACTCGCGCCAAAAAGGTGGGCAGTCACCATGTCCCGGATAAAACCAAACACCCGTGAGATCATGGTCATACCGGCAACGGCGGAAGTGGATTTAACTAGCGATTTGCTCATGATTTTGGATTATTTGGTAGTTGTGTGGGGGGATTTTAACATAAACATAAGACCACTGTCATTCCCGCAGCACTGTCATTCCGGCCACTGTCATTCCGCGCCACTGTCATTCCCGCGCAGGCGGGAATCCATTCATTGGATGGGTGCCTCTATAAATGGATTCCCGCCTGCGCGGGAATGACAGATGTAGTTTTTTACAACCTACAAGAGCTTTTGAGGGGTGAGGGTACCCTACTCCTCTACCTCAATCCCGCGTTGATATATCAATGTTTTCAACTCCGGCGCCTTCGCATATTCACAATCAATATCATCAATTTTAAGCGGGGCATCCATAGATATATCCCGCAACAACACTTCCCCACTCATTAACTCACGCCCGGAAATCTGGCCCTGCTGCAGTGGTACCGCCGCATAAACATCTTGCTCCATATTTTGATGTGTCAATTTATACCCGGCCGGTAAATCACGTTTTGCATAGATCCCACGCACCAGGTTCTCCAAATATTTTACTTCTTTGTTTGGCGGCAAGCGTTTTTGCGTACCCGGCGGGCCACACATGATTTGCGCTTTTTTATAAGCTTTAAACCACGCATCTATTTGCCCTGGCAAAGAGCAATAAGGCGATACCGGTATAGTGCCATCATCAATATCAATATGCCGTTCAAACATACGCGCGCCTTTGGCATAGCAAATCGTGATGGATGTTTCCCAATCATTAAACTCATGAGTGGAAAAACCAATAACATGCCCCGGATAACGGTTCTTCAAAAAATCAATTTGATTCAATTCCAATTCCGAATCTTCACTAGGATAAATGGAAACACAATGATTAATCCCCAGCGGAATATGTCGGTTATTAAAAAACAACACCACATCATCTAAATCTTTCAAACTGGAACCGCCGGTGGAAACAATAACGGGTTTTTTAGTACGTGCAATTTTTTCAATTAACGTCCAGTCATTGATAGAAGAACTGGCGACTTTAATCATAGGCAAATAAAGATCGCTACATAAATCCACCGATGCTTCATCAAATGGCGTTGCCATCGGTATACAGCCACCCGCTTTAATGGCTTTGACTAATACGGAAAAATCTTCATTGGTAAGTTTGGTGTCGCGGGTCTTCTTGATATAACGAATCGCATTGTTATCTTGAAAATCCTTGTGAATAAAATGCCCCACATCGCGAAATTGTAATTTAATCGCGGCGCGGATATTGTTAAAACGGACAATTTTACTAAATTCTTCAATAATTTTTAAACCGCGCTCGACTTTGCCCCAATGATTGTTCGCCAGCTCAAGCACAAATAAATCCGTAAAAATATTTTTATCCGTAGCCTGCATAGGTACTCCCTGTTATTCTTCCGCCAGCAATTCAATTAACATATTATCTTGCAATTCATCGCGCTCAAGAAATGGCGCGAGATCTTCCAGCGGCCGGGACACCATCCTGCCATCCGCCAGCCGTTTTGAACTCGTTTTTGGCGCAAAAACCTGTTCTGTTGTCAACATTACTTCACAAATCACTGGCCCATCATGATTTAAGGCAGCGCTAATATTAGCACTCATATCGGTATGATTTTCACAGCGGTAATAAGCTAACTCATAAGCGGCCGCGATTTTTTCCGCGTTTGGAAAAAATAAGCCGCTGCTGGTATCCGTCCCTACATAAGGTTTACCAAAAAAATTATTTTGCGTTTGGCGTATGGAATGATAACCATCATTATTTAACCAGAAAATTTTAATTGGCAATTGATAATGGCGTATGGTTGCTAATTCCTGAATATTGAGCTGGATACTGCCATCACCTGCCAGACAAATAACAGGGTGTCGGTTTGCGCCTATGCAAGCCCCAATCGCCGCCGGTAAATCATAACCCATCGATGCGGAACCCGAGTTAGAATATAAGCGCTGTCCTGCTTTGATTGCTATCGTTTGAAATGCTGTGATACAGGCGGTGGCATTGGCGGTAACAATTATGGCATCTTCAGTTAACTGATTGCTGAGCGTTTGCATGAAACAGTAGGGATTAATTGAATCAGTGCGTTGCCAGTATTCCGGCAACACCACGGGATATTTTTGCTTGCGTGTTTTGCACCAGGTTAACCATTGGCTCTTGTCCGGCATAGTTTCATGCTGCGCGTAACGCAGCGCGCGCACGATAAAATCGCGCAAATCACCGTGGATAGGAAAATCAATTTTAACGGTGGGTTTTTGTAATTCGACGGCATCGATATCAATGGCGATTTTAACAGCGGCCCTGGCGAAACTCTGCCAGAAATAACCAATTTGCCGGATGTTGAGCCGGCAACCCAGCACAATTAATAAATCTGCATTTTGCACGGCAAAATTTCCCGCGCGATCACCAATTGTGCCCGGCCTACCTACATAATAAGCATTATCATCAGGCACCAAGTCATGCGCGTTAAACGCGGTGACGATAGGAATTTTCAAGGTGGCAACCAATTTCAATAAGGCGGATTGCATGCCCGCCAGACGCACACCCGTCCCGACAAAAATAACCGGGCGGTCAGCCGCTTTAATTTTTTCGATAACATCGGCGATGATGGCATTACTGATGCGCGGCACTAAGGGTTTATCAATCGTTATAAAATCATAACCGCGCAAGTTTGCTGGCTCAATTTGCGCACCCTGAATATTCATGGGAATATCTAACCACACCGGCCCAGGACGTCCCTGTAAAGCAAAATATAAAGCCTTTTCCAAATGATAACCTATGTCATTCGCGTCGGTGACCATAGCGGCGTACTTGGTGATAGGTGTGACGGAGGCGACAATGTCACACTCCTGGTCGCCCATTTGTCGTAACGGTAAACCTACGCTCTTCAAGGTAGTGTCATAACGCACTTGTCCTGAAATCACTAACATGGGAATGGAATCGGTCCATGCTCCAAATACACCATTCAAAGTGTTATAACAACCCGGCCCGGTAGTGACATTGACTAGTGCGATTTTATTCGTTAAGCGCGCATAACTTTCGGCCGCCATCGCGCAAGCTTGTTCATGATGATTAAAAATCACCGACAAACCAGCATGTTTAGCGAGAGAATCATTCAAATGCATGGCACCGCCACCAGTCAACATAAAAACCTGCTTTATGCCCTGCTCCACCAAAAAATTGGCGATATAGTCAGTCACTTTAATCATGAATGGTTTCCCTGGCATAGAAATTGACGGTTTTACGAATTGCATCGGGTAATTTTATGGTGGTAGCTAAGCCAAGTTGTTGTTGCGCGCGCTGTACGTCGGGAATATAACGTATAGCCGGTTTATTTTTATCGGCGGCTTGCGCGATGGTAACGGGTAAACCGGGTGCTACGCAGTTAGCGACTAGTTTGGCAAGTTCCGCAATCGAGATAGGCTCATCCGAACCTACGTTATAGGGTACACAAGATTCACCGTGACATAAAATTTTCAATAACCAAATCATTAAATCCGCGGCGTATTGATAAGAACGGTAAGGTGTGCCATCACCTTCCACGACTATGGTTTTCCCTGACATGGCATCGCGAATAAAATTACCCATGGCAAAATGTCGTTCCAGCGGTAAGTAAGGTCCAACAAAAGCAAAACAGCGCGCGATCTTAATTTGCAAAGGATGTTTGGTCGCATGCAATATACACATGTGTTCCGCGGTATGTTTACCTACCGCATGCGCCGATAGTGGATTCAATATATCAATGGGCCCGGAATAAGCTTCGCTTACATGCGTCATTTCCGCCGGTTGTTTTCCATAAACCGCGCCCGAACTTAGCAGCAATAATTTTTGAGTCTGCGCATAAGCAGCAAAGTCCAGCACATGGCGGGTACCCTGGATAATAGTATCGAGCATTAATTGCGGATGTTCTTGATTTAACTTGGCGCTGGCTTCGCTGGCGCCATGAATGATATGACTGAAACGCTCATGGGGAAAAACAAAATTCCTCACATCGCCGGTAATAAACAATAACGCGGGATCAGCAGCCAGATGCGGGGCTTTACTGGCAAATGCTTGGGGATTACGCGTCAAACACGTCACCGAAAGATTTAACTCCAACGTGCGGTTTGCCCAGAGAAATGTTTCCAGCAGCCACGAGCCGATAAAACCAGTGCCACCGGTAATAAATATTTTTTTATTCTTAAATTCCGCCCATACCGCGGCGGTGTTTTGCAAAATGTAATTCAAATCTGTCGTCAGACGGGTGGGTTCCATACAATTCCATTTATAGTATTTATTCCATTACAATTCCGTTAAAAATTGACTCGTTCACTCTCCACCACTAAGGGACGTTTTAAACTCTGGGTATGTATAGACAATACATACTCTCCCAAAATCCCAATGAAAAATAATTGCATAGAGGCCAGAAAAAACATGCCAATTAAAATTGGCGCAATGCCTACCGGAAAATGCTCCCAGAGCGCGAGTTTTAATATTAAAAACACCAAAGCGGTAATGAAGCTTAGCACCGCTAAAAAAAATCCGCCTAAGGTCGCAATGCGAATCGGTAATTTGGAATGGGTGGTAATGCCAAGTATAGCCATATCATAAAGCGAGTAAAAATTATTTTTGGTAATGCCACGCGCCCGTACGGGTTGCTCAAATGGAATTTGCGCGACTGGAAATCCAATTTCAGAAATCAAGCCCCGGAAATAAGGATAAGCATCATCAATCTTGCGCAGCACGTTTATGACACTCTTGTCATACAAACCAAAGCCGGTAAAATTTTTAATTAAGCGCATGTCCGCGATTTTGGTAATAAAATTATAATAAGCACGCCGGATTGCCGCCATGGGAAAAGCTTCTTTCGATGCGGGCTTGACGCCGACTACGACTTTAAAACCTGCTTCCCATTGTTTGATAAAATCATGAATTAATTGCGGGGGGTCTTGCAAATCAGCGGCCAGCAATACCACTGCTTCACCCTGCGCCTGCAACATAGCGTAAAAAGGTGAACGAATATGCCCAAAATTTCTGGCATTGACGATAACTTTAATATTTTTATCGCGCTCAGCTAAGGATTTTAAAATCGCGACGGTTTTATCAGAGGAAGCATTATCAATAAAAATATGTTCATATTGATATTTTTTTAAATTGGCGAAAACCGCCTTAATTTGCTGATAAATTTCTTCAACATTTTCTTCTTCATTATAACAAGGCGTGACTACACTAATGAGCTGCATGAGGTATCCTGTAAAATACAATATACTTATGTAAAAAAAATGCCGTACTCGCCGTAATAAATGTACTTATTGCGCCAAGAATATAAAGGTTTCGCAGGTAATAAGTGCCAATTTTAATGATGATAATACTTAAGAAATATAAAAAAACATATGCACCAATAAATCGAAAGAGCAATTTATTGTCAGACTGCCGAAATACAATTTTGCCCAGGGTTTTAAAATTGAAAAGTGTGCCGATAATGCTGGCAATCAAACAAGCCACAACATAATCCAAACCACTATAAATTAACACGCTGAATACGAAGTAACCAAATGCCGTATTTATCGCGCCAATAATCAAAAAACGCAATAAAACACTATCCTGAAACAAACCCAATAGCTGCCTGCGAAACGCGATCATCCCTGGTCCTTATCTAATTCTTGCTAAACCGCAGTATATTATGACTATAGATACTAAAACAATGGCTCTTTAAAAAAGCAATACGCACAATCATGCTGGAACGCCAGATTTAATGGCGCTGCGTTCTTTTCTGGAATTAAACGCAAGCGATATGCACTGTTTGCATAAGAAGAATGTTTACCCGCCGCAAGTTTCAGCGTGGTTTGTGGCGCCAGGGTCTCGTCATCCAGCATGATACTGCCATTACTCTGCACCGTATAATTACCGCTGAACTTTAGTAAAAATTGCTGTTCCCCCAGCGCTATGGTCGGCGCATACAAATAAAGCCCACCCCAGTAATGCTCATATTCTAAGCGCAAATAATCCAATACTTCGGCGGGTAGTGCGGCAATGCGAACGTTATTAACCAGCAACTTCAACCGCGCATTTTTCAAATCGGTTAACATTTGCTTGGCAGTTTTTGGCGTGATATTTAATGAAGCGGGCAGCACAGGCAGTAACTTAATATCAGCAGTTTGCGCATATTCCTGCGCCGGCTGAACCAGATTTTCAAATCCCGCCAGTGATTGTTCTCGATCATGAAAAATAAAAATTCCCGCGATATAATCATCTTTTTGCAGCAATTCATTCGCTAACGAAATGGTAGCCTGTTGGTAACCCGCTTCATGCACATGCATGGATTTGCCAAAATCTGCCAGTGGCATAAACACACCGGTAAATAACAAAACCAAGCCTATCATCCACAGCGCAGACATTTTGAGAGGTACTTGCTCATGAAACATTTGCCAAAACAACATAGGCACCAGCAGGACTAGAAAATACTCCGTTGGCAAATCCAGATAAACCACAAAAACCACCAGCCACGCTAAATACACGGAAAAAAACCAGAATAGTCCGCGTTGACTGATTTTTAAGTTTTGATTGCCCGGCGTTAACACCCACGAAAAAAATTCCGCAAACAACACAAAATAAGCTGGAAATAAAAACACACTGTTATAAGGAAAAAATTGTCGGTAACTGGCGATTAACACTAAACTTAATAATCCCAAAGCCGTCACTAAAAACCGCTGTCTACTTAATCCCGGCGTAAAAAAGTTTAAAAGGGTCAGCGGCAATAACATCACTAGCAGCGGACCGCAGCGCAACACATATTGCCAATAAATATTCGAGGAACCAGCGTAATAATTCATTTTTGAGAGGGTGTAAGCTTCAGAAAAGACATTGCTCCACACGACATGAAAACTAGCAACCGTGGACCAGAATGCAATGTAGCCCGCAATTATCGGCAACATTGCCAAATTAAAAACAAGCATAGGCCGGAAATTTTTAGCGGCGCACTTGGTAGCAAGCCAATAAGTGCCTAGCGCCAAATTAGTTCCCGCGATATACCAGAGTGCTTTTTGCGACGTTAAAAAAGCCAGGCCAATGATCACCCCCGCCCAGGCGACGCGTGAATTCACCAACAATAAAATGGCAATTAAACAAAGCCAGCTGCATAACATATCCACCCGCAATTCGGTGGAAAAGATCAAAAATAATTGATTTGAAAGGATTAACACCAACGTATAAAACACCGCCCGCGGCTGAAATAGCCGCGCCGCCCACCATCCTACAGTAGCTATCAGCAAGGTATTAATTACCGCGATTTGGCCTTTGATAAAATAGATTGGTGTTAACACCCCATGCACAAAGTACAGGGGCAGCATTAATAAGTAATAACCCAGGACAGTTTTGTAAGGGGGGAAATCCAGATAAGGCAAGTGGGCCGTGTATTGATAAATATGATGGGCATACCATAATTCATCGACTTCCAGCCAGATAGAGGGGATATAAATCAGTTGAAAAGCCAGATAAGCCGCGCAAATGGCAAAGATGCCAAAGCGATAGGATAGTGTTTGATTCAGTTGCACGACGTCACCCCTGCTGACAAGTCCATGGCCACCTGCTATGATGCGCTAAGATTATAGGGAAATCATTCAAATATTTATATGAGGAAGCCTGTCTCATGAAGTTTTTTCTTGCTTTGGCCTTTACCTTATTGGGGCTTACCGTAGCCACCCCTGTATTTGCCGACGATTATTACAACGATCTGACTATCGGCGAACCTGAAAAACCCACGATTACCGATCAGCAATTAGCGAAAGGCCGTGCCGTCGCTACCGCTAACGCCGATCAGTTAATTCGCGACCCGCATGATATAGTGGTTGGCAACCCTCATGGTGGCATAACCCTCATCCAGTTTATTGATTTTCTCTGTACCTTGAGTCAACGCATGGATCCGTCCATTCAAGCCCTCATTAAGGCTAACCCCGACTTGCGTGTGGTTTACAAACCCTACCCTTTACGTGGCAGCCTTTCCAACTATGCCGCCAAATACACGCTAGCCGCTAATAAGCAGGGAAAGTATTTACCGCTGCATGTAGACATCATGGCAACCAAAAGTACTTATGACGAGAAAAAGCTGGATGAACTCGCCAAAGCTGACGGTTTAAATGTCGTTGAAATAAAATCGGATATGAATAATAAAAGTTATCAAGAGTTAATTAACAGCACCGCCAGCCTCGCCCAAAAAATTGGCATCCCCGGCACACCGGTATTATTTTTTGCTAAAACCACTTTCACTAGCGATGAAAAACCTGAATTGATACTGTATATGCTTGGCCAGTTTGACCAGCCGGAATTGCAAAAAGCGGTTGATAAGATACGCAGCGAAGAATAGGAATAGGTTTTTAAATGTGGGATACCAGCGTCAAAAAGTCACGGAATTTATTCCTTACCTTAATTTTTTTGACGCTGGCCTGGATTGTTATTCAAATTAGTTTGCTTGCCGTAGCCGCCAGTTCAACCACCTTGATTGATACCGCGATTTCAACTTCGTTAACTACACAAATCCTTGGCTCAAAAATTTTTATCACTGGCATGCTTTATTTTCTCGCCAGTCAACTTTGTTTGTATGCCATTTACCTGGGCTTGCTCTGGTATCTGGCGGTGGGGGTTGGCGAGTTTGGTGGATGGTCTCACCAAACCACCTACCGGCTGGGTATAGTATTGTTCTTTACTAGCTTACTTTTTATTTGCGCCGCTAATAATTTTCTGGTACCGCATTCGTTTTTTTCCAGCAAATTAAGCGGTGTCTTGTTAATAAAAATTTTATTCTTCACCGGCGGTATATTAGTTTTAGCCTGCCTGCTCGCTTTGGTCAACCTGGTGCGTAGCCTATACCGCAAACAAGCTTTATTGCGACATGGAACGTTACTATTATTGTTGACCGGGGGAATATTTTTTGTCGGCCACGACCAGCGCCAGACTAAACTTGTTAACATCGCCAATGCCAACTCTCAACCCAACATTATTATCATCGGCATTGACGCGCTGCGACCGGATTTTGTGGGTTTTTATACGCACCAATCCACTACCCCGCATATAGATGAAATATTACAGACCGGTACTAATTTTGCGACAGCGTACACGGCCTTACCGAGAACGTTTCCCTCCTGGACTGGCATTTTAACTGGCGCTTATCCCAAAAATAATAATGCCCGCGGCAACAATACTGATTTTGAAAATTTAATGATAACAGAAACCATGCCAAAGACATTTCAAGCGGCGGGTTATGAAACTATCTACAGCACGGATGACACACGATTTAATAATACCAATGAAGCTTTTGGTTTTGATCGCGTCATCACGCCGCCGATGGGAATTAATGATTTTCTGATTGGCACGCTAAATGATTTTCCCTTATCCAACTTGATTATTCCAACCGCCTTGGGGAAATTATTATTTCCTTATAATTATGCCAACCATGGTCCAGCAATCACTTACGCTCCCAATAATTATTTAAAAATGCTGGATGTTGCTTTACAAAAACGTTCTAACAAGCCGTTATTTCTCGCCGTCCATTTCACCGTTACCCACTGGCCTTTTGACTGGTTTAATGACCGCGATTACGCTGCCTGTAGTGAAGTGTGTCGCTATCAGGGAGGAATTATTCAGAGTGACCGTCAACTTAAAAAATTTTTACAAACTCTTCAAGCAAGTCACTTGTTAGATCATACTATTTTGGTTTTGCTTTCTGATCATGGTGTCACGCTAGGTTTGCATGGGGATCGCACCGTGGCCGCAGCAAATTATCTAGGTGATAAAATTAATCTAAAAAAACTCGCCGTTTTCAAATATGCTGGCAGTCCTGAAGTCAGTCTGGATATGCGCCGCGATTTTGGTCTGGATACATCACATGGTTACGGTGGTGATGTCTTAAGTCTGAAGCAATACCATGCCGTCCTTGCTTTCAAAGGTTACGGTGTTGATCTTGGCAAACCTCACACCGTGTCAGAGCCGGTAATGTTACTGGATATCGCTCCTACTTTATTAGCATTGGCCCACTTACGTCCGCTGCCTCATGCTGATGGCATTTCATTAACACCTTATTTTTATGATCAGGCAACGCCACCCGCGCGACCCTTATTTTTGGAATCCAGCTTTACCCTGGAAGAAATTGAAAAAGAAGGTATCTCCATTAATAAAGTGTTAGCGAAAACCGTCGATTTATATCGCATGGATAAACACTCTGGTTTGGTATTTATTAAAGGTAATGCAGAACGCGCCATGGCTGCCAACAAGCAATACGCTATTTTGTTGGGTAATTGGTTGCTGGCGTATTATCCCGTGACCGAACATCAGTCGCTGGTTTTCGATAAAATCACCCAGCAGATGGTATTTAAAAAGAATATTATCCCAGCCTTTCCCGTGCTAGTGAACTTAAAAACTGGCGCCTGGACCACCGAATTATCTACGCCTTTTGCCCAAAATTCTCCCGCCAGGGATTTACTGGCCCAACTGCATGATTTTTATGGCGATGCAGTCAATCTTCCTGTCAGCATTGACAATACGGAAAGAAGCAGGCATATTAGCCCCCTTTGATTGATTTTGAGAAGTGGAAAACCGCTATTTTTGCTGTTTTTCGCATCGTAAAACTAACCTGTTTCGGAGGCATTACCTTGGCAAATACTGCACAAGCAAAAAAACGTGCTCGTCAAGCTGAAAAACACAGAGAACATAACGCAAGCTTGCGTTCTATGGTCCGCACTTATCTTAAAAAAGTTTACGCCGCTGTTGAAGCTGGCGATAGAGAACTTGCGGTATCCAGTTACCAAACCGCGGTGCCAGTGATAGACCGCATGGCGAATAAAGGCTTGATCCACAAAAATAAAGCTGCGCGTCATAAAAGCCGTCTCTCCGCGCACATCCTGAAATTGGATGGCACGACCAAGACTGCTAAAGCGCCTAAAGTGGTAAAAGCGAAAACCGCGAAAACGACAACCACAAAGAAAGCTACCAAAGCAACTGCGGTAAAAAAAGCAAAATCGGCAAAAGCTAGCAGTTAAAGGTTTGTCAAAGCAGGCCAGCGCGGTAGATTAAGAGAGTACTAGCATGTCTTATCTGATCAATCTATCCGTGCTGCGGCGTAACCGCAATTTTCGTTTTCTCTTTACCGGGCAATTTATTTCCCTGTTCGGGTCAATGATTACTTATGTCGCACTCCCTTATCAAATTTATCACTTAACCAATTCTACATTGATGGTTGGATTGTTAAGTTTATTTCAATTACTCCCATTAATGGTGACGGCATTAATTGGCGGCGCCCTCGCGGACCGTCATCATCGCCGCACTTTATTATTAATTTCTGAAGGCTTGTTGGCCATAGGCTGTTTATTGCTGGCCTTAAATGCTTATCAGCCCCAGCCTTCTATTCCTGTTTTGTTTATTGTCGCGTTTTTTATGTCCGGCATTACCGGTTTGCATCGGCCGGCATTAGACAGTATTAACCAGCAAATCGTCGATAAAAAAGATTTTGCCATGGTGGGTGCGCTAGCCACTTTTAATTATAGTGTGGGCATGATTGCAGGCCCCGCGGTGGGCGGCATTATTATCGGGCATTTCGGCATTGGGATTACTTACCTGGTCGACTTTGCCACTTTTCTCATTTCATGGATTGCCATCCTTTGCATAACTGATATTCCCAAGCCCGCGGCGCCACCGGTGGAATCTGCACTGGCGTCTGTCAAACAAGGATTTTTTTATGCGATTTCGCGGCAGGAATTATTAGGCAGCTATGTCGTGGATTTTTGCGCCATGGTGTTTGGTATGCCTATGGCTTTGTTTCCCGCGATAGCTGAGCATAGCGGCGGCGTGCAGACGCTAGGCATGCTCTACTCCGCACCGGCGGTGGGCGCTTTGCTGATTTCCTGTTTCAGTGGGTTTGTGGAAAAAATCAAACGCCACGGCGCCGCCATTGCGATCGCCGCCGCTTTCTGGGGCGTAGCTATCATTGGTTTTGGTTTTGCAAAAAATTTATGGTTAGGATTATTTTTTCTGATGCTGGCTGGGTTGTTTGACGCCGCCAGTGGTATGTTCCGACAATTATTATGGAATGAAACCATTCCTAATAATTTCCGCGGCCGTTTGTCTGGTATAGAAATGATAAGTTATTTGAGTGGGCCTAAGCTGGGTGATACGGAAGCTGGTCTTGTGGCCGCTGCGTTTGGCATTACCGCTTCGGTGGTGTCAGGAGGCATATTGTGTGTGATTACCGTGGGTTTGTGTTGCGTGTGGTTGCCGGGGTTTTGGCGATATAGGTCAACGGTAACATCGAGCAGCGTAAACTAACTGTAGGTTGGGCTGAGCGCAGCGAAGCCCAACAGCTTGTCTACGAATGGATTCCCGCCTGCGCGGGAATGACAATGGGGTGAACTCATTCAAATTCATTCTCATCAAACATCCCTGCGCCCGTTTCCACCTGTCTCTGTTCCAACCTGCCCATGATAGCCCGCATTAAATCCTCGGTACCCTCATGACTCAACCCGGAAATACAAAACACTTTCCCCTGCCAATTCAGCCCATCGACAATTGCTTCGCAGAGTTCTTTGGCTTCCTCAGCCGGCAGCAAATCAATTTTATTTAACACTAACCAGCGTTCTTTAGCCGCCAGCTCCGGACTAAATTTTTCAAGTTCATGGGCGATAGCCTTGGCGTTAACAATAGGGTCACTCTCATCTAACGGCATGATATCAACCAAGTGCAGCAACAAACTGGTACGCGATACATGTTTTAAAAAACGAATACCCAAGCCCGCACCTTCAGCGGCCCCTTCAATAATTCCCGGAATGTCCGCGATCACAAAACTCTGATTTTGTCCCACCCGCACCACGCCCAGATTAGGGTGCAAAGTCGTAAATGGATAATCGGCGATTTTCGGACGTGCGGCAGAAACCGCTTGAATCAAAGTCGACTTGCCCGCGTTAGGCATACCGACTAAACCTACATCCGCTAATACTTTTAATTCCAGGCGTAAATTCCGGCGTTCGCCTGGCGTACCTGGAATAGTCCGGCGCGGTGAACGGTTCACACTGCTTTTGAAACTCGCGTTACCAACCCCATGCCGGCCGCCTTTGGCCACGCAAGTGGTTTGCCCATGGTGGGTCAAATCCGCGATTAACTCATCGGTATCTTCATCATAAATCATCGTGCCTACCGGCACGCGCAAACTCATATCATCACCCGCTTTGCCAGAAGCATTGCGGCCACGGCCTTTTTCGCCATTCGTGGCTTTGAAGGCACGGGTGAAACGGTAATCCACCAAGGTATTAATACCTTCGTCAGCCTGCAAAAAAATACTGCCTCCGTCACCGCCGTTACCGCCATCAGGGCCGCCAAATGGCATAAATTTCAAACGCAGAAAACTGCAGGCGCCATTACCGCCATTGCCCGCTTCCACCTTGATGCTTGCTTCATCTATAAATTTCATGGGTTGCTCTAATGAAAAAAGCCCCGTATTGACGAGGCTTTTTGAGTTTGCTTAAAGGAATTACTATGCGACTTCTGCCGCTTCCATGGGCTCAATACTGACACAGGATTTGCCACCCTTTGGACCTTTCGTACCGAATACCACTTTTCCGGTTTTTAACGCATATAAAGTATGGTCACGACCTATACCAACATAACGTCCCGGATGAAACTTGGTGCCGCGTTGTCTGACGATGATGGTGCCAGCGTTAATGATTTGACCGCCATAACGTTTGATACCTAAATATTTGGGATTAGAATCGCGACCATTTCGCGTACTACCACCGGCTTTTTTATGTGCCATTGCTTAAACCCTCTCTAAATGTTTATTACGCTTGAATTCCGGTGATTTTCACTTCCGTGAAATACTGTCTGTGGCCCATTTGTTTTTGATGGTGCTTACGACGGCGGAATTTGATGATATGAATTTTAGGATGACGGCCTTGGCTTAAGACAGTAGCAGTGACTTTGCCACCTTTGATAAACGGTTTGCCTATGGAAATATTGTCGTCGTTTCCAATCATTAAAACCTGGTCAAAATCGAGCGTAGCGCCGACTTCGAGTTCCAACTTTTCAAGCTTGAGCGTTTGCCCTTCAATTACACGGTATTGCTTGCCACCGCTGGTTATAACTGCGTACATGATATCTTACCTCTGGTTTTTTTATATACTGTTTTAGGAAATCTATAATCAAAAGAGGTGCAATTATAGAGATTAATGGTTTTTTGCGCAAGCGACTTCTGCAACTTGCCGCTTGACAGTCAGCGGTAGAGGCGCATAGCATTCAATCCTTTAAATACAATACTTTAAGGTTGCAGCAGCCCATGCCGTTAGAGTCTATACGTTCGCTGGTGCGAAGCGATTTGGAGGCCACCGATAAATTCATTTTTACCGAGTTGAAATCCGATATCCCCCTGATTAATAACATGGTTGAGTATATTTTGAACTGTGGTGGTAAACGCATACGGCCACTGGTGGTATTATTGAGCGCGCGCGCCTGTAGCCATGGTGAAAACAAGCATATCGATTTAGCGGCGGCGATTGAATTAATCCACACGGCCACCCTGCTGCATGATGATGTCGTAGATAATTCCACCCTGCGCCGCGGCCATGGTACTGCGCACACGATTTGGGGCAATGAAGCCAGCGTGTTAGTGGGTGATTTTTTATATTCCCGCGCCTTTCAATTGATTGTGAAATTACAGAATTTACAAGTCATGAATATTTTCGCTGACGCGACCAATTTGATTGCGGAAGGTGAAATTTTACAATTAATTAATTGCCGCGACCCGCAGACTTCGGAAGCCGCTTATTACGATGTTATTCAGCGTAAAACGGGTAAATTATTTGAAGTTGGTTCCCAGATGGGGCCAGCAATTTCCAATAGTCCCACGCAGGAATTACATGCGCTGCGTGATTATGGGATGAATTTAGGTATTGCTTATCAATTGATTGATGATGCCCTGGATTATAATGCTTCGGTGGAACAGACGGGTAAAAACATTGGTAATGATTTAGCGGAAGGCAAACCGACCTTGCCTTTGATTCACGCATTGCGTAACGGCACACCGGCTGAAACGGCGTTGATACGCAGCGCGATTGAGAGTGGTTCCTGTGATCAACTGGATGCGATCCTGGGAATTATTGAAAGCACGAAAGCGATAGAGTACACTGCCAACGCTGCAAAAGACCACGCCCGCAAAGCTAACACAGCACTGATCAAGGTTCCCGACTCGCCTTACCGCAAGGCGATGCAAGATCTTGCTGAATTTGTGGTTGAACGGCAGTATTAATTTTTCAAAACGGGGTGTAGCTCAGCCTGGTAGAGCACTGCCTTCGGGAGGCAGGGGCCGCATGTTC
>JAZKAT010000050.1:0-38715 GCA_040389045.1 Pseudomonadota bacterium | reverse complement strand
CGCTCCCTTGAGGCTATTAGACGCATTGGCGGGTGGCGTAATATATGCGCTATGACCGAGCAAGAGCTTTTGTTTGCATCTAGGAGATTCATCGATGAACATATGCAGGTTCCAGATGAAAATACTCAGAAACTGTTGGATTGATGGAGTGATATATGAATCCTCATATTCAAGGGTTGGAAGCCCTCCAGGAAGTGGTCGTGGGTTATATAATTACCAAGATAAGTACCTGCTAGCAGTTTTAGGCGAAAGATTATATCGGCTGGATAAGCTTGATAATTGTGTGAGTGCCACGCATCTGTTTGATCTCAATTCAGAAAATAATCACATTACATTTACAGAAATGCCTCACGGCAGATTATGCTTGTCAGATGGTTGGAGACATTGGATATTGAACATGGATTTGAATACTCTAGAAGAGGTAAAGTTATGAAAGATGAAGATTTTGGTAATTTTGAAGTTAAGCTCATCACTCGTGAAGAATTAGAGAAACGATATGCTCATACAGCGTATGTTCCATTAGAATGGCGATACCATCCCATGCAATTTAAATGTGTGGTAGAAAATGAGCTGTGACATTTGCGGTGAAGGCTTTTGGGGTGGAAAGCAACATCTTAAATTTGGTTACGCTCAGCTGTTCTATGGATATGAAATTTTAGAAGCCCATTTGGAATGTGCCATGATTTTTAATGCCATGAACGAAGCCCAGCGCAAGCTCTATGTCGAAAACGTTCTAAAAGAGCCGTCTGATGGCTTCCAGGCCAATGCTTGCGATGCAATTGCGAGTGATACTGATGAATGATAAATTGAATAGGTCTATTGCTGGAATGGATAGGATTCCAGAATACGGCGTCTCTATTGAGATTCCTCCAGATACATTTCGTGATTACTTTTGGCGATTTGTGGACCATCTAGAACTTGCTGGGTTGTGCTTATTGGGCGCTATTGGGTATGCCTTGATGGCCCTTCCTTTGGTGCTTATGTTCATGATAAGATAATTGTTGCTAGGTATGATTTACGCAAGTCTTAAGAGCCTAGCAACCGAGCTAATGTAGTGATGTTGTGAATCGTTAAGTTAGCTTGCAAATAAGTGGCCTAATCACATATAGGCGGCGCTGTCACCTATTACTGCGTAGCGGGGGTGGGTGAAGGGCTTTTTATATGCCGGGGTAGCTTAATAGTAAAGCGGTGATTAAAACCATCTATGTGGGTTCGTGTCCTACCCCTGGCTCCATTTTCGTTGCGCGAAACGCTGTTGCTGACATATCAATAGCGAAACCCCAGAGATTTAACTACCGGGTCTTTATCTTAGTATGTCACTTGTCTTGCTCTCTTTCTTCTTTCAATCTTTTAACGTGACTCATAATACACTTAGAGCATATAGATGGCGATAATAAATCCAACCCCATCATATCCGCTTCATCTGACGCCATGCTCAATCTAAACATAAGTTGTTCGAACTCATCACAGCAAAAGCATGTGCCAAATAACGGCTCTTTTATTATCGAACCAGTTAGCCCGCTAGGGAGGTGTTTGGGAGGTTTCATTATTTGTATGCTCCATAATCTAAAAGCATTCTTTGCAAATCCATTCGCACTTACTGCCCCCCTGTGACGAACTAGTTCCATATGGCGTAGATAAGAGCTTCCCGCAATGTTTGCATGGACGCTTACGCTTGAGCTTTTGAGCTTCATTCCAAGCTTCGTGGTTGCGGATGAGCTCTTCTTTGATTATTGTAAAGGCGCACCACGACGCACGCTCATCGGAATCATACATATTATCATCTAGCCAATCCAAGAACTCTTGGTAGTTAATGCTCATTGACAACCACTCCATGACATATAGTCAATTGTTCGCCTGCCTTAAATTCTTTGCATAGGCTTGGCATAAGCCCAGTAAAGCAATAGGCCCCTGAGTTTTGGCAAGTCCACATAAAGCATTTAACTGAATCCATGGGGCCATTGCATATCCTGCACTTTCCATATGGACTATCTTTGTCGGCAATCTCATCAAATTTAATACTCATGACGCTCCATGACTAGGCTTACTGACTCTTTCTTCAACTTGAATGACTGATGCTACTACACCTAGCCAGAAGTCTTGCTTGTTATCAGCTGAGACACTAGCTGTGGGGCCACTAGCATGCGTTATTTTGAATGTATGGCCCATGACGTCTAATGTATAAGCATACTCGTCGTTAAGGTCGTTTAATGCCTGTTTGGCTGCGTTCCTATAGCGGTCTACGACAACGGCTTTAGGCTCTGGTGGTCTATGGAAAAAGCACATGTTATTTATCCTTACGAAAATTTAATATGTTAGTGGCTATGATAGAAAACTGGACGAAATCATGAATGCATCCAACCTTATCACCATCCGAGCGCTCATCGGCTTCTATTAAATAATTAACTAATGTTTCATATTCTTTAAGCGCTTCTTCATGGTTTAAGGCTTTGCACAACCTATAAAGAGAGTGACGAACTTCTATTATAAATTCATAGAGACAATCATTCGCATGAGAAAGCTCTTCATATGTCATTTTGTTGCTCATGTTATTTATCCTCCACAAAAAATAATTCATTATATGATGGCTTTAGTATTTGCTTTCTAATATCAGCTATAGATTTGCGCGGCACAAATTCATATGAATCAGCCCAAGCCTTAAGGGCATCTATCCTTTTGTTTTTAGTGATTCTATCTCCAGGTATACATAGCCACCGGCCCGCAAGTTCTATGTCTTTGTCCGTTGCATGGTTTGGAATGCGCAAAATGTGATCGCCATCTAAAGTTACAAAAACTAAATTACTAGATTGACCCATGTCACTACCCCATTAAATTCGTGATACTAAAATATATTACACAAACGCTGGTAATCAATGCTAATGCCATTAAAAAGTAGTTAAGTATTTTCATGTCACTATCCGCTCAATCATCAACGCCTTAGCAAGCTCTGGGCAGTCGTAGGCGTTGGCTATATTGCAATCAAGCGCTTCAAAATCACAGATTAGGTCTGAAACATAAAATTCATTCCCTCCGTTTTGTATACACCTGCATTTTCTTTCGCTTATTTTTATATATATATAATTAGTTGCCGCCTTAAAAAGCCACCCAATCTGGATGTCGTCGAAGGTCCATTTTCTTTCGGATGAGCCCAAACCGCGAACCGTCATCGTATTATCAGCAGGTAATTTACTTATGAGTTCAGCAAGGTTAGATAAAATAAAATCTTCTCGCCCAGAAAATCCTTCTTTATGTATTCCATCTGAATGATAACAATTTAATTCATATAGGCTCTCCATAGGCCTATTAACCTCAAACGGTCTCAGGTCGAATTCTTTCACTTCTATTTTCCCCATGTTAACTAAGGTTTCAACGTTATGTTCTTTAAAGCATCTTTCGCACATATTGAAAAACTCTGGTGGCCAATAAAATGCTAAGCCCCACTTCTTACACTTAACACAGCAGAGATGATAGTAAGAGTAACCATCCATTTGCGGGAGACCTTTTGACCATATTACTTCTCCATTATCGTCTCGCTCACATTCTTTCATTTTTGGTTCCTCTTTTGATTTATCAAAACAATCCCAACATTTGCGTATGCCTCTTGATTTATCAATGCCGCAATCTGGGCAAGCATTATATGCAGCCAGGTGTGTGGCACAATCTACGCAGTATTCGCCAGATGTTCCGGGTGAGCCTATATGCTTATGACATCTTCCACATTCCTTCTTCCCGCCAGCGCACGAGACGCAGTAGGTTAATTTGACACTAATCGTTTCGCAGCAGTCTAAAGTTTTACATTTATGGTAATATTTTTTATAGCATTCATATGAGCATATATCTGCATGATTTTTTGGCATATCTTTGCCACACGGACATTTCATTTCTTTATCCTCTTTAGTTTTGCTAAAATACTCTGGTCGACATTCGCGGCAGGCATATTGATCACAATCGTTTATGGCACTAATAATGTCAGCCCTATCGATTGTGTGCCATATATCTTTTCCGCATCTCATATAACTACAATGAGGGCATATTTCTACGCCAGTAGGCTCATGTATCGACCTATGAGACCATTGATGCGGGCAGTTATAGCAATCGAAATGATATTCCCTTAAGATCCCATAGGCTTTCTTTCGTCTAAACCACTTCATGCGCCACCACCCTCTATAAGTGAGTTATAATCAATCAATTGAGAAACGTCGTACGAACGTAAGCAGCAGGGAAGATAATAAGTCTCTTGCCCTTCCACCGACTCAAAACAATAATCCAATTTGTGAAGCGGGCAACATAGCTTGCGTTGTGAGTAAGGCTCTGGCTCTATCTCAATTGTTATTTCAATTGTTATCTCAGCTTCCAATTTTTTACGCCTAAACCACTTCATTATCATTCCCCCATGATTGTAGTTCTGCATGTTTATAATGGTGCTTAAGATCAATCCGCAGATTTTTTAATGCTGCCAAATGCTGAGCCCAGCGAAGGGAACGTTTAATATATTGACCATCCTCCAACAGTTCGTTTTCAGAACCTATCATTACATCTATAATATTTTCTTTAATGTTATCTACTCGCTTATCTATAACATCCATAATCTCTTCCAGCAAATCTACTGCTGATAATGGTTTATTCATCTTTTACCTCCTCGTATCTTGCTTTGAATTGCTGTTCCGTTAATGAATTAAACATGCCAGCATCAGGGTTATATGTAATCCAATGACCATTTAGTAATGGGAATTCGGTATATCCAATACCAAACCATGGATTAACTCCGGGCGGTGGGTCATCGCAAATAACTTTTATGCCGCGCTCCCTTAGCCATTGGTAAGTTGGCTCTCGATTTTCTCTATCAAACTGAATGGCTTCTATGGTTTGAAGCTTTTCCCTATAAAGGCCATTATAAATTATATGCATTATATATCCCCTTTCTTAAATGACTTCATCGACAACCTCTTCGTATGTGGCTTGGAATTCTTCATTACTCATTATGCATAAATGACAAGGCCATTCAAGAACAGCCCACCACCCTTTGATTAATCCATTGCTGGGCTTCCAAGAATAATTTATTGTTAAGTTTGGGCCCACTTCGCCAAGTTCTCCATATTCAGCATTAAAGTTGGGGCTATTAAAAGAATTAATCCACTTGTGAATCTTTACGGCTTTACTAATGCTTGTAAGCCTCATAGCCTCAATCACAACAGGCTTCTTGCGGTATTTTTTAATCACCTCCAATCAAAGCCCCCGCTGCGATAATAAAAACCACCAACGAAACCAAATCTAGCACCCAGAAATATTCCGACATTGTCTCTAAGTTTAATCCGAATGCTTTGGCGATAGTTAGCATAACTATAAATGATAAGATGGATAAGCAAATAAATGAAACAAGAGTCAAAAATAGATAAAAAACCTTCATTATATAAAACTCAATATTTAAACTTGTTGATGCGGTAGATTGCTAGGATTGTTCTGCGAACAGATATATATTTATCTTCGCATACCTCTACCCCATTAAGAGATGCCGAAATTGATGACGCAAACCTAGATGAGCCACTTAACAAGCCTTCGGCTATCATGAGCTGTGCTGGTTCGCTTTTGGTTTCAGCCATCAAAACAATATCGCCTCTCTTAACATCTTTAATGTTAATGCTCCTATCAAATTCAACTTTAAAAGGCGTTAGGTCTAGTTCATTCATGGCTTTACCTTAATGTCATCAATTATAAATAAACCTGTATAATCCGGTTTAACCATAAGTTCCCTTAACTCTTTCACTCTCTTGTCACGACTTCTTTTGCACCAGCAATTGCTGCATTCACAAATGTGTGCGCCACCCCACTCATGATTAGGATAAAACATCGCTATGAATGCCTTCAGTCCATCTAGTTCATTCATCTTTAAAAATCCTATCATCTAACATGTCCAACAAATAACCATAATTGGTGCTGGATAAGTCAACATCTGATGGCGAGCCATAAACAATCAATCTTTTAAGCATGCCTTCTTCAATTTGAATTGCTCTCCTCAATTCTCGACCAAGCGTTTCCCTGGCGTTCATATATGGTCCATATAAATCACAGCAAAAGAAAAATACATTCTTCTTTCCAATGCCAACATATATTTGCACGCATTGATCTATCGTCATCGTCATGCCGCAACCGGCACACCTTAAATCACTCATCTTTCACCGCCTTTAATGCACCGCCAGTTAACTTCTCTATATCCAGCTGTCTAAAATAGGAAATCCCTTCCTTTTCCCAATAATGGATTGTTGCTCTATGGACACCTAATAGCCTACCAAGCTTGGCATAGTTATCAGTGTGGAAAAATGTTATTAAATCTTGTAACGTCATTGTCAATCCCCGATTCGTAAATATAGTTTATCAGCCCCTTGACTTTTTGTCAAGTCGGCTATACAATTGTTTAGTCTATTTAATCGGTAGATGGGCGTCACATGTAACCAATGCAATGGCGTGACGCCAACTTATTATAATACATGCGAGGTATATATGTCGGATATGGTCAAAGTAGAGGCAAGTCCTCAGGATAGGTTTTTAACGATGGTTGAGCATATGTCTGGAACTCAACTTACGGATGCTGACCTTGTTAAGTTTGGCAGAATTATGGATATGCAAATTCAGTATCGTGATTATCAAGCGAAGCAAGATTTCTCAAGGGCGGCCGCTACGGCCCAAGGCAAGATAGGGCTCATCCTAAGAGATAAGGAGCGCGCATCTGGGCCTATCAAAGGTAACTATGCTTCCTTTGATCAAATGGTCGCGCAAAGCAAAGAAATATTAGCAGATCATGGCTTATCTATATCATTTAACGAGGTTATTGAAAATGAACAGCCTGGGATATTGCATATGGAAGCCATCTATCGTCATGTGGGTACTCATCATGAGATCTATAATATCAAGGTCCCCTTTGACACCTCATCTAACAAGTCCGCTGTATGGGCCAAGGGCTCGGCCATTACGTATGCTAAGAAGTATCTCTATTCAATGATACTATGCCTAGGCACCGGCGATGATGATGATGGCTTAGTTGCCACCACATACGTTCCTGAAGGCATTAGTGCCATGCAAAAGGCTAACCTTATGATGCTGGTCGAGCAAGCAGAATCATCGATAGATAAGCTCTATAGGCGCTACAATGTAGCCTGCGTAGATGACCTGTCACAAGCTCAATATGAGAATGCCTGCGAAGGATTGACTGATAAGATTAATAGCCGTAAGGCTGTCGATGCTGAAGTTTTAAACACACAACCGGAGAACTTTTTAAATGTCTAAAGATGAATTTGAGCAAAAAGCTCACGCTCTAAAAGAGGATATTCTCAATATCCAGGAATATTTTGAAGACTTATTTCAAGAAGATGGAGTGATATCAATGATGGCAATTGAGGCTCTTCAAGAGCAAGCTAAGGCTGCTATCCATAACTTATTAATTAAAAGATTAAACATTGGAGAAAATAATGTCTAAATCACTTAATCGCGTACAATTGCTTGGCCATGTTGGTAAAGAACCTGATGTTCGCACATTACCAAATGGCGAGATGGTTGTTAACTTTAGTGTTGCAACATCCGAATCTTGGAAAGATAAGAATACGGGCGAGCCAAAGTCTAATACTGAATGGCACAATATCGTTTGCTTCAAATGGCAAGCAAAAATAGCTGCTGACTTTCTACGTTCAGGCTCGAAAGTCTTCATTGAAGGCTCATTGAAAACTGAAGAATGGCAAACAAAGGATGGTGAGAAGCGTAAAACCACTAAGATATATGCTGGTGATATTATCTTGTGTGGTGATAAATCCGATGCGCCCAAGCGTGAATCTACTGCAAAGCCTAAGCAGCAATCATTGCCAGCACAAGACGATAGTTTTAACGACGACATACCGTTTTAAGGTTTAAAGCTTATGAAAAGCAATGCAATTGAGTTGGGTGATACTTTACTTCCAACCTTCGAGGGTAAGGTTGGGGATAGCATATATATGCTCCCTTTCCTGAGGGATGATATTTCAAATATTCCTGATAAATATAAAGATTTGGTGCAAAAGATAATGGGCTTTATTCCTTATTTCATTGGAAAAGCCTATTTGACCGTAGATCAAAAACTTATAAACAAACCAGGTAAGCGTCACCGGAGAGGCGGCTTACATGTTGATGGGAATTATGTTCAAGGCGGTTGGGGCGGCGATAGTGGTGGATGGTTAAATGGTATATCTGGCATTATGAATACACCGCAAGAGCATCAAGAAATGTACTTAACTGAAGGTATGGGAACTATATTAGCCTCAGATTATCCCGCTTGTCAGGTATGGTCCGGCGAGTTTAATGGTGAGCCATCTCATGGTGGCAATTGTGATCACTTACGCGATGAACTTGCCGACAAAGAAACATATATTTTAACGCCAAACAAATTGTACTGGCTTACCCATGGTTGCGTTCATGAATCTATGCCAATAGAAGAAGTTGTAAAGCGCACATTGATTCGTGTTACATTACCAATTAAATGACGATATACCACTTTAGGAGGTTGATATGAGTATGAATGATGTGGAATGTTATTTGTGTGGTGATAAAATAACATGGGATAATTTTTCAGTTTCAGGACTGATAGAGCCATCCATTAATGCCGTTGGAATGGCTTGCTTAAAATGTTTACCTAATTTTAAAATGAGGCCATATCTTTGTCGCGCATGGGCCACCGAAGACGAGCTTGAGAAGGCTATAAATGATAGCGGAGTCCTTAGGTGGGCGACACATGATGATTATAAAAAACTACGTTAAATAAAATGTCTTAAACATTTCAATGGCTTCGTCTAACCCATAGGCGAAGCCGCCATATCCGCCAGAGCGTTTCACATGGGCTAAAAACTCATACTGAGTCAGCGAGCATCTGGATTTTTTATCAAGCTTAAGTTCAATTGCCAGATAGGTATAATCTTTAGATGGATTCAAAAATAGAAAATCACTTGCGCCTGGCCGCATACCCATACGCTTAAGTTCCGAACCGCTCCATGGCGTTCTCTTGCCCTCATTGGCAATATGTAGCCAAAGCAAATCAAGCCTCTTTTCATGGAGTCTTATGTAATCACAAAATGCTAAGTGAATATCTTTCTCGGTCATTGCTTAGCCCTACGTAACCAAGTATTGAGGAATCTTTTCAATTTAGGCCTCTTTTGTACTAATAATTCATAAAATGACTTGCATTGTAGTCTCATTTCGCGCAATAGGTCAAAAGGGTTGATGCCGTTAGCTTTCTCAAGCGTTTTCGGGCCTCTTACTCCATCAACCACAATATCAGGTTGGGAAAGTGTATTAATAGCTCGTTGAAGAAGTTTAGTGGCTTGAGACTCGCCCATGTTAACTGCCATGTCAAAAGCTTTAGTAGCAATTGTTGGATGGTCAAACTTTCCATAATGATTTAACTCCCATATAAATCGTCTATATACCCACTTGGCCTGTGGAATAGTCATCTCAATAATGTCGCGCTCATCAATGACTCCATCTCCATTCAAATCGATACTATATTCACGTAAAAATCTAAGCGTAATGCCGTAGTTGGTTATTCCGCCTGGGTCGGCAGCGTCATTTGCAAATCCACCCTCATTGAGAAGGACATATTTAATGGCAATCTCAAAACCAATATTTGGTAAAAATTCCTCCAGATTTGGTTTAATTAGAGTCATGGTCGCTAGCTCCAAAGTGTGATGCGCCACCAAGCCTTACGCCGACCCATATAACATTCGCGGTTATCCACATGGCTCCTTGCTGAAGAATTCCCCAGTACAACACATCATCCGCATAGCTTCGCGGCACATCGGCTGTCGTGTACATATAATCGTGAATAATTGCAGGCCCTACAAAATCTGTTTGTTGAGGTGGAAGAATATTCCAGAAGATTCTGGGGATAGAGGCTAAGTCTGTGTGAAAATCTTTGGGCACAACAAAGGATTGCCCATCAATTTGAACTTTGAAATCATCACAAGTCTTATAGATAAAACCTTTGACAGGAATGATGCATGGTAGGGTATCGTAGACAATGACATGCTCGGCGCGCAATGACGCGCAAGCTGGGAAGGTGCTAACCAAGAATAGTAAAAATAGTCTCCAAGCCATATATAACTTCATAAAAGAAACTCCCTGTTTCAGTTATCAGTATATCACATGATGAGAAAGGTGCCAGGTTGGGAGACAAAGTCAACCTGGCGTATCGTTAAGACACTATTAAACGGCAGCACTAATAGCTATGTAACTAACCGTAGTTGAAGCACCTGGGTCGGCGCTAAAGGTTATGGTCAAAGTATTTGCGGTTGGCACAACCTTAGCAATTGACACTGCATTAGTTGATGTCAATATGCTTGCGGTTACGATGCTAGCTGTAGTAAGGCCAGTCGCCGTAAAGGCATTTGATGTACCGCCACCACCGTAAGCTGCTGTTGTATTGGCTAATAATGAGAATCCAGCGCCAACCGTTTTACCAGCAGTTCCAGAAGCCTTAATTAATTGGCCGTCAACCAAGGCTGCTGTCTTAACAAGGACCTGGCCCGTTGCTGCGCCTACGTCTGGAATGCTATATACCGTTGATTGACCATGGGAAGCATTCGCAACCGTAACCGTGTAATCAGCAGCATTACTTACACCGCGCATTTCTATGCGGCCAGTCGTAACAGTTGCAGGATATGAGAAAACAGAACCTGCGGCACCACTGGTACCAGCTAAAATATCACCACCACCAAGCGTTTGGAAATCACTAGAAGCGCCGGTTAGGGTAAGTCCTGTGCTCATCGTTTGTGGAGACGTTGCGCCTTTGGAAAGAATAATGTTAGCAGTAGATGCGCCTGGGTCTGGAATGCTAATAACAGAAGCTTGACCCATTGCAGCATTGGTAAGCGTTGTAAGGGTATTGCCGGTATTATCAGTCGCAATAATTCGCACTCTACCTTTAGATGCGGTAGCTGGATAAATATCCAAAAGTCCTGCGTTACCACTAGACCCAAGAGTAAGTTCATCTACTGTTAAGTCATCAATGACAACATCAGGCGCTACTAAAGAGACGATAAGACCTGCACTTACAACAACTTGCAGTACTTGATTGCCTGAATCTGATGTCGATACGAGCGCAGATTGGCTATTTAAAAAGACAAAGCCTTGGAGCGCGCTGTCGGTTAAGTAGCCAGTTGCCAACACTTCGGCAAGTGTGTCATTAGTTTCGATGTAGATAAAGGCAGGATTAACACCAGCAAGCCCTGTAGGTTGCTGCGTTTGGATATTTAAAATGGCCATTTTCAAGAGTCCTCATATATGTTACACTAGTGTGTAGCTTTATTCCTTAGGCTACAATTTTTGCTCTACTATTCTGAGCAGTCGGCGACTTAATCATTCCGACTAGGCATAACTTCTAGTCGCCGGCATTTTCACTTCTTCTTAGTCTTAGATTTACCCTTTTTAGGTCCATAAATCGTACTAAGCGACGCTGCTAATGCTTGTTTATATGGATGATCCGACTTCTCCATTTCAGTGATATTCGGGCCAATGCTCTTCTTACCTTTCTTAAGTGGCATATAGCCTCCTAAAGTTTAACGAATTATATTTAACTAAATATATTCAGTAACAATTACAATGCCTGCGCCGCCGTCTCCGCCAGCGTGATCTACGGTAAGTGAAGAACCGCCGCCGCCACCAGCGCCATAAGCGCCACCTGCCGTTCCATCATTATTAGCCGAGGTGAGGCGAGTCCCTTGAAAATGACTGCTTCCGCCTTGGCCACCAACAGCAACCGTACTAGAACCGAATCCATATCCGCGAGTTCCAGCATTGCCCCTGGCAAGTATGGTACCGGTCGTACCTATACCACCATCACCGGCCTGGGTGGGAACAATAGAGGCGCTACTAGCCGCACCATTACCGCCTCCGCCACCGCCAGCCACGCAAATTGTACCGAGGCTTGTTGCGCTGCCGGCGCTTCCATTATTATTACCAGCGGCACCGCCCGCTCCAACCGCTCCCACAGTTACGGCTTGACTCGCTCCAATGGTAGCGGCAGTTGCTACAATTCTTGCGTATCCGCCCGCACCACCTCCGGCACCAGCTGCAGACTGAGCTACGCCGCCCTGGCTACCGCCACCACCACCGCCAGAACCAACACACTCAATAATGCAATATTTCATGCCACTCGTAGGCGTATAGGTGCCGCTTGCTGTAAATACTTGCATATTAACTTGCGTAAATGCTGTAGTGGCTAATGTAATGGAGGCCGCCCCATTAGTTACAGATATGCCTGTGCCAGCAGTCAGAGTAGCGGCGGTTGGCGTAGCCCCCGTGCTTCCAATAATAACTTGGCCATTAGTTAATGCTCCAGACATAGACGGAACACTGCCGCTGTTGGTTATCAAAACACTACTAGCGGCTGTAGAAAGTCCCGCAATAGTGCTTGTGGCTGAGCTATATAACAGCTGGTTTGCTGTCGTTGAAGAAAGTCCAGTGCCGCCTTTAGTAACGACAAGTGGTGCATTTCCAAGATTAAGTTGATCATTCGTAGCCATATATTGCCTCTTACGTAATTGTTAAACCAGCAGATAAAACTCGCGTTACCGACCAAACTGTATCAGCGGTAACACAAACAACCTCTACAGAATCCCAAAGATTCACACTTGTTAAACTTCCCGCACTGCTTGTAACAGACGCGCCCAAATGAATCGTTTGTCCAGTGTTAGCCGTTAAAATCCAACCGGCAGCACCTTTGCCTTGCACGGCTATAACAGAACCTAACGCAGCAGTTGCTGGTAATGTAATTGTTGTTTGACTAGCATTTCCAACCACATAACCATTATTAACCGCCGCCGCTTGCGTTGTTCCTGCAATATTGTTCCAGGTAAGCGCAGAAGCCGTGCTTGCAACAGTAATACTTCCCGCGCCATTAGTAATGGAAATAGCAGCACCAGCAGTTAATGTTGCCGCAGTCGGCGCATTGCCTGTACTGCCGATGATGAGTTGACCATTGGTCATTGCGCTCGACATAACAGGTACGCCAGAACTATCCGTAATTAAAGTCGCACTATTGGCCGTTGCCACTCCACCAATGACATTAGCCGCTGATGAATAAAGCAACTGATTTATTGTTGTTGTTGCAGGATATGTAGCCGTTGACCAAGCGGGTGCAGACGCATTTCCAGATTGAAGAACCTGGAGTGCCGTTGTTGTATGCGCAAGAATTTCAAATGAGTCAGCGTCACTATAAACAATACCACCATTATCTGCCGTCAAAGACTTGGCTGTGCCACCCTGGTCTAATGCTAGTGGTGTTACAAATGGAACTACTGCATTTGATACGCTAGATATGTCCCAGTAAGTGGCTGCTTGACCCGGCTGCAATGTAATTGAAGCGCTCATGCTTGAATTAAATACAGTAACTTTAAATATGTCGCCAGGCGCAAACTGTATAACGCCGCCTAGTGATAAGGTTCCTGCATTTGGTGAGGTTCCTGCAAAACTTCCATTTTTTATGGGAGATCCATTTTTTAATAATGTAATTGCGGGTGATGTCGCCAATGTATCAATAAGCGATGTATTAATGGACATGCCGATAAACATGTTAACTTCACCGGTGCCTTGAGGCTCCCATGTATACGTTCCACTATCAAACCAACCAGTTGAATCAAATAGCACATTACTGAACTGAACATCTTGGGTTGTATTCAAAGGTATCGTTTGTATGCCTGGCAAATTAACTGACATACGAGTAGCCGCCACACTATCTACGCTATCAAATGGGTTAATAATTTGCCATTTAGTCGCACCAGTGTCATACGAAAATATAGCGACCATACCTGCGGGGATTGCTCCTACAGGAACCGGGTCGCCATTCGCTAAAATAATCCCCAATGCCCCACCGCCAGCATTAAATGTAGGTGTCGAGGTTAAGTTGGTTGCGCCTATCTTCAGCTCAAGTGTTGTGCCGTTAACTAAAACCGGAGCGGGTACATATGTACCAACATACGCATCTGCCGCACCACTATCAGTCGAAGATGAAAATTCCCAATTTTGAATCTCTTGGGGTGTAACTGAGCTACCTACTTCTGATGGATTCATCAACTGCCATGCGCCACCATTAGCATTGCACATTAAAGCAACCATTTGACCATTGATAATGTCATCGGCCTCAATAGGCGTTGAGCCATCAGCTTTCACAATTGCGCCGGCCCCTAAACCGTCTGGATTAAAATCATCGCCGCCCACGCTGGTGTGATTAGCCTGAAAAAATACCAGCTGATTCTTTTTAATCGCCGTTAAAGCAGGTGAAAATGTAGCAGTATAATGCGTGGTAGCGCCCGCACTTGCTGTCGCGGCAGAATAGCTCATGTTTTGAATATTACTAGGCTCAACCGCAGCCATTGGAATAAATGGTAATAAAGTAGTTCCAATTGTTGGTGTGGTAACGCCGCTATATTGAAAAGCTGTATTGCCATATGTACTTCCGTAGGTAACTGGAAATACTTGCCATTGAACTATTTCCGATGGTTCGTTCCATGTAGGCGAGCGCGTAAGTACTGGCTGAACACCAACCGCGCCAGGGTTGGTTAAAATATATGGGCCGTTTTGCGTTTTTGTCGTCTGGAACGGAACCATAATTAGGCTATTGATGGGGGGGGTTACGCCATCTGTTGTAAATGCACCGGTTGCAGTAATCGTAATTGTAGCGCCAACTCCGGCGGTGCCATTGTTATAGGTTCCTACTAAATTAGTAGTAGTGGCCGCATAAGCTGTGGTTTGCACATCATAATCCTGAGCTCTCAATACGGCGTTAAATATCTGCGCTCCAGTTGCTTTGAATGTTTCTACGGTGCCTTCGGATTCCGGTACCAAGCTTTCAAACTTAAATATGCTTGCGTCTGGTAATGCACTGATTTTTACTGTAGCCATTTAGGTATGCTCCACTTCAATAAAGTCGCCGTTTTCGGCTAAGATAAAATCCGAAGATTCTGTTAATAGGTAAAAAGTATCAACCGGCGGCGATGGAGATAAACCAGTCGCTGGACCATCCGTAAATACATTATTGGTAAATACATTAATATTTGACCAATATTCAAAACCACTATTTAAAGGATTCATTTAGCTTCCTAATGGACTGTAGTAACCAACAATAGAAACACGCACAGAAACGGCGGGTGTAATCATAGATATGTAAGTTTCGCCCTGCATAGTTCGGCTGCCGGTATTTACCTCTGAATCCGATACTCCAATTGCGCCGGTGGGATAATCCGCCGTGGTTGGCGTGGCTACATATGGTGGACTAAATGAATACCATACCTCACCGCCAGGAGCGCTAAAAGATACCACCCATGGCCCTACATCATTTCGCGGCAAAACGAAATTTTGCTCTACATCTTGCAAAAGTAATGCGTCATATCGCCATGCAACCCCATCAATACCAGGGGCAAATGTATTTTGCCCGCTTGCATCTCTGGTAAATTTAACTGCTGGTGTCATGTAATTATCTCCTATCTACCTAATCGTGAATCTGATGTGAAAAAATATGTACCTATTGCTGATGTGAGGGCTCCTATATCCGAGGTCGGTACCGAAACAGTAATGGGATACGTCACCGTGGCATATGTATAAGTACTGTGCTTATCTCCACCGGTAACTACGGTCCAGTATGTCGCTACCGTAACATCTAAGTTTCCAGATACCGGAGTAGCGCCATCTAGGCCTCTGGCTAGGATGTTAATATCTCCTGCCGTTCCCGATGTTGGCGAATAAAATGTAATGGTTGGCGTAGCGGTACACATCTGCGGATAAGAAAGGGTAATAACCGTGGGCCTAACAAGCACCTCGTTATCTTGAGGTACTGAATCTTGAATAACAGCTATTTGATTGCTTGTAGTAACGGTTCCGGCTGCTACGCCATAATCGTATGATGAATAATAATAAAGATTGCATGCCAATCTCACCTGGTCAAAAGTCATGGGCGTGCTAGCAATTGCAAATTGATTTGGCACAAGTGATATTTCATTTAAATCTACTACATCCATATCGCCAGGTGTTGAATCAAGAGCGTCATATGTATAAAAAACAAGACCAATCATATTATCGGCGCCAGGGCCTGGAATAGGTAGCGGCATTTGATCAAACGGAAACGCAGGATAAACTTCGTCACCAGCATCAGTTCCGAATTCGTTCTTGCCTAGGGTATAAGCGGGATCGTTCAAAGGCATAACGGCATTCCACCCAGCACTAAATGTGGGGTCAGTTCCGACAGCCCAACTTGCGATAGGCTCTGCTGCGCCGATAGTTGCTGGCAAAGTTTCTCGCCATATAAGTCTAACTTTTATGCGCACTGAAGTATTAAGGGTTGTTGATAAATTGGCGCGAATAAGGCTTGACATCCAATAGCCCCACCAGCCCTGAATCGATTGAGGCGCTATGTAGGTGATAAGCGCAAATCTAACGTCAGAGGCGCCGCTAGCTGCTTCGATTTGAAAGGTGCCATTTGGACTTGATGAGCCTATGGATATATTGACTTTACTGCCTGCGCCAGCCTGATACAAAATAGTTTGATCAAAGATATAACTGCATTGCGCTGTAACCGGGCTAGCTGATGGCCCGAATTGTAGTGGGTTTAATCCAAACGTCCACCAAGGAACCATGCTTTGCTTTGGCATATATTGCATACTATTTTTGTAGTATGAAAATAGCGTATTAATCTGTTTTGGCGTTGATTGCTGTCCATAGGCAATATTAACACCAGCATTTACCTGTACTAATTGAAAGCTTGATAATCTAAGGTGCGCGCCAACAGGAATAATGACATCAATATCAACATAACCAATAGTAGCAGCGTCTGGGTTGATAGTACCCGTAATTTCTAAATTGCCCTGCAATACATTGTAAGAACCATCAGCGCTGATTGTTTCATCAATAATGACATTGTCAGTCAATGTTCCACCAGATGGGTTATATTCCATCTGTAGGGCGTGCTGTAAACTATCTTGACTAGCAGCAATAAAGTAAGCAGACACAAACCCGCCAGCAATTAATCGAGGACTGTTAGTAAATCTTTGCCTTAAAATTAATGTACTTATGCCAGTTGAGTTAATATCAATAACATAAGGAGGATTTGTGGGCGTATTAACTTCGGTTAGTGCGATACGCTCGACAGTAACCGTTCCGGTACCAGAAGCTACCAACATCCAATCTGGAGCTAATTGCACTTCTTCGTTAACAGCTCCGGTAAAGGTATAAACATGGTCCTCTTCCGAATTAAAACTTACCTCCACAAACTGTGAATTGTTAAGCTCATTATCACCATTTAAAATAGAGTCCGGCGGCAGCTGAGCCGTGAACACATAAGGCGTTGCTTCTACTACAAACTGTGGCACATCATCTTCTGAAAAAACTTCTAGGTAGTAGCGCTGAATATTGCCATCTTCATCATATGGGAATGCATAGATAACAATTGGCATATTGCTGCCATCAACAAATGCACCAGTTGGTCCTAGAGTCAACACAGCGCCTAACGATGTGTAAGTATAGTTTGGTGATATGCCAGATAATCTAAACACCTCTTTGGGTGTGGCGCGCTGAGTATCTACCCAGAACCTTACGTATCCATTAACCAAAGGTAACGTATCTTCTTTATCGAAGATAAATTGAGCTATGTTGTAAAACGGTATATATCGTGAATCAAGAGCCATTACAGCACCTCTTTTAAGTAGTGAAAGCCCGGAATTAACGCAGCTCCGGCAGCAATTGGCAAAGTTTTCTTCATGGCGTGCATTCTCTGATCATGCTTGGCTAGGCCTTCATTTATTTTTTGCTGCTGTGCTTTGAGGGCTCTTTCTGTTTCTTGATGAGATAGCTTTTGAGCACTTTCTTTCTTAGCTATAGATGATGCTGCCGCCCTTGCTGTTGAGGTTCTTCCTAACGCTGCTGCCAATGATGGATTTTGATGATGTAACATCCCAAGTTCGTTAGCGTCAATAGCTTTTTTAACTTCTGATGATTGAATGTATTTTTTTGAATTTTGTAATACTTTCAAGCCATTCAGCATCGTGACATGCTTACCAAGCGCGTCCTGAAGCTCTTTTGGCATTATTCCAGCAATATCACTGCTAAGTACGCCCTCTATTTTGTCTGGGTTGCTTAAGTCCAATCCTCTAAGGTCGTGCTCAAGAATGGCTTGTTTAAGAGGCGCGGCTTTATCGCCCGTTAAAATATGGGCGCGCAGCATATCATTGCCAGGTTGCTCTAATACATTCATGAAATCTTTGCTGCTAATGTTGCCTTTATTGCCACTAGCGGCCCGTCTTAGCGTTGGGTTTTCTTGGAACGGTTTAACAATATTGGAATAATGAGAATTTATGCTATCCCAGAAATTCTTTTCTTCTGGAGACATGGTGTCTTCAATTTTGCTTTTTATGGAATCTCTTAATGTTCCTAGGGTTAAAGCTTTATGACGCAGAATATCTCTCTCGTCCGCTGTGCTTGCGTTATTTGCAGCTTGATGTAGATTCGATGCTTCGTCTCTGGTGGTGCGATAGAATTTTATGTAATCTTTCACGGTAGGTGTCGGGTTAAGGCCGCTCTCAATTTGAAAACTTTTCCCGCTTTTAGATTCTATAGCTTTATCGATAGTGCCAATGCGTCTGGATAAATTAGATTGAGAAAGAGGCGATAAATGTCTTGCTGCAAATTTTGGTAAATCTGTAGGGGTAAGAGGATTTTGAATAAGTTTTTGACCAATTGCGCTATTTTCTAAACTATCAAAATTATTGGAGGCTTCATCATTAACAGATCCTTTTACATCACTTAAGGCACTATTTAGATTGGTTCTTGATGTGGCTCTGCTGTTATCGCCAAGTATATTTTGAATACTTGACTTATTACCTTCCAATGCATTTTCAACCTTACTGATAGCGCTATTAAATTTTGAAGCGCTAGATAATTGGGTGTGCTCAATAACGGCTTTGGCTTTTTCTGAGCTATCGGGAAGTTTAACGCCCGTCAATGCTTGAATCTTTTGCTGTATTTCTTTTCTTACCGCCAACATATCTCGGGTGCTCTTAATGCCGCGATAAGCTTTTGGAATTGCATGACCCAGAGGTGCGCCAACTGCCCCTAATGCAGTAGCAACTCCACGATTACCTTCGTCGTCCTCGCCAAATGTATAGCCTGTGGCTCCTCCTAAAGCTGGAACTTTAGCAAGCCCTAAAATTCCCTTGGCTTCTGGTAAAAGCTTTAAACCCTTAACATATGCGCCGCCTGGCAAAACACTACCGCCAGCAATTTCTCCAGCCCCTCTAATATAAGGGTGCGCTGATGTATCAACGCCAAGGTGTTGGGCTATATCTGGATGTTGAACCATTGGAACTACTGGAGCATGACCACCCATAAGCTGATTAATTTTATTACCGCCAATATCAGCAGCATTGATAGCGCTAATAGCTGTATCACTTAATCCTTGACCAGCCCCCACTAATAATGATTTAAGCGCGGATGCTGGTTTGCCTGTTTTGCCAAGGCCTTCATTTATATCGGCAAGCGTTGGAACATATCCAGTATGTCCTACAACTTCTTGGGCATCTTTAAGGGTCGGTTTATAAGCCATATTAAGCGCCCCCTAGATTTTTAATGAGTTGCTTTTGTTGGTCGGGCGACAAGCTCTTTAAATAACTTTGGAAATCTTGCTTGCTTGAAAAATCTTTCCTGAGCGGTGCTTGCGAAGCCCCATTTTGTGGCGCTTGAATTGATAACGGCACTTGCCCTCTATTATTAGGATTAGATTGACTGCCGTATACATCTGTTGTTGGCGGACCTTGAATCCATTTGTTCACATCTAGGGCTTGTTCGCGGAGGTTTTCACCTTCCGTTCTAGCTGAAGATGCAACCGTATTGAATTGTTGAGCAGCAGTATTTGGATCATTAGACCACGTTGCTGGATTAATTAGATTCTCAATACGAGCAAAATTAGCTGGCTGAACAGAATCACCAGCGAATTGACGATATTGCTTAGCAAACTCTTGTGCCAACGTGGCATTTTTCATATATGCTTGGTAAGTAGGTGAAGGATTTCCAGCCAAAGCTGCTGCTTTATCTGCAATAAATTGTGCAGCGCCTTGAGGCCCAGCATAAGCTGTTAGCGCCTTACCATCCATTGAATTAAGCGTAATATCCATTTGATTTGCAAATCCTAAGCGATTCAATGTTTTCGCAGGAACGCCGCCCTTAATCATTTGCCTATCATAAGCATTTAAAAGCTCATTTGCAGTTTGAGGGTCGATATTTTGCCCACCATCAGGAGACTTAAGATTGGCAACGTTTTGCTTCTCAATAATAAGCTTACCAAGAGGACTTAGGTTTCTTGGGTTGGTGGTTCCGGGTTGATCTAACTTTAATTTTTGAGCAAGCCTTAACTGAATGGCGGACGCTGCTTGTGGGGCAACCCATTGACTCTTAAGATTGTTAAGATTAGCGGCAGAACCTGCTTGATTAACATAAGCTTGAGTGCGTAACGGGTCCATTGCAGCCGCTGTATTGGCCTGCAAAGCTCTAGCTAAATACTGTTGTCTTTGAGCGCCTAAAGTGCCTAATTTGGCTTGCGCGGTAGGCTCGGCATATTGAGCGGTTACGGAGCCAATAATATTGGCAAGCGCCGCTTTTCTTTGGCTTGCATAGATATCATAAGGTTTACGACCTACATCTAAACCCTCACCAATAGACCTCGCAACATCAAGATGTTGATTATCATGATTTGGAAGGTAAGCAAAATTTGTAAAATTAATTGGCATATATCACCTACATCATCATTGCAGCTAAAGAAGCAGCGCCGCCAAGAGAAGAGGCGCCATTGCCACTACTGCTGCCAGAATTGCCGTTCATGTACTTAGGATTATCAAACTTCATTGGATGCATTAAAAAGCTCAACCCCATGCCGCCAAGACCTAGGATATTCCCCATACGATTGCGTGACATTTGATTTTGTTCAGATTGATTAGCAAATGCTAAGCCACCTTCAGTATTAAGTGTGTTACCAGTCACATCAGCCATTCGACCAGATGCTTGGAAGCCTAAATTATCTAAATCTTGGTCGTCCAATAAGCCCATATGATAAAGACCCATCACACTGTTCATGTATTCGTTTTCATCTTTGGAGGTAATGCCCTGAGCCATCTGGCCTACTTGCGCTTGATTGTATGGGGTGCCCACAAAACCGCCAGCCGCAGCTGAGTTATTCATAGCCCTGGTTTCTTGAGTGATTTGATTTTGAGCATATGGCGACGTCTGATAGCCAGACGCCACACTGTTATACATACCAGCAGGGTCAGTCATCATCTGATTACCTGCTTGACTTAGCTGCTTATTAGCAGAAAGCCCAGACTGAATATATGGGTTATAAAAAGGCGATACCGCACCTGGAATTTGTTGGATATAAGGCATTGCTGCGCTAGCTGGTGTCTTCATATTATTCCCCTTAAGGATAAGGCGTTACGGTAAATTTAACTAAGCCGGATGCGTTTTTACCCACCCACTCATCACTATCAACATCAAATAAAACTGTGCCTAATGGCATATTTGCCATCTTGGTTACCACATCACTGGCTGGGCTTTGACTAATCGCAAAACCATCCTCGCCCACATTGCTCTGAAGCTCAGTCAAGGTTTGATTGAGCAACCCTTGAGTTTCTTGGGTGGGCGACAAAGGGTTGCCATCAGCATCTTCAACCAAAGGACCACCAGACCATACGGGGATAATCATAGTGTTATCCTCAACGTACCGTTACCAGTTACAAACCGCCATTTGCTCCAAAAACGCATCTGAATAGTAATGCGGTTATATCTTCCAAGATTAGGTATGTAAGGTCTTGATAAGAAATGGCCCGTCGGCTCCATGTAAAATGGCACAATATTGCCAAATGTATAGCCGCCATCATTAGATATACGGATATCAATCCTTGGTGGTGATGGATTAATACTAAAATCATTGGGCTGAGTGCCATTTTCTATAATGTAAGTAAAAGCATCTACGTCGAATGGCTCGCCATCGGGCGTCATCTGCGTATCGCACGTTCTAATGCGCTGAATTTCATATTGCGTGTCGTCATCCACCTGAATATAAGGGATGTCACTACCAATTTCGTATAACTGACCATCTTTATAGCTAATGAAATAATCTTGACCTTCATAGCGTATGATTTGACGTCCAGGGAAAACAGAAAAGTCCCAATCAGTCACGTCAAAAAACAACTTTGTATTAAAGTCATACATAATTGTAAAGTTATCAGCCACATTATAAAAACTAAGCAGGTAGAACAAATGCCCATCCTGTCGATAAAACGAAGCATATGACTGACTTGGAAATCGCACCGTATCTAAAAGGAAGGTGATTCCGTCTGACGATATAGGCGTTGACCTTGAGCCATCGTAAACCATGATAACTGGGCTAGATGCTTCATTCACAGCAAGCCATACAACCATCTTATCTTGCGACGCAATCGTCTCAACAGATACAACGCCATAATCGCAGTTGGTGGAAGAGTTCTTGTAGTAGTTCTGCGCCCCCCCACGTTGCTGCCAAGGCTCTGATACCGTTTGACCCATAACAAGCGCATTGTTACCAGCGCCAGGAATAGGAATAACAGCTTCCGCGGTGTTGTGCTTGGTTTGAATGGTTAGCTCAATATTAAGCGTAACGGTTGTACCAGCACCACCATTGTAAACTTGCCAAACCTGGCTATTTACAGCCGCAGTTGTGTTAGCTACCAAGAAAAAGCTATTTTGATATCTTATAAAACCTGGAACCAAGTCACCAGTTGGTGTAATTTGTGCAAAGCTATTGTCTAAATAGTTATAAATCCACCATTCATTACCACCAACAATAGATATTTGACTGCTAAGATTCTCAGCAATCGTAACAAGGCCTGTGCTTGAGCCAATATTAAATAGAAATATGGGCGTTGAATTTATGTGTGCTAAACGATAAACGGATGCGCCGCGGACAATTAAAATAAAGCCGCCAATGCTTGGGAAGGCTCCCCGGCCTTCAACTTCACCGGGGAAAGTTGTGCGCTTAATCCAACCGCTGAAATCCACGCCAAAACCATCAGATGTGTATCTATTGTAGGTACGCTCTGAGCTTATCAATGGATAACGCCCAAACTTTGAGCTTCCAGAGATATTAACCGGCATTGTTATTTGTCTAGCGGCCATTAGTAACCACCACCCGGGGATGTCCATCCGGTGTAGATTGGTGTTGCTAGCTGCGGCTCATCGGCAAGTACGCTTGTGAACTGGGACTTCTTTTGATAGCTGAAATCTATTGTAGCCGTGTTGGCCGTAATATTATCAACATAACGCTGCCATTCGCTTTGAACTTCGTCCGCTATGGGCCTGCTATTGGTCATGGCTAGTCGTCTTGCTAAATCGAACGTGAGAAATCCGATATAGTCCCCATTCATGCCAAGCTCTAAGTCTTGATTGATGGTAACGTTAGAAAAGCTAAACTTTCCGTAGATTTGAGCCGGATAATCCCTATCAGGTGGAAGCATGAGTGAGAGTGTCGAGCCGCCTAAGCGCACTTCAAAGTGCCAAAAACTTGGTAACGTATTAGCGCCAGCGGGAAGAAATGTACCAAACATATCTTGCCTGCCGATTTGCCATGCCGAAAAACGGTTGCCATCCACAAAATAGGTGAATGTTTGACCGTCAATTAGGCTGGGAATGAAATAATCTTGTTGACCAGTAACGAGGTCAAAGTCGTATTTTTGAAAGAAAGGAACAAGCCCCGGCTGAATGGTTTTATCAGCCAAGACTTGGTTCAGGAGCCGAAGCCCCTGACTTGCTTGATAACCTGTCAATGTTTGGAACTGTTGTGACACTACATTCGACAGGTAGTAAGCATCTGTAATCACCTGAAGTGAAGTAGTAGTCATAACAGTCCCCTAGAAGGGTTATAGAGAAACCCTGTAACCAAAAACATTAAGTCCGAGCGAGCCGGCAGATACCTTGTACTGAATGGCGGGAACACCACTATTCAAGCCAGTAGGAATCCAGGCAACGGCTTGAGCAACTGCAGAAGCTTCCGGACCTGAGAATATTTCCATACCGTTCGTTGAGGTAATGCCGTAGGTCAACAATGCAAATGTGTCACTGTCAGTCGTGGCAGTAAATGCATAGTTAAGTCCAACGCGTGCGCCGTCAGGAATGATTTGACGAGGAACAGCATTATCGATATCCACAGTCGTGAATGATGTTTGTGTTCCACCAGCCAACACGGCTAATTGGTCAGCAAATAAAAATTCACGCTCAATGCCGGTGCCACTCCAAACGCCTGGCAAGAAATCTGCCGAACCGTCGGTTAATACATACCCAACTACGCGAAATTCATCATAGCCATATAATGTGCCATTGATGACTTTAGTTGGTAATGTTGGAGTCGTTTCAGTGCTTGCCAATGTCAACATGCCATTTACAACGCCAGCGCTGTTAGACAGCCCTTGCGCCAAAGCAATTGACGAATCAATCACTAAAATTGCATACAAAGTGCTAGCCGCTAAAGTGCCAGTATCTAAACCACCAGCGCCTGCAATTGCGGCGTCGATGGTTATAGTGCTTGCACTAAAGATGTAGTTATGTGCGCTAGAGTCGGTGCAAGTACCAGCGGTTAAGGTGATGGTTGCATCACCCGTAACTGTTGGCAAAAGTCCGCTAAGCGTTGGCACCAAGTTAGGTGCAAAAATAGGTACGGAAGTCGCAGTCATTTAAAGCTCCTTAACGGCTAAACGGAATTGCTAATGCAAAACCATATTGTGGAACCAAATCATATCCGTACCATATACGGTGGATATTACCCAAGTCACCAGAGTTGAATACAGCACCAGTAACCGTTTGCATGCCAATACCAGTGATTGGTTCGCGAACGAAGTTGGTGTCATATGGACGTTGGTTAGGTAGTGGTGGGTTTACTAAGTAAAGCGCTTTACCCATAGTCATGAAGCCTAAGCGACATGTTGGTAAGAACTTAACTTGCATACCAACCAAGATTGGGCTGCTAATGTTTTGACCAAGACCAGCAGCTGCTTTTAAGCCAGGCTCAATCGTAACAACTACATTACCAGAACCATCAGCGCCAGCTGCGGCAGTTGCCATGAACTGTACAGGACTATCAACTGGTACGGGGTCGTACTTAGCCATTCCGCGGATGTTTGGTAAAACACCAATGTTATCTAGGAAGGTTGCTTTGTCATATTGATGGATTGCATCAGTATCATTAGCGGTTGCGCCAGAGAAAGTGATTGTGCGAACAAAACCATCAGCATCTGGAGTTGCAGTAACTACGGTCAATACAGTTTGTGCATTACCAACGGTACCAGCGTAGAGGATTGGCAAACGGCTAGATTTGTAATAAGTAACCTCTTGGTAATCACCAACAGTCCACTTTTTACCCATCTGGTCATTTGTTACTGGACGGAACAAGTTCATGCCGGACGCCGTCATTTGGCTATCCATAACGTGAGAAATGTAAGCGATGTTGTCGCCTGCGTCCCCAGGTTCGCGCATGATTGTGGTCGCTAACGACATTTGTTGGAATGAAGCAATCGATTGAATGCCATCACCGAAGTAACGGTAACAGTTCTTAACAGCTACGGTTAAGATGTCAGATTCCACGGATTGGCCTAACGCTACAGCATGAGCTGAACCGTAGTCATCCATGAAAGTTCTGGTGTTGAATTGGTATTGGTCCATGTCAAACGCATAGCCCGCAGAGCGGTAACGATTAACAGAGATTGTACGGGTTGGGAAGTTAGTGTCGGTAAACTGAACATTTAGACTATATTGGACAACGGCATCTGGTGGTACGGTGTACTGCATTGTTCTACCATACTGACCGTTTTGACCTGGAATGGTCATGACGTTGTCAAATTTCTTATTGGCGGTGTTCACTGCTACGCAGTTATTCACCAATTTCATCAACATAGAACGATTAAGACTGACTACGTTGACGACTTGGTTAACGGATGAGACCATGTCATAAGCTCCGAAAATTGTTAAATTTACGGTGCTGACGTGTTCTGGTTAACTAGCGAAGTGTAGGGTCGTTCGCCAAGTCATCCCAGGAATCATCGTCTTGATGGGCACCGCCTGGATTAGATCTAACGTGTCCAGAGGGAGCTGGGATATTGCTACTACGAGCCCGAGAGGTTGTTGTATTCGCTTTAGATAAATCTTTACTGTACTTCTTAAGTGCGGCTACGCCACGCTTATGATTAGCTGCCATCGATGCCATTAAGGTATCAATTGAAGCTGGGTCATCTATCAATGCTGCAATAACATCTTCGGGATTGTCGATACCAGATTTAACTATATTTGCCGCAACCAAATCCATAGAAGACCATTCAACGATATCTAAACCATCTTTAATGTCAGGATTGCTAGCAACAGCTTTCGCTAATAGTGATTCATACTCACTTCTAGCACTAGTCACCGCAGCATCAAAATTACGTTGATAAATACGCTGTTCTACGCGTTGTAGAATAGTTTCTTCATCTAGTGGCATGGCTGGATTGGTTGCTTGATTAACACCTGCAAGGTTTGCTAATTTCGCATCAAGCCGAGACTCCATGGCCGCAAGTAATTGTTCCTGAAAACCAGCTAATTCATCTGCCATTTCTTTACGCCCTTGAAGTTTTGCTTTTTGCTTCGCGACCGCAAAATTTGGTTTCCGAATCGCCGATTCATGGTTTGAATCTTCAACCGGCTCTACAGTTTGAGGGGGCAAATCGCCAGTACCTAGCAACTCTTCCGCTTCTTCTGTCATGTAAACCTCACTATTATTGCCGCGTGACCGTTTCAACTGATTAATTGTTGACCGCTTTTACGTATGCGTTACGCTAGGATTTTTTACTAGACCCCAGAAACTAACCACAGTTAAGGTCTGTGTATAACCTGTGGATAAGTATATATACGTTTTTTTGTAAAAGTCAAGTTTTTAGTGTGTTTTTCTTAAAAGTTAATGTTTTTTGGACATTTTGGTAATTAGAATCAAACAACGGTCAAACAATGAAGTCAATGGCGGCGTGACATCGTTACATATTGATGGTAATTGTTGGTTTTCAGTCAAGCAATTGTTGTTAAGTTAAGATATCTTTACTAACGAATCGGCTAAGTAAAGGTTTTAGTCGATTTCTTTACTTAACTTCTATACATGTCGCATTTTTTGATACTTGCGGGATAGCCGCCCCAAGCTCGCGATAGGCGTCTTGGCAATTCTGTAGGGATGAAAACCCGGAGATATTAATAGGCGTGGCTGAAATAAGTTTATTTCCACCCGCGGTGGAGTCTTCGTAAATCATGTAGCCTATTAAAATCCACGTTGACAGCATTGTTTCTTCCTCAATCGAATTGTTTGCTAACCACGAAGCCATCATCATCGGTTTCTGTCATGATAAGATTGCCGTCTTTATCGATGCTGTAGGTAAGTGATCCTTTATTACCAACGTTTCCTGCATGAATGACGGGCAGGTCTTCGTGAATATCCATCTCGACTAGTCTGGCTTTGATTTGGTCTAGGGTCATTTCTTCTTGCCCTTGCTTATGCCAAGCTTCTTGCGAGCCTTGGCTTTAATCATATTTTCTTTAGCCTTACCAATGTTGCCAGCATTGTAAGACCTGGTGGCACCACTAATAGCCATACGTTGATGTGTGGCATCATTCAATGGAAAATCTTTAGTTTCTGGCACTGCAAACTTTGACTTTGGCATCTTCTTGCGGTCAGCCGCTTTTAACTTAGCCATGCTGAAACTCCTTAACTGGTTTAATTGAATCACTTGTAACTCTGTCGACTTGCTCCTGAAAGAATGCAGCCCATCCACCCGATGGCACATGGGGCTTTGGTTGGCGTAAATCGCTATAAGTTGGCGGCTCTAATAACGGCGGCTTAGATGTTGCATATGGCCATGGCACTTCGGCGCTGGGGCCATCAAATGATTGCCATGCCGGTGATTTTTTAAGCTCAAAGTCTAATGGTGGAAACTCTAGTATGTCATTTGCGTTTTGCATGTTAATTCTCTATGGTCATTTTAAAATTGCTAACCTTGAATTTAGATTCGCGATTTTCAAGCATTTCAGAATATCTCACCATTCCTTTATGTGTTATAACCCATGGCCCACCACTTATATCATCAATGATAATTTTTGACTTGGGTAATGTAGATATCAACTCAGGCTTGGTATCTTTAGATGTCATCTTTTGTCTCCCTGGTCTTTGCTCTCAAGGCATTCATTAAACATAAAGCCATCGGATTATCTTTATTCTCATCCTCGATTATATCAAGCAAATCATCTTCGGTCTTCTCAGGAAATTCCTTCTTAAGCTGCATGATTCTCTCTTCGAGGCTAACGAGCTTATTAGCTTCGGCGATACTTTTCCATATCCTTTTTAGCCAGTTAAGCACTTTCACTTTCTCCAGATTGCTTAGGCAACTCACTCATCATTTTAGCATGAGATTGCTTATCCATCTCGTGTTTTTCACGCTTCATAGCATGCTCATCCATTTCTAACAATGCTTGCTCACCTGAGCGTGTATTCTCAGCATCGACGCGCTCTTGCTTGAGCTCCATTTCTGTTGCGCCTTCGTCAACCTTAGCAATAGCCGTGATGATATTTGCCGTGTTCTTAGCTTGCGCAACCTCGGCATTAAGTATTGCTGTACCAACCTGAATATCTTGGTCACGCTTCTTAAGCATGTTCTGTCCAAGCGCTTGCACAACCTTGAAATCAAGCTCTTTGCCTTGCAATGCAAGCTTTTGCTGAGCCAATTGGTCTTGTATTTGCTGTGGATTAGGTTGCGGTGGTTGTTGCTCTTGCTTCTTTAACCATTCATTGTATTGCAATCTAAACACATCCAAATCGCCACCAGGTAATAAGCCTAAAATATGCGGTATAGTTTTGGGGTCATTACAGAACTGTGCAAATGTTGGCAGAACCTTAGCTGTTGACACAATAGACTCAAGCGTTTGCGCCTTCTGAAGTGATGTGCTAACACCAGGGCTTACTTCAATTGAGAACATATCAGAGTCAAAGTCTAGCGATATGCCATCTTCTTCAAGCTTATTTACCCAAATGTAATCAATGTCAGTACCATTGGTTGTTTGTGGTATTTGACGTTCATCTTTAATAAGTTGCGTCATCATATGTAATTCAATCTTAGCGAGCTGCGCCATAGCGGCTGTCATGCCAAGCATCCCTGGTTGAGATACCATTTGCGCTTGTGCATCACCTGCATAAATTGCCTTACCAGACATATTGTTGTTAGCCATGCCAGGTGCTGATGGGTCGTATGTCGCCATCGACGATTGAAACAGTTGGTCCATGTAAGTAAACATCTGGAACTGTTCAGGCGTTGCGCCAGAGAATGACACTTCCCGTGGTGGGGTGGTGCGATTCATTGTATTTTTTGGATCGTACTCATTCCACAATACTGCACGTGTCGTATCAGGGTCGAAGAACCCTTTTTGCATAGCCGTTTCTTGTGGCAATGCCTGTAATGACACTGACCATTTAGTTACGCCAATGTTCTGAGCCGCCATTACAATCGATTGACCCATAGCATTCTTGGTGCGTTGAATGTCAATCGCATGCTTAATCAAACTTGCCGTCATTTGACGCATCGTGGTACCAGTCGTATCAGACGCTATAAGCTCTGATTGACCATCCACATAGACTAATGGCAATTCGTTATAGACTGTATCAGTATCATGCTCTAGTACATATCCATTGTAAGCATAAACAAGCTTGCAAATCCTATATCTATCAACTTCCCGAGCCTCAATAATTTCAGGCTTAATGGCCATGCGTCCAGGCTTCCACGCTTTGATAACTTCTTTAGCAAGCTTCTCAGCCATGTGCTGACCAGTAGATAGCTTTACAATCCTGGTCTTGTACCATTCTTTGTAATAGTAATAAGTGCAACGCACTGTCTCATCAGAATCGATGTTGCGCGGGTAGCCGCTAGCATTGCGAGATGCTCTAGTTGATGCGGCCTCAGCAGCTTTAGCGCCGTAGTGGCGCTTAATCTCGGCAAGCGTTGGATATTCACGGTAAAATGCAAAGTCACCATCGCATTTGGTCATTTCCTTTGCCATAGGGTCAAAGCCCATCTGCAAAACGTTATCTACTTTCTTAAAGCAAACTTTTTGATGGGTCGTATAATCATTAATATAGTCTGGATAGATAAAAAATCCACTAAATCCACCGTTAGTGCAATCTTTTCTACCTTTAGCCAGCGCATAATCATTGTCTTGTGGGCGATATGTCGCTCCAAAGTAAAGGCGCAAAGCATTCGATAGCGCAATATTCTTAGGCGTAACAGGAAATCCGTGCCTGATATTGAATGTAAATGATGGCTGCATCTCCAAGAACTTAGAGTTTTCACGCTCAACATAAGGCTTTGTAATGTTGAACTGAATTTGCGGCTGCTTATTAACTTTAAGCATCTTCAAATCATTTGGCGTATTAGTGCTCACATGAATAAATGCGGTGTCACTTACGAAATTCTCGACGTTAGGATGCCAATAACTATCCCAATCTTTCTCGTGATTCTTAGCCTGAACAACTAACTCAACAAGTTTATCTGTTTGTTTAACCGCTTTCATTGTTTGTAAAATCCTATTTCGTCCTCGGCAGAAAAGCCGTGTATTTCGTTAAGAGCACCAGAGCGCGCAGCAATATGCGCAATAATAGAATCGTATTTGTCGCCATCACCCAATGTGGCCACAGCAATCTTGGATTTGTACATAACGTCACATGCCATCTGGGTAGCATCGCAGATATCATCATGCTTATGCGTCATGCCAGGGTTAATGCTAATCATGTGGTCAATAAATAGCTTCGTATGTCTAGCATATTCAGGAATGGCGACCAATCCTTGCTTGACCCATTGTTGCATTTCGATAAATCTATCAGCTTTACTGCCGCTTGCCGAGTTATGGTCTATACCCATCACTTCAATGCCAGGCAAATCACGCAAGATATCGAGTGCTGTAACGCCTGTTGATTTCTTTTCTATGTACATCTTAGTTGGTGGAACTTTAAACATACATCCTTGGGCGTAAAACTCTTTGATACGCATCAATAGCATGGCTGGCATAACCCGCTCTTCCCAAAGGTTAAGTAGGTAAATGCCATACTTGCCAATGTCGCGATTACCAACCTTTAGCTTGTAAACACCCCACAAAGCTAGCGCTGTAGCATCATTGTACGTTTTGTCGGTCTCAGCACTATCGATAGTGATAAATGACATAACAACTTCAGGCGTTTCATTCAATTGCGGGAAATCTTTAGCTTCAAACAATGGGTCACCTAGCGGTACTTTCTCTTGCTGATACTGCGTCTTGAATAGATATGGCTGAGTTTCTTTCATCTTGTTGAGCCATGCTTCGTCGCGTATCTCAGGTGCTAACGCATTGCCAACCGCATCCATGGCTGGAATCTTAACCACTCGCCAGTGACGTATATCTTGTTGCTCGACAAAGTCCCAAATTAAGGATTGGTCACCTGTGTTTTGACATATGCAAATCGTTGGTACGTGAGGGCCTCTAATACGTGGTAGCAATACATTCACATAGTTATATTTGGTCTTTGCAACGATTGTCGCGCTGTTAGCTTCACCAACGTTATAGATATCATCTATTAGTAATCCGCCAGAGAAGCGCTGCAGGAATGGCATGCCAGCATTAACACCCGTGATGGTGCCTTCAAAACCAGCGGCATATACACGTCCAGCACCATACTTTCCGCACGGCAATGTGTAAAAGTCATCGCGAGCTTTCTTCTTAGGGTCAATTCTTACTAAGAACAAATCTTGGTACTTTTGGCTTTGCATGAGCGCTAAGATATAAGCTGTGTTAGTAGATGAAGATTGTTTGCTATATGACGTATACATCCAATTGCAATCTGGATAAATGGACATGGTCCACGCGACATAAAGAATTAAGTGCGTTGTCTTTAAATGTCCCGGAGGGATAAAGATCCCGAGATTCTCGGTTGGATTGAAGAATGTATATTCTAGTTGCTCGCACATCTCAAAGACGTGGGGTCGTCGACTATTGGGCCTTGGAATGACGTAGTCACGACCCGTTAATACTGGGAAGAAGATTTGGCAAAACTTAAAGAAGCCACCAGGCTTACGAAACTCAGCAACATTATCTATATGTTGTTGTGATAGCTCCACATTATTTGCCGTCCGTGGTTTGCGCTTCTGCTAATTGCTTTTTAACTTCATCATCTAGCGCATCTCTAACCTGTTGAGAATTCACAGTTGCTTCAACAGTGTTGCGCCATCCGAATACATTCGCTGTGCGATATATCAACCATGCAGCTGACATCTTCTCGCCAGACATAGAGCGCTTAGTTACTAGCTCTTGAAATTCATCTTCTACATCGGCAAGTATTAAATCTACGGCAGCTTTAAATTCAGGCTTCTCTTTAATCCATTCATACATGGTCTTCTGGGAGATTCCAATCTTTCTTCCCACGCCTCGTTTTGTTAAATAAACAAAGTCTGGGTCGTTATAAAGACCCTGCATTTTCTCTAATATTTCAGGTCCATACAAAGGATTACCAACACCGTATCGCATTATGTCTCACCCTTAGTTAAACAACATCCTGTATTTGAGTATATTTACTCATCTGTTCATCTAATATTTGCTCTGGTCTTCCAATAATAGCTTTTTCATTACTATTGAAACTACCAATTAAATCATAGGGATTTTTGTATTTTGCTTTTGGCAAACTGTTCGACATTAGCTTCACTTTGTGAGCCGCTTCGTAGTTTTTTGCTTTGTCTGGCGCTATATCCCACTCATGAAGAGGTGATGGTTGACACTCACATTGGAATGATAAACAACCAGCTCCGTAATAGGAGCCCATGCCACGACATTTCTTGCAATCTGCTTTAGCCATAATAGCACCTTTTTTGAACATGTTGTGATCATACTATATATACAAGATTCAAGTCAATAGTTATCCACAACAAAAAGTGAGCAAACTAACTATATTTAAAATAATTGTCAAATTGACTTGACAAAACGTGAGTTTAGTTCTAAACTTGTCTTAACTTAAACAAACGGAGGATGTCATGGCAGATATAGATGTAAAGATATTAAGTCAACTTACGATAATCAGAGATAATATAGACAAGATAGAGGAAGCGAAAGATGGGTTGGAGGCTGTATTTGGCGTTATAAAATCCACCGAAACAATCAATTCGGCTACATCCGAATTGTATCACTCATGTCATAGGCTTGATCAATTATGTGAAACTCTAATTAATATGTGGACGGAGGTGGTTCATGGCAAGTGAAGAATTTTGGGCGCTTCGTTGTGCAGAACTTGCAAAGTATATGGAAGTTAATCGCTTTACGGCTAATCTTCGCAAGCATTCATCACTAGAATGGTATATCGCCAAGAATCGTAAGGCTGAACAAAAGGAAGTTGAAAATGTCAAAATATGATAGCAAGGAACTGGAAACTGAAGTTTTCATATCATTACTTAAAAATGCAGAGAGATATTATATCGAGCACAACCCGGCGCTTCGTGGCGTTAAAGGAATCATGGAAGCATTGATATCCCATACATTCAAGGAGCATATCAATAAGGATTATGATAACGAAGTAGCTAAATTTGGCGATGGTTATCCTAATGAGCTATTGGAGCTTCGTCAGAAGTATAAAGATGTTTCTTTGCATGCCGAGTGGTTGCAAGATGAGCTTGATAAAGCGTTATGCACTATTGATGAGTTAAAGAAATGAATATTGATTTGGCAATTGAATGCGCAATGAGATGGGAATTTATTGTGACTGAACAGTGTCCCTGGCTCATGGGGGACCCAAATGAATCGATGGTGGTTGAGTTTATGAAGATGGCATCTATGATGCCTCAAGAGTTTAGAAGAGTGGTTGCATTAAAGCGCTTAAAACATAAGAGTGGAAAATTCTAATAACATAATAACAACAGAATAATAAGGCGCTTGTCCGCGTGGTGATTGTCGGACGTTAAATAGAGAGGCCGTATGGGGGCTCGATAACTATTACCCAGGTTGACGTTACCTGAATTGTGCCGTGTCGTATTATGGTGCCACTTGTTGGCCCTCCATATCCTCCGCCTAGGCACAACTGAAAGCGTCACTAATTTAAGGAGATTTAATATGTTTGGACTATATGGACGCCTAGCATCTGAGGCATACAAAGAAAAGATTCAGGTTTTTAGGATGATAAGGCAGCTACCTAATGGTATAGAATGTCATTTATCTTCTGACTTGCGTAGTCATTATTGCGATATCACTAACACTATAACTGGCGAAAACATTATCATAGCTAACAGAGATGACTATAAATTTTATAGTCAGGTCAAAGACAAGTTAGCAGAGATTATAGATAATAATATAGAAATGCTGCAATTTGCTTTGGAGTTTTAACATGCAATATTTGATGATTATCAATTTGGAGGGACTAAAATAGATATTTCTTTAATGGTTTTATTAAGATTTTTATGGAGACAAATCATGATATCACGTAAACAGATTGAGATTAGACATCACAGCATGCTTAGCAAGAGGTTATATTATCTACGTAAGCTGCGTGAGAATATGGGTACTCACAGATATGATGACTACGTTGTTAAGTTAAACGATGTAGAGCATGTCTTGGGTTTATTCGAATGGATGTTAAAGGAGAGGCGAGTATGAGTGTAGGATTGTCATGGTTTATTGTAGTGTTAACAATGGTAGCTGCTTATGGTATTTACCAAATAGGTAAAGATATACATAAGTGGTTTAACAGTAAATGTAAATATATGGTTAGGAGAATATGGTAATGAATAATTCAATGAGTTCAACGCAGAAAGACGAGATTATGCTTGATGCGATCTCAATGGTAATCAAACTAGTATCGTTCCATGACCACGCAAGTGGAGAGCGCTATCAAAAGATGATGAACGCAATGACAACGATATTGATGTTTTGCGTTGACTTTAAGTCTCTGGATATTAGTCAAACATCTGAGTTTTTAGATAACACCTTTGGGGCTATCAAGATGATGATTTTGAAACGCTTAAATGATGATGTGGCAGAACCTGAGCCTACTAAGCAATAACTTTTATAGGAGACAAGCTATGAATGAGCAACAATTGGCTGCTGAGCACCTAGATTGGCTACAGCATTTCGCGCCCCAGGATGATGATAGGGACTGGTTAAACAACTTTGAGGAAGAAACAAGATGAGTACTTTATCAACATTAACACTAATAGCTATATGGCTCACGTGCGCGAGTACGTGGGCTGTCATCCTTATCAATGACTGGCGTATTAAAGCTGTTAAGAAGCATTTTCTCAATATAGTGGAGCTTCACGCCAAGGAAATAGCCCTGCTCATGAATCAAGTTGAGCATCTAAAATCTCCCTACATCAATCCATTCACCAAGCAGGATATTGAGCGCTTCACAGTTGCCACAGAGAGCCCTAAAGAAATGCTTTTATCCGAAAAGATAGATTCCATCACATCCATAGGAACAGGGGCTAAAAACTGCTTACATGATGCTGGTATCTACACGATTAGAGCACTTACCAGGAAAACAAGAGCTGACCTTCTAGGTATTTATGGCTTAGGACATAAAACCTTTAAAGAGATAGATGACTTTATGAGTATGGCTGGATTAACTTTGACCGAGGAGACAAAGTAATGGATATGGAAGATTTAATGAAAGGTTTGTTTGCTAAAAGCCCTCAATCTGAATATAGGGGCTCTATTGGTGGTCCATTAAGGCATCTTGATAAAGATGATATTAAGGATATTCAAAAAGCCATTGAGATTTTACAATCCTTAGATAGGTGCAAATCATCGCATGCCATGCTTGTAAGGCATGTTATACCTATGGCTATATCTCCCACTGAGTTTGTCGTTAAAGGCACATTAGAAATCAACTTCTTTACCAAGCTTAACCTGGCCCAAGTGGATAATGCTATGAAGAAGGATGGTGATTTTTGTGATGTTCTTCGCAATGTATTAAAACACGTCACCCAAAATGATAACTATCTTGATGCTCAAGAGGAAATGGCCAAAGCTAAAGTGGATGGTGAACTTCAGTGACATACCATTACACCGACCAAAGATGGCAGTCTGATATTGAGTTTATGAAGTCTGGCTTGGGCATGGCATATATGCTCAAGCTTGCCCGCCATAGCTTGGTACGCTTAGCAAGATTCGATGATGAAACGGATGCTCAAGAGCTTATAGAGCTCGCTAAAAGATACGACCTCATAGCAGAGTGGTTGCTCGGCAATACTGTAAATCAGATAGACCGCGAAGCCTATCATGCCGCCGCATCTGCCACATATAAGAGAATGCAAGAGCTTAAGAAATTAGGGGTTATAGAATGACTGAATCACTACTTATATGGATCCTAATCATATTGATACTAATCTACTTTAAGGAAGATAAATGATGTTGAATAGTCAACTTTACATGCCAGAAAATGAACATATTAAGGAAAGGCTTATTGAAAACATGATGGCCTTTAGCCCCGGGCTTGGTGACCTACAAAGTAATTATCAAATGTTTAAAATCCAAGCTAAAAGAGCCATGGAGTCTGGGCTTTTTACCACAAGCGAGCTCATTAAGCTCCATGATTTCTGGAGCCGTTACGGCGCACAGCAATGGCTAGATTCACACATAATGACCAGAGAAGATATAGCTAGAAACTATCTTCAGAAGCCATGGTATAAGAGGATATTTTCCAAAATCTAAATCTTCGTAAATCTCTGCATTCGCATCCAATCCGCATACATCCTACACGCATGGTTAAGTGAGCACACATCTATCACCCCACGTAAACTATTCCATGAGCTCGGCACCTTAAAGGACTCGAGCTCACTGGCAAAGTATGGCCTCTTACACTTGAAACACAGCCGTTTCTTCTCGGCAGATGATTGTATCTTGTGAGATTCTACTCTAGGCATTAACTTCTTCTTCATAAATGAGAGTTAGCGTTGTACCTATTAGAAACTTCCTATATCTAACACATTTACCCCAATAGTCACAAATCAATACAAAACCATTCTCATGCAAAGACTTGGGTGTTTGATAACTCTTCAATTTTGACTCTCGATAATCATCCCCACACATATCACATTTGTGCAAATAAGTAACATTTGTTAAGCCCTTTTCCATCAAAATAACAACCCCCATATTGGTTAAATATTATAACATATTACCGTTGTAACAACTCGTTTACAAAATAAATCCCAAAACACTTGACAGGTTTTTTTATCTTTGTATAATCCGTCGGAGACAAGTCTCCGGAAATCTTTAAGTTTAACGAAACTTCGTTTCGCAACAGGCTTGTGTTTTTCTATCTTTCCTTCCCTATTTATGTTTTTTAATCTTGCCTTTAATCTTCCCAGAACCGCCAACTAGCGTTAGCCTAAGGGCTACCGCAGACTGTCGGGAGAAGATACATCACCTGCGGTGAGGAGGTGATAATGCAGACATCTCTAGTGGCTTCTGTAAAGCATTCTAGCTAGAATTATAATAAGGGTTAACTTTAAAAGTTATCCACAGGCATTCTTTTTGTACAACAACATCTTATGAAACAATAAAAACATCATAATCTTCTTAATACATCTTTACACTTCATCTTACTTCATGTACTATGCGTTTATAACTTCATCTTACTTCATGGGGCTAATAAATGGCATTATTATCTAGGCAAGAGGCCGCTGAGTACCTTGGCTTAAAAAAGCACACATTAGAGGTATGGGCTGTGCGGGGAGGTAACGGTCTCAGGTATATAAAAATTGGTAGATTGGTTAGATATCGCCAAGAAGACTTGGATGATTTTATTCACACAAGAACGCTTGGTGATGCAACGCCAGAAAACATGGATCCATCGGGTAAATGGAAAACATCAGAGGCATCTCACGCAGCTGCCAAGATTAATCTACCAGCTACCAAAGCTGGTTCCGATTTACATGAAGTGTTCAATCATTGGAAGAGTTGGTTTAACCAAGGTGACGCCGTTTTGGACGTTGGGCGTGCGGCCATCATTCGTTCAGCCATCAATCTAGGATATTCAGTGGCACAGCTTTGCAAAGCCATTGAAGGATGCTCATACAGCGAATGGCATATGGGTAGGAATGCTGATGGTCAGGTTCATAACGGATTGCATATTATCCTAAAGGAAGGCGCTCAGATTGATAAGTTTATAGGCTATGCGAATAACCCACCCAAGATTTTAAGGAAGATAGACCAACACATGAAGGATAATTTCAACGAGACCGTTAAATGGCAACAATATAGGGCAAAGAAAGATGCGTAAAGAAGATGAAAACAAGTTCGGGCAATTAATGAGTACAATTGCTGCTCATTATAAGAGTGAACTATCGGTATTGATAATTGATATGTACTGGGAAAGTCTCAAGCAATATACCTACGAAGAGGTAAGGGATGCGACGTTTACACACTTGAAAGATGTGGAGAAAGGTCAGTTCATGCCAAAGATAGCGGATTTGATTGGCATCATACAAACATCCAAAGGAACTGATAGCAAAACCGCTTGGCTTGAGGTTATGAACGAGATTAGACGTGTAGGCTCCTACTCAGCACCTAACGTTCCTGAACGCTCCCTTGAGGCTATTAGACGCATTGGCGGGTGGCGTAATATATGCGCTATGA
>JAZKAT010000049.1:41476-50417 GCA_040389045.1 Pseudomonadota bacterium | reverse complement strand
CCAAAGCCTGCGCTAAATCGTTTTTTAAATCGTTGATGTCTTCTATGCCTACCGATAAGCGGATCAAATTATCTTTGATGCCTAGTTTAGCGCGTTGCTCATTCGGGACGCTGGCGTGGGTCATGATGGCGGGGTGTTCGATTAGGCTTTCTACGCCGCCCAGGCTTTCGGCCAGAGCGAAGAGTTTGCAGCGTTCCAGGGTTTTTATCGTGGCGGATTTATCACCTGTTAATTCTATGGTAATCATGCCGCCAAAGTGACGCATTTGTTGTTTGGCTAAGGCATGCTGTGGATGCGAAGTTAAGCCAGGATAATAAACTTGCGAAACTTTGGGATGCTGACTAAGCCAGTTAGCCAGTTCCAATGCATTTTCACAATGCCGCGCCATACGCACCGCTAAGGTTTTTAAACCCCGTAATACCAAAAAGCTATCGAAGGGGCCAGCGATGCCGCCAATTGAGTTTTGCAAAAAGGCTAATTGTTCAGCGAGTTCTGCATTGTTAGTAACAGCTATGCCACTGATAACATCCGAGTGCCCGCTTAAATATTTCGTGGCCGAGTGAACAACAATATCGTGACCATAATTCAATGGTTGCTGCAGCAAAGGCGTAGCAAAAGTGTTATCAACTACCGATAGCAAATTATGTTGTTTGGCGATGGCCGCCGTTTGTTTTAAATCAACCAGTTTAAGCATAGGATTAGTAGGTGTTTCTACCCACAACATTTTCGTTTCCGGACGTAATGCCGCTACTATGCTTTCAGGTTGTGACATATCGACAAAGGAAATTGTTATACCCGCGCTGCGTTTTCTAACTTTTTCCAACAACCGATAAGTGCCACCGTATAAATCTTCCATCGCGATAAGGTGATCACCCGGCTTAAGTAATTCCAGCACGGTCGCAATGGCGGCCATGCCCGAAGCAAAAGCAAAACCATGACTGCCATCTTCCAAATCCGCGACGCAACGCTCATATGCTTGCCGAGTTGGGTTTTGCGTGCGCGAATACTCATAACCTAAATGTTCACCCGGACTGCGCTGCACGTAAGTTGAAGTCGCATAAATAGGCGTCATGACCGCGCCCGTGCTAGGGTCAGGAGCCTGCCCGGCGTGAATTACACGGGTCGCAAATTCCAAGTCAGTTTTTTTCATCTGTTCACCATGCTAAGCCAAAAAACCATGTTCACGCATCCATTTGTCATCGGGAAATTTTGATAAATAATTACGAATGCCATCCGGTAAAATTACCAGACATTTTTGACCCTGCTGCAGACGCTGCGCCGCTTGTAAAGCGCCCCACACTGCCGATCCCGAAGAACCGCCAATCAACAAACCTTCTTCTTTGATCAGCCGTCGCGCCATTAAAAAAGAATCTTTATCGTTTACCTTGATGTACTCATCTACCAGACTGTTGTCCAGCACGCCGGGAATAAAATCATAGCCTATGCCTTCAACCAGATAAGGAAAAACTTCAGTGCCGCCACCTAAAATGGAACCGTAAGGATCCACACCGATTACTTTTATCCCAGGAATCACTTTTTTTAAATGCTGGGCAATCCCAGTGATAGTACCGCCAGTACCGGTGCTGCAAACCACCATGTCCAGATCAGGTAAATCGTCAAGAATTTCCTGGGCAGTTGTTTCATAGTGTGCTTCCGGGTTGGCGGGATTGTAATATTGGTCCAAGATAAATGAATTGGGAATTTCGCGCTGCAGTTTTTTCGCCAGTGAAATATGGCTGTCAGGATGGTCCCAGGCGACTTCAGTCGGCGTACGATAAATTATTGCGCCTAAGGCTTCAAGAATAACTTGTTTTTCCCGGCTCATTTTTTCCGGCATGGTAATAATGACTTTATAACCTTTCACCGCGGCTACCATGGCAATGCCTATGCCAGTATTGCCAGAGGTAGGTTCGATTAAGGTGAATCCGGGTTGGATTTTACCGGCTTGTTCCGCCGCTTCCAGCATGCGTAACGCGATGCGATCTTTGATAGAACCGCCGGGGTTCATGAATTCACATTTACCATACAATTCACAAGAGAGTTCGCGGCCTATACGTTGCAGGCGCACTATGGGAGTGTTACCAATTGCTTCGAGTATATTGTTTAATACCATAATACTTCTGCCTGAAAAAGAATTTCATAAAAAGTAAAACGGTTTTACATAACCATGTTGGCTAGCGGAGCTAACGCCGACAATGCTGATAAGGGATTACTGTTAGTCGTGGTAGTCGTTTTTGTTGTAGTGGTAGTGCTGGTCACAGGTGACGTCACGATGGGGAAAGAATAACTTTTAAAACGCTCTACATGGCACTCTGAAGTCCTGCGGTCAGGCGTGAGCCTGCCGGTTAGATTAATGATTAAGGATTCTTTATCTAATATCCCATCTTGTAAATGACAAAAATTACGAATGACCATATCGGGCGGCCCAAACTGTAACTCCGATAAGATGACACGAAATGCGTTAGTAAAGGTGAAATTAATCCAGAATTGTTCGCTCTCATAGATGGGAAAATAATAGGGTACCACTTGTCCATTAGCCACATCTTTGACTATGATTACCCAGGCTGGCTTACCCACAAAGGATTCTAAGCGGGTGTTGATTTGAAAAGTTTGGCCTAATGGACTATCTTGAGCCATGATAGGTAATGAATGAGTAAGACAGGCAGACAATAGCGCTAATTGGCTAATTTTTTTTAGGGCCAGTTTGAGACTTGATTTCAAACCATGAGTAATTGTCATATAACAATCATTTTATCTGTGAAAGGCTTATGAAGGCAAAGTTATTTCAAAACAACATTTCCGTCAGGCCCTCTAAAGTTCATAACTATGGTGTGTTTGCGGACAAAAACATCAGAAAAGGTGAACTTATCGAAGAATGCTATGTGGTGGGTGATACCAGAGACCCAGATATTCTTATCGATTTTACCTTTAGCGTAGGGGATGACCGAATATTTATAGCCGGGTATGCTATGGTTTATAATCATTCCAAATCACCAAACGCAATTTTTTCTTTTAACCGATCAAATCAAACCATGAGTTTTGTGGCAAGCCGATTTATTCGAAAAGGAGAAGAAATTTTTATTACCTACGGTGAAAACTGGTTTAAACAACGGGGCCTGGAAGAGAAAAACCTGCCCGTCCGTGTCGGTTTGATCAATCCAGTCACTTTATCTTTAACACGCGTGGCTTTAGTCAGTGGGGCAGTCTACGGTGGCTTTCTGCTGATGATGCATTACTATCAACCCTGGTTAAAATTAATGTTGTCTTTTAAAATATGACCGATAACATTCCCAAAGCGTCATCAAAACCAGTGTAGAAAAGAAAATTAACGACCAGCCCGCCAGGCTTAATCCTAAAAGGTCCCAATCTACTTTCGCGCAATCTACATTGCTCTGAAATATTTTTTTCAATACTTCGGTGAATGGAAAGGTTTGTATCATGTAATTTAAGCCTACGCTGCAATCACCGGCCTGGGCTTCGGGAGAATATTGCAGCCAGACCTGCCGCGCTGCCAGGGTCCAGCCTCCCGTGGCGATTAACAGGGAAAGGACACTGATAACATAGTGGGCGGGATTTTTTAATTTCAAAATAGCGCCAAAGAAAAACAATACTCCCAGTATCATCAAAGCTACCCGCTGTAAAATACATAAGGGGCAAGGGATTAAGCCTTTGTAAGTTTGAATAAAAGCCGTGAAGGCTAACACTAGCGTAATGGCAATCAAGCCAGTGAAATAAGTAAAGCGTAACGCGGGTAATTTCATGTGATGCCCTATTTTTTTGACGTATCCCTAAATTCTACTAGCCAGTTTTGCAAAATCAACTGGGCTGCAATGCTATCAACCGAAGTTTTTTGCAACGCTTTATAGCCACCCTCACTAAATAACCGTGCTTTCGCTTCTACCGAAGTTAAGCGCTCATCCATGCCGTAAACCGGTAACTGATAGCGTTCTTGCAAACGTTCGGCAAACAGTTTCGCAGCCGCAGTCAGTGGTTGTTCGGTGCCATCCATATTTAACGGGATGCCGACGACTAAGGCTTGCGGGTGCCAGGTTTTTACAAACTTGCTGAGAGCTGCCCAATCTGGCATGCCCTGTTTAGCCTGCACCACGCCAAGGGGAGTGGCGGACTGCGTAACTGTTTGTCCTACCGCAACGCCTATGCGTTTCATGCCGAAATCAAAGCCAAGCAAAATATCATATTCAGGTTTATTCATGGCCGGCCAGTATAGCACATACCAATAGTTACTTTTGATCGAAAGGCTTTAATTTTTTTCGTAATTCCAAGTCATGTAATTGTACCAGCAGCGTGGCCGCTGACCAGGGTACAAACAATGCGAATATCAGGAGATGAACGATAACCGCACTCCAGGATAAATTGTTCAGGGCGAAAAAATAAATATGGATTTTTAAACCGAATACATTTTTAAAGAAAATTAACCAGAGCGAATAAATAAACCAGGGAGTTAATTGTAATTTGAGCACCCGCCATACATTGCCCCATACCAGTTTGGCGCTGCGCAGTAACGCGATAAAAATACCCTTATTTTCAGCGACAATAATCGGCAGATAAAACAACAGTAATATAAAAATGAAAACATTAAACAAGACTTGAAATATCATCGGTAAAGTTAATAAAAAGACTTTAAAACGGTCCGCTGGGATAACAAAATGGTGGGTGAAAAGTCGAATAAAAATAAAATACATGGTAAATAAAGTTAAGGTTGAAATTAGCAGGATGGCGGTTTCAACGACAGAAGCACCAATGATTAAGGGAATTTTTTTAAGAGATTTCTTAAAATCTTTGATCAGGTTTTCCTGGTCATTGGTCATGACGCAGCGCATGTCCCAAAGCATGGCGGTGAAGAAAATCATCGAAAGCAGGTCCAGCAAAAGCTGCGCCAATTGATTAATGCTCAGACTAAAATGATGGAGCTTGGCGCCATAAACTAACGCTAACATACGCGGCGTGAAGGCCAGAATAGCCAAGGCTAACGCTATGGGGAATATTTTATGAAATGCAGTCTTATAAAGATGTAAGCTGCGATCGAGTAATTGTTTGGTAGTTTCAGGTCCGGTAGCTGGTACATAGGCCATTGTTCAACTTCCTGTTGAAATGCATATACCATCCTAGCAAAAATATTGTATTGAAGAAACGCTCATTTCGAGAGGACGCGGCTCGTTAGTTCTTGTAGGAAGTGTGCAAGACAAACAACCCTCACCCACCGGGGGGAGAGGGGAAGTAGAAAATGCTTTAATGTCCTGAAGCCGCGTCCCAGTTATCACCTACGCCTATAGAAACCAGTAAGGGAACTTGCAATTCCGCTGCTGTCATCATATGGCTGCGTATTGTTTCCATAATACCCATAACTTCATTTTCAGCTACTTCAAATACCAATTCATCGTGAACTTGCATTATCATTTTGGCATCAATTTTTTCCGCGCGTAGCCATTTATCCAAAGTAATCATTGCCCGTTTGATAATATCCGCCGCTGTGCCTTGTAAAGGCGCGTTAATAGCGGCGCGTTCAGCGGCTTTTTGCCGCATGATCTGGCTGGAATTAATGTCAGGCAAATATAATCGGCGACCTGATAGGGTTTCAACAAAGCCTTTGCTATGTGCGGTGTTCCTGGTGTTTTCCATATAGGCTTTGATGCGGGGGTAACGCGCGAAGTAACGGTCTATATAATCCTGGGCTTCATGACGATCTATACCAAGCTGTTTAGCAAGACCGAAAGCTGACATGCCGTAAATAATGCCGAAATTGACGGCTTTCGCGCTGCGTCGTTGTTCCGCGGTGACTTGCTCCAGTGGGATGCCCAGAACTTCCGCGGCGGTAGCCTGATGAATATCCAGATTGCGTTCGAAGGCGTTTAACAATGCGGGGTCTTGAGAAATATGCGACATGATGCGTAATTCAATTTGTGAATAATCAGCGCTAACAATTTTGTAACCGGCGGGCGCGACAAAGGCTTGACGAATACGTCTGCCCTCCGCCATTCGCACGGGAATATTTTGTAAATTAGGATCGGATGAAGATAAACGGCCGGTAGCCGCGCCGGTTTGATTATAGGATGTATGAATACGGCCGGTATGCTGATTGATTTGTTCAGGCAACTTGGTAGTGTAAGTAGTAATAAGTTTGCTAAGTGAACGGTATTCAATAATTAATTTAGGTAATGGGTATTCAAGCGCTAATTCCTGCAGGACGGGATCGGCGGTTGAGGGTTGACCGGTAGGTGTTTTTTGTAAGACCGGTAATTGTAATTTATCGAATAAAATTTCCTGCAATTGTTTGGGCGAATTAATATTAAACGTCATGCCTGCTTCCGCGAACGCGGTTTTTTCTATTTCCAGTAAACGTGCTTCAAGTTCACTGCTTTGAGTTGCCAGTTTTTTACCATCGACAAATACACCATGACGTTCCATGCGGGCTAACACTGGCACCAGATTCATTTCAATGTTTTCATAAATGTGTTTTAAACCGGCCTGCTCTGCCAGCTTCGGCCATAATTTATGATGTAATTGCAAAGTGACATCCGCATCTTCGGCTGCGTAGGGCGCTGCTTTTTCAATAGTAACTTTGTTAAAACCAATTTGTTTGGCGCCCTTGCCAGCGACATCTTCATAAGCAGTAGTATTGCGACCTAAATATTTTAGAGCCAGTACATTCCTTTCATGATTGTTACTGCTGCTATCTAAAATGTAGGAATGCAACATGGTGTCGTAAGCTATACCTTGTAGATTGATGTCATGGTTCGCTAACACTTCCATAGCGTATTTGATGTTGTGGCCGAGTTTTTTTAGTGCCGGATTTTCGAGTAATGGCTTTAATTTTTTTAACACAGCGTCGCGCTTAAGTTGGGAAGGCGCGTTATCATAATCATGCGCCAAAGGAATATAAGCTGCTTTGCCCGGTTCAATCGAAAACGCCAGACCAACAATTTCCGCGTTCATGTAATCAAGGGCAGTGGTTTCCGTTTCAAACGCGAACAGTGTTGCTGCAGAAAGTTTTTTCAGTAAGGCATCGAACTGCTGTTCAGTGAAAATAATTTCATACGCATGTTTTGGTTCGTTAGTTTGTTGACTGCTATCGGTTAACAATTCCTTTAACCAGGATTTAAATTCCAAGTCTTGATAAAATTTCAATAAACTGGTTTTGTCGGGTGCGCCGCGTACTAATTCAGCGGGCGTCATGTCCAATGGCACATCCAGTTTAATCGTGACTAATTGTTTTGAAAGCGCCAGATGTGGTAAAGCGTTGCGAAAATTTTCACCCACTTTGCCGGTGATATCATTGGCGTGGGCGATGAGATTATCTAGCGAACTATATTGCTGTAACCATTTAACCGCGGTTTTGGGCCCCACCTGCGGTACGCCAGGAACATTGTCTACGCTATCCCCTACCAGGGTTAAATAATCAATAATCAATTCGGGTGAGACGCCAAATTTTTCTGGCACTGATTGTGGCGTCAAAAAAGTATTAGACATGGTGTTGACTAGCGTGATGTGAGCATCAACCAACTGCGCCATGTCTTTGTCACCCGTGGAAATCAAAGTGCGTTGGCCCATTTTCGCGGCAGCTTTGGCAAGTGTGCCAATCACATCGTCCGCTTCTACTCCTTCAATCATCAGAAGGGGTAATCCCATGGCGCGCACAATGTCATGTAGTGGTTCAATTTGTAAAATGAGTTCGGCGGGCATCGCGGAACGGGTGGCTTTGTAAGCTGGATATAAGTCATCGCGAAAAGTTTTTCCTTTCGCATCAAATACCACCGCGATATTTTCAGGATCATAATCGGCCAATAATTTTTTCAACATATTGGCGACGCCATAAACCGCGCCGGTAGGAAAACCCTTAGAATTGACTAAAGGCGGCAAGGCGTGAAAAGCCCGATATAAATAAGAAGATCCGTCTACGAGAATAAATGGTTTTGATTGGTTTGATGACATGATGACTACACAATATTTAAGTCTTGGGAGAATAATACGAATAGAATAGGGCTACAAGTAGATTGAATTATTTATTTGCAACTCTTTGCTTAATACTCACTTGGGCAGTAAAATAATTATGCTTAACGCCCTGCGCCAATTGGCTAAGTTTATCCAAGATCGAGGCGGATGCCGCTACCGTGCCGGCCTTTGCCAGAGGTGTGTTTTGCAGGGTTTTTGCCAGTGTTGCGTTAGCACTTTGTATAGCTTCCAATTGCTTGACAAAAGCCGAGAGGTTTTTACTTTCACCCACTTTAGTTAAGCAGTGCTGGGCAATTTTCTCAGCGGGCGATTGCTTAAATAGAGTTTGTTCGTGAGTTACCGGAACAATTTTATCCTGCGTTTTAGTAATAGATTTTTTTGGTGCTAGCAATGAATTAATCCAGTTAATTATTTTTTGGAAAATAGTATCCGCACTCTGGTGTTGGGCTAGCATCTTATAGCATTTATTGATCGCGACCATTTCAGGTGTAATTGCATCTTTGGCAACGGTTTTTTTGGGTTTGTTGGTATTTGCAATATATCTTGGATAATAATGCTTGACCATCTTATCTGAAAAAATTCGATGCGGTTGCGAATCGTATTTCATCCCATTCGAACCAGGAACAGTATGCGCGGCAATGGTAGTTGCATGAGTGCCCAGGCCGTGGATTTCCGACATGGCTTTTTGCGTTAGTTTAATGCCAAGATCACGATAAACATTTCTGGCCCACATGTCTGAAAATATAATTGCGTTGGTGCCAGTGCGGTCTTGACCGCTGGCGCAAATGATAACGGGTATCCAACCGGGTTGCTGGCTAGCGACCAGTGTAGTTAGCGCGGCGTAAGTGAGGCGTTTATCGATGGCAAATGGCATAGTGATATCATTCGCTCTAGCATAGTTAATTATTTTATTTTTAATTTTTTTGCTAACTTCAAAAAATAAATTAGCTTGTCTGCCAAGCCAATTAGT
>JAZKAT010000049.1:21048-41376 GCA_040389045.1 Pseudomonadota bacterium | reverse complement strand
CAGTTTGCAGATTAAGACGTTGCAGACCATAAATATCCTGTTCATGTGCTGATTTTGAATTTAACACATGATCAATACCGCGTAGCGATCCTAACGCCCGTAATAACATATTATTGACTTGACGGACTGGGTCGTGAGGATCAAGCCGTTCTAAAAATGGTTTAGCCTGCGTGGCGTCACGAATGAGCGCGACACCACTAGGAAATTCTTTTTTACCAGGGTCGTGCTTGAGTGACATTTTAATACCGTCAATATCATCCAGCTCGGCCCGTAAGCTGAAGTTAACAGCAGCGTAATCTTTATTCTTAATTAGCTCATCCAGAGTATTGCCAGTAGGCGTAGGGGCGGACCTATTGCTAATAATATCTGCCATAAGTTATCTCACAGGATTTGATTACTAAGGCTTTCTATTATTATAACTTAATGGTCATTTTTTTATCTTAAAGCCAGTATGAATGAGGATAATGCCTTGATTTATTTATAGTTTTTCAAAAGTGGTACAGTCTTTAATCCTTTAAACTTAATATTCTCATTTCCTATAGAATCGTCTATCCTAGCTTGTTTGATTTGGGCTGTGTAACAAGGAGAGCTATTGGTGAGTGTAACGTTGTGGGAAAGATGTCTGGATTCACTGCAGGATGAGTTTCCATCCCAGCAATTTAATACCTGGATCAGACCGTTACAAGCCGAACACGCGGACAATAAATTAGTCTTATTTGCGCCGAATCGATTTGTTTTAGATTGGATATTAGAACGTTTTCTAGACAGAATTAAGGAATTGGTAAATCAATTTAGCGACCCTGCTTCTCCTCCAGCGGTAGTCCTTGAGATAGGCAGTACCCGAGCCGATGCGCCCAAGATGGAATTTTCACCGCGTCCGCATACGGTCACTCAACCCCATGTCGTCCGTTCGCAACAAAAAGGCGGTCTTGCTAACGAAGCACCTAATTATCGTAGCAATGTTAATCCCAATTATACTTTTGATAACTTTGTCGAAGGTAAATCCAACCAGTTAGCCAAGGCAGCTTCCTTGCAAGTCGGTGAAAACCCGGCGGTGGCTTATAACCCACTTTATTTATATGGTGGTGTGGGTTTGGGTAAAACGCATTTATTACATGCTATTGGCAATCAAATTATGCGTAACAATCCCAATGCCAAAGTATTGTATTTGCATTCAGAACGTTTTGTCGCGGACATGGTGAAAGCGTTGCAAACCAATGCCATGAATGAATTCAAACGCTTTTATCGAACCGTAGACGCACTGCTGATTGACGATATTCAATTTTTTGCGGGTAAAGATCGTTCGCAGGAAGAATTTTTTCATACCTTTAACGCCCTCCTGGAAAGCCAGTTACAAGTTATTTTAACGTGTGATCGTTATCCTAAAGAAATTAACGGTGTGGAAGAGCGTTTAAAATCGCGTTTCGGCTGGGGCTTGACCGTATCGGTGGAACCGCCGGAATTGGAAACCCGCGTAGCGATTTTGATGAGTAAAGCTGAGCAGGCAAAAATTGATTTGCCTTATGAAGTCGCATTCTTTGTCGCCAAGCGCATTCGCTCCAACGTGCGCGAGTTGGAAGGGGCGTTAAAACGCATTATTGCGAATGCGCAATTTACCGGTAAAGCCATTACGCTGGATTTTGTTAAAGATGCTTTGCGTGACTTACTGGCGTTACAAGATAAATTAATCACTATCGAAAATATTCAAAAGACCGTGGCGGAATATTACAAAGTTAAAGTTGCTGACTTATTATCAAAACGACGCAGCCGTTCCGTGGCGCGGCCACGTCAAATGGCCATGGCGCTTTCGAAAGAATTAACTAACCATAGCCTCCCGGAAATTGGCGATTTATTTGGTGGACGTGATCACACTACCGTGTTGCATGCCTGCCGTAAAATTGTGGAATTGAAACAAGCTACGCAGGATGTGGAAGAGGATTACACCAACCTCATGCGAATTTTAACGTCTTAACTATCGGGATTTTAGCTATGAAAGTCACTTTATCACGCGCCGCCCTGCTCAAACCCTTGCAAATTGTGAATGGCGTTGTCGAAAAACGCCAGACCTTGCCTATCTTATCGAATGTGTTAATGACCATTACCGAAGATGCTTTGTCACTGACGGCGACCGATCTTGAAGTTGAATTAATTGGCACGGTTGCGGTGGAGCAAGTTGCGCAGACTGGTTCAATCACTGTCGCCGCGCGCAAACTTTTGGATATCTGCCGCGCGCTGCCTGAAGATTCAACCATACAAATGGCGCTGGAAGGCGAGCAAATGATTTTGCGTTCTGGCGGCAGCCGATTTGCTTTAACGACATTGCCGGCGCACGATTTTCCCAACGTGGAAAATGGGCCTTTCCATTCGGAATTTAATATTAGCGAAGGCAAATTACGCAAATTATTTGGTAAAACTTATTTTGCCATGGGCCAGCAAGATGTGCGGCATTATTTAAATGGCGCTTTATTCGATGTAAACAAAGGCGTGGTAAAGTGTATTGCCACCGATGGCCATCGCCTGGCATTGAGTTCAATGGATGAAGATAATGCGTTAAACATCAAAGCCAAAGTTATCTTGCCGCGCAAAAGTATCCTGGAACTGGTACGTCTGTTAGATGTTAACAGTGAAACTGAAATTAAAGTTTGCATTGGTGAAAATCATTTTCGCATTGCCACCAGTGATTTCACCTTCACTTCCAAATTGATTAACGCGCAATATCCCGATTATGACAAATTAATTCCGCGCAGCGTGGAAAATACCGCGATTGCCAGTCGTGAACCACTTAAGCAGGCATTAGTGCGCGCTTCTATTCTTTCCAACGAAAAATTCCGCGGCATACGTTTGCAATTGGATCGCGATCAATTACGTATTGTCGCCAACAATCCCGAACAGGAAGAAGCGGAAGAAACGATTGCACTGGAATACCAAGGCGGTGGTTTGGAAATGGGTTTTAACGCCGCTTATCTTTTAGATGTGGTTTCCGCGATTGTCTCCGAACATATTACCTGGTCTTTCAACGATCCTAACAGTGGCGTGTTAATCGAGCCATCAACGGAAAAAGGTTACTGCATGTATGTCGTCATGCCTATGCGATTGTGATACGATTTCGGCATGCCGCTGACCCGTCTTGATATCACTGACTTTCGTAATCTTGCCGCCATCACTCTCGAACCGCTAGTGACGGGTTTTAACTTTTTATATGGGATGAATGGCAGCGGTAAAACCAGTTTATTGGAAGCGATTTACTACCTCAGCGTCGGACGCTCTTTTCGAAATTGCACCAGCGGACGCATCATACGTCATTCCACCGACAAGCTATTAATCTTCGCTCACAAAAAAACAAATAACGATCAATATGTTACGCTTGGCTTAGAACGTAAACAGCATGGCGCTTTAAAAATACGCATTGCTAATAAAGATGCCCAATCTATCGCTGAACTTGCCAGCCTGCTGCCAGTCCAATTAATGAATGCCAGTTGCTATAGCTTATTGGAGGGTGGCCCTGCTTACCGGCGCAAATTTCTGGATTGGGGAAACTTTTATCTGCATGTGGAATTTTTACGCGTCTGGCAAGATTATAATCAAGCCCTGACCCAGCGCAACGCTGCCCTACGCAATGGCCAGCCGCAAAAAGAATTAGTGGTATGGAATCAAATGCTTACGGAAAAGGCCCAGCGCTTGGATCAATTACGCCAAGATTTTGTTAATTTGCTAATACCCCAGCTTAAAACAACGGTAGCGGAATTGATTAGCCTGCCAGGACTGGAATTATATTATCAACGGGGCTGGGATGAAGGCGAAGATTACGCTGCGGTTTTAGCGGCTTCTTTAGACAAAGACCGCTACATGGGCTATACCCAATTTGGCCCCCATCGTGCTGATTTTAAAATGAAAATAAACCAGGTTGACGCTAAAGATATTTTGTCTAGAGGACAGCAAAAACTATTCGTTTATGCTATGATACTTGCCCAAGGCGCGCTATTACATCGCTGCACAAATAAGAAGCCCATCTATTTAATTGATGATTTGCCAGCCGAGTTAGATATTGTGAGTAGGAACAATTTGATAACCCTGCTTTCGCGGCAGGAAACGCAAATATTTGTGACCGCAGTCGAGCGAGAAGCCCTTAGTGAGAATTTATGCAATTTGCCGGTAAAGATGTTTCACGTGGAACATGGCAATGTGAGAAGTGATTGAAAGGTAAGGCGAATTCGTACAATCCGCCGTTTAAATGCTAATGTGGAGTACTAAAGTGGTGAATACAGCAAGTTACGATTCCTCCAATATCAAAGTCTTAAAAGGCTTAGACGCCGTTCGAAAACGCCCCGGCATGTATATTGGGGATACGGATGATGGCACTGGCTTACATCATATGGTTTTTGAATTAGTCGATAATTCGATCGATGAAGCTTTGGCAGGTTATTGCGATACCGTGAGTGTGACTATTCATAATGATGAATCAGTCAGCGTGAAAGATAACGGTAGAGGCATTCCGGTAGACATACACCCAGAGGAAGGTCGATCAGCCGCAGAAGTCATTATGACTGTGCTACATTCGGGTGGGAAATTTGATAACGATTCCTATAAGATTTCTGGCGGGTTGCATGGTGTAGGGGTTTCTGTAGTAAATGCTTTGTCGGAAGATTTATATTTAACTATTCGCTTGAACAATAAAGTTTATGAGCAACACTATCGCCATGGCGAACCGATGGCCCCCTTGGCTTGCGTAGGCGAAACCACAGAACGTGGTACCGAAGTTCGTTTTAAACCAAGTCCGGAAACTTTCACTAACATCCTTTTCCATTACGAGATTTTAGCGAAGCGATTACGCGAATTATCTTTCTTAAATCCGGGCATCAGTATATTTTTAACCGATGAACGAAGTGGAAAAAGTGATAATTTTCAATATCATGGCGGCATAAAAGTCTTTGTTGAAGAATTAAATCGCAATAAAGTACCAGTTAATCCAAAAGTGTTTTATTTCTCGGTGGAAAAAGACCACACGACAGTTGAAGTAGCCTTGCAATGGAATGATACGTTTATTGAAAAAATCTTTTGTTACACCAATAACATTCCACAAAAAGACGGTGGTACTCACGTTGCTGGTTTCCGTAGCGCCCTGACTCGGGTATTGAATAACTATATTGAAAAAGAAGGCTATACCAAAAAAGCTAAAATTACGACCACTGGTGATGATTTTCGCGAAGGTTTGACCGCTATTTTATCGGTTAAAATGCCTGATCCAAAATTTTCTTCGCAGACTAAAGATAAATTGGTTTCTTCCGAAATTAAAGCCATAGTCGAAGCAGCCATGGGTGAAAAGCTGCAGGAATATTTACTCGAAAATCCTCAAGAAGCCCGCGCTATCGTCGGAAAAGTGCTGGAAGCGGCGCGCGCACGCGAAGCGGCCCGCAAAGCCCGTGATTTAACACGGCGTAAAAGTGCCCTAGACCTGGCTGGACAGCCTGGCAAACTAGCGGATTGTCAGGAAGAAGATCCGTCAAAATCAGAATTATTTCTGGTTGAGGGTGATTCCGCGGGTGGTTCAGCTAAACAAGCTCGTGATCGAAAATATCAGGCGATTTTGCCACTCAAAGGTAAAATCTTAAATGTGGAAAAAGCACGTTTTGATAAAATGCTTTCCTCTACCGAAGTAGTATCCCTGATTACGGCATTGGGCTGTGGCATTGGCCGTGAAGAATATAACCCCGATAAACTTCGTTATCATCATATTATCATCATGACCGATGCTGACGTGGATGGCGCGCACATTCGTACCTTATTGCTGACCTTTTTCTTCCGGCAAATGCCTGAGCTAATCGAGCGTGGTCATATTTATATTGCCCAACCGCCATTATATAAAGTTAAAAAAGGTAAGCAGGAGCAATACATGAAAGATGATGAAGCGCTGGAAGCTTCATTAATCCAATCCGCTTTAGATAATGCCTTATTGTTTGTTGGCGGTAATAATCCACCTATTTCCGGCGCAAATCTGGAAAGATTAGTATTGGAATATCAAGCCGTCATGGCCAATATTTCCCGGCTTTCACGACGTTATCCACGCACGCTGTTAAATGCGCTGATTTATTTACCTGCGGTTGATGAAACTAAGTTGAATGACCAGACGTATGTGGAAAATCTGGCGAAAGAAATTCAAGCAGCGTTAGAGAAACAAGATGAGCCCAATTTACAATATGTGTTAGAAGTGGTGAAAGACCCTGAAAAACATATCTGGTTACCTAAAGTCACGGTACAACATCATGGTGTATTCCATGATTCGCTGATCAACAAAGATTTATTTATTTCCTCAGAGTATCGAAAAATGATTAGCCTAGGGGAAAAGTTGAAGGATTTACTGCAGCCTGGCGCCTATATTCAACGCGGTGACAAAAAACAAGTGGTTAATTCATTCGCTCAAGTTTTTGAATGGATAATGGCGGAAGCGAAGAAGGGCCAATCCATCCAGCGTTACAAAGGGTTAGGTGAAATGAACCCGGAACAATTGTGGGAAACAACGATGGACCCTGATGTGCGCAGAATGTTGCAGGTTACCGTGGAAGACGCTGTTGCCGCAGACCATATCTTCACCACATTAATGGGAGACCAGGTAGAGCCACGCCGCGAATTCATTGAAGCGAATGCGCAAGAAGTGGAAAATCTTGATATCTAATATGGCGTGCCCAGGCCATCATAAAGCACATACCCAATCGCTGAAACCCAGTAATTGCATTCATCATGACTACAATCCTGATTCCAGGTTTGCAAACTTAAATAATAATTACCTGTAGCGGGAACTGTAAATTGAGTCCTAACGTTTGCGGTAGAGGATTCATTAGCATTGTCATCAATAGTATTCATCAAAGAAGCCCCATGCTGTGTGCCCCCAGCCGCGGTGGGTGACGGAGCTGTACCTAAAAAGTACATCCCTTGAATGGATTGCCAACGCCCCCCATTCTGATTAGCGATATTCCACAGCGCGCTAATTGTATAAGTACCCCCGTTGCATAACTGCTTTGAAGTTACTGTTCCAGTAGCGGTGGCAGGCTGGGTGGTAGCGGAGGCTTGGTCTTTGCTAAATGGCATCCAACTAAAAGGAATCACATGATAATTTGACGTGCCGCCGCAATTAGTCGAGTCGCAGCCACTATTAGACGATTCACTTGAGATCCAAACAAAAAAACCGCCACATTCGGTATACTGTTTATTTGCGGCGGTTATACCGGCATTAATGGACGCTGTTGTGACGGCCTTGGTTAGTACATCAGCATAGGCTTTGCTACCTAGCAAAGCTAAAAATAATATTAGGCAAAACAACTTGAAGGCATTGATAAATTTATCAGGTATTATTTTAATAAAATATATCATCTACCCTCCAAAAAGCTGGCATTCATACTTTTAAGTATATATTAAATATTATACTTTTTGGTTATTTACCCTCTATTTTGAGTTCTGTTTTTGCATTAAGCAATTAGTTATTACATTCAAAGACTTAATCATCTACGGGATAAAAAGCCCTGCCTCAGCATATAAATTTTTGGGGTTTTCGTGTACACTTTAATTATAATTCTCAATAAGCTATTAAGATTACTTTCTTTCGTTTAATGACTATGAGGCCAGCGCCAATGGCAGAAATTCTTGAGTCTAATGAAGAAGATGAAGCGGAGTTAACGGCTGCGCTTGAACAGTATGCCAAGGCGACTAATACTAAAATTTTAAATAGCCAAAATGACCTTGATACCAAAGACAAAGTCATGGATGAAATGCTCAATTGGTGCAAAGAACAAGGCAATATTGTCATTTTAAAAAGCGCCGCCATCCTTTCTTCTGATCCTACTTCGCGCGCGGTACAAAACTGCAAATCATTTATGTTAAGTAAGGGTATCAACCCTGGGCAGATTTATCCTACTACCGCATCGCTAATAAAATTATTACTGGCCAGCGGCGAAGAAAACGAAAACCAAAAAAAACAAAAAGGCGAAACCACCGCTGCATTTAGTGATCAACAGCGCCATTTGCGTGATCTGGTTTTTGAAGCGGCGCAACAGAGCGTCAGTGATATACATATTCAAGTTCGACAAACTTATACAAAAATTCGTATGCGCAAACATGGCGAATTACATGTTTATGCGGAATGGTCAGAAAAACTCGGCCGAGAAATAGCTTCGGTTGCTTTTAACAAAGAAACCGACCATGCAACCTCGCACTTTAATCCATCTGTTCCACAAGATGCTTCCATGCCGCTTAAAATTCAAGGCAAGGATATTCGCTTACGTCTTGCCAGTGTGCCGGCGCATGGTGGTTTTGACATGGTCATGCGTATTCTTGCAACTGGTGAAGGGAAAAAAGTTACTTTAGAAGACTTGGGCTACACCATAAAACAAATTGATATCATTAAAATGGCATTACGCTTACCCTTCGGCGCAATCATTGTTGCCGGTCCGACCGGTTCGGGTAAAACCACTACGCTGGCAGCTTGCATGGAAATGGTGGAAGACACCGCCAAACTTTATTCCATTGAAGATCCAGTTGAAAAAGTTATTGAAGAGGCAACGCAAGTCCCGGTCAATACCGAAAAAGAAGACCGTACCTTCGCCAGTATGGGCAAAGCCGCATTACGTATGGATCCAGATGTTATTATCCTTGGGGAAATGCGTGATGAAGATACCGCTAACGTGATGGTGCGCGCATCCATCACGGGACACCTTGTATTAACCACCTTACATACTAACCGCGCGACCGCTATTATTACTCGTCTGGTTGATATGGGTATTTCGCCGGTGTTATTAAGTGATAGTTCGGTGCTACGCTGCCTGCTGTGCCAACGTCTGGTAGCGAAAGTATGCCAGCATTGCGCGATCCCATTAAAAGATTCCATTAAACATCAGCCTTATCTTAAAGATTGGGAAGATGTGTTAGGCCCAAAGGTGATGGCAACGGCGAAAGCCCGTGGCACTGGCTGCAGTCACTGTAACCGTACCGCGGTAGGCGGTAGAACCGTGGTGGCAGAAGTAATTTGGGTGGATGAACCTGGGAGACATTTTATTCAAAAAGGTGATACTTTAAATTGGGAAAAATATTTATTGGAAAATGGTTGGCTTAATTTCACCGGAAGAGCTGTTGAACTGGTCGCGGGGGGTATCATTGATCCTTTTGACGCCGAAAAAGTTGTTGGGCCAATTAATTCTTCGACAAACACTGTCACTTTCAGTTATAAATAAGCTAGGGAAAAGCGGTTTCCGCTGATTCTTATGCGGTTGGAGAGTCCTGAAGAAGGACCTCCCGTGTTTTTTACTGGGAACTCCTAGCAAAGGAATGTTAGATAATATGGATATTAATGACGCGCAGGATATAGGCGGTAAAATTTCGCTAGCCATAAAACGCTTACAGTTCGGAGCCAAACCGCAACTGGCCTTTCTGGAAGATCTCTATGTTCTTGTCAACGATGGTATTCCCCCTAACCGCGCAATAGATATGCTGACGCAGGTCACCACCGGCATTAGCAGGCAGGTCGCGGCATCCATTTCTCAAAGTATAGGTGAAGGGCAGGCTTTAGCCGAGGGTATGCGTCCCTGGTTTACGCCCAGCATTGTTGAAATCATTCGCGTAGGTGAAGAAGGCGGTGCGTTAGCAGAAACCATGAAATCGGGTATTAAAACATTGAGCCAAAGCAGTAGCACAATGGGCGCGTTTATTGGCGCAATTGTTTACCCTGGCATGGTTTTGATAATGGCAGCCATTATTATTGTTTACCTTAATTCATCCGTGTTCGTACAGTTCAAAGCAATCAAACCTATCGAAGAATGGCCGCAAGCAGGCCGCAATTTAGTAAACATCGCCAATATAATCACAAGTTGGTGGTGGGCTGTTATTCTGGCCGTTGCCGCATTAATTTTTATCATACGCTACATCATGACAAACTATACGGGTGATTTGCGTCCCATCTTAGACAAAGTTCCACCTTTTTCATTTTACCGTCAAATTGCGGCGGCACGTACTATGGAAACCTTAGGATTGCTGGTGGCAAGCGGCGTGGTTTTTAAAGGTGCTATTAAAGTCATGCAATTCCAGGCGAACCCTTATGTGGGTGCTCATTTAGCGATGATGGAACATTTGTTAAGTAAAGGTAAGGGTAATATTGCGGATGTATTATCAACGGGCTTAATCAAGCAAGAAGATGTTTTACGTTTAAGAGTCATGGCGGAAGTAAAAGGCTTTGAGCATGGCCTGGTACGTATGGGTGTGCACGGCGCGGAAAGTACCGCGAAGACTTTAAAAATGGTGGGCAAAATCTTCGGCGGTATGCTGCTTGCTGTGGGTGCCTATTTAATTATTACGATTATCCGCGGCATTTATCTCACTGGTATGGCAATGGGTGCACAGTAGGAGCAATGATAGTGTCTATTGCTAAACAATTAGGTGTTACCTTGCTGGAACTGCTCCTGGTTTTTGCGGTGGCGAGTGCTGTGACATTGATGGGGTTTAAATTTTATAATAATTACCAGACGCAGCTTTTGATTTCAGAGGTTGGACAGCAAGTGGGATTTTTATTTGATGGATTGCGGTTATTTTATTATGCAAATTGCATGCGGGGTGGTTTATTAGGTCAAACAAGTACTACTCCCATAGTGGTATTAAGTGGTGGTGGTAATACAATATTACTTCCTTATTTAATTCAGCCGGTACAAACGCAAAATAGGCTGCTTAAGTACACCGACAGTAATACTTATTACGGCTATATAGCCCAGTTTAATCTGCACACTACCGCCAGAATACCGCCGAATACCACCTATCAGGGGAATGGCGCTACCATGGTTGGCGTATCTGTTAACTGGTCGTCCGAAGTGTCGATAGAACCAGCTAATACTACCATACTCAATACTTTGCAAAGTTCATTAGGAGCGGAGTGCAGTTCTAACTATGTGAACGCCTCTAAGGGTGTTACGGATTGTGCGACTTATACTACGGGTACGCCAGCGGTGTATGGGCCAGAGTGTGCATACACATGGGGTCCTTCAACTTACCCGCTTCCGTGCGGGGCTAGTTGTACATCCTTTTACTCAGCTGTAACATGCAATTTCTTAATAGTTGTTATTGGTGTAGGTCAATTGCCTACTGGGGGAAACTATCTGATATCGGCCGCAGTAGCGTCAACACCGGGGTCCTATTTAGAGTTCGAACAATTACCATCCTATGGTTCAGGACATAATACGGTAAATTCTACGACGTTGCCCATGTTAAAGCTGTTTAAATATCAATATGAAAATAGCCAGTATCAAGGGTATCAAGCAGCCACTGTGGGCCAGAATGTATACACGGGCAGTGGTGCAAACAATGGAACTTATCAAACTAACTATTATTATTGTGGAAGTTGATATATGAAAATGCTAACGCCAAAAATTAAGGGTTTTACCCTGCTGGAAATGTTATTAGTGTTGGCGATAGCCAGTGGCATCATTGTAATGATGCTTAATTTTTCCCAAGTAAAAATGGACCAGATGCGCCGTGAAAGAACCGCCATTCAAATGCAAGGAATATTAAATGCCGCGGCAAGTTATTATGTGGTAAACAGTACCTGGCCAGCTAGCGGTCTTACTACCTTACAAAGTGGCGGCTTTCTTCCCGCGGGTACTTATAAGAGTGGCTGGGGGGATACTATCTCCGGAAGCATAAATTCTGCAAATGGCTATGTTGTCTCGGTAAATTTTTCCCATGGGTCTGCTACGGTAAACGCGGCTAATGCTTCAATTGTTGCTGGTATGCTGCCTTTAGGCAGTGTCTCTGGTACCATTGCCAGTGGCACTATTAATATTCCCGGGCAAAATTTAAATAATGCAATGGCAGTTAATTATGGCGCTGTGTATTACAGTGGCGCATGTGTTCCGGCGCCCACTTGTCCTTCTGGAATGAAGCCTACCATTATGGTAATTCCAGTTTCCGTCACAGGTGTTCTCACGGGCTCCAATACGATGACTTGCTCCAGTACCACAGACCCTACTTCCTGTACTATGATCGAGACTGCTTCACTAAATAGTTTCACGGCTTTTTATCGGGGAACCAGCTTAACCAATGATCTTCCGGTCGCAGGCCCCGCTCCTGCGCCCCTTGATTGTGAAATCACGCCGGTTGGAAGTGTGGCAAGCAATACGGTTCCTTGTAATTTTGGTGCTAACGCTTATGCTGCAAACACAAGTTATTGGCGCGTTTGCATTGCTGTGGCAAATTCAAACGGTCTAATATACCCAGCTGCAAGTGATGCTCAAGCTTATAACGAAGGGAGAGTAATGGGCAGCGTTCTGGCAATTACGCGTTGTCAGCCAATCTCTGGAGATCTTCCTGCAGGCTCTTCCACCATTAATACTAATCCAGTATGGACGCCCAATAAGAGTTGGCAGCCGTAATTTTTATGGAGAAAAAATTATAATAAAATCACAACATAACACTTACACATTTGAAATAAATCGCTTATACTCAAAGCAGATTTTATGGATAATTTGCTTAGTTAGGCATATGTTTAATGGAGTATTGCGATGAAATGCCTCGTTACTAAGGTTTGCGCTCTTATCTTTTTGGTGCCCACTTTGGCGTGGGCGGGCTGGCAAGTAGCACAGCCAACGTCGACCGCTGTTCCTAGCGAACCTTTTTTCCAGGCGGGTACGCAACAACAATATAATCCGTTTCCTTCTTATGGCAGTGGCGCGTTTCCAAATCAATTCGCGGGTTTGGGAAGACCAGTCGCTCTGTATGCAATTAGTGTCAGCGGTTCATTAAAAGAAAACGTTGAACGCATCATGGATAGATATCACTGGAAAGTCCTATGGAAAGCTCCTTATGATTTTAACTTTGATGGCAGGGTGACCGGAACAAGTTTACCGGATGTTATCCAAAAATTATTGGTTCCTTTTCCCTTGCAAGCCGTGTTGTATATGTCTAATCGTACGATGGTTATCATCCCGAGGAAGGTATGAAGATTTCTAAGCGTATTGGTTTAGCTTTATTGTCATGTATATTTGTGCTCACGGGCTGCCAGAATCCAGCGCTCTATCATCAAACGACAGATAATGTATTAACTGTCCAACAGCGCATAAAAGGCGCCGTTGAAAAACAAAATTCGGTAGTGGCAAAAGCACCGCCCTTAGTTGTAAATCAAGGTTTGTACGTTGATAAAACCCCAATTGATCTTGCGCGCGATCCAGAATGGCTCAAACGTCCTATCATAATTCATGGCGACAAGCTGCCGTTCTCCTATTTTAGCCGTACGGTAGTGGGTAACACCGGCCGAACTATTTTGATTCACTATCAAACGGGTCTTGATGCCACCGAAAATACTTCCTTAAATTACGCCGGAACAGTTAAAGGTGCGCTGGATATTCTGGCGGCCAAAACCGGTTATGTCTATACGGTGAATGGCAACAATATCTATTGGCAAGCGTTTGTCACTAAAACATTTGAAGTTGCGTTTATGCCGGGTGCAACAGAATACCTGATGGGTAAAGCGAGTGGCGGCGGTTCATCAGCGGGTGGCGCTACGGGTACGGTGACCGGTGTTATTGATGATAGCGCATCGCAACAATACAGCAGTCTCAAAGGTTCATTATCCGTCTGGAAAGATTTGGAAGACACGATTAAGCAATTGTTATCCGCCGACGGTAAAGTTATTGTCTCTGAAGCAACTACCGCGGTTACCATACGTGATAGGCCAGCTAACATTGCGCTGGTTTCCAATTACATTGCTAACCTTAATAAATCACTAGTACGACAAGTGTTAGTAAAAGTTGAAGTGTTGCAAGTTCAATTGGAAAGTGACTTTAACTATGGTATCGATTGGAGCATTGTTGAACGGGCATTTGGCGGCAGCTTGCTGCAATTAAATGCTAACTATGGTACCCCGGTCAGTATTACGCCATTGAGCACGGCTTCGAATAGTGGTTCTTCTACAGCTTCTCTCCCTGCTGGTGGGTTGTTTTTTAACCCTGCTACGAGAACAACCGGGGTAACAATATTAATAAATGCGTTGAAACAGCAGTCACGCGTAGCGGTTGTTACCGAACCACGGCTGATTTGTTTGAACAACCAGGTTTCAGCATTGCGTATTGTTAACCAAAACGGTTATTTGGCAAGTGTGCAGAATACATCGTTTGGTGGTGGTTCGAGTACGGGCAATAGCACGGGTAACTCCGTAACATCCCAAATCACCCCGGGAACGCTGGTAACGGGTTTAACCTTGTATATTTTACCAAAAATTATGAACAATAAGGTTTACTTGCAGGTCAATGCGGATTTATCAAATAGTCTAGGCTTTAGCAATATTTCTTCTGGTGGCGCGACGCCGACAACCATTCAGGTACCGAATGTTACCCAGAAGCAATTTAATCAACGCAGCGTGATTGGTTCGGGTGATACGCTGATTATGGCTGGCTTTAGACAAGTACAAAATACCCAAGGCGCAATGCAATTCCTGGATTCACAAGCATTAGGTGGAACTGCATCGCAACAAGTTAATAGTGAAACAATTATTCTGATTACGCCTATCATATTGAATGGATATGTATAATGCCGTACATCACGCGAGACGATGGCGAGCGTTTTGTCATCCCGTCTTATCGGGATACGATAAGCGCTAAAAGCAGCGGTCTCCTGAAAAAGGAGGTTGCGATTTTAAGCGCCAATTACGGCGAGTACATCGCACTTCAGCGCAAGACCAGTACTACTTACGAAATCGCTTTTTCCACGGATTCCGGTTATCTGTTTGGCGAATGTGTGTGGGACTATTTCAAACGTCCTTACGACATGATTTATTGTGAAGCCATTCCCAACACCTCAGATGCGTATTTAGTTATTGTTAAGTCAGGAACGGTATATCTGGATGGTAGTTTTCCGGTAGATAGTATTCCAGAAGAATTAATCATATTCAAAACGCAACAAAATAACTTCAGTATCTATATTTCAGGCGATGTGCCAATTAGTGAAACGCCGCAAGATGGTAAATTTTCTTTTGATGAAAGTTCGGTAAGTTCATTTGAAATTTTGCCTGAACCCATATTTGCAACGCTGCCCGTTGTCGCCGCATTTCAGCTTCAGCTCATTGATGTAGTTTTCAAGAGTCTGGGTATTGGTGTACTGCCAATTAAACAAGTGTCCATGGTTTTAGTGTTAGTCGGACTTGTTTATATGGGTTATACCTTCATTACTTCAACCAAACAATTACCAGAAGCTTTTACCATAGTCGCTGTAAATCCTTATCAAGGTTTTCTTGACCAATTAAGTTCTCCTGACCCTGCCAAAGAAATTCGCAATGTTCTGGATGTACTACAAATAGTTTTTACCATTCCAGGCTGGAAGCCACAATCGTTTACCTATGATACGGGTTTTCCTGCAAAACTGCGGGTGCCAGTGACTTCAATTGGGGGGAACTTGCAAATATTGTTAGATTGGGCATATAAAAATAATGCCCAGGTTGATGTTATATCCAGTATTCCAACAGTTACTATGCTGGTAGTAACCTCCAAGCGGCCACAGCCCACTTTAATTTTTCAGATGCAGGCAGTAGTGGTGACGATGAAGGACCGACTTGCCTATATACTTCCAGAGAATAGTGTTAACGTAGGGCCAATACCCGATAGAAAACCCTTCAAGGATGGCGCGATAACTATTACTTTCGCAGATATCTCACCATTTGTGCTTGACATGGTGGCACAATATATACAAGGATTACCTTTAATTACCACCAGATTTGCGGGTTCGTTAGCTGATGGACAAATGTCTGGAACGATTACTTTTAAAGCGCTAGGGAATTAATCTATGTCACCAGAGAAACCAACTAAGAATGCAGCTGCCCAAAAACAAAAGATAATGATTGGGATTATTGTTGTTGTAATGCTGGTCGTTGCTTGGCAACTATTCGGCGGTGGCGGCGGTAGTGCACCTGCACCGACACCGACACCCACAGTGGCAAATAAACCAATGACGGGAAGTCCGGGCCCTTCAATGGCCGGCGGCACAGGTATGCCAGCACCTCAGGTAACGGCAGCCCCTGAAATGACCCAGCCTAAACCCGCTATTATTCCGGTTAACGCGGAAATTTTGAAATTACAACAGCAAACCCAGGCTGACTATCTTGCGTCTGTCAATAAACTGCAAATGCTGAAAATGCAGCGTGAAATTGATGAAGCCAAAACGGCGATTGCCAATGCTGAATTAAGCCGCATGACCGCCGAAAAAAGTATTGCAGATTTGATTACCTCTAAAGAAAGTGGTGGTAACTCAGCAGATATGGGCCCAATCGGTGGTATGCCATCGTCACCATTCGGTAACCCGCCGCAAGCAACTACCACAACGACTACTACGACCAATCCCAGCATTGTTGTACAGGCTGTGCCGCAAATACCGGTAGTGCCATACAATGTCTTATCGGTAGCTTATCAAGGCCATAAATGGTCGGCTGTTCTTGGCTTGGATGGGAAAACCATGACAGTTAATGTAGGTGATTTATTAGAAGATGGATCAACAGTGACTTCTATCTCAAGAAATAAAGTCACACTGAAAAGAGATAACAAAAGCCGGACTTTATCCGTCGCATCCAACAATATTTAAGTTGGATTATGTGTTAAGTATGCCATCAAAAATATGTACCGCAGGGCCTGTCATCAAGACAGGCTTTGTTTTTTCTGGCCACTCAATCGCAAGTTCACCAAACTTTAACTGAACTTTAACTTTATTATCCAGGGTATTATTGATAATTCCTGAAACCACGGCGGCGCAGGCATTGCTGCCACAAGCATGCGTTTCACCCGAGCCCCGCTCAAAAGTACGTAGACGGATATGTCGTCTATCTATAATTTCCATAAAGCCTACATTGGTGCTTTGTGGGAAGGCTTGATCTGCCGCTATCTGCCTGCCAATCTCGGTCACGGGAAAATTATTTAAAGCGTCAACCTGCAGCACGGCGTGCGGATTGCCCATGGATAACACGCTTAACTGTACCGCGTCATGTTCATTTAAATTGAAAGGATAAAGATTTTTGATGGAGTCAGTTAGAAAGGGAATGCGTGTTGGTTCAAAACAAGGTAAGCCCATCTCGATTTGCACTTGGTTGTCCGGCAAGATTACCGCGTTATATATCCCTGCCCTGGTGGCGATCGTAAATTGTTTTTGGGTTGATAAACCTTTTTCAGCAATGAAACTGGCAACACAACGTAAGCCATTACCGCATTGTTCTGCTTCACTGCCATCTGCGTTCATAATGCGGCAGCCAAAATCGGCAATAGTTGAAGGTTCAATGATTAACAGCTGATCGAAGCCTATGCCAAGATGTCTATGTGATAGCTGCGGTACTTGAAATTGGTTTAATGAAACATTCTGGGAAATGGCGTCAACAATCATGAAGTCATTGCCCAAGCCCTGCATTTTTGCAAATTTGAGAGAAGGCATGCTATTTTCCTGGAGTCGTTGTGTCAGGTTGTGGCAAATATAAATGGCCTGACTGACCACAACCACTTAGGGTGCCAATCAAGCTGCAAAATAATAGGATCACCAAGAAGTGAAGTTTCATCAGGCGCTCCATAAATTTTTATAATGTTCAATCAACCCTTGGGTAGAAGAATCATGTGGTAAATGGGATTTATTATTTTTTAAATCATCGAGAATTTGCGGTAATAATTGTTTACCTAATTCCACGCCCCATTGATCAAAAGAATTGATTTGCCAAATCGCGCCCTGAACATAGATTTTATGTTCATAAAGCGCGAGCAAGGCGCCAAGGTTGTAAGGATTAATTTCTTTTAAAAAAATGACATTACTGGGACGATTGCCATTGATAGTTTTATGCTGGGCTAAACGTTGAGCTTCCTGACCGGTAAAACCAGTGGCATGTGCTTCAGCTAAAGCTTGTTCATAAGATTTTCCCTGCATTAATGCCTGGGCCTGGCTGAGACCACTGGCAATTAAAATATCGTGATGATTATCAAAATTATGACTTTTGCTGCCAGCCAGAATAAAGTCTACGGGAATCAAATGCTGGCCCTGATGTAGCAATTGATGAAATGCATGCTGGGCGTTACAACCCTGCTCTCCCCAAATAATGGGGCCAGTTGCATAATCAATATTTTCGCCAGTGTGGGAAACGCTTTTGCCATTACTTTCCATATCAGCTTGTTGCAAATAAGTACGTAGATAACTTAAGCCATGACTGTAAGGAATAATGGCATGGTTGTTAGCGGCAAAAAAATTAATATACCAAATCCCCAGCAACGCCATGATGACCGGCATATTGGACGCAAAATCAGCGTGACGAAAATGCTGGTCCATGGCATGTGCGCCGTGTAAAAATTCCAGAAAATTTTCCATACCAATGGAGAGTGCTAACGGTAAACCGATTGCTGACCAAACCGAGTAACGACCGCCAATCCAATCCCAAACCGGAAAAATATTATCGGCGGTGATACCAAACGCTAAGGCTTTTTCGGTTGCGGCAGTGACTGCAATAAAATGCTTATCAATAGTCGTCAGGCCAAGTTTGGTTTGCAGCCATGCTTTGAGGGTCACGGCATTGGTGATAGTTTCAAGCGTGGTGAAGGATTTGGAAGAGACAATAAATAAAGTGGTTTCAGGATTGATTTTCGCGAGTGTTTCCTGAATGTGGGCGGCATCAATATTAGAAATAAAGTGACATTGTAGTGGCTCAGTGACCAAACCCGTCAGCGCATGAGTCGTTAACAATGGTCCCAGATGAGAACCGCCTATACCAATATTGACTATGTCCGTGATGGCTTTGTTGGTCGCGCCGCGCCAGGTTCCATTGCGCACCTGGTTAGTGAATTCACGCATTTTTACCAGGTTGTTGGCAATCAGCGGGGAAATATTTTCCTGGTTTACGAGCAGTGGCGCGCTGCCTGGGTCGCGTAAGGCGGTATGCAGGGCTGGACGGTTTTCCGTGATATTGACTGAATGGCCGTTAAACAATGCTGCGATGTTATCACCCAGTTTTAACGTATGGGCCAGCTTAATCAATAAAACCAGGGTGTCACTGGTAATGCGGTTTTTGGAATAATCCAATAAGATATCGCCGACTTGCAGGGAAAAGCGCTGATAACGTTGTGGGTCGGTGTCAAACCAATCTTGCATGCGTTCCGTGGCAAGCTGTTGTTGATGCGTTTTTAACGCTTGCCAATCCGGTAATGTGGTCGTTGTATTCATGGGTCTTTAGCCAAATAAGGAAACTATAATAATTGAATTTGCCCGTAAAATATACCATTGAATCGTAGCTTGAAGTGTAATATCCATCAGAGTAAGATGATTTTTTCCAATGGTAGAGAAAGAATTATGGACAATTTATATTCTCAACTGGAAGCGCAAGTTAAGGCTTTAGTACAGCAATGTGAAACCTTGAAACAAGAAAAGCAATCGCTATTAATCAAACACAACAGCGCTATTACTGCCTTAGAAGAAATGGTCTCGTTGTTAAAATCACGTGAACCACGCTAGCGCAGTCGCGCAGGGAGTTCCTTCTGCGGAATAATGTTGAGTTTTCTAAAGATATCTTGCGTAAAAGACTGCGCTCCGAACGTTTAACCATAGAAATCGCGACACGCGAAGCGGCGGCGTTGGCGGCTGCAGCCTTATTTGTTGCGCATCCCCTTTTTCGTGATCACCAGCTGTTTGCCAGTTATATAGCACATGGCGGTGAATTTGATGTGGCGCCGGTGGTCCGGGAAATCTGGCAGGCGCGGAAAAAATGTTATTTGCCGGTACTGTCGGTGGAAACGCCGGGGGTGCTGCAGTTTGTGGCGTATGAGCAAGACACCGAGTTGGAAACCAATCGCTATCATATTTTAGAACCGGAATTTAATTTGGCGAATGAAGTTGCCGCGGCGGAACTTCAGGTAGTGTTAGTGCCGCTGACCGCATTTAACCGCGAAGGATTTCGCCTGGGCAGCGGGGGTGGGTTTTATGATAAAACGTTTGCGTTTTTGCGGGAGAAAAATGGGCCTGCTAAACCTTTATTGATTGGCGTGGGGTTTGCGCAACAGGAAGTGGTGGAATTGCCGCATGATGAATGGGATGTGAAGTTGGATGGGGTGTTGACGGAGCGGGAATTGGTAATGTTTTAAATTTATCCTATTATTTGAAAAGTGTTGACTTCTAAATCGGGTATAACAATAATTGTGAATCTTTATTCTTATACTGAGAGAGCCATATGGAAACGCGCTTGCCTTTACCCCTGCCCGCCCGTCTGCACGAAACAACCGCTGCTGAACTCATTAACCTGGTCAAAAAAATATTTGCCAAAGAAATTCTTTTTTATACGCACCCGGATGTTTGGACCACTCCACA
>JAZKAT010000049.1:8425-20948 GCA_040389045.1 Pseudomonadota bacterium | reverse complement strand
TATTTGCCAAAGAAATTCTTTTTTATACGCACCCGGATGTTTGGACCACTCCACAAGATGCAGGCGATGCGCAGCCGGAAAATTGGACGGATGAATTGTTTAAAAGAGCCATTCTCGATGGTTTGCCATTAGCGGGCGGCAGATTTGCTGAATTAGAACGTACGCTGGCTTCGCTCTATACGGTTTTGTTATTAGATGCGGATATATCGCCTGAGGAAACTTATCCTTTTTTTAAATTCGCTCAGGAAGGCTTACACGAATCTAAACAAATTACTTTAGAAAATTATAAAAAAATTCATGCCTTAAGAAATGGTATCATCGAGCGTAATTTAGAAGATTTAAGACTGTTAATTTATTTTATTATTTACAGTGATTTTGGCAAGTCACCAAAAATCCGTGAATTGCTGGAACCTTACAAAGACCGCATAAATACTCAAGCAGGTCCTGATGATTTAATGACGGAAGTTTTGCAAAATCTGACCGATGCGGAAATTGAAGCAGTTGTACCCAGCTTTGGCAAACTTTCTGAACCTAACAAAATCCGCTTAAAACAATTTTATCCATTGATGCGACCTTGTTTCGGTCACATCTTATATTACGAACGCGGCCAAAAAACTTTTGAACTTATCGCAGAAGCTTTAGTTAAAATAGCGGTGGCAGACCGCCAAACAGCAATTAAATTATTATTCATGGCACAGTTCGGTGATGGTATGGGTGCACAAGGCCAGGCTATCATTACGGGTTCGGTGACTTGTACTAATGATTTTTACTATTGTTATCAATTGATGCATGATGCCTTAGTCGGATTAGAAAAAGATATAACGAATAAAGAAAAAGGCTTGCAAGGCATAGAAATGAAAGGAGAGCCGGTGGAGACTGCATTTAACATGACGGTTTCCAAACGCGCGGAATGGTTAGGTTTTCCATATCCTGATTACTGGTCAGAATTATCAGAAGGTGTGCGTACCGAGAACCAAGTTCAGTTTCGTATAGCTTGCATGATTCGTTGTCCGAATGATTCGGTAAAATTATTACATGATTATTACCATCGGTTAGAGCTTCAGTACCGCGAGCTTTTAAATGAACAGCTTAGCTTTAGCACGGAAAGGGGTTTAGAAAGTTGGAAGGCAAGAGTAGATTATGTGGCAACCACACCATTAAATGTTTCGCAAAGTTTAATGCGAGTGGGTAAAACGGAAGAAGCTATTGCAGTGGGTATGAGAGCATCGATATGTCTGGCTATGTTACTTAAGCACATAGCAGAAACTTTTCCTAGCATTGTTAACGATCCTAACCGTACTATTTCGCTAAAGCAGTTTGCTATTTTCGCCAATGATTTACCAAAGATGCTATACCCTGCTACGTTTAATCCCCGGCAGTGGGAATTTGCTGTGGATACTAATCAAGTCATACGGAAACTTTCACCATTGGTGGCAAACAATTTGCTAGCTCCACCGCCTCCAGAAAGGCCGGCATCACCACAACCCGGGGCGGCGAATTCAGTTACAGACTCAAGCCTTAGCCTTGACCTCAGCGGACTTGGTATGAATAAGTTCCGCTAATTCTTTCAAGGCCACGAAGAACATGGTGTAATCCGTATTCGTACTGCTGTGCACCAGTTCGAGGATTTTTTTCCAGCGTTCCATGGGTCGTTGATTTTCAGCGATCCAGTGCTCGACAAATTCTTTGGTTTCCATGGTCGCTTTACTGTGTTGCATAATGGCCACGGTTATTTTTTTCTGTAACACATCTAGCTCATCACGCAACGTCAAGCGCGCCAGCGTATTCCAGAAACCTTCTATGGGGTCATTGGTGATGCGGTCACGGAACCAGAGCAAATTAAAATATTCACCCACGGCAAAATAAATTTCCGCAGTCTTGGTTAAATTAAAATGATAATTGCTGGCGACTTCGATCACATTTAATGAAGTATACATCGCGCGGTTACCGGCAAAACGTCTGGCTATGTCAGTGCTGATGCCAGCTTCGATAAATTGCGTTGACAAGGTATCCAGATAATTTCGGGTAAAGCCACCCATTAAATTGGGTATGACTTCTTCCAAAACCTTAACACCTTTGGAAAAGTGTTTGATGATGCTTTCCATGGTTTCATCGGTCAGCGCTTTGTGGCGTAAGAACCAGCGCGTGGCAAGATAAATCAGGCGGCGCAAATGGCCGATTAATTCATACTGGGTGGCCAGCGGTATTTTAAAATCAAAAGAGTCGATCAACTCGCGCAATTCAGTTGAGCCAAATACTCTTGACGCGACAATGAATGAACGCAGAATTTCCGCGATGCTGGCGCCGGTTTCCATTTGCAGATTGTAAACAAAGCTTATACCCGCTTCGTTCACTATCATATTACTTAATTGCGTGGCGACAATTTCACGGTGCAAACTATGTTTGGCCATGGCCGCGGCATAATTTTTTTGTAGACTGGCGGGAAACGCGGTATCGAGAATTTGACTTAAGTAAGGATGATCGGGAATGTCAGAATCCAGGATGCCAGCTTTGATGTTAATTTTTGTATAAGCCAGTAACACCGCTAATTCAGGTCTAGTCAATCCTAAGCCCGCGCCTTTGCGTTCCGCTAATTTCTTTTCATCGGGTAAAAATTCAATGCCACGGTTGATGACGTTGGCAGTTTCCATGTCTTTAATATAGTTGGTGTGCAGCGTGATGAATTGCGTTGCCGAAAAATTGGCGAAGCTCATGATCAAAGCTTGTTTGTAATTATCATCTAATACCAGTTCCGCGACTTCCTGGGTCATGCTAACCAATAATTTATTACGCTCGGCTTCGGTAAGATTACCTTTGTCGACTTCCTGGTTCAGTAATATTTTAAGATTGACTTCATGGTCGGAACAATCCACCCCCGCCGAGTTATCAATAAAATCGGTATTAATCAAACCGCCTTGTAAAGCATATTCAACCCGGCCTAATTGGGTCAAACCCAAGTTGCCGCCCTCGCCCACTACGCGCGTCCGTAATTCATTGCCATTGATGCGGCAGTATTCATTGGTTTTGTCGCCTACGTCAGCATGCGATTCCGTGCTGGATTTTACATAAGTGCCTATGCCACCATTCCATAACAAATCGACTGGCGCTTTTAAAATAGCGCGGACTAATTCATTTGGGACTAGTGAATTTTCGGTAATGCCTAAGGCTTTTTTTACTTCGGGTGAAATCGGAATAGATTTGCTTGAGCGTTTATAAACACCGCCGCCTTTGGAAATTAATTTTGGATTGTAATCCTGCCAGGATGAAGTCGGCAAATTAAACATGCGCACCCGTTCCTGGAAAGAAGCTTTAGGATCGGGGTCTGGATCGAGAAAAATATCTCTATGGTCAAACGCCGCCAACAATTTGATGTGCGGGGTGTAAATCATGCCATTGCCAAACACATCGCCGCTCATGTCGCCAATACCGACTACAGTAAAGTCAGTATCATGGATATTAACATCGAGTTCATGAAAATGACGTTTGACTGATTCCCACGCGCCGCGCGCCGTGATGCCCATTTTTTTATGGTCATAGCCAGCAGAACCGCCGGAGGCAAAAGCATCGCCTAGCCAGAAGTCATATTCTTTCGAAATACTGTTGGCCGTGTCCGAGAAGGTTGCGGTGCCTTTGTCGGCGGCAACAACTAAATAGGTATCGTCTTCGTCATAACAAACAACGTTTTTGGGTTTGATGACTTTACCTTTTTTTAAGTTATCGGTTAAATCCAGCAAGCCTCTAATAAACGATTTGTAACACGTCATTACTTCAGCTTGCAGCACATCACGGGTTGCATTCGGGGGTACTGCTTTTAACACAAAACCGCCTTTGGCGCCGGAAGGTACGATGACAGCATTTTTGACTTTTTGGGCTTTCATTAAACCTAGCACTTCGGTACGGAAATCTTCGCGGCGGTCAGACCAGCGTATACCGCCCCGCGCTACTTTTGCGTTACGCAAATGTATGCCTTCAAAACGTGGCGAGTAAACAAAAATTTCAAACATGGGCACTGGCAGTGGCAGCTCGGGTACAGCGTGCGAATCTAATTTAAATGATAAATACTCTTTTGGGTTGCCATTTTCATCGGTTTGAAAATAATTGGTACGCAGAGTTGCTTGAATCAAATCAAGCAGGCGGCGGATGATACGGTCTTCTTCCAGACTGACTACGCTTTCCAAGGCTTGTAAAATGCGCGCGGTAATTTCTTCAATGTCTTTGTCTTTGTTTTTATGGGTTGGATCAAAGCGAGCAAAAAATAACGCAATCAAATCTGTGGTGATGGCCGGGTTGTTAACCAGGGCCGCTTCAATATAAGGTTGACTGGAACGAAAGCCAGCTTGACGTAAATATTTGGCGTAAGCGCGTAAGATAATAATATCACGCCAGGATAATTGCGCGCCCAGGACTAATTTATTGAAACCATCATTTTCAGAAAGACCTTGTTCAGTACTGATAAAAGCATCTTGAAAAATAAGTTTAACTTTCTTGATGTCCATCGCGGCGGATTTTTCAAACTGCACACTAAAATCACTGATCCAGATGGTAGCTTCTTTGGTAGTGATTTTGTAAGGGCGTTCGTCGAAGGTGCGTAAATCCAGATTTTCTAACATCGGCAATACGTCAGAAAGCGGTATGGGTCTTCGGTATTGATAGAGTCTTAAATGAATGTCGTTCTTATCCACGACATAAAAATCGATATCGAGGGGTTGCTCGGGTGAGAGTTTTCTAATGTGTTTGACGTCATGGAAAGCGGTTTCAGGCGAGCATTCTTCACGATAACTGGTGGAAAAAGCATTTTCATAAGTCTCAAAAAGCTTTAGCGCTAATTTGTCACCAAAGTTGGTAACTAGCCTAGTTTTTAATTCATCATTCCATGCTTGACCCATTAGTAAATCCTTCTGCGGTAACAGTATGGTTGAAAATTTATCTTTACTGAAATGGGCAGGTGTGTCAACTTTAAAGGGGATTTTTATGAGAGCACTACATGATGATCTTGCAAAAATTAAGCATGGCCTTAGGCTTAATAGGATTCTGTGTTTTGATGACGGGTTGTCAATCGTATAAAAACCCTTATGAAGCCAAGCAAACTTGTTTAAGTGATGTGATCGCGCAATGCAAACAAAAAGGCTGGGACTATGCCGAGCATGACCTAGCTTGCCGGCGGGCGGCGGACATAGGGATTTATGGCTTATCTTGCGCACAGTTAAGGGCTTGCTGGGCAGCGGAACAACAGACTAAAAAGCCGCGCTAATTCTGTGGATAAGTTTGTGGTTAACTATCTGAAGTTATTGGATAAGCTGGGCGACGGATTTTTCAGTTTTTTCCTGACTCGTAAAATTACCTATTAATCATCAAGTTACGAACGCGGTTCTGGGCCTTGGAATTTTTTTAGCTAAGGCCTGGCCAAATTTAATCTGTGTATAAATCCAGTGAGATTTTCGCGGGGGCGCCGGGTTTTTCGTATACAAATTTAGGGACCAAATAACCTGAAAGCTGTTGTGCCATAGCCCAATGCAAAGCTTGGCCACGAGCCAGTTCTACATCAAAATGCGCAGTCCCCTGTACTTTATCCAGCGCATGCAAATAATAAGGCTGCACGCCTTCGGCAAATAATGCTTCGCTCAAAGCCACCAGGGTTGCGACTTCATCGTTTACGCCTTTTAACAGTACGGTATGGTTGAGTAAGGTGATACCGGCTTCCCGCATATGGCGTATGGCTAATTTCACTGGCTCATTGATTTCCTTGGGGTGATTACAATGGGTCACCATAATGACTTTTGGGCGCAGCGTTTTGGTCCATGCGATAAATTCGGCAGAGATGCGTTCGGGTAACACAATAGGAACACGGCTGTGGATACGTAATCTTTTCACATGTGGGATTTGATTTAATTTTTCAGAAAAAGTTAATAGTTTTTTATCATTGGCGATTAGTGGGTCACCGCCGCTTAAAATAACTTCAGCAATGCTGGCATCATTGGCTATGTATGACAGGGCTTGGTCCCAACCTTCGTTGCTGGGATTATTGTCGTTATAAGGAAAATTACGCCGAAAACAAAACCGGCAATTCACTGCGCAAGTCCCGACAAAAGTGAGCAGTACGCGGCCGTGATACTTATGCAGTAAGCCGGGGACTGGATTGACGTCAGCTTCTTTCAAGGGATCGCGGGAATACCCGGGTGTGTCAATTAACTCCGCGTCTATAGGCAGTATTTGCCGCAGCAGCGGATCATTGGGGTTGCCTTTTTCCATGCGCGCCACATAACCGCGCGGGACAATTAAAGGGAATTGTTTAGTTACTGCTTTGGCGGCTGGCAACAGAGTTTGATCAAGCTCAAGAATGGCGAGTAATTCTTGCGGATCGGTTATTGCTTGTACTAATGCTTTTTGCCAGGCGCTGGTTGAGTTAGGAGCTGTCATGTTTGTCTTTTTCGTCTTTGTTATTCGTTAATATACGCTTATCATATGCCGAATCTTGAAGGAGAAGTTAATGGCAGTTTATACCACAAATGAGATCAGAAATGGGATGAAAGTTATGATTGACGGCGATCCCTGTGTGATTTTGGATAATATTTTTGTAAAACCCGGCAAAGGCCAGGCATTTAACCGGATTAAATATCGTAACTTAAAAACGGGTCGAGTCGTGGAGCGTACCTGGAAATCGGGTGATACCCTGGAAAGCGCGGATGTCATGGATACAGATGCTCAATATTTATATAACGATGGCCAACATTGGCACTTCATGACGACGGCAACTTACGAACAGTATGTCATGGATGAAGATCATTTAGGTGAAGCGAAACAATGGATGAAGGAACAATCGGATTGCATATTAACCTTGTTTAACGGCCAACCATTAGCGGTCACGGCGCCAAACTTTGTGGTGTTAAAAATTGTGGAAACCGATCCTGGCGTCAGAGGGGATACATCGGGTGGCGGTGGCAAACCGGCTAAACTGGAAACAGGTGTGATTGTTCGCGTACCGTTGTTTGTGCAGCAGGATGAGTATATTAAGGTGGATACGCGTACCGGGGAATATGTGTCGCGGGTGAAGGAATAACAGGATGAAGTATGATTTCAGCTGAAACGATTGAATGGCAACCCACGGCTGCGCTGGCTAAGTTGCGGGAACGTGCGGCGATTATCGCTGACATACGGGCATTTTTTGCGGAGCGTGGCGTGTTGGAGGTGGATACGCCATTAATGTCGCATGCCACTGTTACGGACCCGCACGTCGTAGGTATTCCAGCAATTTTTAAAACGTATGCCAGCAATCAGGAAAAAATCTGTTATCTGCAAACTTCGCCCGAATACGCTATGAAGCGTTTACTGGCGGTGGGCAGTGGTTCCATTTATCAAATTTGCAAAGCGTTTCGTCAGGGTGAAGTGGGGAAATTGCATAATCCTGAATTTACCATGCTCGAATGGTATCGCGTTGGTTTCGATCATCATGCGCTGATGGATGAAATGGACCAATTACTGCAGCGCGTGTTAACTGTCGCGCCGGCGGAACGGGTCAGTTATGGAGAATTGTTTCAAATGCATTTGGGTTTTGACCCGCATGCGGCAACCGTTGCATCGTTAGCGGCTTATGCTAAAGAAAATAATGTTCCCTTTGAAAGTGAGTTAACGGTTAGAGATGCGTGGCTGGATTTATTGTGGACCCATTGCATAGAGCCTAAAGTTGGCTTGGAACGCCCATTGTTTTTGTTTGATTATCCGGTGAGTCAAGCCGCGCTGGCAAAAATCCGTGACGGTGAACCACCGCTGGCTTCGCGTTTTGAAGTGTATTTTAAAGGCATTGAATTGGCGAATGGCTTTCATGAGTTACAAGATGCGGCGGAACAACAACGGCGTTTTGAGAATGACCTGGCGTTTCGCAAACTACATGGTTTACCCGCGCTGCCGATTGATGAAAGATTTTTAGCGGCCTTAACGCATGGCCTGCCAGATTGCGCCGGCGTTGCTTTAGGCTTAGACCGTTTAATCATGCTGGCGCTAGGTTCACAAAAATTATCAGAGGTTTTAAGTTTTGAGTTTAGTCAGGCATGAGACAGAGTGTTTGTTTATGGCTGGCTGAACGCTCGTTGCCGATTATCTTTTATTACTGTCTGAGAATCTGGCGTAGGCTGTGGTGGGGACTTGAATAGCCGCACTGAGTTGCCTGCAGTGTTAGGTGTCCAGTTATTAAGAGGAGTCAGGCGCGTATCAGTGACTAATGGCTTGGTTGGTTCAAGCACCCCCTTTACCTGGCGAAGTTCGCGTCGTGTTTCAATGAGGCTAATGCCATTATCTATGCTGCGATTGGTAGGGCCTATTTCATCACAAAACGCCTTTTGCTGATCCAGCAAATCTTTCGGTTTGCCAGACAGGGCATCTACTAAATTAGAAACACCGCGATGTTGTAAGGCATAATAGAGAGCGCATCCGGCAACAGCTAAGGTAACGGTAACCGCAATAGCTGCCGGCACGGATAAGACCGTGCCAATCAATGCCAGGTTAGCAATTAAGTCTTTGCCAATGATAATCCCAGTACAACCAAATAAACCGGCGCCGGCAACACTTAAAATAACTTTTACGATAGGCAGGATACTGTTATGGAAAAAAGTATTTGGATTTTCCATCATCGTATAATCATTTTGGATGTCTTGCTCAAATAATTTTAGTATTTCGAAATTATCTTTATAAAGCTGCAAATTTCGGGTGGAAATTAAATTTGCCTTAGGGTCGCTCAAGGATTGTCGGAAAATTTTCGTGTAATCCAGTTTTTGCTGGTTAATCTTAAATATTTCAAGCACATTAAAAGGGGAAATAATACCGATTTCATCCATGAATCCGCGTGCTTCCAAAGCGAAAAAAAGCAATATGCTAAATACCGCAAAAATCACGCTGATACCTAACACAATAGGCGCCGTGTTGACGATAAGGTTGATGGTCGAGAATATGGTGCTGGCTAAGTCGTAAGAGCCAGTGAAACTTTCTGCGCCGGCATAAACCGCGCCCAACAAGACTAACATCACTAACGATCCAATCTGCAGCTTGGTGGCGGGTGGTGTAGTCGGAGGAGTATAGTCAATCGGTGTGGTCAATTGGTTTAAAGCCAGACTCATAATTAATACTTTGCAATGCTCCACTGCAAGTATTTGTTTATCATTATAATTCTTTTTATCTAATTTAATTAAATGCTCGAATAGAGTTTTCAGTTTTTTTATATCGACTGGACGTGCCGATAATAAGTCAGGCGCAACGGTTATAGCGTCAGCCGGCAAAAGGGTTAGATGCTCGTTTAACTTATCAAGATAAGCTTGCAGTTTTAACTTCTCAGCAACTTGGAGGGGTGACTCTTCTGTTAATTCAGTGGCGTTTGCAATGACTATGCCGTTTTGATGATGCTGGTCATGATGCGGCTGACCATCATGCTTAAAACCATTCATAGAATGTTCGTGCACAACGCCGTTCGTAGACTGCTGAGTCAAGCTGAACCGCTGCAGAGAGTTATCTCCGCTGCCGCTTGATTCATCATCATGACTTAATGTAACAGATCTTGAATTTAACAATTTCTATTCACTCCAGCGTGTCTAATATTTTTTAGGGGGGTTATTGAAACATTAATTGCTTAAGGAAGTATTAACAGGGAGGTGAGTTTAAAATTTTCCCATTAAACCAAGCATCTACGATTTCGCGTAATTCTTTGATACCGGTTTTTTTGGTGGCGGAAAAAGCCTGGCAGGAGATTTCGTTGGGAAAGGAGGAAATATATTCATTGACGGTTAACAGCGTTGCCTTGGTCGCACTATAACTCAATTTATCCGCTTTATTAAGTAAAATATGCACCGCAAGGCCACCCGCGCTGGCCCAGTCCAGCAAATTCCGGTCGATTTCCAGCAGGGGGTGTCGAATGTCCATGACTAAGATTAGACCGCGCAGGCATTCGCGGGTTGATAAATATTTATCTAGAGTTTTTTGCCAATTAATTTTAACTTCTTCAGGGACTTTGGCGAACCCGTAACCAGGCAAATCGACCAGGCGGCGCTTGTCATCCAGTCCAAATAGATTGATATGCTGGGTGCGTCCGGGTGTTTTACTGACCCGCGCGAGTTTGGCATTGTTGGTCAATTGGTTTAAAACACTGGATTTCCCGGCATTTGAGCGCCCGACGAAAGCCACTTCAATGCCACTGTCATGGGGTAATTGCGTTAATTTTGCTGCGCTTAATAAAAAAGTCGCGTTTTTGTAATTTGGGCTGGCCATAGATAACTTATTTAATAACAAGGTTTTGCGTGTTTATAAGAGATTACTTTTGTTGCGCTGTCTTATACAATATCGCGCTATGGTGAATTCTAGCATACTTGATAACTTAAATGATGCACAACGTGAAGCTGTTTCGGCACCGCTGGCAAATCAATTCATTTTGGCGGGCGCTGGCAGCGGTAAAACGCGGGTCTTAGTGCATCGCGTGGCCTGGTTGATTCAGCAGGAAGGTTTGTCGCCGTATAGTATTCTGGCGGTGACTTTCACCAATAAGGCCGCGAATGAAATGCGTTCGCGCATTGAATCGCTGTTGGGCACTCCTTCAAAAAATATGTGGATAGGCACGTTTCACTCGCTGGCGCACCGCTTGTTGCGTATGCACTGGCAGGAAGCCGGCTTACCGCAAAGTTTTCAAATTCTGGATTCTGATGATCAATTCCGTTTGTTGCGCCGGGTGCAGGCGACGTTAAACCTGGATGAAGACCGCTGGCCGGTCAAGCAATCGCAGTGGTTTATTAATGGTAAAAAAGATGAGGGCCTTGAGGCTGCGCATTTATCGGATATTGGCGATGTCACTTCGCGTACTCTCATTAAAATTTATCGTGCTTATGAAGAAGCGTGTCAGCGCGCGGGCTTGATTGATTTTGCGGATTTATTGTTGAAGGCGCATAAATTATTTTTAAATAACGCTGAGCTGGCGCAGCTTTATCAACAGCGGTTTCGGTTTATTTTGGTGGATGAGTTTCAAGATACCAACGCTATCCAGTATGCCTGGATACGCATGTTAAGCATGGGGCCGGAAAGTCATGTGATGATTGTGGGTGATGATGATCAATCGATTTATGGCTGGCGCGGTGCGAAAGTGGAAAATATTCAACGTTTCAGCATGGATTTTCCCAATTCACTGACTACCCGACTGGAACAAAATTATCGCTCTACGGGTGTTATTTTAAAAGCTGCGAATGCTTTGATTGAAAATAATGCCGGCCGGTTAGGAAAAAGTTTGTGGACGTCAGGCGGTGATGGCGAATTAATTACGGTTTATGCCGGGTTTAATGATTTGGATGAAGCGCGGTTTATCGTGCAGCGCATACGTGACTGGAAACGCGAAGGTAATTTGCTGGCGGATACTGCCATTCTTTATCGCTCTAACGCGCAATCGCGAGTAATTGAAGAAGCGTTATTGCAAATGGGTGTGCCTTATCGAGTTTATGGTGGCCTGCGCTTTTTTGAACGGGCGGAAATTAAAGATGCGCTGGCGTATTTGCGGTTAATTGCCAATCGTGATGATGATGGCGCGTTTGAACGCGTAGTTAATACACCGACTCGTGGCATAGGGGATAAGACAGTTGTGGCATTGCGCGAGTATGCCCAGCAATATCAAGTTTCTTTGTGGAAAGCATCGGCACAATTACTGGCTGATAATTCTTTTACGCCGCGCGCGGGTAATGCGCTGGCGCTGTTCCTGGGTTTAATCACGACGCTGGCCAAGGATACCGAACAGTTACCGCTGCACGAGCAGACTGAGCATGTGATCCATAACAGTGGTTTGATTGAGCAAGTGCGTAAGGAAAAAGGTGAAAAAGCGCTGGCGCGGCTGGAAAACCTGGAAGAATTGGTGAACGCGGCGCGGCAATTTGATTTGTCAGGTATCAAAGAAGAAGGTATGACGACGTTGACCGCTTTCCTGGCTAATTCGGCGCTGGAAGCCGGTGATGGGCAGGCGGGTGATTTTGAAGATTGCGTGCAAATGATGACGCTGCATTCGGCGAAGGGTTTGGAATTTCCCGTCGTGTTTTTGGCGGGGGTGGAAGAAGGATTATTTCCGCATTATATGTCGCAGGATGATCCTATGCGTTTGGAAGAAGAACGCCGTTTGTGTTATGTAGGCATGACGCGGGCGATGCGTAAATTGTATCTGACGTATGCGGAAATCCGCCGGTTGCATGGCAAGGAAGCGTATCACAGGCCATCACGGTTTCTCATGGAAATTCCTAAGGAATTTTTGGAAGAAGTACGCTTGAAAACCACGGTGTCGGCGCCGCGTCAATATCAAAATAATTATAATCAAGCACCCAAGTTTATGCCGCCGGAAAGTGATACCGGTTTGCGTATGGGGCAACGGGTCAATCATCATCAATTTGGTGAAGGTGTAGTATTGCAGTATGAAGGCCGCGGTGAACATGCGCGGATTCAAGTGCGGTTTGAAAATGCCGGGACTAAGTGGTTGATTGCGAGTTTTGTCACGGCGAAGTAGCAACTCTGTCATTCCCGC
>JAZKAT010000049.1:0-8325 GCA_040389045.1 Pseudomonadota bacterium | reverse complement strand
TAAGTGGTTGATTGCGAGTTTTGTCACGGCGAAGTAGCAACTCTGTCATTCCCGCGCAGGCGGGAATCCATTTATAAATATACCCATCCAATTAATAGATTCCCGCCTGCGCGGGAATGACAGTTTCTTTAGTTATTTCTTGCTGTATTAGAAGCTTGGCCAAAAGCACTGTTTGCCATTTCTTCATCGCTTATAGTCTGATTAAGTCTAATTTGGTCTATGACATGGCCAGAAAAAAATTGGTTTGAATGTACAGGTAGATAATGGGCTTGATTAGGTAAAAGAGCGAATTTACGTAACTTGTCAAAGCCTTGCTGCATTTTAATTTGTTTTTCTCCAGTAAATTTTTGGATTAAAATTAAATATTGTTGGATTATATTGAACACGATGCCAAGTCCCAGGTTGCCATCACCATCCATGAAAAAGATTCGACTTATTTGCCGGTTATTTTTTTCTTCAAAATGAAATTTAATGAAATCCGGGCTCAAAGAATTTAATTTTTTTAATAAAGTTGCGGGAAATTCCTGATCAGAAGTGATAGTTATCTGGCAGGTATTGTCATAGACAATGCAGGGTTCAAAAATTTCTCTGAATGGTACACAGGTTATGGTAAGCCCGCTCTCATCATCGCGTAGGGTTTTTTGTGGAACACCTTGGCCAGCAGGAAAATTACTTTGGACATATTTGCTAGTAAATTCCCAGCTACGTTTAATTTGAGGCATACCACCTACTCCTATTTATTATTAGCGCGTTTACTATATACTTAATTTTATGCTTAAACCAAGTTCTCAGTAGCGTTTATTTATTTTTTTAGCAGTATGAGACGCTTGGCCAAATGCGCTGCTGGCCATTTCTTCATCGCTAATCGGTTCGGCAGGATAGTTTTGGATAACAGTGTCAATATCATCGCCTTTGCGTAAGCTGAATAAAGTATTTTTGCAGTAGTTATCATCTTGCAGGGTAAATAAATCTTTTTGTAATCTAACCTGACTGAAAAAAGGTAAAATGGATTCAGCTTCTGGGTATTTGCCAAATTTTGCTAACAAGGCTTTATCAGCATGGTTATTTTGCTGATGCAGTAAAAACAATTTCAAAACCGTATCCGTGCCGCGTAAGGCCAGATAATATTCTTTGTTATATCCAAGCACCGCTGCGGTGATGCGCAGCAAATTTTCTTTTACTAATTTATTTTTCATGAATACGGTATTGGCGTTACGCTGATTGGCTTCGTAAATGGCATGCGGATAATGATCGGCGAAATAATTTGCCATCAGGCTGGCATAGCCACGGTTTTGTTGGCGCATTCCAGATTGGCGTACATGTAAAATAGTAATGTCGTTTTCCCGCAAAACATGGAAAATCGCAAAGCCTTGTACTTTATTTTCTTTATTCAGTAACACTAAAAAACCGACTTCTTTTAATTCTCGGTTACAGTCTTTGAGGATTTGCAAATAGTCATTTACTTCAGCCTGGTAAGCTGGGCTCAAGCGGGATTTTATTGCTGTGTAATGCTGGTGGGCGTCATGGGGTGCCGCGGATTTTAAATCATGAAACGCGAGAATAAACGCCGCATCATCATCAAAGCCGGGGCCTTTGAAAATCTTCCTGAAAACTTTTTGCATTTCATGTTTTTTGCGGTAAGCGGGCAAGTCGTTTTTGAAAAATTTGGTCTTCATCAATAAATCGCTGAACCCCTGGACCACAGGGTTTTCACTTTGTTTCAATTCTTCCCGCTGCTTTTTTTCGTCGGCTTCCAGTTCTTTTCTTAATGCCGGCGCCAATTGTTGGGTATACCAACTCGAAAACACAGCAGTAAAAGTAGCGCGGATGTCTTCAGTTACTAGGGCTATGGAGTCATGGGTAGTGAAGTTTTTGCTGGGAACAAGTCTAAGCATTTGGTTTCTTTTTCACCCCGGCTTGCATGGTTATCGCCAAATCAAGGCCAGTTTGGTCATTTTTAATAGGGCGATTAGTATAACCTGTAGTTAGTAATTTTGGGCAATAAAAATTGGCTTTACCGATTTTCCCAGTTGTGGGATATCCCAATTAAATATTCTACTGGAAGTGGTAAATATTGAGCCTATCAGACATCTAAAACATCACTATTTTCTGATTAAAAACGCTCTTCCCCTAGATAGAGGACTGGCATATACTCTTTGCTATTGCTAACGTGTTTGCAAAAAATATGTTCAATAATTAATAGGAAATACGCACGTAAGCGTTTTACTTTTATTTAAGGAAAAATAAATGTCATTTAATGCTTATTTTCTCGCAGGTGGTGCCGGGTTTATAGGCTCACATTTTATAGATGCACTTCTCCAGCAAAAACATATTCAGAAAGTTACCATCTACGATAATTTTACTTCCGGAAAAGAATGGCATTATGCTCATCATCAGCAAGACCCACGGCTATCTGTGATTAAAGCGGATGTGAAAGACGCCGAGCAACTTACGCAAGCCATGAAAGGACACGATGCGATAATCCATTTTGCTTCCAATCCAGATATCGCTTTAGCTGCTACCAACCCTGGTATTGATTTTATCGAGGGGATTTATCTTACTTACCAAATTATCGAAGCGGCGCGTTTAAATCAGGTGAAAAGATTGATTTATATTTCGGGCAGCGGTGTTTACGGTGATGTAGGCAAATTACCTAGCCGTGAAGATGTCATTTCCATGCTGCCGATTTCCACTTATGGCGCGAGCAAAATTGGTGGCGAAGCATTTGTCGCAAGCTATTGTCATATGTTCGGACTAACTGCTTGTATTTTTCGTTTTGGTAATGTAGTCGGCCCAAGGCAAACACATGGTGTGGGCTATGATTTTGTCAATAAATTACTGCAAGACCCAAGTCGCCTGGGAATTTTAGGAGATGGTACACAAAGCAAATCTTATGTGCATGTTGACGATATTGTCGCCGCCGTATTATTGGCAAATGAAAAAATGCAAAACAAATATGAAATTTATAATGTAGATTCGGGTGATTACATCACTGTGACTGAAATTGCGGAAATCGCCATTAAATGCATGGAAATTAAAGCTCCGGTTAACCTGGAATATACGGGCGGCGACCGTGGCTGGAAAGGTGATGTGCCTATCGTGCGTCTTAACACTGACAAGATACAATCTTTAGGCTGGGTTTGTAAAAGAAACTCAACGCAAGCGATGCAGGATTCTATTCTTGCCTTAATTCAACAAGCAAAACATCAGCAATTAGCAATGGCATAGGTATAATATGGTTACGTCACCTTCGACAGAGCGCATCGGCATCATTGGCGCCGGGCCTTCGGGTTTGGCCGTCAATCTGTTTCTCAATCAAGCCTGCGATATTTTAGAGCGTGAAGATCATGTTGGCGGACACGCCGCTTCTTTTATTGATAACGGTTTCACCTTTGATTATGGTCCGCATATTTTATTTTCGCGAGATAAAGATATTTTGGATTTTATCGTGGCGACCTTGGGTGATAATGTCAGTAAATGTAAACGCAATAATAAAATTTCTTTTAAAGACCGGTTGGTCAAATACCCTTTTGAAAATGATTTACATTCGCTGCCCTTAGAAGATAATTATGCCTGCATACAAGGATTTATTTTTAATCCTTACAAAGAAAAATACGCTGTTCCGACTAACATGAAAGAATGGCTGTTAAAACAGTTTGGCGAAGGGATTTGTTCGCGGTATTTGTTTCCCTACAATGAAAAAGTTTGGAATATTCCGGTTGAGCGGTTGTCGATGGCGTGGGCGGACCGTATCCCTAATCCACCCGCGGAAGATATTTTAAAATCTTCGCTAGGCTATAGTACGGAAGGTTATTTGCATCAACTTTATTATTTTTATCCGCAAACCGGTGGTTACCAGTCAATTAGTGAAGCGTGGAAAAGTGCGGCTACTATTCACTATCAATCTGTCATTACTAAAATTCAATGGACACCACAAGGTAAAATTCGTTTGACTGATGATAATGGTGTGGTGCGTGAATACCCAAAAATTATTAGCACGATGCCGGTGCATGAACTTGTTGGTTATCTGGATAGGGATATACCCAATGAAATTATAGATGCCATCCAGCGTTTGATTGTGAACCCTATGTTTGTTGTTTCCTTTGGCGTGCGCGGAGTGGATGCAAACCAGTATACAGCTATTTATTTTCCCGACTCAGACTTTTTAGTGAATCGAATCAGTTATCCCTGCACCTTCTCCGCGAAAAATGGGCCAGCAGGTCACTGGAGTTTGCAAGCCGAAATTACTTGCGCGAAAAGCGCAGACACCTGGCTTAAATCAGATGCTGAGATATTGCAACATACTAAACAAGGATTACAAAAACGTGGTTTGCTGCCGCAAGATGAACATATTGTGTTGCAACGCGTAGACCGTAAAGCGCAATCTTATGTAGTTTATGATGTTGGCTATGAAGAGTGCGCTGAAAAAGTCAGAAATTGGTTTGCTTCCGTCGGCATACAATTACTGGGCAGATTTAGTTATTTTGAATATGTTAATGTAGACATGGCGGTCAGTCGCGCGTTAGAAATAGCAATAGCTTTAAATGGCGACCAAGGTGATGTCACCCAGTTAAAATCACTCTACTTAAAACGTGCCTTGACGAAATTAATTCGCGAACAAGTTGCAATATCTTAATCTAAAGAGGTTATTATGGATTCTATAGGCAAACATATTTCTGTGGTAATGATTACCCGAAATGAAGAAGGCTCTGTAGGCACGGTCATCAAAGACATTCAAGCCTGCGTACCAGATGCTGAGATTGTTATCGTTGATTCCAGCAAAGATCAAACTCCCGAGATTGCGGCAGCGTTAGGGGCTACCGTAATCCGACAATTTCCACCGCAAGGTTATGGCCCAGCCATGGAAAAAGCATTGCGTTCAGGTTCGCGCGAAGTCATTGTGACTCTTGATTGTGATAACACTTATCCCGTGGCTAAAATTCCAGAACTTGCAGCTCTTCTCTTAACCAAAAGTTACGATTTGGTAGATGCTTCCCGTCTTAAAAATAAACCGCAGGCGATGCCCTGGTTAAACTATTTGGCTAATGTTTTTTTTGCAAAGGTTGCCGCAGTTTTGTTTTTACGAAATATCACCGATTTACACAGTGGTATGCGCGCGTACCGCAAGAGTATGCTGGATGCGCTGACGTTTCAAGCCAAAGGGGCCGCTTTGCCAGTAGAGTTATTGTTAAAACCGATTAAATTAGGTTACAAGGTGCATCATACATTTATCGATTACCATGAGAGAATTGGCCAAAGCACGCTGCAACCGCTGGATAGCGCTTGGTGGACATTAAAACGCATTGTCCGAGTCCGATTATTTCAATAGATGAGAACTCTCTTTATGCAGGCTGCTAGTAAATGTCGGCTAAACAATTTTATCTTTTTTAGTCTAATTATTGGCATTTATAGCGCAGCGTTTTTCGTACAATCTCGCATTAATCTAAATCCCGATGTGGCATGGCTGTTAGAAGCTTCAAGACGCTTGCTGCATGGCGGAAACTATACCAAGGATTTTTTTGAAAATAATCCGCCAATGATTTTATATCTCTATTTTCCGGCGGTGTTACTCAATCAGTTTTTTTCTATCAGTATTATTTTAGCTATACGATTATATGTTTTTTTCATTGCGACAGTGTCACTTTTTATTTGTTATGACTTAATGAAAAGAATTTTTTCAGGGCAATACCAGGTATTAAGTCGGCCATTATTGATATTACTCGCTAGCATTTTTCTATTGCTTCCGTTTTATGAATTGGGTCAACGAGACCAGTTGCTTTTATCATTTACCATGCCTTATTTTTTATTGGCCGCTTACCAGTTGGAAGGACATTCGGTCAAATCCCGTGATGCGGTAGTCATTGGGTTTCTGGCTAGCTTGGGATTTGCAATGAAACCTTTTTTCCTGATTCCGCTGGTATTAGTTGAGATATATTATATATTTTGCCAAAAAAACCTGTTCGCCTGGTTCCGGGATGATGTGATCACCATAATAATTGTGATAACAAGCTATGTGACGATGGTATTCCTTTTCAACCCGGATTATATATTTCTTGTTGCACCTTACGCTTGGCCCTGGTGTAGACTGAGCGCGCAATTACCGTTGGTAGCCCTGTTAAATTTCGAAATTATCTATTTTTGCTTCTTGACAATATTATTTTATTTTATTCAATACCCGACGACAAAATATAAAAAACTATCTACGGTGTTAACGCTAGCGTTGATTGGATTTTTACTTTCGTATTTTTTACAAAAATCAAGTTACTTATATCGTAGTTGGGCCGCGGTTTCTATCGCAGTATTCTTGTGCGCACTATTATACGGTGCTCAATTGCGCAATGGCATTGCAAAAAAAATTACGTTTCTGACGCTATGGTTTTTTACGGGTACACTGGCTGGAATAATTTATTATTTTACTAGTTTTAATACGCTTCTTGCTTCTCAGCCGGAGTTCTTTTTTGCTTATTTTGTCGTTATATTTACTGTCACCTTATTCGCCACAAAATCAAAAGATGAGCCTCGATCCCTGCTTAACATTTTTGGGCTGGTATTTATTATCGCTTTGTCCAGTTATTGTTTTACTCTACTTTTGCGTAGGACTGATTTGATATCTTATCGCTTTTTCTTCACCATGCTTTTTTTATTTTCTTTATTTGGATTATGTGCTTCAAAGGTTGCAAAACGAACAAAGGACGCAATTTTAATGGGATTTTTAGGAGTAGTTTTGTTTGCTATTCCATTGTATCATTTTTATTTTCTTTACGCGGTAGCACCTAAAATCTATTTTGACGCTAACTTAGTTAACTTTTTACAAAAAAATGCGGTTAATCAATCCGTTTATTTCTTTGCGACATGTAATGTAGCGTTTCCCTATGAAGATTATTATAAAAACATAAAACCTGTTTCTCGCTTTTCTTTTTTCTGGATGTTAGGTGCCCTGGTGAAAGAACCGTATTACTTTAAGGACGCTGATCCTAAAAGACGACTAGCAGGCAAGAACTTTTTAATTGACATGGTAGCGGAAGATTTAAACACTCAAAAGCCAACGTATGTATTTGTCGATGTAATGCAGCGTAAAATAAATTTATTACTAACTAATCAAGTTAGCTTGTGGAAATATGATTCCAAGCCAATAAAATTTAATTACCTTACTTATTTTTCGGAAAACCCCAATTTTGTCCAGGCATGGAAGCCTTATCACTATGTTACTACCATACAACATGAACGGCTTAATGAGCCTTACTTTGATGTTTACAAACGCGGGACCTAGATTTTTTTCTGTAACAAGTTTATTTTTGGCAAATAAAACCAGAGAGCCGGTAAATAAGCCAGCATACTCAATAAACGATAACCTAAATAAATCGTTGCGTAAGCAATTGTCGAACCCGGGTTGAGTAACAATAAAATATTGGCAAACGCCATTTCACCGACACCGATGCCTCCCGGTGTGACTGGAATCACGCTCACTAATAAAGTCATTCCTAGCGCCAGGACTACCTGAGAAAAATTGAGTGCCGGCAAGCCCATCATTTTAGCAATTATTAACAAGCTTGCGACCAGTAAGTATTCCACAATGGTTGAGATGATTACCGCTTTGAAAATAACCATTTTTGGAATTCGATATTGATGAAATACATCGAAGTAGCCAGCTATTCGTAGCGCCCATTTTGAATGTGCATAATTACGCTTTAGCCGGGCGCTCACGCCCAAACGTTGCGGTAATACCATCAATGTTAAAATAGCGATAAACAAGCCGCCACAGGCGCAAAGCAGTAACAGCAAGAGATAAAATAATTTCGGTTGTTCAGCAATAAAAACAATTTGCAATAAGGCGGCTAAACATAAAGTGGTGAGTATACCCATTAAGCCAATAACACGATCAAAAAACACCGTCAGTAAAATCGCGCTTTTACGTTCAGGTATTCTTTTAAAAACATAATGGCAGCGAATGAAGTCACCGCCTACTGAACCCGGCAATAAAGTGTTAAACGCGCCGCCAATGTATGCTGGCTTTAGCGTTTTTTTTAAACCTAGCGAAACCTGTTGCGCGTCACTCAGCAAATGCCAACGCCAGGCGGTTATAAATACAACCATAAAAATAATCGCGACAAAGCTGAAAAAAAGCGTAGCGTTATCGACTAGAGCGCCTAAGAGATGCAAATTCAATTGTGAAGTTTTGACAAGCAGGTAAAAGATAATACCCGCCAAAAACATTTTGCCCACGTTAAGCCATTTTTTTTGGTTTGCTTCAGTCATGTTGTCACTCAACAGTAACAGACTTCGCCAGGTTTCTCGGCTGATCTACATCGGTGCCTTTTAGCACTG
>JAZKAT010000048.1:0-3219 GCA_040389045.1 Pseudomonadota bacterium | reverse complement strand
CGGGCTTGGGGCATGGTGGCAATCAATGGATCCCCGCCTGTGGGGATGACAGAAATTATTTATTCGTTTGGCAGTTTAGGCAAATCCCATAAATGTTCAAGCTATGATCAGTAATCATATACCCCGCCTGGCGGGCGATATCCTGTTGTCTTTGCTCAATGATTGGGTCAACAAACTCTTCCACCCTGCTGCATTTCACACATACCAAATGATCATGGTGACTGCCAAAATCCAATTCAAAAACGGAATGGCCTTCTTCAAAATTATGCCGTATCACTAGCCCGGCTTGTTCAAATTGCGTCAAGACGCGATAGACCGTGGCCAGGCCTATATCCTCATTCGATTCCACTAGAATGCGATAAACATCTTCCGCGCTTAAATGGTGCGAGGGGGCACTTTCCAGGATTTGCAGGATTTTGACGCGCGGCAAGGTTATCTTCAGGCCGGCTTTTTTCAGATTGGCGTTATCCAAAACACTACTCCATGCTATCGTTAGCTGCCTCATTTATAACACATACCAAATTCAACGTGAATCAGTTATCATGTCCCGCACTTTAAAAACCCATGGAACATGATATGAAAAAAATAATAATTCTTTTGATTACCCTGCTGGCACTGCCCGGCTGCTCTTACTTCCACATCCACAAAATGGACGTAGAACAAGGCAATGTCATCACGCAAGACATGCTGAATAAAGTCCATACCGGTATGACACCCTGGGAAGTTAAAAACATCATGGGGAATCCGGTGTTAGCTAATGTTTTTGACCCTAACCGTTTAGATTATGTTTATACGTTTAAACCAGGTTATGGTGTGGGTACGGAAACTTATATTACTTATATTTTCAGAAATGGGCATTTGGCTGAGACCCAGGGGAATATGGGGTCGGAATTTATAAAATAACGACAGAGCCATTTCAATCAGACTCTAAAAACTTCTATATTGAATCTGAAGATTTTGACTTTGAAGAAGACCCGTGTTTTCGGTAGCCAGATCATCGTCTTGAGCGGTTTTTACTTCCACCGTTTTCACACCAGCAATTGCAGCCTTGATTCTTTTTTCCAAATCAAAGATCAAGCGGTAAGAATACGTACCTATACCCTTTTTAAGCCTGGTTTCAACATTGTAATGATCACTCATTTGACTCACATCTATCCCATGTAAACCATAAGGCGAATACATAGGATAAGCATAATCATTAATGTGATGATCGACGTTTTTCATTTGTTCCTTGGCTAAGGTTAGCGCTTCTTGTATAGCTTTGTTTTTAGCAACTTCGTCAATTATTTCCTGATAAGATTTTAATTTTTCCACCAGGCTTTCTTCCACCGCGATTTGCAGTCTGGAAAATCGGCGGTTTCGCCAGGTAAACCAGCTCTCATCCAATTTTTTACACCGTGCGATATTCGCTTCAATTTCCGCAATGATTTTGCTCAAGGCAAGTTTCATTCCACATCCCCGTTTTTATAGTAATAAAGAAACTAACATAGGACTAAATATAGGTCAATATGATCATTTTTTTGCACGCTTGCGCCGCGCTTCTTTGGGGTCAATTGTTAAGGGGCGGTAAATTTCAATGCGCTCGCCAGCGTGCACTGGATTTTTAAGTTCGCGCGATTTACTAAAGACACCGACTTTCTGACGCCGCAAATCTATTTCAGGAAATAATTCCAAAATACCCGAACGCTCGATGGCGGTTTCAATCGTTGCGCCCTGCTCTATTTCAAGTTTAATAATAGTTTGCTTCGCAGGTGTGGCGTAAGCGACTTCGATAGCGATCATTTCAGGATTGTCCATAAACTTCCGCGGCGCGTTTACAAAACGCATCGACTAATGAATTGGCGATATGATTAAAAATCGGCTGAAAAAATTTATCGACCAGACTGCCGGTAAATTCAAATTCCAACTCCACACCGACTTTACAGGCATCCCCACTTAACTCGATAAAACTCCAGCGGCCTTCCAGATGACGGAAGGGGCCAGTCACTAATTTTATTTCCATATGCTGGAAGGGGTGCAGATAATTGCGGGTGGTAAAACTTTTGGTGATGCCCTTCCAGACTATATCCATCCTGGCCTCCAACTCTGTATCCGATAAATGGATAACATGGCTATTACGGCACCAGGGCAAAAACCGCGGATAATCCTCGATATTATTCACCAGTTCAAACATTTGCTGGGCGGAATAAGACACTAAAGCGCTGCGACGAATGATAGTCATCAAACTACTCTTACCTATGAAAATAAAATAATTGGTATTATACTTCGCGCCATGAGCCAGAAACAGAAATCTAATGAAACAATTGCCTTAAATCGTAAAGCCCGTCATGAATTTTCGATTGACGAGCATTTCGAGGCGGGGCTGGTGCTGCAAGGCTGGGAAGTTAAAAGCCTCAGAGCTGGCCGCGTCCAAATTGACCAAAGCTACGTTCTATTAAAGAATGGTGAAGCCTGGTTATTTGGGGCGTTAATTACGCCGTTACAAACTGTTTCTACTCATATTACGCCTGATCCTATGCGTAATCGCAAACTGTTATTGAAGGTACGTGAATTATCCAAGTTAATTGGCAGTGTGGAACGTAAGGGGTATACATTAATCCCATTGAGTTTGTACTGGAAAGATAAGCACGTGAAGCTGGAAATAGCGTTAGCGAAGGGTAAAAAGCAGCACGATAAACGCGCCGATGAAAAAGAAAAAGATTGGGCGCGAGAAAAAGGCCGGTTATTGAAGGGAATTAAATAATTCTTGCCAAGTAACCGAATATTGATTTATATTTTACCAGCTAAATAGTTTATACTTATCAACGGGGGCGACCTGGTTTCGACGTGGGTTGCAAAGCCTGAGGGGCATGTCGAGGATGAAACTCACCTCGTAAAATATGTTTCAAAACAAATAGTTGCCAAGAAACATAGCAACGACGCAGTATATTCCGCTTCTGAAAATGTTGTGGAATTAGCCGCTTAATAACCGGCTCTGCGCATCTCACCAGTCGTGCTTATGCGATCGGATGTTAACGAAAGTTAGCTTGAGGTGTCATATTACATAAGATCGCGGTTTGTCTTGCCCTAAGACCGACTGCTAAAACCTAAGGGCTAGTGGCTCAATATTCCTGCCGGTCGGAGTATGAGAGGCGAAGCACAGAAGACATGGCTACACATGTAGATCCAACGGTAGAGGACTTGCGGACGCGGGTTCGATTCCCGCCGCCTCCACCAATT
>JAZKAT010000047.1:59244-69889 GCA_040389045.1 Pseudomonadota bacterium | reverse complement strand
ACCGGAACTTACACCTTGTCTGGTAACAATAGTTATGTCGGTAAGACCGACATATATGGTGGTATTTTAAGTGTAACTAGCACTGTTAATGGCTTAGGCGCGAGCACCAGCGATGTAACAGTTTATAATGGCGGACAATTAAATATCGGCAACAATACTCAGTTGACCTTGCTTAATAACTTTAAATTATTTGGTTCTGGTACTAATGGCCGTGGTGCATTGCAAGCTACAGGTACTGATTTCATCGTTGGTAATGTTAACGTTAATTCGGCTAATGACACAGCTTCGCAAATCAGTGCTATAGGCTTTAACGATTCACTGTCGATAGAAGGTGTCGTTTCTGGGACCAATTTGAATATTAATAATTTTGCGAATGGTGCGGGCGCTGTAGGTACAGTTGAATTGGCTAACGCTGTTAATACCTATACCGGTAATACCACTATATTCGCCGGTACCTTGTTGCTTGATTCAACCACATCTGTTAATACGACTACTGATTTAAATCTTTTAAATAACTCAATATTGCTCTATCAAGGTGTTACCAACATCACGATAGCCTCTTTATTTGGCACAGGCATAATAAATATTAACGGGTTGAATTTAACTACAAACGACGGTCTTTTCTCAGGCACATTGGTTGGTAATGGCAATATTTTTAAGGAAACTACCGGTACTTTAACATTAAATGGTACGAATGCATTTACTGGTAATACCTTTGTCAACGGAGGCATTCTTGAATTAGCAAGCAATGCAACTTTAGGAAATATTCGAGTTAGCGACGGCGCAACATTGGAATTAACTGGTTCAGCGACTACTGCTCGTTCGTTAGTGTTAAATGGTAATGGCGCAAATGGTGTAGGAGCACTCGAAAGCAACGGTACTTCCAGCTTTACCGGTACTAATACTTCAAGCAGCCCTATCAAACTAGCTCAAAGCTCGTTGATTAACGTCACCAGTGGCGTTTTAACATTAAATGGCAATATTGATGCGGATGTGCTTAATCAAAGCGGTTTAACATTCCAAGGCGCAGGTGCGGTTATTATCAATGGTTCAGTCGGTAGTGTGAATCGTCTAAATAGCTTTACCACATCGGCTACAGGGGCCCAAACAACTATCAATGGCTTAGGTGTGGCCACTACTGGCAACCAAACCTATAATAATCCACTGTTTTTAAGCGATTCTAATTTAGCGGCCAGCTCCACATTAAATAGTTCACTGGGCGCGGTAACTGCTAATAGCACTATAGATGGCGTGGTTAACCTGTTGGTGAATAGTGCTTATAGTACTACGTTTAACGGCGCTGTAGGCAGCAACGCTCCATTAATCACGGTTACCACTAATGCTAGTAGCACCGGTATCAACGGCGGCCTGGTCAAGACTACAGGCAATCAGACCTATAATAATCCGGTCACCTTGTACAATGATGCCGTATTGACGATGACGGGTGATGGCACTGCTACCCTGCTGAATGGTATTAATAGTACGGATACCACGAATGGCCATAGTTTAACGCTTAATGGCTATGGCAGCTTATTGGGTAATAACTTCCTGCTGGGTGGTGGCATTGACTTGAATAATCTAATTATCAATACCGGCGTGGGTAACGCTAATATTACCATCAACGATAATTTCAATATCAATAATGGCTATATCAATAGCAATTATATGAATAACGGCACCACTATCAATAATAATACTTTAACCCTCTTAACTAACAACTTAACCCAAAACTGGGTCTTCAATACCGCGAATGGTGGCACGATTGGTGGGGTAGCGAATAACATGTTTACCTTCAACAATATTCAAAACATTGTTGCTGGCAATAATACCAATACCTATACCTTAAGCGGTGGCACACTGGCTGGCACGATTACTGGCGGCACCGGCAACAATACTTTATATGGTGATAATCTAACTAATTACTTTAATATTTATGGTTACAATAGTGGTACTGCCACAGGTATCGCTGGCTTTACCAATATTCAGAACCTGGTCGGCGGTAATGTCAGTAACACTTTCACTTTCTACACGAACAGTGGTTTGAATAGCGTATATGGCGGAAGCTCTTTGACTTCGACCAATACACTAAACTTTGCAAATTATAATCAAGCATTGAATATCTTTATTAACTCCGCCAGCGGTGGCTATACTCAAACCAACAGCCCCTACGCTATGACTTTCCTAAATATTAATAACTTGAGTGGTAATGGCTCTGCCGTGTTAACCATGGCCAATACTAACACCAACAATGTCATCCATATCACTGGGGCCACCCAAGGTTATATTAATGACCCCATTAACTTTACTGGATTTAATAAAATTATCAGCTCGCCGAATGTTAATGTCCAAGTTATTTTTGATATACCAGCTGTTTACAATTATTCAGCAGGCACTGCAACCATAGGTGGTAATACATTTAATCTGATCAACATTCCAAATGTATCGGGTAACATCAATGCACAAACCACCGCAGCTCAAAATGCGGCAATTATCAGTGCTCTTAACAGTGCAAGCTCTATCGGCAATAATTCTTCTTCAGGTAGTTCTGGCAGTGCTGGTAACACATTATCGATTACCGATAATAGTGACGGTAGCGGCTCTGGCAGTGGTTCCGGTTCAGGTTCAAGCTCCGAATCAGGAAGCGGCGGCACCAAAGTATCGACTAATTGTACTTAATCTAACTCCCACCATGAAAACGTATGATATTATCCAGAATATCACACACTGGGTTAGTGTATTTTGTGCTCAGAAACATAGGAATGAGAGCCGGATGAAAAAAATAATATGGCTGATGTGTTGTTTAACTGCTTTAAACTCAAGTGTGATAATCGCAAAATCAAATGTTGGGAATACCTATGGCTATATTGAAAAAGTCATGCTGTTACCCGATCATATATCCTTTGATGCGAAATTAGATACTGGCGCCGCCACTTCCTCTTTAAATGTGAGAAAGATAAAAATCTTCAAGCGTCACGGCGAACAATGGGTAGCGTTTGATATTTATAATAATGACAGTTTAGTTAAACATGCCACTTATCGCCTATTAAAAATTATTTCCATTAAAAAAAGGACCAGTGAAATTCAAAGCACTAAAGTGGATAAGCGCCCACTGATTGAAATGCAATTTTGTCTTGGCGATGAAGTCAGTTATATTAAAGTGAATCTGGTAGATAGACAAAATTTTGCTTATCCATTTTTATTAGGACGTGAAGCAATGCATAAATTTAATGTGACTATCAATCCAGCAAAGAAATATCTGAATCCGTTAAAATGTCCAGCAGGCAACTTATGAAAGTGAATGGCGATAAAGATTTAACGGATAGTCCTTGCGTAGGCATTTGCAGCACCACCAATCTAGGTGATGCTGTCTGCATTGGCTGTCACCGCACCGCGGAACAAGTTATAGAATGGAATACCTACACTGACGAACAAAAAATCGCGATTAATTTAGCACTGCTGGCTGACGCCGCAGCGCATAAATAGCCGCCGCGATTATTTATGCATCTTTATATCCTTTATAGACTCTTTCCGACTTTTGCATATCGCCATCAAAATTATAAGTCCACTGCAAGCCTACTACGGTAGTTTGCGGTTGGTTTTGACCGGTCAGCGTAAAGAAAGGTGTTACTACATTAACCGTATTTTGGATGAAGAAACTATGGGCGATACCAAAATCATAACCGGACGTTTTATTATGCTGATAGTGCGCGCCAACACCAAAAACAGTCGCTTGCGCAACCGGATCGGCCACACCGCGATTATGATTTGCGGACGGCGCATTCATAAATTCAATACCGGTTTTAAGCGTCACCTTATCAGTCGCTTTAAAATTCAAGCCCAGCACATAATCAAAAGTGTTATGGAAGTTAAATGGAATGGTTATAATTGCCGTCGCACCGGTTGGCGAAACCACTACACGCTGCTGCGTTAACTGATGGAAGGTAGCCCAGTTGGTGTAAAAAACCGTACCCATCACCGCCCAACGATCATTAATATCTTGATGGATACTAAATTGCGTTCTAGCCGGCAGGCGCGCGTAAGTTTTTTGATTGGCAGTACGAGCTTCCCCAAACGCGGAAAATAATATACTGTCGCCAGTCGTGTGAAAAGCCACCATGGAATTAAAGCTAAGACCAAGACGGGTTTTCGGTAACACTTGATACAACAGACCCCCATGCCAGCCTAGCGCATAACCCCGCAAATGATTTTGGCTTTCCCAATCAGCGCCGCCAAACGGACTTCTGACCATATTATTAAGCGTATAAGCTAAACGGTTGATATCAACACCCAAGCCAACTGAAAATTCCCTAGTGACTTGAAAGCCTATGCTAGGGCTTAAATCCGCAACTACAACCTGGGTTCGGGTAGCCTGATAACGTTGTACACCATTTTTAGGGTAATTTGTGCCCAATCCAAAGGGGGCATTTAAACTTATACCCACCGTAAATTGATTATTTATTGGAAACGCAAAATAAGTTGCTGGAATGAAACCACTAAAACGACTCGATGCCTTGCCTGTTTCACTCAACGGCGTGGGCGGCGGCGGTGCAGTTGTGGTGCCCTGAAATTGCGTACTGCCAAATATTCCAATAGGCGCTATGATGGCTTCCCGATGATGTAACTCGGTCAAACCGGCTGGATTCGTAAATGCATTACTCGAATCTTCCGTGTTAGTCGCCCAATCCGCATACAGATTTCCTAAACCGGATGCACTAACAAAAGGAATGTTGAAGTCAGAAGCAAAAACATTTGAGAAAAAACCAGCACAAAAAATTGTTAAAGCGATTTTATTTAATACATTTTTCATTAGACGTCCCTGCCAGCGAAAAATAATTTTTATTATGACAGTATAATGTTAATTTCGGTAGTCTATTTTTTTAACTTTGAATTTTTTTCTCCCAAAAAAAATCACACAGAATATTTTTGTGTATAAATTTTGTGTTATGATTAAGACTGTTCCATATTTAAGCAATTAAGAAAAAAAATACGCTAGTTGAAACTGTATTTTGATGGCACCCAAAAATAATTTGCAAAGTAATAACAGATGGGGAGGTCATATGAGTTTTCAATTAAAAAATTATTCCATCGCTAACCAGTTAAAATGGCGCGCCATTCATTTGCCAGACCGTCTAGCCATTTGTTACCTGGCGGATGGTGAAACGGAAACGCAACGCCTCACCTATCGTGACCTTGATGCAGACGCCAATAGAATCGCTGCCAAACTCCAGTCGCTGAACTTAAGAAATAAATTCGTGCTTATGCTTTACAGTTCCGGTCTGGAATTCGTTAAAGCATTCTTTGGTTGTTTATACGCGGGTGTGATTGCGGTACCCACTTATGTACCTAAATCAAAACAAATTTTGCAGAAAATCGAAGGCATACAACAAGACTGTAACGCGCGTATCATCTTAACCACGCAAGACATACTGGATGAAGGTTACTTAAATTCCAGTAAATTATCAGAATTATTATTGCTGGCAACCGATGGTATCACCCGCCAAAACCAAACAGACATCTACCATGATTTAAAAACCTTGCCAGAAGACATCGTTTTCATCCAATACACCTCCGGCTCTACTTCGCATCCTAAAGGCGCTATCGTTACCAACAAAAACATCATGGTTAACCAAGTCATGTTACAACATGTTTTTGAACTCAACGAAGATTCCGTAGGCGTGACCTGGCTGCCCTTATTTCACGACATGGGTTTAATCGCCTCCCTAATGAACGCCATCTTTGTTGGCTATCCCATTTACATCATGCCCCCGTCTGCATTCATCCGCAGCCCAGTACGCTGGCTGCAATGCATTAGCAAATACAAGGGCACTTATACTTGCGCGCCAAACTTTGCCTATGATCTCTGCGTGAAAAGTATTTCCGCGGAAGACCGCGCCCAACTTGATTTAAGTTCTTTAAAAAAATCCATCAACGCGGCCGAACCCGTTCAACCCTCCACCCTCAAAGAATTTATCAAACTTTTTTCCCCCTGTGGTTTTAATGAAGATGCGTTCACGCCAGCATATGGCTTGGCGGAAGCCACAGTGTTTGTTTCCGGCAAGAGTACACGGGCCGTAAAATATATTTATCTAGACGAAGCCGCCCTGCAAAAAAACCAAGTCATTTATCCGGAAGATTTGCAGAAAACCCATGAGTTTGTCAGTTGCGGCACCGCCAACTTTCTCGGTCAAAAAATCAAAATTATTAATCCCGAAACACTACAAACTTGTGTGAATGAAATCGGCGAAATCTGCGTCTCCGGCGAACATATTGTGCAAGGCTATCTTAATAAACCCGAATTGAGTAAAGCCATTTTTGAAAACCAAATTAATGGCACCAATTACTTACGCACCGGCGATCTTGGGTTTATTGATGAATCAGGCGAACTTTATATTACTGGCCGTATCAAAGATTTAATTATCATTAACGGCAGTAATTATTATCCGCAGGATATCGAGCTCACCGCGGAAACAAAAAGTGAATTCATTCGCAAAAATTCCATCGCCGCATTCTCCCTGGAAGTCGATCATAAAGAGCAATTGATCATCGTCGTCGAATTGAATAAAAAAATGCTGGCGACCTTTGACCCGCAAAAGCTAGGCTCAGAAATTAATGCCGGCCTGCTCAGCACCAACTTCCTTACCGCCTATGAAATTATTTTTATCGCCTCTGGCACGTTGCCAAAAACCACCAGTGGCAAAATACAAAGACAAACCTGCAAAAAAATGTATATAGAAAACGAATTAAAAATCACCGCAAAATGGCGCAACCATTTACAGGAGTGGGTTGATAAAGCAGAAATTATAAATTGTATAACAACCTATCTGGCAAAAAACTTCAAAACACCCATTGAAAATATCAAACCAGAAACTAAAATTTCCGACTTCGGCATAGATTCAATTCAAATGGCGGCATTGTCCGTTGAACTGGAAAAAATTGTCAAACTACCTATCCCGGAAAAAATCTTTTATGAATGTGCAACGATACAGGATATGGCTGATTTTTTAATCGGCCTGCCCAAAACCATAGAGAATACCGAAACCAAGCGCAAACATCTCAAACTAGTCTCCTCCAAACCCGATAAAAAAATCGCTATCCCAAAATTTGCTGAACGTACCAGGAAAATTAGCTAGGGGGTCGTAGACATGACCAAACCTGTGATTTTTATGACTGACTTCATGCCATATAACAATACGCCACCTATTGCGCAGCAAACCTTGCTTGACTACACGGCATGGTTACTGGCTATCGCACAATGTTCCAAAAACCATGTGGTAGCCACCGCGGAAGCCGATAAAATTTTTAAAATCGCCCAAACCGATATGGATAGATATGGTGTGCTACCCAAGTACATCAGTAAACGAGAATTAAATATCCTGGAAAATGTTTTTTCCCAGCAAGACCAAACCATATCGACCGAAACATTTCCGGAAATTTATGAAAATATTATGGATAATTATCTAGGCATCGATATGAATGGTCGGCTGTCAATTTATGAAAATCTGGTTCTTAAGGTGATGGAACACTGGTATGAAAACGTTACTATTCTGCCTGACGATATCATCCACGCCACCTGCACTGGCTATATCTCGCCTAGCCCAATTCAAAGGCTATTATCCAACAAAAAATGGTCGAACGTGACCGTCACCCACTCTTATCAAATGGGTTGTTATGGAGCTATCCCACCCTTACGGATGGCAGTTGGATTTTTAAGTTCTAATGCCATCCTGCCCAAAGCAAAAAAATGCGTCGATATATTACATACCGAATATTCTTCGCTACATTTTCAGGCAATTAATAACGCTCCAGATCAGATTGTAGCGATGACCTTGTTTGGGGATGGCTTTATTAAATATTCCATTTATCTCGAAGACCAGGATCATGTTGCAAAGAAATGTTTAAAAGTACTCGCTGCCCAAGATATTATTATTCCTGCCTCGGTCAATGAAATGACCTTGAAACCTGGGCCTTATAGTTTTGAAATGTGGCTTTCAAAAAGCGTTCCCATGAAGATTCGCGAGGAAATCCAGCCTTTTGTCGAAGGCCTTTGCCGGCAGATAGGTTTGGATTTTGCCGAGATCAAGCCTGACTTGATTTTTGCATTACACCCAGGCGGGCCTAAAATCATTGAACATATCAAAGAACAACTAGGCTTATCTGAAGATCAGATTCGATTTAGTAAAAAAATTCTTTTTGAACATGGTAATATAGTCTCAGCAACTGTACCTTATATCTGGAAAGAAATTATCGATGATCCAACCGTGTTACCAGGTACAAAAGTCGTGAGTATTGCTTTCGGCCCCGGACTTACTGTAGCGGGGTTTATACTGGAGAAAGCCTGAAAGACAAAGTAGTGAAACCTGCTTTGGTATCCTAAAAGGATTTAGGTATGAAAGAAACGCCACAATTGTCGAGCTTTGAACAAAATGAAATCAGGCAAAAACTAACTTATGTTTTAACTGATAAGAATTTCCATCTCTTAAAAAACGCTGCCAGCGTCAGCCTGGTTACCGCATTACTCCCCGTCTGGGCCTTTTACAAATTAGTCGATAGAGAATTATTGTTTGGCTGGCTAGCCGCCATGACTATCGTGCATCTCGCCTGCATTGCACTCGTTATTTATTATGACTACCGGCATCCTTCCCTGAATCAAATCGGCCCCTGGAAAAACGTCGCCCGTACCGCCGTGTTAATTTCTACGGCCATGTGGGGCAGCATGGGTGTGTTATTGGTGCCAGACACCGCGGTGGGTCAAAACTTTGTGTTGTTTTTTCTTATTATCATTTCGGCTTCGGTAGCATTGGGCACTTCGGTTGATTTCCTGACCTCCACCATTGGTATTGCCAGCTCCTTATTGCCATTCATTTACTGGCAAATGAACCACGGCATACTGCACCATTCCAACATACATATTTTTTCCGGCGCCGTTTTAATTCTTTATTTGTTATTCCTGAACATTGTCAGTTATGTCAGTTACCAATTGATGAAAAAATCCGTGGAATTAAGTTTTACGAATATTGCTTTAGCCAATAAATTAGCCGACACCAATTCCCAGCTGAAAGACTTGAATAGTGAATTAGAAGACCGAGTCGCCATGCGCACCAAAGAATTAAATTCAGCGCTAGTCACCGTGACTTATCAAGCTACCCACGACATCCTGACTACACTGCCGAATGAAAACTGGTTATTGCCTTATGTCACTACATTGATAACCAAGGCCAAAGAAGGCAATTTTACTTTTGCACTGGCCTGTCTCTCTATTAACAACATGGAAAATATTACTGACCGTTATGGTTATTACGCCAACGACACCATCATTAAAGAAGTTGGCGATCGCCTGGTTAAAATTCTTGAAAATGCTGCCCACCCCACCACTTATAAAATTACGATTGCCCGCAGTGATGTTTTCGTTATCCTGATAGAAAAACTAGTCTCGGAAGAAATTAAACAAATTATCGAACCGGTCTTTGCCGCGTTTAAAAATCCTTTCGAAATTCTGCATAATAGTGTTTTCGAAAAAGAACAGCTTTATGTCAGCATCGGTATCAGCGCTTATCCTAAAGATGGCGTTAGCGCGGATGACTTACTGATGAAAGCTGACTCCACTATGTTTTACATAAAAAAACAGAATGAACATAATTACGAACATCAATTTGAACCCTATAACAAACAAATCGCCGAGAATGTCCAGCATAACGTACAATTACGCAAAAGCATGCAGGTTGCGATTAACACCGATGAATTTTATTTATGTTATCAACCCTTAGTGGATATTAAAACGGGGCTTATCACCAGCACGGAAGCGTTAATACGCTGGACCCATCCCGCCGAAGGGCCGGTTTCACCGGCAAAAATTATCAAAGTAGCGGAAGATTATAATCTCATTATCCCCTTGGGTGAATGGGTGTTACGCAAAGCCTGCGCGCAAAATTATTTGTGGTACAAGCTGGGCTTAAAAAATATTGTCTCCGTCAATTTATCCGCCAAACAATTAGAAAGAGGCGACATTGTAAAAACCATCACCCAGATTTTAAAAGACACTGGATTACAACCCTCTTTACTGGATTTGGAATTAACTGAAACCGAAGCTTTTAAAGATAATGTGGTGTCAGTCATTAATAATTTGCGTGACTTAGGCGTGAGCCTGACGATTGATGATTATGGCCAGGGCTTTTCCAATTTAAGTAACCTTAAAAAATTTAGTTTTAATAAAATTAAAATTGATATGGAATTTATTAAAAACCTGCCGCAAGACGTTAACAGCCAGATTATCGTTACCAGCAGTATTAAAATGGCGAAAGCATTGGGCATTAAAGTCGTCGCGGAAGGTGTAGAGCGTCAGGAACAATATGATTTTCTAGCCAAACAGGGTTGTAATCTTATCCAGGGATTTTTATTTTATAAACCCATACTCGCCGAAGAACTCACTGAAATACTGCTTAAACAGCAACATCTTGCCGGTCATCAATAAACGTGCCACTGGAAAAAAACAAAGTCATGCCACCTGACATGACTTTGCAGTCAAACATTATTGTGGAGCTGGGCCACCTTGTGGTTCGCCACCACTTGGAGCACCGCCACCTTGGCCGCCGCTCATCCCGCCGCCGTGACCACCTTGGCCGCCACCCATTCCGCCAGCCATCCCGCC
>JAZKAT010000047.1:21747-59144 GCA_040389045.1 Pseudomonadota bacterium | reverse complement strand
CCGCCAGCCATCCCGCCGCCATGCGCAGCTCTTTCTGCCATTTTAACTTTACAAGCTGCCACTTCACTAGGGTCTACCGAAACACCCTTAGCACTCTGGCCTTCCATAATTGGTTTCATACAATTTTCCATGATCCCATTGCCACTCTTGCCGCCGCCTTTGACAAACCCGGCTGCTTTACAAGCTTCTGCAATTTTCTTACAGGGATGATCACCGCCACCACCTGGGCCGCCTTCGGGAGCAGACCATGCAGAAACACTCATACCAATTGCCGCCATGCCGATACAAACATGCAAAAACCTTTTCATATGCATTGCTCCTTGTAGATAACCTTAAATATCCTACTCTTTATTTCATTGTTTACCAGTGTTCTAACACGGGTGAATTAGAAAAATATTCTCTTAACCTGCGTTGCGTCGCTGGACTGACCATAGCGGGTAAATCATCATAATGAAACCAGCCTTGCTGCTCAATTTCCGGTGAATACGCCTCAACCATCGAAAAGTCTTTAACGATATAAATCACCGCATAATCATCGCCGCCCATATTCGTATTATGATAAATACCAAATAATTGCGGTTCGCCTTTAATGGTTAAACCAATCTCTTCCAATAATTCGCGGTGCAATGCTGCTTTCACCGACTCGCCTTTCTTCACCCCACCACCCGGCAAATACCAGTGCGGCTGATAGGTATGTTTGACTAATAAAATTTGCTTCTCAGAATTCAGAATAATGGCCCGGGGGCCTAGGGTTTTGAAGCCGAACACGGCTTGCAGGGCGCGGTAGCCCAGGCTGGCGAGCTTGTAAAATAAGTTCTTTAACTTGATCATGGCCACTCCTATATCCTGTCATTCCCCTGTCCTGACCGCTAAGGGAGGGTATATTTACCACGGATTCCCGCCTGGGCGGGAATGACAGTAATTCAGTGAAATGTATACTCCTCAACCAGAGGCTTTTGCTGTATAATAGCTTACTCTATCTACAATAAAAAATACCCATAGGAACCTTGTGAATTTCAAATCTTTCGATTTAAACCCCACCCTTTTAGCGAATATCCATGCATTAGGTTACGAAACCCCTACCCCCATTCAGGCCCAAACCATACCCGCTATTTTAGAAGGCAAGGATGTCATGGGTTTAGCACAAACCGGCACCGGCAAAACCGCGGCCTTTGTCTTACCTATTTTACAAAAATTAATGCGCAGGCCACGCGCCGGCGTGCGCGCCCTCATCATCGCGCCTACGCGTGAATTGGCCCAACAAATTCACGAAGCTATCACTGAATTAGCCAAAGGCACCAAGCTGCATAGTGTTACCGTGTACGGCGGCGTCAGCGTTAATCCACAAATTAAAAGTCTGGCGCGCGGCGTAGAAATTATTGTCGCCTGTCCCGGACGTTTGTTAGACCACCTCAAACAATACGGCCTTAAGCTACAACAACTGGAAGTCTTAGTACTGGATGAAGCAGACCAAATGTTTGATATGGGATTTTTACCTGATATCCATAAAATATTAAAATACTTGCCGCAGCAACGTCAGACCTTACTCTTTTCGGCAACCATGCCAGATGCGATTAACGCACTGACACGCGAAGTTTTACATAATCCGGTGAAAGTAAAAATCGGCCACAGCGTGCCCGCCACCTCGGTGAAACAAGCACTGTTCCCCGTACCGCAACATTTAAAAACGGAATTGTTAATTCATTTATTGCAAAAAACGCCCAAAGAATCCGTGCTGGTTTTTACCCGCACCAAACATACCGCGAAAAAAGTGGCGCTTAAACTGGAACAAGCCGGGTTCCGCGCAACTTCGTTGCAAGGTAATTTATCGCAAAATAAACGCCAAAGCGCAATGAGTGGTTTCCGCGACGGCAGCTTGCAAATTTTAGTTGCCACCGATATTGCGGCGCGTGGTATTGATGTCGCCAGTATTTCTCATGTCATTAATTATGATATACCTAGCACCGTTGAAGCTTACATACATCGCATAGGCCGCACTGGCCGCGCCGCGAAAGAAGGTGAAGCTTTCACCTTAATTACGCCTGACAATATGGCGGAAGTGCGCGCGATTGAACGGGTGCTGGGCAGAAAGATAGAACAACGTGAAGTCAAAGAATTTAATTATACGGCCAGCGCGCCCGCCAGAACTCTTGGCAGTGTCGCGACCGTCAAACCTATGCAACGCAGGCAACGACCGCAGCACCATAAAAAACATAAAAAACGGGAAAGTTAACTGCGTTTTTTTCTGGTTTTATTGATGTATTCTTCTTTTAAGGTTTTATCAAGCTGATTTAACGTGTTAAATGAAGATGCCGGTTTGAATGAAAAAAATGTGCGGGGTTTATAATGTTTTCTTACTTTATTAATTTCCCTGGTAATATCTTCTGTTGACCGGGCGTCCCGTACGCCTTGCACCACATCGGAAAGTAACTGAATATTTCCGCGGCGCTGAAAATATTTGACTTTGGAATCCATTAAAACCTGGATGATTTGGGCTTTCTTTTGCTGTAACTTAAAATAACTTAAGGTATTTATCAACTCATCAGCGACATCCTTTTGCGAACTATAGTGTTTACCCTGGTTTTTGGTGGATTTGTAATAATCAAGGCAATCGAATAATTCATTAAAAACAGGTAACTGTGATTGTAATCTATCATTCAGAATTTCACGGTGACGCGGATTTGTTGATGGCTTTCCCGTTTGGATATCGGTTATCTCTAGATATTCTGTATATAACTTCTGGACTTCTTTTATGCCAGCATTAATTTTTTTCTTTCTATCCTGCTTTAACTGAGTGTGAGCGGGCCTGTTCGCCAAGTCTTGCTCTTCATTTAATTCATACAATTCCGCTATTCTGCAAATTAAATTATTTACTTCATTGATCAGCTTGCGCGCTTGATTTTTTTTCTGGGTGGTTAATTTGAATACCTTGTCCGCCGTGTGTTTTACATAAAAATTAATTTTTTCTCTTTCTTCCGGCATAGCCTCAGGGTTAGCCAGTAAAAAAGGTCTAGCCATGTATTTATAAATATGCGGAGACTTTTCGCCATCGTTAATTTGCATTAAACAAGACATGAAATCGTCTTCCCGATAATACACCCCTTCTTTTTCACGGTGATCGAAATAGCCAGCAACCGCCCCTAAGGAATGGATATTTAAATCTTCCCTTTCTTTATTTTCCAGGGTAAATGATAAGGTAGTCAGCTTGCCCGTGGGCAGTACGATAGTACGTAAACCATAATCATCGTGTAACGCCTGATGCACACTAAGGTAACTGGTGCCCACGTTAATTTTAAGAAACAGGTTGGATAAATACATTTTAATAGTTTCGAGAAATCCTGCGCGATGCCATTTATGCGGATGATGTAAAATTTGATCCGATTCTTCGCCAAGCATAAAACTTAAGGTAGCTTCACGTTGCGTGCGTTCATTTAAAAATTGAAAACCTTTATCATTACCATATTGATGTAAAGTCCGCACTGGCAAATTATCCATAGCGCCACCATCAATGTATTTTTTTCCATTGTAATTAACCGCTTTGAACACGATAGGATAAGAAGCCGAGATACGAATAGCTTTAGCGATTTCCAGATTAGGAGTTGATTTGGCAGAAAAAACCGCCAGTTCATTATCAGTTACATTAGTGCCCGTGATGATAAGATCTTTCAAAATATTTTGATTGGTATATTTTTTATAAAGTTTATTTAAATAAGCCAGATCATGAAAGGTAATAGTTTTTTTCCGTAGTTTTTTTAATTTCACTATCGTGTTATTTTTAAAATCTTCATCTAACGTTTCAGTACCGACTAATTTCAGTAAATGAATTACATGTTCATCAACTTTTTTTCTAATAAGACTTTTAAATGTTTGATATAATATCTTCCCATCACAGATACCACGGTCAGCCACATTATTTTTATATGAAACATCTAAAAATTTAAAGAAATCCAAGTCTCTTGATACTGCTTCAATTTCAGTGCGATTAAACCCTAACGCGACAAACATGGCAATGATAGAACCCGCGGATGAGCCGGCTACGGTATCAATATCTTTTAATACCCCAAATCTTTCCAGCGCGCGGATGGCACCGGGATACACGGCGCCTTTCGCGCCACCACCCCGAAAAGCTAATTTGGTAATGGGCGCGGCGGGCACAACAATACTGAAAACCTTAGGAAGTTTAAATGAAATGCCCATACTAATAGGTACCTTATCTATAAGGCTTATCTACCTATTATAAGCGATATCTGTGGGGAGAAAATTGTCCTTTATATTCCTCATCTTGCAATAGACTAGCGGCATCGCTAGCGATGCCGGCTTGCTTAATTATTGAACTCTCAAATAAGCTTCTTTCCATTGAATTCGCTACCATTTTTATAATTAATAGTGAATACTAATTGCGGAATTTTAAACTTGCTTAGGCATTCATAGTAAGTTTATAAACTTTAATAAGGAATTATTATGAAGAATACACACACGACACTCGCAATGGTTGCCGCAATTTGCACGACAACTCCCGCTTTTGCTTTAGTGGTTGATGATGCTTATGTACAAACAAATGGTGGTGTGATTACTGGCGATTTCACCGGGACACCGGCAGCACCCGCAATTTTAATTACTACCACATTGCCCGTAGTAATATTAAATGCAATGTTGGAAAGCAGTGGCGATTTTATTGTCGGCCAAGGCAAAAATGATATTACCGTTTTAAATTGTACCGCTGTTGCCGATAATCCAAATGTGCGCGGCAAACAAAAAGGTATTTTTCTCCGCGTCACCAATCCCGTTAATGTAGCAATGCGTTATAACGTCATTCAAGGCGTGCGTATTGGATTATATGTATCGGGTTACACTGGTAATCATACGCATAACCAAACTATTTCAGTGATAGGCAATAACTTTTTAAATATTGATGGGCGTCCTAGTGATGGTAATAATGGTTATTCGGAATCGGGCCAGTATAACGGTCAAGCGATTCACATGGGGAATGCTTATAATGTACAGGCTATGGAATTTGCCTGGAACCAGGTGATTAACCAACCTAACCAAAGCGCTACTGGCGCAATTTTTGAATTTTCAGAAACAAGTGGAACAGCGAGCAGTCCCGTGCGCGTGCATGATAATTATCTACAAGGCGCATTCCCGGCTTCGCCAGGCAAGGATTTATATCAGTTTGGCGGCATGGAAGTGGATGGCGCAACCAACGATACCTTGGCAACCACTTCTGCATTTATTAATTTTTACAACAATCAAATTGTCGCTACCGCAAATTATGGGATTGCGATTATGGCGGGGCATGATATTAATTTCTCAAATAACCGGGTTGTTTCAAGCGGCTACACAGGCAATGGGGTTTTTTATCCTATGTCGGGGGGCTATGGGGCAGCTTATGGCGCTTACAACAATAACCAGTTGAATTTGCCACCCACACTGTTTTTCAATAACAATATAATGGGTAACACGCTAGGCTTAATCCGCAAAAGCGGCAACAGCGCGCCAACCGGCACCGGTACTCCCACACGTGCAGACTGGTCTTTACCAGGGCAAGGCGGAAGTGCAGAAGGCAATGTAGATTTTCAACCGAATTCATCAACCAGTCCTACTACCACTGATGAAGCTAGTGAATTGATCGCGTTTCAGGCTAAGTTAAGAGAAAATGTAGCTGCTGTTAAGTAAGCGCGTGGAGGGGGAAAAAACAAAAACTGTTGGGCTTCGCGCTGCTCAGCCCAACCTACTTCCCATCGGCCTGCGTCGGAAGTAGGTTGGGCTGAACGCAGTGAAGCCCAACAGTTTTTTGCATCCTGCGCGACACTGACAAATTCGAAATCCAGCAAAAACTAAACTACCGCCGCATAATCAATCTTCACACCTTTGTTAACACCCATCGCAATCCTATCCGCGATATTATGCAACAAAAACAAATGACCGATTTCCACCAGCCCATAATCATGTGAATCCAGCCAAAAATTCAAATAACCCATTTTTCGCAATTTATTTTCCTTGGTAAAACCACTTAGCGTAATCACCGTACCGCCAAGTGCTTTCGCCGTATCAACCGCGTGGTGAATATTGGGGGATTGTCCTGAGCTGCTAATCGCAATCAAAATATCTTCGGGACGAAACACGGATTTTAAAATACGTTGATAAGAAGATTCATAACCAAAATCATTCGCCATACAGGTAATCAATGACGGTTCATTAATGGTAAAAGCCCGCAAATGACAGGCATTGACAAAGTCCGTTAACGCATGTGAAGCCACCGCGGCGCTGCCGCCATTACCCACAATATAAATCGCTTTACCATTCGTTTTATTGTCATTCATCAATTTGGTCAAATGCATAATCGCTTCATCGCAATTTTCATTTTCACCGTTAACATTGGTACAAATAGTATTATCAATAATGGTACTAAATTCATTAGTCCGGCTTTGTACTGCTAAATTTTTTACGGTCATGCTTGTGCTCCTTTTTTATGTGTATGTCAAAAATTTCAAACCGCTTTTTCCAATCCATCAATGGCCGCATAACCCATCGCCAGAATCGCTTCCTCCGTACTGCCGCCAATATGCGGTGTCGCAAAAAAATTAGTAAGCGTTAACAATTCCTGATCTACCGGTGGTTCAACTTCAAATACATCAAACGCGGCGGCAAATAAATTATTGTGTTGTAATCTTTTTTTAAGTGCTTGCTCATCCACCAAACCTCCTCTTGCAGCATTAATCAATATGGCATTTTGTTTCATCAAATTTAATCTACGCTCATCGATGATAAAGCGTGTAGCATCGGTTAATGGAATATGTAAAGACACAATATCAGCTTGCTCCAACAAATCATCCAGCGCCACACTATGAAAATTATGGGTCTTACAAAAATCCACATCTTCATTAATGTCGTAAAGAAAAATATTACAATTAAACGACTTCAATAAAAGTGCTAAATCTTTTCCTATCGCACCCATACCGATAATACCAATACTGCTACCGGATAATTGCCGGCCTTTAAATTGCTTCCACACACCTTTGCCAAGATCTTGATTAGACTGAGGAATATTGCGTAGCAAATTAATCGCCAGCGCAATTACCAATTCTGACACTGCGCGTTTGTTAGCACCGGGAGTCGATGCCAATTTGATTCCCAATTGTTTCATCACCGCTAAATCCAACATATCAACGCCGACCCCAAAACGCGAAATAGTTTTTAAACGGGTCAGATTTTTTAAAATGTCCGCATCCATGCGTTCAAGACCGATAATGGCCTTGTCATAATCTTTGAGAAAATTAATTAAAGCTTCACCCGCTAAAGTCTTGCCCGTGTCATTAAAAGCCACATCTTCATAACGCTGGCTCAAGGCATCGCGCAATTGTGGATGATTGGAAAAAGAACGGGATGCCACTGCGATACGTGTCATATTATTGCTTCCTCAAGAGTGACCTTGTTCAGCGCGTCGGGTAACTCGTTAAAATTATCTATAATAACGCAATTTGCCGTCGCATCAAGATCATAACCATAACTCACGCCAATAAACGGAATACCGGCGTTTTCAGCGCAGATTTTATCGACTAGACTATCACCTACCAGTACTGCTTCAGCTAACTTGCCATTGGTGCGATTAATAATATCAAAAACATGTTGCGCATTTGGCTTGGGATAACTTACTTCATCACCGCATAACACGATAGAAAAATATTGATTCAAATTTAATTCTTCCAGTAACAATCTGGCGATCACACGCGGCTTGTTGGTACAAATACTTAAAGTAATGCCAGCGTTATAAAATTGTTGTAATAAGCGCACTACATCAGGATACAACCGGGTAGCCACGATAGGGTTTTCGGAATAATATTTTAAATAACAAGCTAGAGCCGCATCTATATCAAAATGCGTATAAGGAATTTTACTTTTCGTAAACGCGTTTTCCATTAAAAATCGCGCGCCATTGCCAATCATTCCCAGTATTTGTGATTCATCGACCATAGGCCGGCCAAAAGTGGCCAGCGTATGATTCAGTGACAGCAATACATCCGGCACGGTATTTACCAGCGTGCCATCTAAATCAAAAATAATGGATCTTATGCTTTTGGTTTCATACTTCATAACTAAGCTCCGCCGTTGGTATCGCGGAAATTCCCCAGCGTTCACTCCATTCTTTATCCGCAGAATAAATTCTATAGACCAGTTCCATGGTTTTATAGGCGTCTTCAATAGTACCATGGCGCAATTCCGCAATGCCTAAAATGGCTTCGGCAAATTCTTCTATTTCGCGCTGCCAGGAATTATCTTCATTATAACGCGTGGTTTGTTCTTTCGGGTCACCTAGTTCATTCGCTGACGCCCAGGCGACAGAAATTTTTTCCGCGCCATAACTCTTAGAGCCTGACAAAATACCACTTAAAGTAATTGCCCCTTTTTCCAGACTGATATCCAGTTTAAAACGGTGCCGCCACTGGGTAGCCGAAGAATGTAACATCGCGACTTTGCCATCCGCAGTCTTCATCAACGCATAAGCATTATCTTCCACATCATGGCGCCAGAACGCATTGGATACTATACTATGAATATCTTTAAATTCACCGGCGAATAAGCGCAGCAAATCCACCATATGTATGCCCTGGTCTAACAAAATGCCGCCGCCAGCGATTGCGCGCTTGGAACGCCAGTCAGTTTGGCCATAAGAAATTATTTTTGATTTGCCATACACGCCTACTAAATTGATGACTTCGCCTAATTCTTTGGAATTAATAATCGCTAAGGCATCTGAAACCGAATCATGATAGCGATGGTTAAAACCATATTTCAATTGCAAATGCGGCCGCTGATTTTTACATTGCCGGACTTTTGCAATATCGTTTAAATCACGGCCTGGGGGTTTTTCACAAAAGACATGCAAGCCTTTTTGCAACCCGGCAATGGTTACTTCCGCGTTTATGTCATTCGTCATACAAACAAATAGCACATCCAAATCTTCAGCGAGCAATTCTTTATAAGTCGAAAATGCTTTCACACTGCTGGCCAATGGGCCTATGCTATTAATATTGCGGTCACAAACCGCTACGGTTTTAAAATTAGGATGCGCGTCAATAAAATATCTACGCCGCTTTCCCACTACGCCAAAACCGGCAATGCCCACTCTATATATTTTTTTCATGATTAATAACTTCCCCATAACGCGTCATTACGCATGTGTTGCTCAACCAAGGCAATGTCCGGTGGACTGTCTACCGAAAAATACGGTTGATAAGGATATACCGCGATCCGTTGTTTAAAACCATGGTCCATGATGCGATTACTATCACAAGCTTCTTGTAATTCCAGCGGGGATTCTGGCAAGGCAGTAAAAGTTTTGAGAAAATGCCAGCGGAAGGCGAAAATGCCGGAAACTCTTTTGGCGCCAATTGCTGGATTGAATGACGCGCAATAAGGTACCGGGCTACGCGATGTGTAAAGCACATCGCCGCGCATATCATGAATAATTTTAACGATATCCGGATTATAAAATTGCGCTTCATCGACAATGGGCATGGCTAACATTGTGCAATTAACATCAGCATGTTCCTGCATAGGTTGCACAACGGTGGCAATCATGTTTGGATGTAACATGGGTTCATCACCTTGTACGCAAACCACTACATCATCTGCAGCGATGGTGGTAATGGTTTTCTGAATTGCTTCAGCGACCCGGTCCAGACAACGTACATGTTTATCTGAAGTCATCACATACGAAAAATTTTTGGTTTTAGCATATTCAGCAATTTCCTCGTCACAAGTGGCTAACTGTAAATTATCCCAAGATAAATATTGCTGAGCGCGTAAAAAGACATGTTCTATCATCGGTCTGCCAACAATAGGATGTAAGGGTTTGCCATAAAAACGGCTGGAGCCCATGCGGGCGGGTACGATGCCATAAATTTTCATAAAACTATTCCTTGATTATGCTTCTACGTTCATAGTGGCACGGTAGAGTTCAGAAAGTGCTTCATCAGGCACGCCCAGGCGCGCCGAATCACCGGCTTCGTCTACCTCTACCCAACCGTTGCGTTCATCGCTTTTATATAAGGCGTGAAGTAATTTTAACGTTTTCAAACCATCATCAAATTCAATCAGTGGCGGCTGGTTTAACAGCAATGTGTCGACTACGCTTTGAATAATAACATCATGGCCAAAACCATAAACGGTAGGAAATTCTTCACTAAACTGCGCCGCTTGGGTTTGATCCGGTGTAAAGGTTTGTAAAACATTCGTGGCGATGCCGCCAATAATCGCCATGCCATTTTCACACACGCAGGAAATCGATGCTTCAAAATCATCGGGCCGCGCGCTAGTCATAATTTCAATGACGCCAAGTCCGCCATTTGCAAATTCCAGGATGGCGACACCGGTGTCTTCGACTTCGATTTTTGCGCCCAGGCTGCCGAGTTTGGCATGCACTCTTTTCACTTCACCGCACAGATAACGCAGTAAATCAATATAATGAATACCTTGATTGGTCATGGCGCCACCATCCATGGCCCATGTCCCGCGCCAGGGGCTCATGTCGTAATAACGTTGTGGACGACACCAGCGCACGCGCACCGTGCCTACACGTAAAGCGCCGAGTTCTTGACCGGTCATCGCTGTTTTAACTTTTTGTACTGCTTTGTTAAAACGATTTTGATACAAGGGAAAAATGGTCACATCATTTTGATCGGCGGCGCGCTTTAAGCGTTGCGCTTGTGTGGTAGTTAAAACAAACGGTTTTTCTATCAACAGGTTTTTTTGATAGACATTCACCATATCCATGGCATGTTCAAAGTGGGCGCCGCTAGGCGTTAAAATAATGACAACATCAATTTCCGGGAATTGTTCGAGCATGTCGTGATAATTCAGAAAATAAGGCACATTCCCCATCGTGGATTTATCGCGGGCGCGTTCGACATTCATATCGCAAACCGCGATTAATTTCGCCTGCGCACAAGCGCTGATAGCTTCAATATGCCGCCCGGCAATACGCCCACAACCGATCAAAGCAAAATTTATGGTTTTCATGTAATTCCTGTTATTAAATAATATTTATTTGTCAAACTGCCAGAAACGCTCTGGCTTCCCCACTGACATGCTCACTTATCACTCCCGCCTTACCCTTGCTGTCATTCCCGCGCAGGCGGGAATCCATTATTAGTCACTACAGCTTCTACGGTTGCAAGGAATGGATTCCCGCCTGCGCGGGAATGACAGTGGAGCTAATCCACTCTACAACTGATGCAAACACTTCTTTGGTTGTGGCGCTGAATCGGCTATAACCGACTAATGATGGGTGTGAAAAATTCTGGCGGTAAAGCACTTTATCGCTCAATACCTTATGCACCGCATCCGCTTTTTTACCAAACGCAACATGCAAAAAATTTCCTTCCGCATTTAAAGTATGAAACCCCAACAAGCGCATTTCACTTAAAAAATATTCCTTACCTTCATTCAACCTGCGCACTGAATTTAACATTTGCTCAGTGTTATCCAACAAGCGTTCGGCGATCATGATACTTAAGGCACCCGCTTCATACATGGGACGTATTTTATGTAACATGTCAGTAACCGCTTTGCTGGCAATACCATAACCCAAGCGAATACCCGCGCAACCCCAGGCTTTGGAAAAGGAACGCGCCACGATAAGTTGCGGAAATTTGGCAATTAGCGGTAATACGGTTTCCCCATAAAATGGATGATAAGCTTCATCAATCAAAATGACCGCGCCTACGTCATGAGCGGTTTCGATAATACGATATAATTCGTCAGGTGAAAAAACCGTCCCGGAAGGACTATTGGGATTCGGAATACAAACCAACCTGGGTGTATTTTCCAAAATTGCCTGAACAAGTCGCTCCACTATAAGTAATGGCCCATTTGCCGAAACTTCATAATTTAATTCTATGGCCTTGGCGCCTGTGATCTTCGAATACACTTCATACATCGCAAAAGTTGGATTAGTGTAAATTACCGTGTCACCCGACGTGACAAACGCTTCATACACCGCGCGAATAACACCATCCGAACCGGCAGCAATCATCAATTGATTAATGGGTACATCCAAATAATGCCCCAGCTTTTTATAAAGCGCATGACAATCTGGATAACCAAATAATGCCTTAGAGGGCAAGTCGGCAATCAAGTTTTGCAAAAAAGCTTGATACTCCGGATCCATATTTTCATTTTTGTCTAACCATAAAATATCATCCGTGCGAAATTCACTGGTTTCCCGTGACGGCCGGCTCAATGCGTTGCGCTGTAGGTGTTTTAATTCCTGTACGGATGCTGTCATTTCATCATCTCTCTATACAATAAACATTAGCCATGATTTTTTTAATAGGACTCACGGCCAGCCCCGACAAGGCTTGCGTATAACCGTAATGCGCGATATGTGCTGCGTCTTCACAAACCTCATGAATAGTCCGCAGTGCTTCGGCCGTGTTAATAATGTTGTAAGGCAAAATATAATTTGACGTAGGATTGCTGATATTATCAAAATCCATTTTAAAATAAGCTTGCTTTTTATCTTCAATACTCGCCAGGTGCGTTTCGCGCAAATCGAGAATCAGACATTTACGAGTATGCCGCCATGCTTCTTTAATGGTATTTCGCCAAGATTCATGCAAATGTAAAATGCCTAGACATAAGACTAAATCGTATTGCTTACCCTGCAAAACTGAATAATCTTCTTCGGTGATTTGATAAAAAATATGCTGCGGGTAACGCTGTTTGGCCGCATCTATCATTTGCTCATTGATATCAACCCCAACATAATTAAAATTTGCTAAATTTTCGGCAAGCACATTCGCCATGCCACCTTTGGCGCAGCCTATATCCAGCAAACTAATATCATCTTTAATCTTGTCCTTGAGAAAAAACCATTCCGAAGGATAAATGTGCTGCGTGGTCAAACGTTTTTTATCAAAAAAATTAAGAATGCTTTCGTGGCCCCAGGCATTCGCATTGTATTCACTGTGCATGATTAAATTCCTTTATCATAAATTCCGGGATAGTACTGGCTTGCACCTGCTTGCTCATCACATATTTATATTTGTAATTATCATAATTGCGCGGCCACTGGTGATAATTGTTAAAATCAAGATTAGCCAGCGCTTTTTCATCATCAATCAACACCGGCGACAAACCTAGTGAGCGCGCCATGTTATCAAGAAAATTTGCGTAACCCGGCGCATTAACCATTTCTGCGGTTTTTAACAACATGATAGGTTTATCAAACAAGACTGGAAAACTGACTGCCGTCGTAGAATGCATCAAAACCAGTGAACTATTCGCGACTAATTCCAGCGTTTTATCTTTGATAATCGTGCGGTTGCCAAAAATCCCTGGCGTAGCTTCGTAATTGGCGCGCGGGCTGGCGGCAATTATAATTTTCAAACCAAGTTTGCTCTCAATCATATCAAAAAAACGGTTTAAACTAGGAATATATTTTGCTGCGGTGACGGGACTAAAGCTCACATTTTTCCCAAAATCACTATGTGTCGCCAGCATTTGATCCAGGAACACGCAGGTTTTTTCACTGCTAGTATTTGTACTGGCGGGGTTTTCGCGCAAATAAGTTAAATATCTATCATGATCAAACGAGTGGATTAAAATTACTTTTGCCGGGTCAAATTGGTATTTGGCGATATAATGTTTTAACAACTCCGAATCACTGGTAAAGATTTTAACCGGTAATTGATACTGTTTTAATAATTTCCATTGATAATAAACCAGTATTTTGCCAATTTTCCATTTAGCAAAAGTATAGGCTTTTTTGAAATGTAACAGTTTTTTTAATTTTTTAATAACACTATTATTGCCGTTAGCTAAAATAGGTAATGAACCCACTTCCACCACCCAGTAATTCACCTTAAATTTTTTAAATAATTTAAAAATTTTTCGGCCCTGCCATTGAAACCCATTCATCCCATTTATATTATCAACATAAATAGCCTGCCTGGCGTTCGCAGCCAATTCAGCGGCTAGCTCATCATAGGAATGGATTTTGGTGATATAGCTTTCCTGCAGCAATGGTACATTATGCGATGAGCGGGTACAGATTAATGCGGATAAATCCAGCACGCGCAAATTAACTTCGCTTTGTTGCAACGCTGGTAAACCAAATTTAATCGCATCCCACTGCGTCAGCGCATAAGGAAAAATAAAAATCAAAGCTTGACTACGGGAGTTAGTCGCTGTCATAACACAGATTCACCCACTGTATGCTTTAAATATAAATTTAATAATTGAAAATCAAATTCAGTATCAATATCTAAGGATTTATGTTGCGGCATGACATAGCCTAACGTTTCACTGGTTAAAAAACTTTTGCTGCGCAGAAACCAGCTAGTGGCGGCAATATAAATCGCGCCATTTAATACATAAGTAGCCGGTAAATCCTGACGGCGTAACGGCGGTTTTTCGGCCAGTATTGGCGTTAATTCACTGTTTTCATTAAAGCGGTACATCCAGTAAGGACTGGCTGCTGATTCCGTCACGCTGACACAAACATTGCCGTCCTGGCGCAAACAAAAATCCAGCGCGCCATCAATGTCTGCGGTATCACGCAAGGGGGATGTCACTTGCAATACAATCACATAATCATATCCCGGCACATTTTCCAGCGCATGAATGATAGGTTGATAACCAGGAGCTTCATCGCTGGCAAATTCAGCGGGACGGACAAATGGCACTTCAGCACCGGCTTGCCTTGCTGCGGCGATAATTTCATTATCTTCTGAAGAAACAATAACTTTATCAATATAATGTGATTGCTTAGCGCTATGAATGGTTCGCGCTAACAAGGATACACCATCGACTGGTCGCAAATTTTTCCGCGGCACGCCTTTGGAACCACCGCGCGCTGGAATAACCGCCAGAATTTTTTTATTATTCAACATTAGAAAACCTTTTCATAATCATCATGCGCGCGTTGTAAATCCTGATGGTGGCCTATGTCCAGCCAATATTCCTTGATCGGGAAAGTCGCCACTCGATAAGCATGCTCAAGACAAGTCATTAGCAAATTGGGCATATCACAAAAAGTATCTTTTGCCAGCAGCGTTAAAACTTTAGGGTCCAACACATAAATACCCGCATTCACAAAAAACTGGCTCACTGGTTTTTCAATAATATTTTTTAACAAATGCGATTCTTCACGCCGCTCGACCACGCCATAAAGAATAGTATGTTCTTGCTCGCGAATGCACATGGTAGCTTCTACTGCGCTTTCCAGATGAAAGTGCAGTAAACTTTGAAAATCCACGTTGGTGATAACATCCGCGTTAATGACGAAAAAAGGTTGCTCGGGAATAGCATTCAGAATGCTTAACGCACCAGCAGTACCTAAGCGTTGATTTTCCTGTACGTATTCAATGGTGACACCCCAGCGTTCACCATTGCCAAAATAATCTTTAATCATTTCAGATTTGTAATTAACCGCCAGACAGAAATGGTGGAATCCATGCTTGATGTAATTCTCAATTAAAATTTCCAGCACCGGTTTATTGCCAACTTTAATCATGGGCTTGGGACAATCAACGGTAATGGGATGCAGGCGTTTACCCATACCGCCAGCCATCACTACCACCATATTGTTTCGGCGTGGCACTTTGAGTAAATTGTCCAGGGTTTCAAAACCTACCAGCGTGCGTTCATCATTGATAATGGGCAGGTGAAACAGACTTAAGGATTGTAATTTTGTCAGCATGCTGTCGCGACTATCATCTTCCCGTGCCACGGTAGGTTGCGTATTCATTATCTTATGGATAGGTTCATGCAAAGCGATCTTTTTTAAAATACTACGCCGGATATCGCCATCCGTGACCATGCCTAACAAATGTTTTTGCTCATCGATGACAATTGCGGCGCGCAAACCGGCTTTATCAATCACTTCTATCGTTTCCAGAATTGATGTGCCAGGACTCACTAAAATGTTTTTCCATGCACTCATGGCCTACTCCTCCGTGATGACATTTTTTATGCTTTTCGCCGGAACGCCGGCAACGCGGCTATCGGTAGTGATAGGGTGAATAACCACCGCGCCTGCGGCGATGAGACAGCGTTCACCTATTTTTAATCCTTGCAAAATTACCGCGCGCGCACCAAGGTGAGAACTGGCCGCTATAGTGACATTGCCAGATACCACGACACCGGGCGCAACATGGCAATGATCGCCAATTTGCACATCATGATCGAGTGACGCGCCGGTATTGATAATGACATTATTACCCAATTTGCAATCCGGCTGCAGCACGACACCCGCCATGATTTGCACGCCTTCACCCAACTTTACTGTTTTAGCGACATAAGCCGTGTGATGCACGACAGATAAAAACTGATAACCCAATGCTTTAAAATGCTGATACACCGCTGCACGTCGCAATGGAATATCAATTGAACCTACCGCGTTTACCAGTTGTACCGCGTTGGTCGGAAAATTCGCGATTTTTTCATCGCCGCCCAAAACCGGAATGCCCAGCACTGACTGGCCATGCACAGACGGGTTATTATCTAAAATACCAATAATATTGACTGCTGATTGCTGGAGCAGACAATCAATCAAAACTTTAGCGTGGCCACCCGCGCCAATAATAATTAAGTCAGTTTTCATAAATCCGTGATTAATTCATTTGGTTGATAGGATGTCGCCGACACTTTACCTAACCATTCCCAATAATAAATTCCGGAAACTCCACTACCAGGACGTTTCAAACCTAAATTTGCTTCCGTAAAAACTTCACCCGCGGCAATATTTTTCAATGCCACTAAACTTTTTCTGGCGATGGCGCGGTTGATATACTCTGCCGGTGTTGGAATTTTCTGCCCATGGCCTAATGCCGCTTCAACATGCCTGATGCTACTAACCATACTGGCTAATTCTTGCGGCTCCAGCGAAGCTTTGTGGTCGGGCCCCGGTAAATTTTTATTTAGAGTAAAATGTTTTTCAATTACCGTCGCGCCTCTGGCCACCGCGGCAATCGCGATTTCAATGCCCTGGGTATGGTCTGAATAACCTACCGGTAAATTAAACGCGGCTTTCAGCGTATCTAATACTTTTAAATTAACTTCTGCAAAAGGTACTGGATATTCCGTGGTACAGTGCAACAACGTGACTTTTTCGTATAATTTTTTCTGGCCAGCAGTGGAACGATACGCATCCATAAATTGCTGCAAGCTGGGCCTGGCTTCGCGGTTGTCCAGGTAACCAAACGCCAACACGCTTAAGGCCATTTCAATATCGCCAAGATTAGCCATGCCGGTAGAAACAATCACCGGCTTTTGCGTGCGTGCGACCGCCAGCAACATGGGCGAATTGGTAATTTCACCCGAAGCGATTTTAATGATAGGCAAATTAAATGTTTTGGTTAATAGTGACAAACTTTCCAAATCAAACGGCGTTGATAAAAATTGAATTTTTTTCTGGGCGGCGTGGGCCATCAATTTATCATGATCTGCTTTGGATAATTCCAGAGCTTTTAACATTTTGTATTGCGATTCAGCCTGATTGGTATTGTCTAATTGATAATTGGCTTTAGGGGCACTTTCGGTCACCAGACTGTCGGCACGAAAAGTTTGGAATTTAACCGCATCCGCACCACTGGTGACCGCCGTGTTAATCAATTCCATGGCCATTTCCATAGAGCCATTATGATTTACACCGGCTTCGGCAATAATAAATGTTTTACTCATACACACTCCATGTCATAAAATTGTTTGACGATTAATTTTTCCAGGTTTACCGCTTTTAACATATTTTTTACTTTGCTGGCGGTATCATCTTTCGTATAAAGTAATTTAGCGTCTGGCAAACTCGCTTGAAAATCTGCAGATAAGGCTTTGGTAATGGCCTGCGTTATCGAAGCCGTGTCTTCCGCACAATTAATAATGGTGTCCGCATGCAAGCGTTTATTTTGGCGGCTGCCTATATTCACCGTGGCTTTACGGAAAAAAGGCGCTTCAATGATGGCGCTGGAAGAATTTCCTATTAACACATCGGCATATTGCATCAAACTCAAGTAATTCAAATTCCCTAAGCTGGTATAAGCACTCACACGTTCTGGATGTAATGCGGCATATTCATCAATTTTTTGATTAATGATTCTGCCTGCCTCATCCGCGTTAGCTTTGGTGAAAATTACTTGTGCGTCAGGAAATTCATCTAGACTGGCAAATAAATTCTGTAAAGCACTGACGGTGGTTGCCATCGCCAGCGTTGCCGGATGATAGGTAATTAAAAAAGTTTTCCGGGTTAATTTCCGCTGCAACACTGCTTCCATTTTTTCGCGGCTATGCAATTGCATTTTACTCATGTGTTCCAGGCCCGGCGCGCCAAAATTAAAAACCGTAGTCGGATTTTCACCTAACTGAATAACCCGCTTGCGATAAGATTCAGCAGCGACAAAATGCAAATGCGACATTTTGGTAATGGCATGACGGATGGCATCATCCATTGCGCCTTCGGAAAGTTCTCCACCGTGAACATGGGCCACCGGGATACGCTGCACTAAGGCCGCCTGCGTCACCGCCAGTGTTTCAAAGCGATCACCAAGCAGCACAAGCACATCCGGATTCAGCTTATGCAATGTATCAGTGGTACTAATCAAACAAAGACCCATGGATTTTGCAATACCAGCAGCGGTATCGCTAGATAGCAGCATTTCAATTTTCGCGGCAATTTCAAAACCATCTTCTTCAATAAAGCGATACGTCAAACCAAATTCCGGCGATAAATGCATACCGGTAACAATGACTTGCAGCTCCAGGTCGGGATCATTCTGGATTTCCTTCATGATCAGATAAAGTAATCCATACTCTGCTCTGGAACCCGTGACGACAGCAATTTTACGTTTTTGCACAACACGACCTCACTCAAGTAACATATTCTTGTTGATGACTTATTAATTGTGGACTGCTAGGTATCTGTAGCAAATTTTTAAGTAAATTTTCCGCCGTAGTCAGCGGCATGCGCGGACAATCTTGAAACATAGCCAGCGTATGCTGCAAATTCCATAATGGTCGCGTCATAATGCCATTCTGGTTCAGCGCCGCTAATAAATCATTACGGATAGTTAACTCAGAATCACTCAACAGCAAAGCATTCAACCAGTAATTGCTTTTGGCATAAGCTGGTTCGGTAATCAACGTTACACCCGGCATATTGGCAAAAGCGCGCTGGTATTTTTGCATGAGTAAACGCTTTTTATGCAAACGATCAGCCATGGTTTCCAGTTGCGCGCAACCTATCGCGGCATTGATATTTGGCAAACGATAATTATAACCAATCTGGTCATGCTTGAATTCCCAGGCATGCGGCAATTTTGCCGTAGTCGTTAAGTGTTTGGCTTTTTTAGCGAGTTCGGTATGGTTAGTAAGAATCGCGCCGCCACCGCCAGTAGTAATAATTTTATTGCCGTTAAAACTCAACGTGCCAACCAAGCCATGATGTCCGACATGCACACCTTTATAATAAGAACCTAACGCTTCCGCGGCATCTTCCACCAGTGCCAGATTATATTGTCTGGCAATTTCACCCAATGCATCAAGGTCCACCGGATGGCCTAAAGTATGCATGACGCACAAAGCGCGTATCGGACGTCCAGTCAAGCGGTTAACCGTGGTGTTACCTACTTTCGTGGAAATATCACGCAGATAAAGCGCCAGTGTTTCCGGGTCAATACCCAAATGCTTAGCTTCAGCATCAATAAAATGGGGAATCGCACCGCAGTATGCAATCGCATTCACTGTTGCCACAAAAGTCAGTGAGGGGACTAGCACTTCATCATTGCGCATGACGCCAGCCAGCAAATAACTGACATGCAGTGCCGCCGTGCCATTCACGGTAGCGATTACATGTTTTGCGCCGGTAAAATCTGCCAAGTCTTGTTCAAACCGGTCTACATACTTGCCGACGGAAGAAACCCAACCCGTGTCCAGGCATTCTTTAACATATTGCCATTCATTGCCGGTAAAATTCGGTTCGTGCAAAGCAATAGCTTTATCGTTATAAGATAAAACCTGTTGGAACAATGCAACGATGTCATTCACCTTAGTCATGGCACTTCATCAAATATTGTAGATATGAGACTTATAATTTTGCGCATTGTTTTGCTGTAAAAACCAGTTAATGGTTTCCATTAAACCTCTTTTAAAACCTGCCCGGCCAGCATATTCCGGTTCCCAGCCTAGCAATTCCTTGGCTTTGCTATTGTCCGCCCACAATCTTTCGACTTCACTTTTTGCTGGTCGCAAACGTTCATTTTCCTGGGTGAAAGTCACTTCTTCCACCATGGTTTCGGCAATGAGTTCGGCGGTTTCCTGCATGGAAATTTCAAAGTTACTGCCAATATTAATCACTTCGCCTAATGAATTTTCCGATTCCGCGGCCGCGACAAAACCGCGCACGGTATCCAGCACAAAATTAAAATCCCGCGTAGGATGTAATGAACCTAACTTGATAACCCGCGAACCAGCAGCAATCTGCGTAATAATAGTTGGAATGATCGCTCGCGCGGATTGCCGCGGGCCATAAGTATTAAAGGGTCTGATAATACTGACTGGCGTATCAAAAGAATTATAAAATGACATCGCCACCTGGTCAGCGCCAATTTTGGTGGCGGAATACGGTGATTGTCCTTGTAGCGGATGGGCTTCAGTAATTGGCACAAAACGCGCGGTGCCATAGACTTCACTCGTGGATGTGTGAACTACTTTGGCTATGCCTAATTCACGCGCCGCCTGCACGACGTTCAGCGTACCTTTGATATTGGTATCAACATAAGCATCGGGCGAATGATAAGAATAAGGTATGCCGATTAATGCCGCCAGATGCAAAATGACATCGCAGCCCTGCGCGGCTTTTTTGACACCATGTGGATCGCGAATATCACCGGCGAAAACATCCAGATTTTCTTTGAGGTTTTTTGGCAGACTATCCAGCCAGCCCCAGGATCCAAACGAATTATAAAAAACAAATGCGCGTACATCGCAACCGCAGGAAATTAAATATTCGGTAAGATGAGAACCAATAAAACCATCCGCGCCGGTAACAAGAATTTTTTTATTTTTCAGTTTCATGCCAATCCCTATGCATTAACTTGCGCCATCTCTTTAAAAACTTCACAAGATTTCAATAATTCATGATAAGTGTCAGAAGAAATAATTTTGCCATCTTGCAGGACATGAATAGTATCACACTCCGTCAGGGTCGTCAGGCGATGCGCGATAATAATAATGGTTTTTTTACGCGACAATTCTTTAATTGCTTCCAGAATGACATTTTCGGTGAGACTGTCCAGTGAACTGGTGGCTTCATCTAACACCAGCACTTCCGGGTCATGATATAAGGCACGCGCAATCCCTATGCGTTGACGTTGGCCACCACTCAAGCGTATCCCGCGGTCACCCGCAATGGTTTCATATTGTTGTTCAAGGCCCATCACAAAATCATGTATGTTTGCCATGCGCGCGGCGCGTTCCACGGCGAGGAAATCAATTTCTTCGGGTGGCACCCCAAACGCGATATTGTTAGTAATCGTATCGTCCGCCAGAAAAATCATTTGTGGCACATAACCAATTTTTTGTTGCCAGCTGGCCAGATTGTTTCTGGAAATCACTAACTGGTCGACGCGCATTTCGCCCTGGCTAGGGGTCAATAAACCTAAAATCAAATCCACAATAGTCGATTTGCCCGCGCCCGTCATACCCACCAGGCCAATCGTTGATTTTGCTGGAATAGATAAATTTAAGGAATGGACTACGGGTTTTTGCGTATTTTCATAAGTGAAACTGATGTCGCGCAGTTTCAATTCCCCCGAGAAAGGAATTTCATCCGCGGTATTTCCCGGGTCAATCACGGGTGAAAACAATAAATCCTGTTGCGATAAATCGTGTGACAAGACATTCAAGGCGTCACGGCTAATCCGCAAAAACGCAATAGATGTGAAGATTTGCTGCATGGCCGGCATTAAGCGGAAGGAGGCAAACGCATACAACGCCAGCAAGGGCATGGCATTAGTAATATTTTTTTGCGTTACCAGCAAATAAAGAATGATGGCCAGTACCCCGCCAAACGCCAGTGTTTCCAGCGCATAGCGCGGCAAGTGAGCGATGATATTGCCGGTTGCTTCATCGTTGGCTTGCTGCAATGCGCTGCGGGAAAAGGTTTTGAGGAAATGCTGTTCGCGATTTAATAATTTAATGTCTTTGATGCCGCCAAACGTTTCGGTGGCGATTTTAAATTGCAATTTGGAATTTTCCTGGCAACGCTTGCTAATGTTTGAGAGTTTTTTCCTGACTTGCACGTAAAGGCTTAAATAAGCGCCGCCCAGTAACACCGCCAGCACAAACGCCAGCACGGGATCAATTTTCAATAGCAATAATAAAATCAGCGCCGTCACAATGGCTTTGGCGATCAATTGCATGCCGGGAATAAACGCGCGATTCACCACGGTATGCACTTCGGTCAAAATATTCTGGACTAATTCCGATGAATTGCGCTGCAGAAAAAAAGCGTAAGGTTGATAAATGTATTTTTGAAATAAGCGTTTGGATAAACTGTATTGGCGCTCATAAGTAAACCGCAAAATTAACCAGGTGGTTAACATCGACACGGTATTACTGAAAATCAATACGCCTAGCACCACGAAACCCAGAAAAATTAAAAACCGGTGTGAACTGGTAAACTGTAATTCGTTATACAGCCAGGCCAGTTTCGCATGATGTTGCACCGCGTCCGGATCGGCTAATACCGCCATAAACGGCATAATAGACGCCACGCCCACCACTTCCACGATAGCCATTAACAACATGGCGGCAAAACACAAATACGCGCTAGAGCGTTCTTTAGGGGTGAGCAGACTAAAAATTTTTTTTAGAATTTCCATTTTAATCCTATTATTTGTTGGGCTTCGCTGTGCTCAGCCCAACCTGCGATGATGCATCTCAAACCACGTTTTCTTCTAAAATCCGTAACCCCGGTTCCATACGTAAAGCACTGGTTGTGGTGCTTTGTGAACCCTGTAAATTGATCAAATCAATTACCGTCTTGCCTTTTAACAAATTCATATCCAGACGCTTAAATTCCGTATGCGCCACCATCATGACAATAATGTCCGCGTTACTTAACGCCGTTGCGCAATCAACCAAATTAAATTGTGGATATTTTTGTAAATTGGCCGGCAGCGCGGAAATATTCGGCTCAACAATATCAATTTTGAAATTCGAACTATCACCCAGACTCTGTAAAATTTTAATGACCGGACTTTCTCGCAAATCATCGGTGTTGGGTTTGTAAGTAATACCTAGACAAGCCAGTCTTGGATTAGTAAACCCCTTGGCCGTCTCCCTGATTTTAGCGAGAACAAATAAGGGCTTACTGTCATTCACTTCCCGCGCCGCGCGAATAATTTTGGCTTCGCTGGGAGCCGAATGCACGATAAACCAGGGGTCAACCGCAATACAATGCCCACCCACGCCCGGGCCAGGTTGCAAAATCGTCACGCGAGGATGATGGTTAGCCAGCGTGATTAATTCCCAGACATTGATTTGTAATTTTTCACAAATAATCGAGAGTTCGTTGGCAAAAGCAATATTGACATCACGAAATGAATTTTCCGTCAGCTTGGTCATTTCCGCGGTGCGAGAGTTAGTGCTGATACATTTGCCCTTCACAAATAATTCATAAAGTGAACGCGCCAGCAGCGTACAGGCTGGGGTAATTCCACCAATGATTCTATCGTTTTCCACCAATTCCCGAATGATTTGCCCGGGCATGACGCGTTCCGCGCAGTAAGCAATATGAATATCCGGTTGCACCGCTTCCTGGTGCGGAAAAGTTAAATCGTCGCGAACTTCCGCCAACCTACGCGAAATATTATCGGTGGTGCCAACAGGCGAAGTGGATTCCAAAATAATGAGGTTGCCTTTGCGCAGTAAGTGGCTTATTGAATCAATGGCCGCGTTGACATAAGAAACATCCGGCTGCTGGTCTTCGGTAATCGGTGTAGGCACGGTAATTAAAAATACATCCGCAGCTTCAGGCACGGTTACCGCGCGTAACTTGCCGGCAATAACAACATTGTGTACTAAGGTATCTAAATCAGGTTCTATGATGTGAACTTTTCCATTATTCACAATGTTGACAGTATTTTCATCGATATCAACGCCCACTACATTTAATTCGCGTGAAGCCAATATCGCTGCGGTAGGAAGACCAATATAACCCAAACCAATTACCGCAATCTTATTAAACGTTACTTTCATGTAATAAACGCTCCCCTATCCGTGCTGATGCTTTGCCATCCCCATAAGGATTTGTTGCTGCACGCATTATTTCATATAATTCATTTTTATCCATAAATTCTTCAACATTTCTTACAATATTATTTTCATCCGTGCCAACTAATCTGGCAGTTCCGGCCGCTACACCTTCCGGTCGCTCGGTAGTATTTCTCACGACTAACACGGGTTTGCCTAGGGATGGCGCTTCTTCTTGCACACCGCCGGAGTCGGTGAGAATAAGATAGGATTGCATCATTAAGTAAATAAATGGCAGATAATCCTGGGGCGGCAGTAAAAAAATATTTTTGGCGCCGCCCAGTAATTCATTCACCGGTTTGGAAATATTGGGATTCAAATGGACTGGATAAACTATTTGTACATCATCGCGTTTGGCCAGGCGTAACATGGCACGGCAAATTTGTTCAAGGCTGCTGCCAAAATTTTCGCGCCGGTGAGAAGTCATCAGTAGTAATTTTTTTTCCGGATCGAGAAAAGGAAACATTTTTTTAATCGTTTTTGCTACTTCCTGATTCGCTTCCAGATAGGAAACGGCTTCAAATAAAGCATCAATTACCGTATTTCCCGTCACTAAGGTGCGGGCTTCTGGTATACCTTCATTCAACAGGTTTTGCTGCGCGCCTACCGTTGGCGGAAAATGGACGGCGGCGATGCGGCCGGTCAACTGCCGGTTAATTTCTTCAGGCCAGGGTGAATAAATATCTTGTGTACGCAAACCGGCCTCAATGTGGGCAACTGGAATTTTTTTGTAGTATGCCGCGAGCGAAGCAGCAAAGGTTGTGTTGGTATCACCTTGCACCAATACCCAATCCGGAGAATATTGTTTAAAAATATTCTCCATCCCTTGCATCGTTAACTGCGTAATACTGGATAATGTTTGATTGGTAGACATAATGTTTAGATCATAGTCAGGAACAATATTATAAAGTGATAATACCTGGTCCAACATTGCGCGATGCTGCGCAGTCACGCAGACTTTCACTTCAAATTCTGGAATTTTTGCTAACAGTTTGATAACGGGTGCCATTTTAATTGCTTCGGGACGTGTGCCAAAAACTGTAATTAGTTTTATTTTCATTTCCTCATCCTGATCATAAATACTTTAATAATGTTTGATGTCGTACTATACTCGCTTGACTTATGAAATGTCACAAAGGGATTTTATGGTTCAGTATAAAAAATATTTCAAAATCATCGCTGAATTTCCTAAGAGTTTGATAGTGTTTTTAGCGGATTTATTTTTCACGCTGCTCGCTGTTGCCGTAGTTGTCAGCATCAATTCAGAAAGAGGCGTGATCACGTTTGCAAATTCCTCACAGTTTTTTAGTGAGATGATCACCATTCTTCTGGTACTCGCGATCGCTTATCGCGCGTTTGGATTATATCGCGGTGTCTGGCGTTTTGCATCATTACCTGATTTGATTCGAATTATTAAAGCTTGTTTTACCGGCACGCTGATCTTAGCAATCGGGAATATTTTTCTCAATCCTACCCATATCCCGAAATCTTCGCTGCCGTTATTTTGTGTTTTTGCAATTTTTCTGTTGAGCGGTGCGCGTCTGACATATCGTTGGGCAAAAGATAATGGCAATGGCTTTAACACCGGGAAAAAAGTTTTAATCATAGGCGCCGGCACTGCTGGCGAAGCCATTTTGCGTGAGTTAAACCGCAAAGCCAATCAGGATTTTTATCCGGTGGGCTTGATTGATGATGACACAGCGAAACGCGGCCTGGAAATTCACGGCATACGCGTGCTGGGCACGACACGTGAATTAAATAGCATCGTACAAATGAAAAATGTGGAATTGATTTTAATCGCTATCCCACGCGCCACTACCGCGCAAATGCGCAGGATAGTCAACGCCTGTGAACAAACCAATGTAACTTATCGCACCTTGCCTAGCCTGAATGATATCGCCTCGGGAAAAACCAATGTCAGTAATATCCGCAACGTTTCCCTGGAAGACTTATTATGCCGGGAAACCATTCAATTTGACCGTGCCCCCTTATCCGCCTGCATTTATAATAAAAAAATTCTAGTGACCGGCGCCGGCGGTTCAATCGGTTCGGAATTATGTAGAAAATTAGCGGAAATAACGCCAGCATCGCTTATTCTAGTGGAAGCCAGCGAATATAATCTTTTTAAAATTCAAGCTGAATTGCACGAACTTTTCCCGGCGTTGACGGTGCATAGTTATCTGGTCAGTATTACCCATCACGATATGATTAATGAAATCATGGCGGCGCATACGCCGGATTATGTGTTTCACGCGGCAGCCTACAAACATGTGCCACTATTGGAACCACTGCCCAGGCTGGCGATAGAAAATAATATTTTTGGCACGCAAATTGTCGCGGAAGCAGCGCTCGCCAATCACGTCAAAAAATTTATTCTGGTTTCTACCGACAAAGCAGTCAATCCAGAAAATGTCATGGGCGCGACCAAACGCTGTGCCGAATTATTATGCCAATCTTTAAATAACCAGACTAAAACGCATTTTGTCAGCGTCAGGTTTGGCAATGTGCTGGGTTCAACGGGCAGTGTGATTCCTATTTTTCGTGAACAAATCGCCAAAAATGGTCCAGTGACCGTGACGCATCCCGATATGGAAAGATATTTCATGACGATTAGCGAAGCGGCGTCGCTGATTATTCAAACTGTTACATTGCAAGGGCCTAGCGATTTATTTGTTTTAGACATGGGCGAACCGATAAAAATTCAATATCTGGCGGAACAAATGATTAAACTTTCTGGCCACATTCCCAATGTTGATATCAAAATTAAATATTCCGGTTTACGCCCCGGCGAAAAAATTAATGAAGAATTATTTTATTCCGATGAAAATGTCATGCGGCTTAACGACAGTAAAATTTTACGCGTGGAAGCGCCGGTGATGGATTTCACTCATTTTTCCCAACATTTAATTCGACTCAAGATTGCCTGTCAGGGGAATGATGTGCGCTTGAAAGACTATTTATTTGAGCTGGCAAAAACTAAATATTTTGCTACCAGCAACACAGAAACAGATGTGCGTAATGAAAATTTATTTTCAGAACCACAATTGGCGGTTGAATACTCTTAAATTTGTAATCGGAGAATAAATTTACAAAAATAAAAGTATTGTTTCAAAATCGTAATAATCTAGGGTTATTTTAATGCAGTTGAAAATAATATTCGCAAATAATTACTTCTTAACTGCGAAGTATGGTGTACTCCAGCTAATCCATATATTAAAATACCAAACGGTTCTACCCACTTATTAAAAGGAATTGTCCATGAAAAAAAATCTCTTGTGCATGCTCTCAGCTATAGCAGTTTCTGTTGCGTCTCAGATTGCTGTTGCTGCCTTACCAATCCCACCGCAACCAAATGTCTGTCCTAGTGTCGCCGCGATTAAACCCATAGGCGTCAGTCATAACACTAGACGAATTGCTAAACTGTGGTTTGCTGGACGCCGCAGCAATGCTTATCAAACTGCGAATTTATGGACATTCATCGTTGTGGACATTCCAGCGAAAGATGCGGTGGACGCTTTTCAAAAAGCTATGTTTGGTTTGAAAACTTTATCACTGCAAACCGGCCCATTCTATGATATTCAATGGAATAGATGGGTATGTTTATATGCGACAGAAGGTGGCTTACCCGCGTTTGCAATGAATCCGCCACTAGATTCTTCTTCCGAACTGATTGCTGGCAACGATGACATATCTGAAGTCACAATTCCGGAAAGTCTTTTTAATAGATAATTTATTTTTAAATCTCTTATCCTCTGTCATGCCAGCGAAAGCTGGCATCCAGGGGACTATGAGGTGGAATAACTGGATGCCAGCTTTCGCTGGCATGACATACCCCTTTAATGATCAATACCCTCAAAAACTCTTTCTCAAAAATATTCTTACTGGTTTTATTATCAACCGTCATTCATGCTGAGCCGGCTGCCGATAAATCGACCTCCAGTATCACCATAGACACCCGTTCCTTCTTTGAGCAATTAATTTCTTCGCGGCCGCAAGTCAGCCCTAGCAGCAGTGTTTCAACACCTATTGCTTATGGATTAAGCTGGCGTACCGTGGTTTTTGGGGTGACCGGACAAAATGGTACGCAATACACGCACAGGCCTTTCGGACAATATGCGGTGGGTTTTGGTTTGGGAGACCCGGATAAATTTGTTTCTTTGACTACCATTGCTACCATGGGTGGTCTTGATGAAGTGAACCGCGATGGTAATGTTAATTTTCAACTTTCGAGAAATTTGAACAGCACCGGATTAGCCATGGCGTTTGGCGTGGAAAATGTCGCGCCCTGGGGCGCTGATAAAAGAAATAAAATGAATACTTACTGCGTAGTTTCTCGAATTACCACTTTGCAAATCACTAAACATTTCCCTGTTCATGTAGTCACATCACTAGGCCTGGGCAATAGCCGCTTCGTCCATAATTATGAAGTCCATCAAAATGAAGTAGGCATTTTTCGTCCTTTTGGTAGTATTGGCATACAAATTTTACCGCAGGCGGCCATCATGCTCGATTATGTAGGACTGACTTATAATGCGGGTATTTCTATAGTACCATTTTTACGCATTCCCTTAGTCATGAGCTTGACGGCGACGGATTTAACAAATAGAGGCGGCAGTCACATTCCTATTGCCGGTTCCATAGGGTATTCTTACACATTTTAATATCAAGGAAGGAGGCTATATGTGCTTACGAAAAATTCAAAACCTGCTTGCCATCTTATTGGGCGTTATATTGAGTACTAGCGTTTACGCAAGTGATGTCAGCGAGGTTATCGCGCAAAACATTAAAGGCACCAAAATTCTGGATGTAAAAATCGAACAAATCCCCCATGACGATAGTTTGCTGCTGATCGTAAAGACTTCCGAGGGTGAGCGTAGATTTATTGTCACCAAAGAAAATATCGTCGCCGCGTTAGCGGTATTACAAAATCCTGAACGCTATGGCGCGACTAACTCAATACTGATTAACCGCACTATTCCTATCCTGCCTGGCGCCAAGCCACTGGTAATCGCAAAAAATCCACTGCAAGCACAACCGGCCACCGTCATTGCCGCAACCAAGGCCCCGATTCAAGCTTCACCTACTCAACAATTAGTGCAAACCACTGGGACAGCTTCCGCCGCATCGGCGATTGTTTCTTCTATGGTGTTATCAGCTAATCAACAAGCCAGCAAGTAGAGAATAGCTAATGAAAATTTTGATGATTATTGATGGTGATATTGATTCAGCGCAGGTTAATCAATTGAATAATTACAATCAAATCGACATATTTCCATTGACCAGTAATTTTATTACCCTGGAAAAAATCCGCCAGCAATTGCAGGCGCAAACTGAAATCATTGATAGCGCGACGCTTATCAATAATGAAGTTGAAATCATGCAAAAATCCATACATGACTGGTCTTATGAATTAAGCAATTTATCGGTCAACCATAAAAAATTAAAAAACTGGTTTCAACTTCCCGATAAAGGCGGCAGTTCATGGTGGTTTAGCATGATCGCTGAAAAGAATTCAGTGCAGGATAATGCTTATTTTACTATCGCGCAAAGTAATGCGATTGACGCTTTTTTTAAAACTAACGATTACGATGCTTGCTGGATTGGGCTAACCAATACCCGCCATGCGAAAATCATTAAAAAAATCGCCAGCAATTATGTGCGGCACCCAAAAATAATCAGCAGTGTTAATACCTTAACAAAAAGTTTGAAGCGTAAATTGCTGGATTCCATCAATCATTTCGGTATGCCCGGCGCATTTTTAATGTCTTTTATTTACTGGATACTGTGGATAAAAGACAGCAGGCAGGCCAGAAAAAATTTGCCGCCGCTGGCACAGCGTCTTGCCCAGGACCACCGGTTTTTATTTGTCAGTTATTTTCCTAATATTGATGAAGAAGCTGGCAAGACTGGAATTTTCCGCAACAAATATGCATTACCCTTACAGGAAAAATTTGCCGAACTCAAGCAACCGGTTAGCTGGTTACTCATGCCGGTTTATTATAATGGGCATAACTTCGCGAGCAGTATGAGTTTAATCAAGAAATTTTGCGCCAACGGTGAAAATATTTTTGTGTTACAGGAATTCTTCACACCCAAAATTCTGGCTAAAGCATTTTGGTGGTGGCTGCGTCAATGTTTGTTAAGTGTTCGCTTATTGAGACAGATTAATAATCTTAGTCTGACGGGACGGCTCGCGCACCCCGCCTGTTTGCCAATTATTAAATATTTATGGTGGCAATCTTTTGTGGGCGCGTCAGGAACGCGCGGCATCCTGTTTTATCTGACTTATTTGGAAGTATTTAAAAAATTAACGCAAACTAAAACCTGCCTGTATTATTGTGAAATGCAAGCCTGGGAAAAAGCGTTGCTACTCGCCAAAAAGCAAAACAATCCCGCTGTGAAAACCCTGGCTTTTCAACACACGGTGATTATGAAAAATTATTTTAATTATTTTTATCATACAGCTGAAATTGCGCAGACTGGCGCAGTGGGTGATTTTCCTCTACCCGACAAGTTGCTGGCCAATGGCACCTTAATGCGGTCATTATTAGCGGAATCAGGCTATCCTAATTTGCATGAAGCAGAAGCGGTGCGACAATTATATATTAGTCGGCGCGCTAAAATTCTCGACACTAAGCCTGATTTGCCAGTGTTACTGGTGGTGGGTTCTTACGACCAGGTTGAAACGAGGTCGTTGATAACCCTGGTTTATAAAGCATTTCCGAAAGCTACCAATTTTCAAATCTGGTTCAAGGGTTCGCCAGTGAATCCAGTAGAAATTTTATTTAATGAACTGGGCATAGATTGGCGGGTGGCTAACTATCAAGTGTTAAACAGAGATGTGGCTGAATTGTTACAACTTGCCACTATCGCGTTAGTGGCAAATACTACAGTCGCCATTGAAGCCATCGCGTTTGGCAAACCATTAATTATTCCCTTGCTGGCAGACACTATGTTAATGAATCCGGTGATTGATACCGCCGCGGTATATCATAAAGTGACGAATCCCGCGCAATTAGCGGCGCAGGTACATTTGCTGCTAGCGGCACAAACTTTTGCAAGCACACCTAATGCTGAATTTATTAATTCCTATTGGCATTTGGACCACACTATTCCACGCTGGACGCAGTTGTTGACTACCGAACTATGTACTTAAAAAACTTAAAATCAAGTAAAACATTATATCAAGGCTTGGCTGTTTTAATTGCCACGGCGATGTTTGTGGTCGGGCGTTTTGGTTTTTTTGATATTCTGGGATTAAAACGCTTGCTGGAAATTTTGATTTTTGTTCCGGTAGTTTTTTTTGGGACTTTATTAATTTTACGCTCACCCAATCAATGGTTGAATCCATTCTTTTTATTGCCCTGCAGTTGTTTACTCGTGCTATTAAGCTGGGATTGGGACTTGTTATTTATCGCCGACCTGGGTGGCTCAATATTAATTGTTGCGATCATTATTACCTTAGGCGAAAAATTTTCAGAATTGTTACTGCGCTATACTATTCGTATCGCGACTTTTTTCGCTTGTCTGGGTATTGTTGAATTTATCATAATGTTGTTAAAACCGTCGCTGGTCAGTCAAATATTATTATTTTACGACAATTATTCTGGCTCGAATGTACCGGTGATTCAAAATGCCTGGCAATTGCTGGGCCTGGCTGATGGTACTTCGTATCATCTTTGGGGAATGGCGGTTACCCGTTTACGCAGTTTTACTTCAGAGCCTTCTTTGCTGGTGGGATATTTTCTGGTGCCGGGCGCGTTGGGTTTGACGTATCAAGGGAAATTTGCCAAATATGGGATGATTTGTATATTCTTTTGTATCTGCAGTTTAGCAGGTTCGGTATTTGTCGCGCTTTGTTCTTCCGCATTTATTTTTATGTTGTTACCGGTTAAAAACCAGCGCTTATTTACTTATTTACCGTTTTTTATGTTAACGGTATTTATCTGGATTTTATACACGCATTTTAATGAATTGATTTTGCTGACCAAATCCACCGCGGGTGGTTATGATTTTCTGGATAAAACCAATTCCGCCAATATGCGGTTTAGTTATATTCGTGAATATATTCCTAAAGTCATAGAAGCGCCATTTGGCTTAACCGAAGAAATTCATCAACCGTTGGGCTTATTAATCGGCGGCCTGGCCAGAGGCGGCATCATCGGTTTGATCCTCACGATTATCATCCTGCTAAAACTCTATTCTTCCCTGGCTTTTTTATTAGTAAACCAGCACTTGCGCTTATTACAAAAAATAGGTTTATGCATCATCTACGGTTCTCTACTAGCCGGTATTTTATATCTAGATAATTGCTTCGTCCAAATGTACGGCTTCACCCTACTGGTATTAATCTATAACCGCCTGATTAAACTACGCCAGGAAGTCAGCTCTTCGTAGGTTGGGCTGAGCATAGCGAAGCCCAACAGCTTTTAACGTTTCTTAAATTAAAAAACTGTTGGGCTTCACTACGTTCAGCCCAACCTACTGGATGCTTTTCCCGCGCAGGCGGGAATCCATTATTAGCTCATCGCCCATTCTGCTGTCTCAAAGAATGATTCTCCGTCGGAACCGCAACAACCTCCCGCTCCGCCTTCTTAAAAAAACACGCCCAAGTCTCTTTAAAAACATTCCCCGCTGGCACCAACCCTCGCATCGTATTTACAATCATCTCGCGGTTAAATTGAAAAATATTCAACCCTCTCTTCCCCGCGCCCAAATAAATCGCACTTTTCAATAACGGAATATTCTCCGCCAAATTTGACCCAGTACTGATAATTGACGTTACAATGGAAGCCGCAGTTGCGATATTAATCGCATTTCCCGCAACCTCTCCCAGCTTTTCATTAACACTAATCGGTGCCACAACTTCCGGCTTTACTTCCAAAATATCGCGAGATAATTTATTCAGGACCCGTGTAGCTTCCGCTTTATACAACACACCACCAAACAAACTGGCAAGCAGTACACTACCAACAACCGGAAAAGCAACCGAATCGACAAGAAATAATCTCCCCAGCTCATAACCACCATAACCCCCGATGAACGTATCATAAGCCAGCACCGGAATGACCACCTTGCTTTTCTTAAATAAAAAGAACCGACCAAATTCTTCCATCACTTGCTGCACCAATAGCGCTCGTTCTGCGTCAATTGCTGTTTCACGTTCCGCTTCAGGCAAATGCTGAAATTTTTCTAATAATAATTTTTCTACCTGTTCCTGGTCCGCAAAATAATAATTAAACGCGGAGGGGTAAAACAACGCAACACTATGCACCGCGGCGAAAAGTCCTACCAGATAAGGTGAAGGCCACCAGCCTAAAGCTTCATTTGCGCCAAGCGCCAGCCACACGTAGTAAGGATAAATACGCAATGTGGTCGAGCTGGCAGCTTGTAATACGGTTTCCAGCGTACCGGTAACCCCAAGATGTTTTCTTTCACCACGCCAGTATTGCTGAAAAAACATTAGCCCCTTTAGATAAGGGGCATTAAGGTATTTCGCAAAAAATCGTTCACCAAAATAAAGTATGCTGCCATACGCCAGGCTATCCAGTGGCTTTTGGAATTCGCCAATTTGATCGGTAAAATTAATCAATAACGGTAAAGCAGCAGTTACATTGGTTAACTTCATTATCGACCAATTCAATAAAAATTGACTGTTATCCAGCGCTACCTGAAGCGGCATGCGCTGCGCGCGCTGCCATTCTTCCCAAGTACGAATCTTAATGGGTTTACGATAAAAATATCCCAATACGGTTTTCACCGCTTCTTTTTGACAGGAAAATGCCACAACAAATAGGCCGGTACTGATGACTGCAATAGGAACGCTAATGCTATTCGCAGCCGCGTTGGGAATGGTTGCACCAGGAATCAGTTTCACTAAATTTATAAAAGCTTCATTACTGGTAGAGATGATAAAAGCTATTATCAAACCACCCGAACCACAAGCAAACCAATTCTGGATACGTTCTGACATGAACAACCCAAAGTATTCGCTAACTGCCGCGTCTAATTGATAACGAGTACGGTCATATTGTTTTTCCAAGTCACTGATTTCGGTTTCACTGAAGTTATGGAGAAAGCGTAAACTTGGTGGTGTTACTACAGCTAATTCTGCCGCAGATTCATGCTTCTTTTCTTCAACTTCCATAAGCTCTATGGAATCTGGCAAAAGCTTTTCTTTATAGTTACCACTTAACATAATGAATCACTTAGTAAATTAATGCAGTTACGTGGTTGGGCTTCGTTGCACTCAGCTCAAGCTACATCTACTTCTGTCATTCCCGCCTGCGCGGGAATGACAAACTACACAAAATCCTCGGCATACTCGAAATAAAATAGGCGCGGCCGGTACTGGCATGACTGTATTCAATCGCAATCAACAAATATAAAACCCGCGATTTTAATCTTCTAAAACTCTGCCGCGATTTGATAAACGCTAAAAACGCCACATTGATTTTGCGCGTTTCACGGTTCATCTTAAATCGATATTTAAAATAAAACCGACGCGCACCCGCATACTTGGCCTGCATATCATTTGAAATTCGATACTTAAAATGCACATAATACTGAACCAAAACATCCGTCAGCGAAATTATTTCACCTTCTTCGCGCAGCTTGATCCACAAATCCCAATCCTGGGCGCTACGTAATTTATCATCAAAACCGCCGATTTTATTTAATGCTACCGCCGAACACATACATACCGACGCGCCACCCAGACAATTTGATTTCAACAATTTTCCCAAACCCACTTCCAAAGGCGGATGAATAATTTTCTTCATATTCAAGGGATAATTAACTTGATAACTGGCGCTACACGCCACTGCTTTAGGGTTCGCAGCCAAAGCTGCCAGTTGCGCAGATAACTTCATCGGTAACCAGGTATCATCATCATCTAAAAACGCAATCCATTGCCCTTTCGCAGCCGCTATCCCCACGTTACGCGAACGACTGCCGCCTAACGATTGCACATTTGTAAACACTTGAATCCGCTTATCATCCCGCACCAATGCAGCCAAATATTCCCGCGTATTATCGGTAGAAGCATCATTCACAATGATAATTTCAAAATCCTGACAGGTTTGTGCCAGCACAGATGCCACCGCTCTTTGCAGTGAAGCTTCGCGATTGTGAGTTGGGATGATTACGCTAACTAAAGTTTCCATGATGACACCTATCCTTAAAAAACGCCGAGCACCGTTTTGGTCCGTGCATACCATTTACTAAAACAATATAAAATAAAAATATCATTCGCCTGTTTTTCAACCGGCCCCGCGGCGTTAAGAAAAATATCTATATTAAAATTCTCAAAATACGGAATACTTTTTAATTCCGCGATGACTTCAATAAACCGATTAAAATTATGTTTCACCCACCAGCTAGGCGAACCCGCGAAACCTTGTTTTTTCCGGTTAATATGCTCAGTTCCCAATAAAGGTTCAGCGATTTTTTTCAAAATAACTTTCGTCTGGCCACCACGGGTATGCTCTTTGGCGCTAAAATTAAAAGCCAGCTTGATGATATCAATATCCAGCAAGGGTACCCGGCCTTCAATGGTATGCGCCATCGTCATCTGGTCCAGCAGAAATAATAATTGCTCGGGCAAATAAACTTGCAAATCAAACAACATTTGTTGATAAAGTAAGGGCACGCTTTCGTTAGCTTGCGCGCTAAACTGCGCGCCTAATTGGGTAAGAAACTGGGTAAACAAATTAACTGGCGTTACCCATTCGGCCAAGCCGTAGGAACCGCCAGTACTAAACATCATGTCGAACGCCGGCTGCTTTAATCTATGCTTCATTTTGTTATTAACGGGTAACAAGGCCAGTGATTTTTTCAATACTGGCGGCAATAACGCCATTAATTTGCGCTTCATGGATAACTGTCCTGAGTAGCGTGTATAGCCGCCAAAAATTTCATCGCCACCCGTGCCATTCAGCAAAACTTTTACGCCATCGCGACCCGCCAGTTCCGCTAAATGATATGTTGCCACAATCGCGGGGTCAGCAATCGGTTCACTCAAATGATTCAACGAATCATCCAAAATAGTCATGGCTTCAGCCGCCCGAATCGTGACTTCCGTGTGCTGAGTAGCAAACCGTTCAGCCAGTAATTTAGCGGCCGCTAATTCATTTGATTGCATACCTTCATAACCAACACTATAAGTGTGGTATTTTGTTAACAAAGGCGCGGCTAAGGCGGTAATTAAACCGCTGTCCACCCCACCCGATAAAAACCCACCCACTGGCACATCACTTTGTAATTGCTTTTTAACCGCGGCGCTAATCGTCTGGTTTAACTCCGCCTGCGAAATTTCATTGGCGGTTGTGCCTTCAAATTGTTCCACTGACCAGAATCGTTCAATAGAAATTGCACCGCCCGCCTTTATCACCAGACTAGAACCCGGCGCGAGTTTTTTAATCCCGGAAAAAATACTTTCTTGGGTAGCAACATACATACTTAAAAAATAAGCCGAAACACTCGCGCTATTTAACCCGCTAGGCGTTAAGTGCGCCAACGCTAATGATTCGGAAGCAAAAGCAAAATAATTATCCGCAGCCAAATAATAAAAAGGTTTGATACCTACCGGGTCACGCGCGCAAAATAATAACTGATTTTTTTCATCCCAGATCGCAAACGCAAACATGCCATTTAAATGTTTGACACAGGTTTTGCCCCAGTAATGATAGGCCGCGAGCAACACTTCGGTATCGGTATTGGTCTTGAAGGTATAAGATTTTTCTTCCAGTAATTTTCTGATGGCCAGATAATTATAAATTTCGCCATTGTAAGTCATACACAATTGCTGGTCCGCGTAAAACATAGGCTGCGCACCCGCTGCCTGCAAATCAATGATGGACAAACGTCTATGGGCCAAACCAACGGAGGCACTGCGGCTGATAGCAGGACTCAAGCTGATGGCGCTATGGTCACGGCCTCGATGCGCGATTTTAGCTAATATAGTTGCGACATCGGTTTCGGTAACCGGCTTTTGGTCGAAACGTAACATGCCAGCTATGCCACACATGATTTCACCTTAAATATAAGCACTGTGGTAAATGGCAATGGCACTTGCCACTGCATAG
>JAZKAT010000047.1:0-21647 GCA_040389045.1 Pseudomonadota bacterium | reverse complement strand
TTCACCTTAAATATAAGCACTGTGGTAAATGGCAATGGCACTTGCCACTGCATAGCGATGACTGGATTAGCCACTGCTACACCATATTGTGTAGAAGCCCAGCCGCGTTGTTCAGACAGCACAGGCAAGTTTTGCATGCCACGCAAATCGATTTCCAGCATCACGCTGCCATTGGTAAATAATTTATTTTTTTCAACGACAACAAAACCGGGCGGCAATTGCCAGCGTAACTCCAAGTCAATCAAACCATGGCCATTAAAAAAATCTTCTATCCACAGCTGATGATCATCCACGACAATTTGACGTTGATGTTGTTTTACCGGTGTTGCCCGCTTAAAACCATTATGCGTAATGGCTACGCGATGAGCAGCATCGCTGCTAATATCCACTTGCGCACTGGCGTAAGGAGTCGGCCACCAATTACCATTAATCACTAGTGATTCACTTAAGGGCGCGAAACCATTTACCAAGGGTAAATTATGCCCGTACGCGGATTTTTGTAAAGTTGACACGGGATCTTTGGTATAACGGGCTCGGCCGCAATCTGTTAAAATCGGTTCACCGTGGTATAACCAGACGAAGCTGGTAATGTCATTATGCGCATGCGAAGAAAATAGTTTAGGATAACGTCCCGCCGGACAATTGAGTATCACTTTACTTTGCGCACTGTGCAGTATACACCAGTCATCACGCAAGCCGGTGCTGACCACTTTAACTGGCCAGAATGCAGAATGACATTTGCTTAAGCGCTGCGTAGTTTTAATCGGACTTAAATCGGGCGATATGTCACCGATTAATACTTGCAAATTACCCTGTTGATCACACAATTCGCCAGCAGCGCTACGCATACTGTCTATGTAATCCGCTAAAAATTTAAGCTCGATTGCCGGATAAAATTCTGTAGCTTGCAAATAAGCAAAAGCATCCAGCAACCACCCTAAAACGATTAATTGATAATGACTGGAACGTTCGCGCAAAAATCCATTGGGCTGGATCAACACAGGCAACATTTTTTGAAAAATTAACTTGCCCGTTGCCACCGCGAATTTATTTTGCAGGACGACGCCCGCTAAAATAAGACTACGCGCATTATTTAAAATATGATTACCGGTACGCTGACCGTAAAATTCTAAATGCTTGAGTACCCATTGCAGGGATTTTTCTAAAAATTTCAGCGTGTCAGGCGGCACTCCCGCCAGGCGTTGCTGACGCGGCATAAATGCCAGCCAATTTACTAAATTTGCTATGCGTTCACAGGTTGAATACGTTTCCAGCGTGGCAGCTTGATCGTTTAAGGTTTGCAGTATTTGCTGTGTGACGGCGTCAGGCAACAAGCTTGATGTAGTCGATGTTAACAATTCATCAGTTAATATACCCCAACGCTGTTGCGCCAGATAATATTCAGGGTCTGTTATCTCGTTCTGCCAGGCTAAATCGGCGGCAATGATTGCATTATTTTTTATTTCAAAGAGTGGGATGTTTTGTAACAGTTGGGGCAGGTCGGCACACTGACTGTGATTAGCCAACCTTAAACTTCGCAGCCAGCCTGGCGTCATTTTATTGCCACGGTGCTGGCCACGCAGCTTCGTTAAAAATTTTACTTTGCAACGGGCTAACACCACACCTGCTAGCGATTTAACATGCTGGAGCAAAAAAACTGGATTTTTTTTAACACACGATAAAAAGAAGTTTTTTTCCTGTGCCAGACGGTATTCTTGTGAATTAGCCATAAAACAACCCAACTATTCAAGTGAGGATTGATAATAGCCTAAGATAAATTGTTTGTCAGAAAAATATAGCAGTGCGTTGGGAGTTATATTTTTGTAGAATGACCTCCTGTCGTGAAACTGTCATTCCGCGCCTGTCATTCTTGGCGCCCGGAAGGGTTATGCGCTTGTATCATTCTTGTTGCTTAGAACTGCCATGTGTCTGTGTCATTTTTGGTGCGCGGGAATGACAGGATAGTGGTATGGCGCAATATTTTACATGGATAGACAATATTTTATGCACACAAAGCCCATTTTATTCATCTCCCCTCTACCCCCACCCCAAGGCGGCATTGCTGTCTGGACGAAAAAAATTATCACCGAAGGTTTGCCCGATAAAACCCCCGTCACCTTAGTCGATACTCGTATCCGTGGCGCGCGCAATATTTTTGATCCGGCATTTTTTTCAGTAGCGGAAATTTCCCGCACGTTACGCATTTATTTTTTATTACTTTATCAACTCATCGCTAATCGCCCAAGACTCACCCACTTAAGCTGTGCCCTGTCTAGCGCCGGCATATTCCGTGACGCGGTTTGTATAGCCTTGGCGAAATTATTTCGCGTACCCATAGTCACTCATTACCACGGTAATATGCAGGATTTTCACGCCGCATGTTTTCGCGGCTTGAGTGGCAAAGCCTTGCGCTGGGTGATGCGTAACTCAGCTATCAACATTGTTGCCAACACACTATCTTTCCATTGCGCGCAACAACGAGTACCTGATGTTAAAAATTTAATTTTGTTACCCAACTTTATCGAAGATAAAATTTTTAATTACCAAAAACCCACCAGGCGACCTGACCAAAGACTACGGGCTATTTATGCTGGCGGCATCACCGCCGCTAAAGGTGCTGCTGAAATTTTATTGATGGCACAGCGCTTTCCCACTTGCGATTTTCATTTATTCGGAAAAATGCACGCTGATATGGCGCAACTTTATCAAAACATTCCTGCCAATTTAAGCCTGCATGGTGAAGTTGCCCATGACGTCTTGCTGCAAGAAATGTGCCTGAGTGATTTTCTTTTATTTCCTTCTTATACCGAAGGCTTTCCTCTCACAGTGCTGGAAGCCATGGCCGTAGGTTTGCCAGTGATTGCCACCAACGTGGGCGGCATTCCGGAAATGATTATCGACGGGGCTGGCGGCTTGTTAGTACAAGCTCGTGATAGCGCCGCCTTGACCGTTGCTATGCAAACATTTATTAACAATCCGCAACAACTAGCCGCGCTAGGGCAATTTAACAAGCAGAAAAGTTATGACGAATTTCGCTATTCCATCGTCATGGCTCGTTTGCTAAGTATTTACAGTCAAGTAACAGGTGGCGAACCATGTGTGGCATAGCCGGATTTTCTGGTCAATTCAATGCTGATATTCTGCCGCAAATGGGCTTACGTATCGCCCACCGCGGCCCCGATGACATGGGCGATTTATTACTGGCCCATGACAATAATCAAGTCGGCCTGGTACATAGACGCTTATCTATCATTGATTTATCCGCCGACGGACATCAACCACTTACTATCAATTGCAGTTGCTGCCATAGTTCAGCCGGTTCGGCGCTGTGGTTAACCTACAATGGTGAATTATATAATTATCAGGAATTACGCGCGGAATTGATCGCTAAAGGCCATCAATTTCACAGTAAAACCGATTCCGAAGTGTTACTGCATTTGTATGCCGAAGCAGGCACCGCCATGCTGGAACGTCTTAATGGCATTTTCACTTTTGCCATTTATGATGGCCGAAGCCAGGGGCATGGCCCGCATAGCCGTACTGGCGATTTATTTTTGGCAAGAGATGGCGTAGGTGTCAAACCACTTTATTATAGTGAAACCACTTCCGGATTTTTATTCGCTTCCGAAATTAAAGCTTTGCTGGTGAGCCCTGAAATTAATACCGACATTGATTTTAGTGCTATACATTATTACCTGGCTTATTTATGGTGTCCCGGCGCACAGACTGCATTACAAGCCGTAAAAAAATTTGAACCTGGTGAAGCCATGATTGTGCGTAATGGTAAAATCGCCAGACGCTGGCATTACTATGACTTGCCCTATACCGGTAAAATTTCCACAGCTTCTGAAGCGGCGCTTTGTACTGAATTAAATAACCGTCTCACCACCGCGGTACAACGACAATTGGTCGCTGATGTACCCGTAGGCGCATTTCTTTCCGGCGGTCTTGATTCCAGCGCCATCGTTGCCATGATGCGAAAATTAAACCCTGATCAAGCCATTAACTGTTATTGCATAGGCTTCAAGCAAGGCATGGACAGTGAGGGCAATCCCGATGATGTGCCGTATGCCAAAGCTGTCGCCAAACATTTAAATGTTAATTTGCAAGTCATGGAAGTTGAAGCGGATATCATTCAGCATTTACAAAAAATGATTTACCATCTTGATGAACCACAAGCTGATCCCGCGCCGATTCATGTTTATTTAATTTCCGAAGCAGCCAAACGCGATGGCATGAAAGTTTTATTGTCTGGCGCTGGCGGCGATGATATTTTTTCTGGTTACCGTCGACACCGCGCGTTACAGCTGGAACCCTTTTGGCGGCACATGCCTATGCCGCTGCGTAAAGGCATTTCGGGGTATGCGCGTCATGTCTTAAATGGCGGTCATGCGCAAAGTGTCATGCAAAAGCCTCTCTTGCGCCGTATCGCAAAACTATTTGCGCACACTGACATGAGTCGCGACCGACGTATCGCCAGTCATTTTATGTGGAGTACTGATGGTTTACGCCAGTCACTTTATACTGCTGATATGGCCGCTCATTTACAAAATACGGATACGCTGGCGCCTTTGCTAGAAAGCCTGGAACGCATCCCCGATGAGCAACAACCTTTAAACCGAATGTTATACCTGGAAGGCAAACATTTTCTCGCTAGCCATAATTTAAATTACACGGATAAAATGTCCATGGCGTCAGGATTGGAAGTGCGGGTGCCTTTACTGGATCCCGAATTAATTCAATTCGCGGCCACGATTCCTACTCATTTAAAACAACGAGGCAAAACCGGCAAAGCCATTTTTAAAAAAACCATGGAACCCTATCTGCCAAACTCGGTAATTTATCGAAAAAAAGCCGGTTTTGGCGCACCCTTACGCCGCTGGCTGCACCATGAATTACATGATTTTGTGCATGATATTTTAAGTGAAGAAGCCATCAAACGCCGCGGTATCTTTGATCCAAAAGCCGTTACGCGACTTTTGCAATGGGACAAGGCAGGCAGGGTCGATGGCGCTTACACTATTTTTTCCCTGCTTTGTATTGAATTATGGGCAACAATGTTTGTTGATGCACGGGCAGCGGTATGAAAAATTCTTTGCTTGAAAAAAGTTTGCGTTACTATCACACCTTAAAGTATTTAAAGCCTATACAAATTTATGGCCAGTTAAAATTTCGTTGGCGAAAACCCAAACTTAATTTTTCAGCGACACCCGCCACTCAACTACCCAGCTTAAGCTTCGCGCAGCCGATTCCTAAACAAGTCAATATGACTGCGCCTAACTTGATAACTTTGTTAAATCAGCAACGCGATATTTCATCCGCCACCATCTGGTCTGACCCCAGTATCGACAAATTATGGTTATACAATTTACATTATTTTGCTGCCATCAACGACGCCGCTTTAATCAAACGCTGGATAAAAGAAAACCCGCCGCCGCAGGGCAATGGCTGGGAACCTTATACAATATCATTACGCATTGTTAACTGGATTAAATGGCTGCTGGCGGGAAATACGGCCGACGATGAAATGCTAAAAAGTTTAGCATTGCAAACCCGCTATCTTAGTAAGCGGCTGGAAATTCATATCCTGGGTAATCACTTACTGGCCAATGCCAAGGCACTTATTTTCGCCGGTTGTTTTTTTCAAGGCGCCGAAGCCCGCGTCTGGCTGGCGACCGGTTTAAAATATTTTTCTCGTCAACTTACCGAACAAATTCTCGCGGACGGCGGCCATTTTGAATTAAGTCCCATGTATCACGCAATTATTTTGGAAGATTTACTGGATGTGATAAATATTTTAAAAACCTATGGCCAACCTATACCTTTAGTGTGGCTGGCCATTGTTAAAGATATGTTTCGCTGGTCTCAAGCCTTAACGCATCCCGATAACGAACTATCTTTTTTTAATGATGCCACGTTAAACATCGCGCCAGATCTTGCAGAACTTAGCGCCTACAGTGACCGCTTACAACTTGCTGCACCCACTGTTGCCGACTATGGGTTACAACATTTGGCTGCCAGTGGTTTTGCACGTTTACAACTGGGTGATGCGGTAGTCCTCGCTGATGTAGGTGAAGTCGGCGCCACTTATCAACCCGGACACGCTCATGCCGACACGTTGAGCTTTGAATTTTCCCTGAGCAAACAGCGCATCCTGGTGAATTCAGGAATATCAACTTATGCAAATAATAACGAACGATTTCGTCAACGCAGCACCATGGCGCATAACACTGCGGTGATAAATGACCGCAATTCCTCCGAAGTCTGGAAAAGTTTTCGCGTCGCCAAACGCGCGCGCGTCCATAATATTAAAACCACGTCGCTGCCCGATCAGTTAACCGTAAGCGCCAGTCATGACGGTTATTATAATCCTTATCAAATTACGCACCACCGCCGCTGGCAACTCACCAACCATAAATTATTAATTGAAGACACTTTTACCGGCACCAAACAGCATAAAATCAGCCTGTATTTTCATGTGCATCCTGACCTTCGTGTCAAACCAGTGGATACCCAAAATATCTTGTTTTATGATAGTTCCAATCAACCGTTGGCCGTGTTATCTTCAACGCAGACCATTAAGGTCATGGAAAGCAGCTACCATCCCGGATTTAATCTTTCCATCCCGAATAAAAAATTAGTCATTGAATACACGGTAACGTTACCAAGCACACACCATACTTTAATTACCTGGAAACTGTAGCAATGCATATTGTATTTTTAACTGATAATTTTCCACCGGAAGGTAATGCAATCGCCAGCCGCGTTTATGAACGCGCCTGTCATTGGATAACCGCCGGCCATGAAGTTACTGTCATCACTTCCGTGCCCAATTTTCCGGAAGGCAAAGTGTATGACGGTTACAAAAATAAATTTTATCAAGTCGAAATCATGAGCGGCATTCGCGTCGTCCGCATCAAAACCTTCATCGCCAAAAATAAAGGTTTCATGCTGCGCACCCTGGATTTTTTATCTTATATTGTACCCGCACTGTGCGCCGGTCTCTGGCAAAAAAAACCCGATGTAATCGCTGCGACTACGCCGCAATTCTTTGTCGGCGTCACCGCCTGGCTGTTAACCAGCTTGCGCCGCGTGCCATTTGTACTTGAAGTCGCTGATATCTGGCCCGCTTCTATCGTCGGTGTAGGCGCTATGCAAAAATCCACGTTGATAAAATGGTTAGAAAAACTGGAATTATTTTTATATAGTCGCGCTAATGCCATTGTCGTCCTGACCCAGGCATTCAAAGTGAACCTCACCGCAAGGCAAGTCCCCGCGGCGAAAATTTCCGTCTGTATTAACGGCGTGGAAACCAGTCAATTTTCTCCCGTCCCCAAAAACCACCAGCTCGCCCAAGACTTAGGCATCAAGCCAGAACAATTCGTCATTGGGTATTTAGGCACGCATGGCATGGCGCACGGTTTGGCGAATGTGCTGCATAGCGCGGAAATAGTAAAAGATAACCCCAATATATTATTTTTATTTGCCGGCGCCGGCGCGGAACGCGATGAATTGATGGAATACGCCAAAGCCAGAGAATTAACTAACGTTAAATTTATTCCCGCGCAACCCAAAAAGACTATGCGGCAACTGTGGAGTTTATGTAATGTCGCACTAGTGCATTTAAAAAATAATCCCGTTTTCGCCGAAGTCATCCCCTCAAAAATTTTTGAAGCCATGGGCATGGGACTGCCAATTTTACTGGCGGCGCCCGCCGGTGAAGCGAGCGCGATTATCACGGAAGAAAATGTCGGCATCTGGGTATGGCCTGAAAATCCGCACGCGCTGGCTGAAGCTGCGCTGCGGCTGTATCAAAATCCTGAGTTATGCAAACAATACGCTGAACAAAGCCAACAACGCGCGTATTTTCATAGCCGCGAACGTCAAGCTAATGAAATGTTAAGCGTGCTGGCCGCTACCGCACACACTAACCAAAACGCCACCGAGAATGTGACATGAATAAAGCCTTAGTCACCGGCGCCACCGGCTTTATTGGTTCTTATCTGGTAAATTATTTATTGCGTGAGCATTATCAAGTGCGGGCACTGGTACGAACTGGTGGAAATTTGCTGCCTGCCGGAGTTGATAAAATCACCGGCGATTTGACCCAGCCCGCCACCCTGAAAAATAGCTGCGACAATATAGATACGGTTTTTCATTTAGGCGGTTACGCCCATGCTTTTAAAGAAGGCGACCCCGCTTTTGCCGAAAAACATAACGCCATTAATTTTGAAGGTACCAAAAATTTATTTCAAGAAGCCGTCCGCGGTGGTGTACGCAGTTTTATTTATTTCAGTAGTGTCAAAGCAGTGGCCGATAGTCCGCAAAACATAGATGAACAATGGCAGCAAGCACCACTGTCCCCCTACGGCATCGCCAAACGTAATGCGGAAAAATATTTGCTGGCAGCCGGTCAGGAACACGGCATCCATGTTTGCATTTTACGTCCCGCACTGGTTTATGGCCCGGGCTGCAAAGGAAATTTATATGCTATGCTGCGCGCCATTGATAAAAATTATTTTATCCCCGTACCCGCCATCGGCAACCGGCGCTCCCTGATTAGTCTCGCTGATATTTGTCAGGCGGCGGTATTAGCTGCCCGTCACACTAACGCCAAGGGTAAAATTTATTTTGTGACGGATGGGGTAGATTATTCTACCCGTCAGTTATACATCGCTATGCGTGAAGCGTTGGGCAAACGTCTGCCTAACTGGCATTTGCCGCTGGCTGGTTTCAAATTATTAGGTCATTTAGGGGATTTGGCTGAAAAAATTCTGCGCCGCCGTCTCCCTTTTAATTCCGAAAGCATGGGCAAACTTTTTGACTCCGCAGCTTATAATTCGCAATTGATTCAGCAAGAGTTAGGATTTAAGCCAGATTATGATCTAAAAAAATGTTTACCGGAAATTATTGCTGCTTATCGCCAGCAATAAAATGTTATTATCGCCAATCTTGTAATGCTAGGAGTTTGTCGTCCATTATGAAAGTGCTTTACCTGGCCCTGACATTTTTATTTTCACTGCTGTTGACCTGGTTGACCCGGCGCTACGCAATTCGAAAAAATATTCTCGATATTCCAAATCAACGCAGCTCCCATCAAATTCCCACGCCCCGCGGTGGCGGTATCGCTATTGTTATCAGTTTCCTAGGCGCCGTTATCATCATGGCACTTACTGGTTTGATGGGCCCTACTCTGGCCTACGCTTTAATGGGTGGCGGTCTGGTCATCGCCGCTGTAGGTTACGCCGATGATGTTTACCAGGTAAAAACAAGCTGGCGTTTTGTCATCCATTTACTGGCTGCGCTTTGGGCAGTCTATTGGCTGCACGGTTTTCCTATCGTTGATTTAGGCACTTGGAAATTCACGTTAAATTTCTGGGGCGACTTGCTTGCCGTCGTCGGCGTGATTTGGGCAATCAATTTTTATAATTTCATGGATGGTATAGATGGTCTGGCTGGCAGCGAAGGATTATTTATCGCCCTGGCTGGCAGTCTGGCATTGAGCATGGTGCATGGCCCCAATTGCGCACTGTTATTATTATTTTTCGCCTGCGCGATAGCGGGATTCACTATCTTTAACTGGCCACCCGCGAAAATTTTTATGGGTGATGTAGGCAGTGGATTTATCGGTTATGTATTTGCTGTGATCGCGATTCACACGGCTAATTTACATGACATCCCTATTGTTTTTTGGCTGATTATCATGGCCGTCTTTATTTGTGACGCTACTTTTACCGTGCTGTACCGCGCTCTCAAAGGAGAACGCTGGTACGCGGCGCACCGCGATCATGCTTACCAAAATTTAATTGCCTATGGCGCCAGTCATCAGCGCGTCACCCTCGCCATTACTTTACTGAATATTTTTCTCATTTTACCTATCGCGATTTTTGCCTTAGCGCATGTCACGCAAGCTTTTTGGTTAATGGCTAGTCTTATGACCGGATTATTTATTATCTGGTGTTCAATCAAATTATTTAAAATGGTGGCACATGAAACAAATCCTACAATCTCTTAAAAATGGCAATACCAGCGTCCTGGATATTCCATGCCCACAATTAAAATCCGGACATGTGTTAATCCGCACCCAAAAATCGCTGATTTCCTCCGGCACGGAAAAAATGCTGGTGAATTTCGGCAAAGCATCGACACTGGAAAAAATCCGTCAACAGCCTGACAAAGTCAAAATGGTTTTTGATAAAATCAAAACCGATGGGTTGGCCGCCACCCTGGATGCGGTACGCAGTAAACTGGATCAGTTATTACCTATGGGTTATTGCAATGTCGGCATAGTCACCGCAGTGGGCGCTGGGGTCAGTGAATTTGCTGTGGGTGACCGTGTAGTTTCAAATGGCGCGCATGCGGAACTGGTCAGCGTACCCAAAAATCTGTGTTGCAAAGTTCCCGACTTTATTCCCGATGAATACGCCGCGTTTACCGTACTGGGCGCAATCGCGTTACAAGGCACGCGATTAGCCTTGCCCACTTTAGGCGAAAGCTTCGTCGTCATGGGCTTGGGCCTTATTGGCTTATTGACCGTACAATTGTTAATAGCGCAAGGCTGTCAAGTTTTGGCTTGTGATATTGATGAAAGCAAAGTTGACCTTGCCAAACAATTTGGCGCGCAAACCCTTACGCTCGCCGAGGGTGTGGATGCCATTGCGATGGCGCAAAAATTTTCGCGGCAGCGGGGTGTGGATGGCGTCATCATTACCGCTTCCACCGACTCGAATGAACCTATACATCAAGCCGCTGAAATGTGCCGGCAACGTGGTCGTATTATTTTAGTCGGTGTGACTGGACTGGAATTATCACGGGCCGATTTTTATAAAAAAGAATTAACATTCCAAGTCAGTTGTTCCTATGGTCCCGGACGATATGATACTAGCTATGAAGAACAAGGCCATGATTATCCTCTCGGTTTTGTACGCTGGACTGAACAACGTAACTTTGAAGCCTTTCTGGATATGGCTGCGCAAAATAAATTAAAAATTGCCCCCTTAATTTCCCACCGCATTCCCATTCATGAAGCGGATAAAGCTTATGATTTATTGGCTGGTGACATTCCTACGTTAGGTATTGTGCTGACTTACGATGCCGCTGATGAAGATGCCCTGCTGACCAAACAAACGGTCTTTTTGAATACACCCGACATCGCGGCCACTGACGCCATCACCGTTGGCGTCATCGGCGCGGGTAATTATGCCAATCGCATTTTAATCCCAGCGTTTAAAAAAACCCGGGTAAAATTACAATCTATCGCCAGCCATAATGGCATAAGCAGCACGCAAATCGGCAATAAATATGGCATCGCGGAAGCGACTACAGATGTTAACTCAATATTTTCAAACACTGCAATCAACACCGTAGTCATCGCCAGCCGTCACGATACCCACAGTGAATTCGTTTGCGCAGCGTTACGTGCTGGCAAAAATATTTTTGTGGAAAAACCACTTTGTATCAACCACGCTGAATTAGCGCAAATCACCGAACAATATCAGCAAACACCGCAACGCTTAATGATTGGCTTTAACCGGCGCTTCGCCCCGCATATGCAAAAAATTAAAAGCTTGCTGGCCACCGTCAATGCACCCAAATCTTTTATCATGACTGTCAATGCCGGCGAAATTCCTGCCACGCACTGGACCCAGGATAATGCCACGGGCGGCGGTAGGATTATTGGTGAAGCTTGCCATTTTATTGATTTGCTGCGCTATCTGGCCGCGGTCAAGATTACTACTTTTCAAGTGACCCGCCTGCAAAATGTCAGTCTACCCGATGATAAAGTCAGCATCACTTTAACGTTTGCCGATGGTTCATTTGGTGTGATTCATTATCTGGCGAATGGCCATAAATCTTTTCCGAAAGAACGTCTGGAAATTTTTACCGCGGGTAAAATTTTGCAACTGGATAATTTCCGCAAGCTGCGCGGTTATGGCTGGGCTGGTTTTAAGCGCATGAATTTATTCCGTCAAGACAAAGGCCAGCAAGAATGTGTTAATCAATTTGTGCAAGCGGTCAAACATGGTTTACCATCGCCGATTCCTATTGAAGAGGTGTTAGAGGTAAGTCTGGTCACCCTGGAAGTCGCCGCTCTTATCCACACCAATAAGACCCACTATGCTGTTACATAATTTTTCACATTTCATGCAAATCTGGTTTTTCCCTCCGGGGTTGATTTTAATCCTGATGCTAGCCGGATTTATTTTATCCTGGTGTAAAATTCCTTTCGGTAAAATTCTGATCGGGGGCGCTTATATTTTATTTTGGTTATTCTCTTCACCGCTATTTGCTCAATTTTTGATAAATGGCTTACAGACCCAATATATTCCCGTGCAAACTACCCTGCCAATTGATCCAACTGGCACAGCAATTGTGGTTTTAGGTTCGGGTATTGAGCGCGCGCCAGAATATACTAGTAAAGACGTAGTCTCAGAAAAAACCATGGAGCGCGTGAACTACGCCGCCTATCTCAATAAACAAACCCATCTACCCATCATCGTCTCCGGGGGCAACCGCGACAATATTGCCCGCTCGGAAGCCGTATTGATGCGCGAAATGTTAGAGGAAAGTTATGGCATCAACGTCAAAGCGCTTGAACCCCATAGCACTTCCACGGAAGAACAGGGTCAGTTAATGGTTCCCGTTTTAAAAGCAAATAATATTCATACTGTTTATCTAGTGACTAATGCCTGGCATATGCCACGCAGTATTTATGCTTTTCAAAATGCATTTCAGGGACAGGATTTAACCGTCATTGCCGCACCTATGGGTTTTATTGATTTGAAAGCTGATAGCTTTATAATTAATTTACTACCTTCGATCAATGCATTAAAAACCAGCGTTTATGCGTTACATGAATATATTGGCATCACTTGGTACCACTTGTATCACCCCGCTAAATCGGCTTAAAACTAGGATATTTAACGCTAAAAAATTAGTAATATTAGTGGTTTTGAAGTATTGTAAGCGCTTGGCTTTTTGCTGGTGTGTCATGCATAAAATAAAGGGGTGTCATGTTCAATAAGGTTTTATTTGTCTGCCTGGGAAATATTTGTCGCAGCCCAATGGCAGAAGGTATATTCAAACAATGGCTTATTGATCATCAATCCACAATAGAAGTAAATTCTGCTGGCTTGTCCGCAGTAGTAGGTAATTCAGCATCGCGCAAAGCGCAAGCGCTGTTGAAAATACGTGATATAGACATTTCCAACCATGTTGCTCGTCAGCTTACCGATGCCCAGGTGCGCGCAGCCGATTTAATTTTGGTAATGGAAGAAGAACAAAAGAAACAAATTGAAGGTATGTATAGTTACGCGCTAGGTAAAGTTTTCTTACTCGGCAAATGGAGCAACTTTGAAGTTCCAGATCCTTACGGCGGCCAGGTCTCGGATTATGAGTACGCGGTAACACTAATTGATAAAGGATTACAAGATTGGCAGAAAAGAATATGCCCCGAATAAATTTATCGCGGGTAACTCATCATTTCATCGCGCTGCTTAGCAGTTTGCTGCTGACTGGCTGTTCCACTCCCGGGACTTACATGGGCACTGCGGATGTGGCCAAACCCGTGGAAAACCGTGGTCAATTGTTTTATCCCAACTTTATTCGCTTGAGTCCCGATGTTTGCATAGCAAACTCCGTAGTAAAAGAATATAAAGTAGGCCCCCAGGATATTTTAACGATTATCGTCTGGAACCATCCTGAGCTGACCATCCCCAGCATGCAAACCACTTCGGAAAACGTCAATATCTTTACCCAGACCAATGAATCCAACAATAATCCCGCTGGCATTCTGGTTGATCAAAACGGTGAAATCTTTTTCTCACTCGCCGGCCGCATCAAGGTCAATGGCTTAACCGTAAATCAAATTCGCGAGCAACTAACCGAGCGCTTGGTAAAATACATACGCAAACCACAAGTGAGTGTGCGCGTTGCCTCATTCCGTAATAAACCCATTTACATTGTAGGTGAAGTGGTAAAATCCGGGGTGCAGTTTATTACCGATTTCCCGGTCAGTATTATGGACATTATTAATAACGCGGGCGGCATTGATAAAGAATCATCTGATACCCATTATGTTTACGTGATGCGCGGCAATATTTTACATCCTAACGTTTACTGGCTGGATATGAGTTCACCGGGCGCGATGATCATGGCCGTACAATTTAAATTAAAACCCCATGATATAGTAGTTGTATCCACCGCCGGTGTGGCCAGATACAGCCGCGTCATCAACAAGATATTGCCGACGATACAAACCTTTACCATTGCGCCGTTCCAATCAACCCTTATCAAGGACGATTAAGACCATGTCGGGTCAGACTAAGAGTGACTATAATCATCCAGTCGAAAGTATTTTAAATGACTTGGATATCAAACTGATTTTTTACAAATTGGTTGAAAACAAATGGATAATTGTCCTCGTTACTTTAATCGCTTTAGCTATAGGCACGCTGTACACGTTTAACAAAGTCCCTAAGTATGTTTCTACCGCCTTGATCCAAGTGGATAGTCAATTAGGCAGCGCTAATAACATGCAACAACTGCTAGGCAATATGGGCATATCCTTATCGCCATTGGAACGCGCTTCGCCAGCAGAAATTGAAATCGCCTTAATAAAATCCCGCTTTATCTTGAAATCGGTAGTCGACAAATTAAATTTAAATGTCGCGGTATCGCCACATTATTTTCCTATCATTGGCCGTGGTTGGGCGCGTCACGCTCATGCCAATGTGATTTCAAAACCGCCTTTTGGATTGTCAAAATTTGCCTGGGGTGGCGAAGAAGTAACGGTGGATATGTTTGATTTAAACAGTTCACTGTATGACAAGAATTTCCGCATGCAGATTGATAGCAGCAACACCTATAGTATCTATTATGGTGATACTTTACTGTTAAAAGGCCGCGTGCGACAAACGGTACAAACCGCCGAAAATATCATTCCACAGATTAAAATTCGCATTGCTGAAATCAAAGCGAACCCCGGCACGGAATTTAATATTGTTAAACGTAATCCTGATGATGTAGTTTTGGAATTAGCCCAGGGTTTATCACTGGTTGATTTAGGCGATAAAATCAAAGCAAAAACCGGTGTGTTGCAGTTGACCCTGCAAGGCAATAATCCGCAAATTCTGCCCGTTATTTTAAATACGATTATTGATTTCGCCATCCAGCGCAATATTGAGAAAAAATCCGCTGAAGCAAGCAAAACGCTGGATTTTTTAAATATTCAACTGCCCGAAGTCAAAAGAAACCTGGATGAAGTTGAAACCGCGCTCAATGAATATCGCGCCCGCAGCGGCACGATTGATATTGCGCAGGAAGCCAAAATTATTTTGACCCAGTTATCTACTGTTGAACAAAGCATAGCGGATTTGAAATTAAAACGCGTGGAATTACTACAGGAATTGACTCCGCAACATCCCTTCATTATCGCGCTGGCGCAAAAGCAAATTCAATTGCAAAGTGAAGCGGACAGCCTGGAAACAAAAATTCGCACCTTACCGCATTCCGATCAACGCGCCATTAGTCTGGAACGAACGGTAAAAGTCAAAAATCAATTATATTTATTATTGTTAAATAGCATTCAGCAATTGCAAGTATTGAAAGCCGGGACTTTAAGTGATATTCGCGTGTTGACGGGCGCGACCACACCGATTATTCCTGAGCCTAAACATAAATCATTTACTTTATTGCTCAGCCTTATTCTCGGGTTGTTCTTTTCCACCGCGTTTATTTTTCTGAAGGAATTTTTCCACAATACGATTAATAATCATGAATTAGTCGAAGAACGCTTAGGCATTGCGACATTTTGTATTTTACCTTATTGCCGCAAACAGAAAGAATTGGAATCTCGAATACGACGGCGCATTAACCCTACGGAATATTCGGTGCTAGTGCATCAAGCACCAAAAAATATGACCAGTGAAGCCTTTCGCAGTTTACGGACTATGTTGCAATTTCATTTTGAATCCGCGGAAAACAATATTATTTGCGTGCTGGGCGCTACTTCCAGCGTAGGCAAATCATTTACTTCGGTGAATCTTGCGCATGTGTTATCGGAGGCGGGGAAGCGAATTTTGTTAATCGACGCTGATATGCGTAAGGGTAAAATGAACCAGCAGGTAGGCACTAGAAAATCGCCTGGTTTTGCTGAACTCTTATCCGGCACGCAGAATGTCGCTAAAGTCACTTATAAATTACGTGATAATTTTGATTTTATTCCATCGGGCGAATATCCTTCCCACCCTTCTGAATTGCTGATTTCTGAATATTCCAATCAGTTAATTACTCAGTTATCACAACATTATGATTATGTGATTATAGATACGCCACCGATTTTGGCTGTTACCGATGGCATAGTGATAGCCCGACGCGCCACTACTAATTTATTAGTCATAGGCGGTGGTTCTAACGTAGTGGAAGAAATCGAAGTCACTGCCAAACGCGCCAAGAAAAACGGTGTGCAAATTCACGGTTTGATCTTCAACCAAATTACCCCCACCAAGAGTAATTATAGTAATTATAATTATGCGTATGCTTACGAAGAATGACGGGGTAAAATCGTATCATTATTGAGGCTGATTCCAAAGCCGGCTTACCTCAAACTCGTCAGGATTTTGACTCGATTCGACGGGACTTTTCCAATCATTTGATTTTATTGATTGAGGGTCCCCAAAAAACCTACTTTGAATTCTAGAAGTAAGCTCAACCACTGGTTCATCTATTTCCGACATCCTTGTGGAAGCAGCAATTTCCAGCAGTTCTTCAGCATCACGCTTATCTTCTCTTAACCTCGCTTCTTCATTCGCTAATTCCGCAAGCGCTTCATCAACATCATACTCATCAAATATTTCACTTTCAAATTCAAGCTTAGCTTCCAATTGCAAGTTCGAGAGCTCAACTAAAATATCCCTCTTTTTACTTGGCTGACTATCCGTCGCCTTTGTATCGAGCTGAAAAATAACCGCCTCAGCTGCACAGTCATTCTCAATTCTACTTTGCGAAAAGAATAAACTCCTACTGCCTGCCAGTAAACTCTCATTATTGGATTGCGCCGGAGTTGATGATACGTCATCCCTTTCTGTAGCTAACAAATAGGGATCCACCGAAATAGCAGATGCATCCGCTTCACTTAGACTACGGTTTAGCACCACTTTCTCTTTCTTTAAAAATCCAGGTACTATACTAGCGGCAGCGAATTGGTTGTCATCATCAATCGAATGAGTTGGGCTTGTTAATGAACTATTTAAACTTTTTGGCGTAATCGGTTGAATGCTAGCAGCAGGCACATTAGTCTGACTTTGACTTTTGTTTAGCGCGGGATGTTTTTCCTCTGGCCCCATCTTTCGCTGGAAAAGCCTCTCCAACACTTCTAACTCTCTTAGTTTTACCGTTGACGGACTCGGACCATTGTCACTTACACTTCTAACTAAGCCAGGTTTTGGTAAGACTTGTGTTGGTTCTTTAATTGATTTTTCACTATTGCGTCTTCTTGGTTCTTCAAACTTTTTAACTTTAAACCGTGGCGCAGTCAAACCTATTAATGAATCATTAATGTCATTCATTTTTTTTAATTGACCAATGATGGTTTCCAACAATTTTTTTAAACCCATTTCCCATTTGATTAGCTTTTTTTGCAAATCTTCTGAGTATTTAGCTTTGTCAAAATCTTTGAAATCTATCTTGGCTTGCCCTTTTAACATATTCTTAACGTTTTCAAATTCTGTTTTAAATCGCCCTTTTAAGCCCTTTAATTCTTTATCTAATTTGTCAAATTTGCTAATGGCCCCCAGGGCGATAAAAATTCTGCCAAATTCGGAAAGAAATTCACCAGCTTTTGTTTCTAATTCCTCTTGAATCTTTAAACCGGCTTGATATCTTTCATTTAATTCGGCTTTTGGATCAGGAGGTGTTGCGTCTTTAGCTTTATCATTGACTATCGCCACGCTAGCCTGAACTTGCTGAGTTACACCCTTTTCTTTAGTCTTTGATATCCGCTGACGCTTTCTAGGAAAATGAGCAGGTTTAGGCTGAGCAGAAACCGCCGGCATTTCCGCCTCAAGTACCGGCTTAACACTCTGTTTATTATTTATTTGACGTTGCAACTCATTTATTGAATTTACTATTTCTCTGACCTGCTGATTTCTTTTAATAGGGTTTTCTTCGACTATATTTTTAAAAATATAAAAAATAACTGCAAGCGTATCTCTAATTTCATAATAAAAATCCCTGCAGCATCTAATCCTTTCATCATCTTCACTTATTTCTTTAATATGGTTGATATAACTGACAAGATCGCTGTTAATAACAAACTTTTCAATTATTTCTTTTTGTTTGCTAGCTATTTGCTCGGTATCTTTTTTTTCTTCGATATTTTTCTTTGCATCATAACTTTTTAAATAGAGAGTAATTTCTTCATCAATCACTCCCGGCAAAACAATAGCATTTTTAACGGTATGAAAGATGGACATTTCACTAATTAATAATCCATAAAAAAACTCTTCTAACTCAAGATTTAACTTGGCTTCAACCGCGCACTTTTCAAAACTGCTGTCGTCATCAATCGCCTCAATTTCTTTATCATACTCATCCCAGATTTTATCACTGGTAGTGGCGGTATTAAGATAAGTTGCTAAACTGTTACTTTCCTCAAATTCTCGAAAAATTCGCAAATAAAAAGTATTTTCATCTTCATAATCATAAGTATCCGCGAACAATAACACGTTTTCATTTTTAATTTTTTCTATGGCTTTTTCAATTAATTTAAATGATCCATTCAACTTTCTGATAAACTTTCGTAATAACTCCAAATCAGGCGCGGTTAAAATATTATTTTCATCTTGCGTAAAGACTCTTTCAATTTCTTGAGCAAACTGTTCCATGCAAATATAGGAAGTAACAATATACTGTAGAAAAAAATCTTTAAGTGGATCAGCAAATATAATCGCGGCAGTCTGAGATGCGCTGGCGGGGAAAAATACAGTAGGTAAGTTGAAAATTTTCCTGGCAATGCGAGTATTAATTTCAAGTTCGGGAAATTCATTATATAAGGCAGCTACCGTGGGATTATCTATAAATTTATAAATAAACAATGTGGCAACTTTAAGTCTGTGATAAAAATTCCACACACTCCAAATGGATTGTTCTAAGGTGAAACTGTCCGGGTCATTAACTTCTTCAAGTTCATTCGTTGCCAGCTGATTTTGAAAATATTTAGGTAGCTTTGGTAATTCTGGCAAACACGATCGTACCGCTGTAGTGTGGGCGAATTCATTAAACTCTTCATCTTCAATCAGTTTTTCTTCGGCTTTTTGTTTTCTGGAAAAATTGGCAAGCTTTAGTTTTTCTCTAGGTAAACTCATCGCTACTAACCACTCATCTTATTATGTAATGAGCATATTATAGACAGCAATGTGCTTGAATACAATGGTTTTATCGTCTCAACTTGCTAACTTCCGCTGGTTTCCCACCCGATGCGGACAATGTTTGGCTGATTTTTTGATCATTTACTGGATTTCTCGCTGTGGTTTTAGTTCCACCCGCTGAATGCGAATTTTCCTGCCGCAAGCTAGCTTCTGTATTGATACCCAAACCGTTAATGACAGAAGTACTCGAGCGCCACTTTTCGATGCAGGTTAATTTTTTCGGCTTATGACGACCGTTTGCATGCCCATGTCCATGCCCATGTTCGTGAAGACCATGACTGTGACCATGACTATGAGCATGACCATGATCATGTTTCTGGCCAGGTCCATGACTATGACCGTAACTGTACCACTCTTCATCGCTAGGAAAAGATTTTTTCCAGGCATCACTCAAACCAGAAAATGGCGCATCCCATGCTACAGCCAGGAGTTTAAAACTGCCAACCACCAAGGTGACCGGAAATAAAATAACATCCAGAAATTTTGAGCCATGACCCGCATGCTCTTCTGTTTCTTCATTTGGCATATAATTCAAATCCACGGTCAATTCATTGGCCGCGGTAAGGGCCGTTGTCAACACCGGCGGCAATGGATCAAGCCGGTCTGAAATAAGACCCATGCTAATGATATGACCTAGAAATAATAAACTTCTTGCTGTGTATGCAATAAATTTTTCAATTACGCGAAACGGATTAACAAATTGAATGATATTTTCACTATTCCAGGCCGTGCTAATATTATTTAATTCTTTTCCAATTTCTGCTCTGAAATTTCTACGACTGATTCTATCTACCCAAGACAGCGAGTTAGCTACATTAAAAATTAAGGTTGAAACCGCCATCAACGGCACGGATATATTACGAATCCCCTGCGCGGCAGATTCACCTAATCTTAATAACATGGCACCCTTATTGGTTGCATACCACCAGGTACCCGCCGTGGCAACCGTCGCAAATATCCCTACACCCGCTACAAGTACCATACCCACCATGCGTAAAACATGCAGCGTGGCAGTTTCATCTTCGCGTCGTTCACAATACTTCCGCCATTCACCATCATAAGCTTGCACCATGTCGGCCGTGGTTTGATAAAGCATGAAGGTGTAACCAAACGCGGCAAATACTGCCAATGCAACTAATACCCCACCGGGTATGGCACTCAATACTGAAAACGATGCCGCCAGTGTAGCTACACCTTCCTGAATTGCGCTAAATGCCGCAAACCCTGAACTCACTCCGCCACCTATGGCAAATAGCCAGGAAAAACGAATTAACCATTGCTTGCGTTTTATTTCTTTTAATAATGCTTTTTGTTTATCGCCAATAATATCTTTGACGGCTTGTTCCTGAGGATTAAGTGTTGCCCAGGACTTGCGTTTTTTTCCTAACTGTTCGACAAAATAAATTTTTAATGTTTCTAATTCCTGCTCGGCCTCTACTTGCTGCGCTGCACAGGCTGGTGTGGCATCATGGTTATGTTTATGCGCCACCTTGGATTGTTCCAGATAAGCCGCCGCAAAAATATTATTTTTAACATCAGAGGGAAATAATTCTATCTCGGACTCAGCCACCGAAGTGTTTTGCGCATGCTTGGCTAATTTGATTTTACGCAAATACTGTTTGATTTCTCTATCTGCTATGCCTTTCTTAAGAAAATCTTGATCAAACATTCTACGTAAAGCTTTCGAAATCGCTTCATTAAAAATCTGCCCCTCATAAGCCACCGCCAACACTAACGCGGTTAAACAAAACCCCAAGCCTGGCGCAATAATGAACATCCCCGCAAAACTCAAAAACCCCGCCGCCACGGTAGCCCCGCCCGTAAACACTCCACTAAACACTTGCCTGCTTATATTTTTAATGTTCACAAATGACCCTAAATGAGAATGATTATCATTCGTGGGATGATACAGGGATAGATGGGGTATTTCAATAATATCTTTTCTGGTAGAAGATGTCGGCTTTTCACTGCTTTCTTGCGCATAAAGCCATCACCAAAAGCTCTTCACCTCTCCCCTTGTGGGAGAGGTCGGCGCGTAGCGACGGGTGAGGGGTGCTTTTAATAAAAATAATTCCGGAAACCAAAAACACCCCTCACCCGACACCTACGGTGTCGACCTCTCCCACAAGGGGAGAGGTGAAGATAGAAAAAATGCAGGTTAGGTTAAGTCGTAGGTTGGCGCTGAGCGCAGCGAAGCCCAACAGTTTTTATCATTTAGTC
>JAZKAT010000046.1:0-39074 GCA_040389045.1 Pseudomonadota bacterium | reverse complement strand
GCTTAAATTGACAATGACCCTTCGCAGATTAGCTCAAATGTTTGACAATGTTGTCATCTGATTTTGAGTTAGCGCCGTTGTAGACAACCACTTCAAGTCACAAAAGATCGTATTGATTTTAGTACTAAATGTAGTACTATGCATGCATGACTAAAGCGGATAAAATAGTTTGAGAGAAGGAGTTATATATGAAAACTAAATATCCATTTAATATCCGTCAACTCTCAAACGAAGAGGGTGGCGGTTATTTTATTGAATTTCCTGATCTTCCTGGCTGTATGTCTGATGGCGAGACGATTGATGAAGCTATAACAAATGGTCAAGATGCAGTAGATGCGTGGATTGAAACGGCGAAAGAAATTAACAGAGCGATTCCAAATCCTGGCGAATTAGAAAGCCAAAGTGGTAAATGGGTGCAACGTGTTCCAAAGTCTATTCATTTGCGTCTTGTGAATAAAGCAAAAGAAGAAGGTGTTAGTTTAAATACTTTAGTTATTACTATGCTCTCCGAATCTTTAGGAGATGGTAAATATTCGATTAAAGCAAATAAAATTAATGAGAAGTTAGTAAAGAAAGATCGTGATAAGTAATAATAAGTTATTGATAGAGTGGGATATCAGTTTTACTACTGCCCGCTGCTTTACGATTTCACCAAACCCTTCTTCTTCAAACCCGGCAATGGCACCCATATATCCTCCGAAGACGGATAATCCTTCGTAAGCCATTTCAATCCTCCAAAACAACAAACCCTGCGCTTCCCTGCCGCCAGCATAGAACAAGCTTTTTCAATCCGAATTTTACGCGTTCCCAATTGCTTAACTGTACCAATCCAGAGAACCCAATCCCGCCGCGCCATAGGCGTTGTTTCATCCCACAATGCCTGCGCCGCTACATCAGCAGCAAGAGCCTTGCGCAAATCCAATGGAATCCTAATCTCCGCCTCTTCTCCAACCCGCGTAATTTCAACTGCCACCGTATCACCTGCACTTACACCGGCAATACCCTGCATGGCTTCGCTAACCCTAACCCAAAGACTTCCTTTATTCGATTCAAGCGCCGCCCGAAAAGGAAACGTATTAATAATCCCCTCAACCACATCTCCAGCTGAAAGTTTCGTACTCTTAGGCAGAACAAAAAATATTTCCGATTTATTTTTAGCAAGAGACAACTTAGCACGAAAACGAATCGTTAATTTAGATTGATATGATTTCATCTGTAAACTATTCCAAGGAAAAAGCTTTAGTCATTTTACTTATATTTTCCAATATATGTTTGCGAAACATTTCTAACGGCGGTGCTTCCACCAAAGCAAGAAATTTAAGCTCCCGGGCTACGCTATCAAAAGCGACGTGAAAAGCCTCAATATACTCTTCAGTTATAGGTATAACTTTCTATCCTTTCATGGCTGCTCGTCTCAAAGCAAAAATCCAGTATACCTCAAAAATAAACTAGAAGAACAGAATAGCTTAATATATGATCTATAACCTGAGGTAAAATTTTAGAGATAAGATTATGTTGCCAAGAATAAGACATGCCACTTTATCAGATATTGCGGGAATAGCCGAAGTTCATGTTAAGTCATGGCAGACAATTTATCGTGGCATTGTCCCCAATGAATTTTTAAATAATCTTTCAATCCCAACTCAAACCAAGAGATGGGAAGGCTTGATACATACAGAAGAAGCCGATATTTTAGTGGCTGAAGTTAATAATTTAATAATAGGATTTATTAGTTTTTGTTCTCCACGAATGCGTATTGCAGACACTCCTTTTGCGATAGAGCTGGGTGCCATGTATATTTTACCCAATAAATGGCGACAAGGGATTGGCAGACTATTATTTAATGAAGCCATCAAGGAATTTCAGGGCAAAGGCTACAAAAAAATATTACTTTGGGTTTTCGAAAAAAACACTCAAGGCCGACTTTTTTACAAAAGCATGGGTTTTACAGAAATCGATTTTGCTTTAGATGATTGGTCTGGTGTCCCTTTAAAAGAAATCTTATGTCAAAAGCAATTGATTGAATAAAGGATTTAAAATCGTAGCCCGTATGCAGCGTAGCGGAATACGGGAGAACAAGCTGGCCTCTTTATCCTTTTATCGGCTTGCATTCTGCGCAGACCATTTAAGTGCTGGGTGCAATTTTATATTTTCTATCAAACGACTATCATTGCATAATAAATGTGGTTCAATTTTTCCTTGATCTAATAAGCAATCTAAGAATTCCACTTCTAGACTGGTTAAAGGTATTATGCGATGAAAAGCATTTTGGCATTGTGTAGCTAAGTCTTCTGCCCATTCTGTAATAGATTTAATGCTGTTCCACCTTTTAATGCTAATTTATTTTTTAAAGAGGGATAGGTTGAAAATTCTGATAGCAAATCCATTAATAAAAATACCTTTTCAAGTATTTCAGTTCGAAATCCAGTAGCGATTGCTTCTTGTTGTAATTTTTCTTTAGAAAATATCATTATTTGGTTCTTCCCATGTACGCTTAAGAATAGAGTTCGGAACAATAAGGTTCCATCGTTTGATTAACTTGCCGGGTTCGCGTTTGAGGCGTTCTAGATAGTGGATATTGTTAGGCTTTTTCTCTTCTAACATTATAAGCGCATGTTCATCAACTTTAAACTGTTCTTTATGTTGTTCGAGAAAAAAACCAACCTTGGCAATAGTTGTGGAATTATCTAATAAAAAAGCGTATTCGATAATTTTATCAAGGTTTAATATTGGGATATATTCAGTTGACCGCCATATCTCTTCCCAACCCCCTGAATAATCGGGACGATCAAGGGCATCAACGATACTGCGTTCAAGCCCTGTTACCTTAATATTTAATCCTTGGCGATCCACAGTTTGAACATCATAATTTAGTTGATCTTCTTCGTAGAGTTTTTTCGGAAATGGTAGACAAAGAAAATTCGCTTGATGAAATTTAAATGCCCGAATTTTTTGTTGTGACAGAAAAGTAAATTGATGATAAATAGAATATGAAATTCCATGAAAATCGAAGGCCGTATGATAGGCTAAAACGGCATCCTCACTAATACGACCTGCAATTAAATATGGGTCAACAGGAAAGGCATCAGCAAACTTTTTGTATGCAAGGGGGATACTTGCAAAAAGCCCGCGGCGTATACGAATAATGTGATGTTTTTTTAAATGGTAGGCTAGGATTTCATTTTGTGTATGAGATTTACTACTCCCTTCTGCGCGTGAATAGTGGTTAAACTCTTCGTGAGTAAATATAGGATATTGGCTAAAAAACTCATGAATATTCATAGTTTGGTTGACATATAGTATCAATATTACTAATAATAGTAGTACTTTTGATCGAATATGTCAAGTTTCAAGGGGGGTATACGAGCCATATTGGAGAACAAAATGAAAAGAATTAATAGGTAAATTATACAGCCATGAAGAATATAACTTTGTATGTTTTCATGGCTAGCTCATCGCAAAGCAAAAACCCAATATACCTCAAAAATAAACTAGAAGAACAGAATAGGTTAATGTCTGATCTATTGTTTGGGTTAAATCTAGAGATAAAATCATGTTACTTAGACAGAAATGTCTTTTTTAGAGTAATTTCAATATATTCAATGTGTTAATTTTAATAATATTTATAAAGGTTGACAATAATTCAGCTTAAGTTGACAATAACTCTAATATAAGTTGACAATAATAACCTCTAAAGTTGACAATCATCTACCCTAAGGTTGACAAAGCCAGGAATTTTCAAAATGACAAAAGTTCGTGCCAGAGGGGAGGATATTCGAAAATATATTTTGAATAATATCGAAAAACATCCTAATGACATAGGTAAAATAGCCGCTGAGCATTTTAAAATTTCTCGCCAAGCAATCAATAAACACCTGCAGAAATTAACTTTAGAAAACTCGCTGGCAAAGAGTGGAAATACTAAAAACACGATTTACAGTTTAATAGCAATTTTAGAATGGCGGAAAGTTTATAAAATTGTACCTGGATTAGCTGAAGATAGAATATGGAGAGAAGATATAAAAGAAGTACTGGGTAATAAACCACAAAATGTTCTGGATATTTGGCACTATGGATTTACTGAAATGTTTAATAACGTAGTAGACCACTCAGGTGGGACTGAAGTGGTTATTTATATAAGAAAAACTGCTAAAAGTGTTGAGATGCTCATGATTGATAATGGCATGGGAATTTTCAAGAAAATTCAAACAGCCATGAATTTGTTAGACGAACGGCATGCTCTCCTTGAACTTTCGAAAGGAAAACTTACCACCGACCCCAAAAATCATAGCGGACAGGAAATATTTTTCACATCCAGAATGTTTGACTCATATGATATTTTGTCAGGTGGTGTTTATTTCTCGCATAAGTTTGGTTATCCAGAAGATTGGATTTTGGAAAGTGATAAAATTCAAAGTGGGACAGCTGTATGGATGAAGTTGGACAATCATACTTCGCGTACAGAGAGAAAAATATTTGATCAATATACTTTAGACGATGACTATGGATTTAATAAAACTGTGGTTCCCGTACGTCTTGCTCAATATGGAAATGATAAGCTCGTATCCCGATCTCAAGCAAAACGTGTGCTTGCCAGAGTTGAACTTTTTAAAATGGTAATATTTGATTTTGAAGATGTAGAGTTTATTGGTCAAGCATTTGCCGATGAAATTTTCAGAGTATTCGCAACACACCATAGGGAAGTTGAACTTAAGTCAGTTCATGAAAATACCGAAGTGAAAAAAATGATTGAAAGAGCAAAATTAGGATTTACAAAAGAGGAATAATATAGGGTTGAAAGGTAAGCGTTCTGCTAATGGGCGAGAATCTTTTTCAAAGTTTTCTGCAAGCACTTTTGATGCAAGTGGTTTTGCGTATCTTGAACTAACAGAAGATGCATGGTTTAACGGTGCCAGTGGAACTATCAACACTCAATAGGCTTCGAAGCAGCAACGCTTCTCTGCATCTACGCCATGATCAGTTGCCAGTTGCGTAAGTGCATTTTAAAATAATAACGCACTTGCGTAAGCCTGACCCCGTTTCTAAAAAATCCTGCTTTGTTGTTTATAAACTATACATATCAACCATACTGTGCAAGAAATGCTTCTTTCGACAAGCAGAAGAGAGTAAACTACATTTTTAATAAACTCTACTTTTGACCTTAAACAATAAAATATTTTACCGAGAAAAGCATGCCGAGCAGAGTTCGTAAAACTTACAGTACGTTTGAAAAGCAAATCGCAACGACTCAGATTACGACTTTTAAACAAGTCATGCTCGCGGTACTTGCACTGGACGATCCTGAATATTATCAACTTGCAATAACTAAGCTCAAAAATATTCTTGATGCAAATAGTGATAATTACATTTTAAAAAAATGGCATGTAGATTGTCTTAGTCAGATTCCAGAAATTGAAAAAGACCTCAAGGAACTCGCCTTCGAAGAGGCTACAGAGAGCGCTCGTCTTGTAGGTATTCATCAATGCGTGGCCCTTTCAAGAAGACAAAATGATGATAGCAAGTACCTTTTAATTACCAAGTTAAAGTTTTCCCCGACTGAAGCCGACATCGCTATGCAAGAGATCAATACAAAAGAGATAGCAGATTCTGTCGCCGCATATGGCCCGCGACTGTTAAATTTTGTTAATACCAGGATACCAGATTTTTTTGCCCAAATAATTTCCAGAATGCAAGCCAGAAAAGTTAGCGCAGAAGTTGCATTTTTATCAGCTTTAGAACAAGTAACCGAAGGGTATTATTATGCAAAAAATTTATTATCTGCTGCCATGCGCGAAAAAATTGACGACATTGGTAACCAGGCAAATGCCACTCAAATTATTTTTACTGAGTTAGAAAAAGGTGACGCTATTCAGAAAAAAATAAATGACAATCGCTACGCGCGTTGTCAGGCGGTATTGACATGCTCTCAAAATAAAAAATTAAATACATTTGATATTATTCAGGTATTAATACGATTAGATCCCAAAGGCTACAAACAACATTCAGAAGAAGTACTAGCCATACAGGCTTCGATCGGAATAGATGACAATTGTTGTTCTGCTGGCGGTGTAAGACCTTCGTTTTTTAAATATTATAATCCTTCTCTAAAACATCATCTTGGATTCTTCATGGCTAAACAACTAGGGCAAATCCATGATACAGATTCTACCGCAGAGTTAAGCACACTTTCTTCAGCAGCAGAGGAGAAGCCAAAATTTACTTTCAGAACGGTAATGAATTCTTTATATCGTGAACTTAGCAAGTGTAGTTCTGATCAGTTTTTATCAGTGGTAGCACTCGGTTTATTAACTCCAACTATTAATACCACTATTGCGTCTCTGACGGGTACTGAAATGGTTGATATCCCTCGCTTGGGAATGAATGTATAGGGTTATCAAGGCCTTGACCCTCTGAGTACTTTCTCTATGTGATATTAGTATGTTAGTAAACGTACTGAACGCTAAATCTGAATAACCTGTGGCAACAGTTTTAGGTAATCCTCCTGGGTAACGCATTTACGAATACGATTTAACATGGCGCATAGATATTGATATGGCTCAACGTTATTTGCTTTGCAGGTTTCAATGTAAACGTATGGGCAAACACATCTTCCTCATTCAATAAACATCTCGCAATCTATGCTCCATTAATTCATATGTGACAATATAAATAAAGCACTTACGCAGGTGTGACCCTGTTTAATTCCCTTAATAATGCGTTAAGACTGCACTGGTAAAATAGACAAGAATCTAGTCGGATACTAGATCAAGGGGGATTTATGGTTATTTCGCATGCTGACAAAATAACTTTAACTTTAATTAGTCAATTAGAGTGCTATCAGACTTTGTCAAAGATTAAGGAATTTAAGTCTATTGAAGTTGATTCAAAGGTATTGGGCTACATATTGAGGAATATGAACTGATACGGAGAGGGTGGGATTCGAACCCACGTGCAGGCTTACGCCTACCATCTGATTTCGAGTCAGCGCCGTTATGGCCACTTCGGTACCTCTCCAAGTGCTGCGCATTATATACATGAAGTGCAGCGGTTGCCAGAGTAACTGATTATGGCGGTGGGGGCAGGGCGTTTGGTGGGGTTTCCAGGCCAGGTGGGGTTAAATCAACGCGGGCCTTGCTGCCGGGGTATTGTTTGGGTGGGACGGGATAATTATTTTGAATCGCGGCTTTGTTGTAACCCGGTGGAACTTCTATAGGCGAAATATTCTGCGCCTTCAAATAATCCGTATCACGATTTTTAAGAACACCATGATCACCATATAAATGTGAACAGCCAATCAAGCTAACCAGTAAAAAACCTATCATTAAAAACTTTAAATAAGACATATCATACCTGTACCGGCAAAGTGCCAGATTGTTGTAACGCCGCGCGTAAATCTTGATGATAACGCTCATCCAGCGGCAGTAAGGGTAAACGTATTCCTGCAGGAATCAAGCCCATTTCATGCAGTGCCCATTTAGTGGGAATAGGGTTGGCTTCGAGAAATAATTTTTTGTGTAAAGGCATCAATTCCATGTTCAACTGGTTTGCCAGCACTTTGTCACCCGCCAGCGCCGCTACACATAATTCCTGCATTTTTCGCGGAGCGACATTCGCCGTCACCGAGATCACCCCATGCCCACCTTGCAACATGAAATCAGCACCGGTCGCATCATCACCACTGTATAGCATAAACTGACTGCCACAACGTTGTTGAATTTCACTGGCGCGCTTTAAATCGCCAGTCGCTTCCTTGATCCCAATTACCCGTGCCACTTTGGCCAAGTGCTCTACTGTTTCCGGCAACATATCACAGGCTGTGCGGCCAGGAACATTGTATAAAATCAGCGGCAAACTACTGTTAGCGGCAATTAATTTAAAATGTTCAATCAAACCTTTTTGCGTAGGCTTGTTGTAATAAGGCGTCACTAACAAACACGCGTCAGCACCAGCTTGCTCAGCGGCCTTCGTATATTCAATCGAAGAAGTAGTACAATTAGTTCCCGTGCCCGCGATGATAGGTAAACGGCCCGCGGCATGTTTGACCGCCAGTGCAATTATTTCATTCCGTTCAGCACTATTTAACGTAGCGGATTCACCGGTGGTGCCAGCGATAATCAACGCAGTGGTTTTAGCTTCCACATGCCAGTCAATTAATTTGCGTAGCGAATTTTTATCAATAGAACCATCCGCTTGCATAGGAGTGACCAGCGCGACCATACTGCCTTTGAACATGTTTTAAACTCCCGGGATGGTGAGGTTTTTAATGTTAGCAGCTATCATTTGATTGTCTATTTATTTTTGTAGCTAATGCTTTTTTACAGCGACAAACTTATACTGTTCCGCTACCAACAAGGAGCGCCGCCATGGAGCCAAAAACCTGGTCAGAAATATTATGGGGCAAGCACGCCAAACTATTCTATTTAATGTTCGCCGCCACTGTGATGTTGCTGACATTGCTAGGCAGCAGGGAAATCTGGACGCAGGAACATCGCTGGGCCGATATCGTTTATGGCATGTTTTACCGCCATGATTTTTTGCATCCCTATCTTAATAATGTGGATTACTACGACAAACCCTTATTGTCATATTGGTTAATCGCCGGCTTTTCATTTTTGACCGGACAATTTTCCATCTGGGCCATGCGTTTGCCTTCCGCTTTGGCGGGTTTACTGGCCGTATGGTCGATTTATAAATTGGGAACAAAACTGCAAGACCAGCGTCTGGGCTTATTATCAGGCTGGATTTTGATAACCACTTTTTACTTTATTTTTTGGGCGAAAACCAGCAGCGCGGATATGTTAAATCTGGGTGGCACAGTGTTTGCCGTGTACTGGTATTATGAAACGAAAGACCGTCCCAGCTTTTTTAATTATGCCGTATTCTTTATGGTGCTGGCGTTGACTTCGTTATGCAAAGGCCTGGTTGGCGCGATTGTGCCGTTAATTGTGATATTTCCCGACTTACTGCAACGCCAGCAATGGAAAAACCATTTACGCTGGTCTTTTTTATTCGCCATGCTACCGGCCTTAATTGTTTACGTGCTGCCATTCTGGGCATCTAGCCACGTTGCCAGTGATGGTTATGGTGAAAGTGGTTTGATGCTGGTTTACCGTGAAAATGTGTTGCGCTATTTTCAACCTTTCGATCATAAAGGCCCAATTTATACTTATTTTATTTATTTGCCGATTTATTTATTGCCGTGGGCATTCTTTTTAGTACCTACACTATGGTCGTTAAAATCACGCTGGAAAAATATGAGTCCGGGTAACCGCGCCATGAGCTGGGCAGTGTTATTATTATTTATCTTTTTTACCTTGAGTGGTTCACGGCGCAATTATTATGTTTTACCTATGGTGCCATTTGCGATTTTAATGATAGCCGAATGGTTTTTAACGGGGCTGACGCAGCGTAGCGTGTGGGCTGGCCGCTTAGCGGTAAGTTTTTTTCTGTTATTGTTCTTAAGTTTTGATGTAGTCCAACCGCTTTATTATTCCCAGGGCGGCTTAACGCATTTCGCTAACACGCTCGAAAGCCAGGCCAGTAAAATTAAACCCTGGTCAACCTGGCATTTCGTCATGCTGGACCCGGAAAGCAAAATACGTTTTTATCTGCATTTACCCCCCACCGTGAAAGATTATCCCATGTCCCTGGATAGTCATACCTTACCCAGGACCGTGGATTTATCCGCTGCCATGACCGTGTTAACCGGCAAAGAGCCCGGCGTGATTTTTATTACCCGCAAAAGTTACGAAGCGGCGCTTAAAAATATTTTACCGGAGTATCGGGTGGTAGAAGCGCACCAGAATTTTGGCGAACGCTTATTAAAGCGCCAGAATGAAAATGCGGCGGTTGCATTTATACCGCCCGCTTAATATCATGTAAGACGCTGTTCATGCACAAGGATGTGGTCAAGAACGGTTAAATAAAAGGAATTCATCATGGTCCCAAAGCATAAGGCAATGCTCACCAAATTGAAAAAACAAGTCAGTGCCTTAAAGCGCAAAGAAAAACTGGCACGCATCAAATTAAAGACCGCGTTAATGGAAGTGAAACAAATCACTAAAACCTATGAGAAAAAACTGGTTAAAAAAACCCGTGACGCCCAGGTCGCGGCTTATTCAACCCTGGCCAAGACCATCAAACAAAAAGCCAAAAAGTTGAAATCCAAAAAACGTCAATTGGGTTGAGACTCTTCCACTACACAGAGCAATACGCCTTCATGCAAGCGCACCTTAATATTATCGCCGGATTTAACGTCCTTAAAACTGCTTAAAACATGCTGTTTTTTAGTAGCCACCGCATAACCGCGGTGTAAAGTCGCAAGTGGACTTAAGGCATCCAGTGTGGCCGCGGCGCTACCCAATTGCTCGCGCAATAATTGCAGACTACTCGTCAACGAGGTGGTTAATTGTTGTTGCTGGAACAATAAATACTGACTTAATTCCCTTACTTTATGTTTAGGAGTCAAACTGGCTAATCGGGCCATCAATGTTTGTAACAGGGCTTTTCTATGGACTATGAGTTGGGTTTGCAAACGTATCAAAGTGATTATCGCAGTTTGAATTTGTTCAGTTTGTTCTTGCAACCGTCGTTTGGGATGCTGTTGATGTAAATGTTTGTTAATCCAATCCAACTGCTGTTGTAATTGCAGGAATTGCTGCTGTACCAGACGCACTAACCGTTGCCGGGCAAAATTTAATGACTTAAGTAATTCACCGCCATCCGGGGCAATTAATTCCGCGGCGGCGGAAGGCGTAGGTGCGCGCACATCGGCGACAAAATCCGCGATCGTAAAATCAACTTCATGGCCCACACCGCTAATCAGCGGAATAGCACTGTTATAAATGGCGCGCGCGACAATTTCTTCATTAAACGGCCACAAATCTTCAAGAGAACCGCCGCCCCGTGCCAGAATCAGCACGTCGCATTCCTGACGTTCATTGGCTAAATGAATAGCGTTGACGATATTAGCGGCGGCCGCATCACCTTGCACTAGTGTGGGATAAATAATTATCGGCACATTAGCAAACCGCCGACCCAAGACGCTTAAAATATCCCGTATTGCCGCACCGGTGGGTGAAGTAATCACCCCAATCGCAGTGGGGAAAACCGGCAAGGTTTTTTTGTGTTTGGAATCGAATAAGCCAGCAGCCAATAAACGTTTTTTTAATTCGTCAAACGCTTTGCGTAATTGGCCTTCACCGACTTCTTCAAGGTGCTCGCCTATTAATTGAAATTCCCCGCGCCCCTCATATAAGCTGACCTGGGCTTTCATCATCACATGCATGCCATCTTTAGGCACAAAGCCCATGCGGCGATTATTCGGTTTAAACATCGCGCACCGCACCTGCGACGCCGCGTCTTTCAGTGAAAAATACCAATGCCCAGAGGAGGGAATTGCCAGGTTGGAAATTTCTCCCTCCACCCACAACAGGGGAAAACTGCCTTCCAGAATAAATCGCGCTTCGCGGTTTAACCGGCTGACAGTAAAAATTTCTTCTGATTGGCTGATATCAATGGATTCCATAAGTGCAGATAGTATTACAAGCCACCGTGTCATGCCAGCCTGCACTGACTTGACACAAAGTCAAAACAACAAAACCTTTCACTACACAATTCATGAAACACTAGTGTATAATGCCTCGTTAATTTTAACCGGACACTCTGCTGGGGGAATTAACGATGACCATACGCCTTGTTCAAGACGCACTTACCTTTGATGATGTACTGCTGTTACCTGCTTTATCGGCTATTCTTCCCAAAGATGTTGACCTTAAAACTCATTTGACTCGCAATATAGTCTTAAACATTCCTTTGTTATCGGCGGCAATGGATACGGTCACGGAATCGCGTCTGGCTATCGCCATGGCCCAGGAAGGTGGCCTGGGAATTATCCATAAAAACATGACCATAGAAGACCAGGCTCGTCATGTACGTCAAGTCAAAAAATTTGAAAGTGGTGTAGTCAAAGATCCAATGACAGTTTCGCCAACCGCCACCGTACGCCAAGTGCTAGACATTATTCGTTCTTATAATTTCCACGCCTTGCCAGTGATTGAAGATGACCGACAATTAGTAGGCATAGTTACCAGCCGAGACTTACGTTTTGAAACCAACCTTGATCAATCTGTTACCAATATTATGACACCCAAAAATCGTCTGGTAACCGCCAAAGAAGGCACCGGGCGTGAAGTGATCCGTAAATTGTTACACAAACATCGTATCGAAAAAGTATTGCTGGTAAATGACGCATTCCAACTGTGCGGCATGATTACCGTAAAAGATATTTTGAAAGAACAGGAAAAACCTTTCGCCAGTAAAGACCGACAAGGTCAACTACTCGCTGGCGCCGCCGTCGGAACTGGCGCTGAAACCGAAGAACGCGTCGCTGCCCTGGTGGCCGCGGGTGTTGATGTCATTATTGTAGATACCGCCCATGGCCACTCCAGAAATGTGGTTGAACAAGTGCGCTATATCAAAAAGAATTATCCCGACCTGTCGCTGATCGCGGGTAATATTGCTACCGCTGCAGCAGCGATTGCGTTAGCCGATGCTGGCGTTGATGCCGTTAAAGTCGGCATAGGCCCCGGCTCAATTTGCACGACACGTATTGTCACGGGCGTAGGCGTACCGCAAATCACCGCCATTGCCAATGTTAGCCAGGCGCTGGAAGGTACCCATATTGGTGTCATTGCCGATGGCGGTATCCGTTACTCCGGAGATATATGCAAAGCACTGGCTGCTGGCGCCTCCACCGTAATGATAGGCAGTTTATTCGCAGGCACGGAAGAAGCGCCGGGCGAAGTTGAGTTGTACCATGGCCGTACTTATAAAGCGTATCGCGGCATGGGTTCTTTAGGCGCGATGGCGCAACGCCATGGTTCCAGTGACAGATATTTTCAAGATGGCGTGATCGCGGCTGACAAACTGGTACCGGAAGGCATTGAAGGTCGCGTACCTTACAAGGGCACCCTGGTTTCAATCATTAATCAATTAATTGGCGGATTACGATCTGGCATGGGTTATACCGGTTCCGCCGACATCAACAGTTTACGCCAGTTAACCGAATTCGTCAGAATCACCAGCGCAGGTGTCAGGGAAAGTCATGTGCATGATGTGCAAATAACAAAAGAAGCGCCAAACTATCAAATCGAAGAGGCTTATTAATGACTATAAAAAAAGATATACACGCACAACGCATTTTAATTTTGGATTTTGGTTCCCAGTACACTCAATTGATCGCGCGTTGTGTGCGTGAAATGGGAGTTTATTGCGAATTACATCCTAACACCGTTGATGAAAAATTTATTAAAGATTTTGCGCCCAAGGGAATTATTTTATCGGGCGGCCCGGAAAGTGTTCTTGATAAAACCGCGCCACGCGTGCCAGATGCGGTATTTAAACAAGCTTGTCCGGTGTTAGGTATTTGTTATGGCATGCATGCCATGGCGGAACAATTAGGCGGCAAAGTAACACCCGGCAAAAATCGTGAATTTGGCTATGCGCAAGTTAATTTATGCAACCCATCAAAATTATTTCAGCACATTGAAGATTATCAAGCAGACGGTATGCCCACGCTGGATGTCTGGATGAGTCATGGCGACCATGTCGCGACGATGCCCCCCGAATTTACATTGGTGGCAACCTCTGGCGCGGAAGCTATTACCGCGATGGCGGATGAATCGCGTAATTTTTATGGCGTGCAATTCCATCCGGAAGTTTCACATACCAAACAAGGCCGCCGTATCATTGAACGGTTTTTATTTGGGATTTGCGGGTGCGAACAATCCTGGAATGTCTCGAACATTCTCGATGGCATTATGACTAAAATTCATCAAGAAGTCGGCAGTGATAATGTCGTGTTGGGATTGTCAGGTGGTGTTGATTCTTCCGTCCTCGCGACCTTGTTACACCGGGCGATCAACAAGCAATTAACCTGCGTATTTGTGGATACAGGTTTGTTGCGATTGAATGAAGCCAAAGAAGTCCAGACTTTATTTGCCGAGCATTTGGGCGTTAATTTAATTACCGTCAACGCCGAACAAAAGTTCCTGTCAGCGTTGGCCGGTGTCACTGATCCAGAAGAAAAACGCAAAATAATCGGCAAATTATTTGTTGAAGTTTTTGAAGCCGAAGCCAAAAAAATCGATAATGCGCAATGGCTGGCGCAAGGCACGATTTATCCTGATGTAATTGAATCCGCGGGCGCGTCCGCGTCTGGCGCGCATGTGATTAAATCGCATCACAATGTTGGTGGTTTGCCAGCCCACATGAAGTTAAAATTACTGGAACCGTTACGCGAATTGTTTAAAGATGAAGTGCGTAAATTGGGGCTTGAACTGGGATTGCCAAACGATTTGGTTTATCGCCATCCTTTTCCCGGCCCAGGCCTTGGAGTGCGGATTTTAGGTGAAGTTAAAAAAGAATACGCTGATAAATTACGCCTTGCCGATGCAATTCTCACCGAAGAACTTAAAAAACAAAATCTCTATAATAAGGTCAGTCAGGCTTTCGTCGTATTTTTACCGGTGAAATCAGTCGGTGTATTAGGCGATGCGCGTCATTACGATCATGTGGTTTCAGTGCGGGTAGTTGAAACTGCGGACTTCATGACGGCACACTGGGCACGGTTACCTTATGAATTTCTCGAAATAATTTCCAGCCGAATTATCAATGAAGTGCGCGGCATTTCACGAGTCACTTATGATATTTCCAGCAAGCCGCCCGCAACCATTGAGTGGGAATGACATGTTCTCCGAACGTGATACGTTTTGGATGCAACATGCAATTCAATTAGCGGAAACGGCGCGCGCAGGCGGTGAAGTACCGGTAGGCGCGGTATTGATCGCCGATGACCACATTATCGGCGAAGGATTTAATTCGCCAATCAGTCATTGCGATCCTACCGCTCACGCGGAAATTCTGGCGCTGCGCGCTGGCGCAACCCAAATTAAAAATTATCGTTTAGTAAACTCAACTCTTTATGTGACGTTGGAACCCTGTGTTATGTGCGTAGGCGCGTTAGTCCATGCCAGAGTGAAACGTATAGTGTATGGTGCGACAGACCCGCGTGCCGGCGCGATAGTAAGCGCGTTTCAAATCATTGCGGCTAACAAACTAAATCACCAGCCGGCTTGCGAAGGTGGTTTACTGAGTGAAGCGTGTGGCAAACTGCTTATCGATTTTTTCCGGGAAAAACGGTGTTAGTGGCTGAAAAGACTAACTTTATTCTAAAGTTGCGCAGTTATCCTTCGATAAGTATAATATGCTCATAAAAATTATGAGATGCTTATGCTAAGCGAGAGAGTAGAAGAAATGCTTGAAGAAAAAACCGTTTATGAGATTGCCTTAGCAAGAGAAAATGCATTGCAAGCAGCAGTCCCTGAAGGAATGGTTTTGTATTCAATTTCAGACAGGATCAGGTTGGTGATTCCTTTACGTTTTCTTGATCCGGTAACCCAGAAAATCCTGGTTCTTCCAGTTACTCTTGAAAATGGCTTAACGTATGAAGCAGTTAACGCTATCCAATATTTATCCGTGGAACCATTCCCAGATACTAACGATTGGCAATTACATACGAAAGAAATGTTTTTCAACGAACTTTTATATAATGAAATTAAAAGTTTTTTTGAGAGAATTTTAAGTGTGCATGCTTTTATACAGGATGAAGAAGGGCGACTTGAAGAAGAAATACTAACGACACTCGCTACCGGGTTGGCTCAGGAAGATCGCTTATTTTTTGATATAATGCGATGGTGTAGCGAAAAAAATTTAGAAATACAACACGCTTTATTGCTACCCGAATTGTATCCTGTAGATTACTCGGAAAAAGTTAATTTTCATCACGTCATTGATCTGCCGCATGAATTGTATGATCAGGAAATAATTTGTTGTACCTATGATAATCTAGTGCAACTATCAAAAAAATTATATGCCGCGCCGGTCCTGGGGTTTTTAGGCAGTATTTATTCGGTAGTCGGAGTTTCCGATCAAGCCTGGGCATTTGGTTACTCATCTACATTTGGCTTTATGCTAGGTTCTGCGAGCCGACTAGTGCGTTGTGATGGGATAGGAGGAGCACTTTTTGTTGGTACGATGTCAGCAGCGAGCGCGGCTGGAGTGACGGCGTTAAAATATGTTTTGAACAACCAGGATGTTTTAACTTTCAGCGCAACTGCTACAGTTGGAATCCCGCTAATCATTTATGCAGTTGAGCGTATAGCCGCACAATATACTGCCGGCAATCGGTTTAGTCTATGGCGTGCCGTGCCTGCTACTCCCGAAAGCCATAGTTCACAGTCTTCTGTGGAAAATGGCACTGAAATGGTAGTTCCCCGCGTAACACTTTCATAAAAATTCTCAGGCAAAAAAAAGCCTTCGCAATTAACACGAAGGCAACAATACAATGGACAATGGCTATATAAGTTTAAAATCCTTTTCATGAAGAAACATTATTTAACATTAATTATTCCATGTCATTTTTTTAGTTTCCTTTTACGTTTCCTCCTCGCTTCCCTACGTCAGTGATGTCTGCTGACATCGGTAAAACATCCCTAACTTACATCGAATACAAAAGGTAGCTTCATGCTACCCTTTGTATTCTCTTCCTAATATTATCTTTTGCCACCAGTTGTGCCACCGGTGCTGCCTGTGCCAGTACCTGTACCGGTACCTGTGCCTGTTGTGGTTTTGTTTTTATCAAAACCTTGTTGGCCTGGGCGTTGACCAGCTGCGCCAGCGGTGTTTGTACCTTGTGGACGGTTACCGGTACCTGTTGTTTGGCCACCTTGGCCGCCTTGAATGTTTTTGCCACCTTGTTGATTTTGGTTACCCATGACGTCGTCTCCTAGAAGTTTGAAAAATTCGAATGGTATTACGGTATTTCAAAGCCTACTACCACGGTACTCCACCCCTCCAAAGAGTGTCAATCTTTGACCTGAATAAAATGCATTAAGCTTTTGAAAGTATTAATTAAAATCCTCAAAAATTTTTTGGGAAAAAGAGCATTTTTTGCGGTCACGAAGACTTATAAATTGTCCTGTTTTTACTCTAATTATCTGATAAAGTCTCATAACTGAAAAGAAATGATGGAAATGCCTGATTTTACAGACAAAGCCATATAATCGGTTGAATTGACAGGTTTTTTTCAACCCGGAATGAAAGGCGCTCTGCTGTATAAATAAAACGGATAGCAAAGATAGAGTCGGGTGGTTTCAGGGGCGTCACGGGCGGGTATAGAGGGCTTGACGGGTGATCCTACCGACGGGGTAGGCTGTTTGCAATTACGTTTATTAAATAGAGCGGCTAAGATCTGCATAATACTCCTGATCAAAAGTTATCCTTTATTACGCAATATTAGCTTCTACGTCAGATTCGTCAAGTGAAATATTGTCTTTCAGGAGTGGATTCGCCTAGACTGGTATATCGAACTCAAAAATGGTCGATTGTGTGAACAGTATCAAAAAATCCTTTATGCGTTGCGTTAGTTATTGTACAGCCACAGGCTATGATCTGGCTGGATTGGCGGCCTCGTATAAACGAAAAGGTTATATTTCAAAGTTATCGCGTGATGTATTGCATATTTCCAGCATCGATACCCCCGTTGATATCTTTCTTTTTAATCATGGCAGCATTGTCTGTTGGGGTTTGAAGAAAGCGCAGGAGCAGCAATGGCTAGAGCGCTTGCAAAAATTTTCGGTGGGAGCATTCCAAAATAATGAAATCGATCACTTTTGTTTTCGTTTTGGGGAAGAAACGGCTATTGATACCCATGAACGTTTTAAGGTAGATATCATTACCCTGGATTCCGATAATCCGCAAATCAAACTGGCTATTTCCTACGCCCTGGGGCAATCCGTAAAGCTGGAAGCATTTGAAGAAGCGATTAAAATGAATATTCAGAAAAATGCCCCGTTGCCGGAAGAAATTGCCGCCCGTGGGTCTATCAGTTTATCGCGCAGCGCGATTTCACGACGCATGGGGGAAATTTTTATCGCGCGCAGTTCAATCAATTTAAACAGTGAATATTTGGATATGCCGGAATTCTTTTGGCGAAATCCCAATCTGGAACCTTTTTACGAAATGTCGAAAAAGTTTTTAGATATCCCCAATCGTGTTGTTGCCTTGAATCAAAAATTAGATGTGCTGCAAGAATTATTGATGATTTTGAATACTCAGGTACAGCATAGGCATTCTAGCTTGCTGGAAATGATTATTATTATTTTAATTGTTGTTGAAATTACGGTTACGTTGTTGCATCTTTGATCCCGTGGTCTAAATACTCATCAATATAATGCGCCAATATTTCAACTGCGTACTGAATTACTCGTTTGCCGCGAAAAGGGATGTCTACATTTATTTCTTCATGTGGAAAACGTAATTTCAAACTTGTTAAAGTCGTGTCCGGTTTTGCTTCCCAGAATTCCGCCAATCCCTCAATGAAAACATGCGGTAAATTTGCATTGATTTCATCAGTGAAACGCAGGTGCGCATAATTTTGTGGCGTTAACACTGCTTGTTGCAGCGCGCCACCGGTGGCGTGATCGGAAATTTGTAAAACCGTTTTCGTCTCAGCTAATTTTTTTTGTAAGATGATTGAGGCGGGTTGCTGGCCGTCACCCAATAAATAGGGTTGAATAGTTTTTTCAACCAGGGCAGTGAGAGCTTGAAAGTCTGCTGATTGGTTAGCGTGTAATTTGAATTCAATATAAGGATACGACAACCGGTAACCGGTAACGCAAGCAAACGGCTTGGCTAACTCATCTAATTCTTCCGCGATTTTTCCTTCGCTGGCACCAAATAACAGCCATTTTTTATGGTAAGAAACCTGCTCAAACCCAGCTTCTTTTAACATCGGTAAAACAATTTGATCGACCATGGGCAGGCATTCCATAGGCGGGCCGGGTAACATAAAAATATATTGATTGCCTAATTTTATGGAGCAGCCTGCGGCAGTACCATTTTTGTTAGGAATGATGATAGCGCCCGCTGGAAATAATGCTTGCTGGCGGTTGGAAGTAGGCGGGACGGTGTAACCGAAGTTTTGCAAGCGTTTACAAATGGCTTGCCAGGTTGCTTCATCAAATACCAATTCTTTGCCTATGACTTTACCGAGTGCAAACCGGGTCAAATCATCGGAGGTAGGCCCAAGCCCGCCGGTGATGATTAGTGCTTGATGGGAGTTAAGCAGAAAACGGATGGAAGCTTCAATTTCAGAAATAATATCGGGAGCAATAACATGTAGCCATGGTTCCATGCCGGCATGAAAAAAGCGCTGGGCGATTTCCTGACTATTGGTGTTAACAATATCACCCTGACAGATTTCATCACCGGTGGCTAGCAAGGCAATTTTAAATGGAGCAATAATGTCTCTCGCCATAATTTCCTTGGGGGCGCTATTGGGCTTGAGGAAGATTATAACGTAAAAATTTTATGAGAGGAGAATTTTAAACTGGATGGTAAAACAACTGTCATTCCCGCGCAGGCGGGAATGACACGTGTGGTATACACCCCCCCTTGTGCGGGAATGTTACTTATTCCCCAGCTGCCTGATCTTGGCTGCCGCTGGTGTTTTCATCATTTGCTGGAGCTTCTGCTGGGCCGCTAACTTTGCTGGTTGCGCTTAATTTTTCTTTGATACGCGCCGCTCTGCCGCTCAAGTCACGCATGTAGTACAACTTCGCGCGACGGACTTGGCCGCGACGTTTTACTTCAACGCTATCAATGACTGGGCTATAGGTTTGAAATACGCGTTCAACCCCAACACCATGGGAAATTTTGCGGACGGTGAATGCTGAATTCAAGCCACGATTGCGTTTCGCAATAACAATGCCTTCAAAAGATTGCACCCGTACGCGGTCACCTTCTTTTACTTTTACTTGAACGACAATAGTGTCGCCTGGCGCAAAAGCGGGCAGCGCTTTCACTGCTTGCATTTGTTCGTTATCAAGTATTTGAATAATGTTAGTCATGGTTTTACTTCCTCAGTCATTCCAAAATAGTCATTTCTTTTGTTCTTGAATAAATTCCATCAGTAGCGCTAGCTGGAAAGTATCCAATGATTTTTTCATCAATAGGTCTGGTCGTTTTAACCAGGTTTTGCCTAGTGACTGTTGCAAACGCCAACGCTCAATCGCTTGATGGTTGCCGCTGGTTAACACTTCAGGTACCGTCAATCCGGCAAAACTCTCCGGTCGCGTATACTGTGGATATTTTAACAAGCCGTTACTCAATGAATCCTGGGCTGCTGAATCTTCATGTCCCAGCGCGCCGGGAATCAGGCGGGTGGTAACATCAATCATGGTTAGCGCGGCTAACTCACCTCCGGAGAGAATGAAATCACCTACCGACCATTCCTCATCTACTTCTAACTTCAGTAGACGTTCATCAATGCCTTCGTAACGTCCCGCAATCAAAATCACACTTTTGCTTGCCAGCAACTTTTCCGCGGCAGCCTGGTTAAACTGTTTGCCTTGCGGTGACAGTTGAATCACCAGCGGCGGTTGCGGTGCCGCAAGTCTGGCAGCTTTAATCGCAGCCTGCAATGGCTCCGCCATCATGATCATGCCCGGGCCACCGCCGTAAGGGCGGTCATCAACAGTGCGGTGCTTATCCTGCGTAAATTCACGCGGGTTCCACATGGCTAGTGTGAGTAACTGTTGTTGTAATGCGCGACCCGTAATACCGTAATCCAACGCGGCAAATATTTCCGGAAACAGCGTAATAACCCCAAACCACACTTAAATTAAATCCCAGTTAACCTTCATGACTTGCTCGGCCAGGTCGATATTAATAATCGTTTCACCTAACCGGTAAGGGATAGCAAACTCTTTGCCGTCGCCTTTCACCACTAACACATCATTGGAACCAGTCTCAATGATATAAATTATTTTGCCTAGCACGGCACCATGCTGGTCTATCACTGTGAGTCCTTCCAGCTGCGCCCAATAATATTCATGCTGGGCTAGCGTATTTAATTGCTCACGTTTAATGCCAATCTTTTTGCCAGTCAAGGTGCGCGCCGCTTCCGGAGAATCATAACCCGAAAGCTTGGCAATAATGCCTTTGCCATGGGGGCGCGCAACACTTACTTTAATTTGTTGCCAGGTACGTTTATCTTCCAGGTACCAGGGGTCGTATTGAATAATATCGGCGGTTGATTCAGTGTAAGAAACTATCTTCAGCCAACCTTGTACGCCATAGGTAGTACCCACTTTTCCTATGACGATATAGTCCTTATCATTCTGCATAGCACACCAGACCCGACTTATTGCTGTGTCGTTTCTTTGGTTTGTTCAGCGTAAATTTTTAATAATTTTTTAACGCGGTCAGAGGGCTGTGCGCCTTGTGACATCCAGTAATTGGCGCGTTCTGGGTCTAAATGCAAGCGAACTTCCTTACCGGAAGCAATCGGATTGAAATAACCAATGCGTTCAATAGAACGACTGTCCCGCGCTGCGCGCCGGTCAAGAACAACGATATTGTAAAAAGGGCGTTTCTTGGCGCCGCCACGTGATAAACGAATAACTACCATTCTGTTTAGATTCCCATTTTTGTGTAGAACGAAGGTGACGGATTATACGTGACTTTTATAGTCTTGCAAAGGGTTTCTACCGTCATGCCAGCTGGCGCGGGCATGACAGCAGCACCCTTAACCAAAATTATCCATAGGGGGCAGGGCGCCAGGCGGTAATTTGCCCTGTAAGCCGCGCATTAATTTCATGATTCCACCTTTGTTACTGAATTTTTTCAGCATTTTCTGCATTTGGGTGAATTGTTTTAGCAAGCGGTTGACGGCTTGAATATCGGTGCCAGAGCCCATGGCAATGCGGCGTTTACGGGACCCTTTGATAATTGCTGGAAAACGTCGTTCTTTTTGGGTCATGGAGTTGATGATGGATTCGATCTCTATCAACATACGGTCATTGACCTTATCTTTCGCGGCGGCGGGCAAGCCACCGATGCCAGGTAATTTGCTGACAATCCCCATGATGCCGCCCATTTTGCCGATTTGGCGTAATTGGTCACGGAAATCTTCTAAATCGAAGGATTTGCCTTTTTTAATTTTTTTAGCGAATTTTTCTGCTTTATCACGGTCAATGGTGCGCTCAGCTTCTTCCACCAGGGTGAGGATATCACCCATGCCCAAAATGCGTGAGGCAATACGGTCAGGATGGAAGGGTTCCAGCGCATCAATTTTTTCACCCATACCAATAAATTTGATGGGTTTGCCCGTGATGAAGCGTATGGATAAAGCCGCACCACCGCGCGCGTCGCCATCGGCTTTGGTGAGGATGACGCCGGTCATAGGCAGTGCATCGTTAAAAGCTTTGGCCGTATTCGCGGCATCCTGGCCGGTCATGCTATCGACCACAAACAGAGTTTCAGTGGGTTCGATCGCCGCATGAATCAGCTTCATTTCAGCCATCATCGCATCGTCTACATGCAAGCGTCCGGCGGTGTCGATAATGACGACATCGACTACTTTATTTTTGGCGGCGCGGATGGCATTTCGGGCGATTTCAACGGGTTGTTGATCAGCAGAACTAGGGAAAAATTCCACGCCTACCTGACCGGCCAGCGTTTCTAATTGCTTAATGGCGGCGGGACGATAAATGTCAGTACTGGCCACCATGACGGATTTTTTATGGGTTTGTTTTAGCCAGCGCGCCAGTTTGGCGACCGTGGTGGTTTTACCCGAACCCTGTAAGCCTATCAGTAAAAAGATCACTGGCGGCTGGTTTTGCAGGTTCAATGTATCGCATTCTTCACCCATGATCGCGACCAATTCATCATGGACTACTTTAACCAGCGCCTGGCCGGGGGTGAGGCTTTGCAAGACTTCAACGCCTATGGCTTTGGTTTGAATTTGCTCGATAAAATCTTTAACGACAGGTAGCGCGACATCGGCTTCCAACAGGGCCATGCGAATTTCACGCATCGTGTCTTTGATATTGTCTTCGGTCAGCCGCCCTTGGCCGGATAAATTTTTTAAGACTCGCGTCAATCGTTCTGAAAGATTCGAAAACATAGGTTTTCCATTGAATTATTGCTGAATGGCGAAGAAGTATACCCGAAAATTTATATGGGTACACATGAAAAATCATTATAGAATGATATCTTACGGAGCTTTTAAGGAAACCAGCTTTTGAGTCATTTTGATCTAGTTGTATCTAGCTGTGTCCTGGTTTTACTGATTTTTCTGTCAGGATTTTTTTCCATTGCGGAAACTGCCCTGATGGCGGTAAACCGTTACCGCCTGCGGCATAAAGCGCGCCAGAAAAAACGTACCGCCATCCTTATCCTGAAATTATTGAAGCGGCCAGACCGTCTGCTGGGCATGATTTTAATCGGCAATAATCTGGCGAACATTGTCGCCTCGGCGCTGGCGACGTTGATTGCGCTGAAATTATGGGGTGATAAAGGAGTAGTAATTTCCACCGCATGCCTTACCTTATTAGTGTTAATTTTTGCAGAAATTGCCCCGAAAACCTTTGCCGCTTTGTATCCCGATAAAGTATCGCGGTTTGTGGCTTTTCCGGTGTATATCGCGCTGACAATTTTTTTCCCCCTGGTTTGGTTTATCAATACCATTACCAATGGCCTGCTGCGGGCTTTTCATATTAATGTGCGGGGCCATGCACCCTTAGAACAATTGAGCCGGGAAGAATTGCGTAGCGTGGTTTTTGACACTGCGGGCAAAATGTCGCGGCATTATCAAACCATGTTGCTGGGTATTTTGGACCTTAATAAAGTCACAGTGGATGATGTGATGATTCCACGCCATTACATTACCGGCATTGATGTAGAACAACCCTGGGATGACGTCAAACAACAATTATCCAGAAGCCCGCATGCATGGATGCCAATTTATCGGGAACATATCAATGATGTGGTGGGCATTTTGCATGTGCGTGAATTGACCGGCAAGTTACTTTTGGGCGGCGCTATTACTCGCGAAAACTTGATGAAATTAGCGAAAGAACCTTATTTTGTGCCGGTAGGGACACCGTTAAATATTCAATTACTCAATTTTCAACAATTACGCAAACGTCTGGCGTTAGTAGTGGATGAATATGGTGAAGTGATGGGGCTGGTAACCCTGGAAGATATTTTGGAAGAAATTGTCGGTGAATTTACGACAAACGTGATTTCTACCGCTAAGATAAATTTGCAGCCGGACGGCAGTTATCTAGTGGATGGCAGTATCATGTTGCGTGAACTTAATCGGGTCACGAAATGGAAATTTCCTACTAATGGGCCACGCTCCTTGAATGGTTTGATTGTCGAATATCTGGAAGCCCTGCCCAAAGCGGGTGTTTGTATGTTAATTAACGACCATCCGCTGGAAATCGTGCAGGTGAAAGAAAATAGTGTTAAGCAGGCACGGATTTTTCCGAAGTGGGAGAAAAAGGGAGAAGAAGACGAGAAATCATAACCTCAGCTCTTACCCTTCGCCGGTCTAGTTTTTTAAACTTATGAAATTATCAAAGCCGCAGCAACAATTCTGTTTTCGGCGGTTAACGCATTGTAAGTCCGGCAGGCGGCGCTGGTATCCATGATTTCTACTCCTATGCCCTGGTTGATCAAATGGCCATAAATGGATAGTTCGGGAAACACTAGGGTGGCGCCGGTGCCAATTAACAAAATAGTCGGTTTAAGCTCACTGATTTTTTGCAAATGAGCGGCGGTTAATTCCTTTATGGTTTGCGGTGGCCAATCTGCGATTAAAATATCCGGGGTAATAATGATGCTGTGGGTGTAAATTTGATCTGCTGCTTGGTGGCGTACCTGGATTGTGCCAGGCTTGAACGCCCGAATTTGAAAATTCGCGCTGTTATCATCTAAGGTTAAGGACATTTATTTATCTCTTTCTCTAACAATTCGTATTATAATCCCCGTAGGATAACTGATAGTATCAACTTATAACTATACACTTGAAATGAGAACCTTATGGATCAATTTCCACGTATTAACCGGTTGCCCCCATATGTTTTTAACATGATGGACCAGCTAAAACAAAATATTCTCGATGCCGGCCACGATATTTTCGACCTGGGCATTGGTAATCCCGATCAGCCTACCCCGTCCCATATTGTCGAAGCAATGATAGAAGCCGCGCGACGTCCACTGACCCATCGCTATTCCGCCTCAAAAGGCATCAAAGGTTTGCGCCAAGCCATTTGCGATTGGTATGGCAGGAAATACCAAGTTGATCTAGACCCTGAAACCGAAGCCATTGCTACTATAGGCTCAAAAGAAGGATTGGCCCATCTGGCGACCGCCATGGTGGATACAGGTGACACAGTCTTAGTGCCTAACCCTTGTTATCCAGTGCATCATTTTGGTTTTGTCTTGGCAAATGCGGATGTTTGTCATATTCCGCTGATCGAGGGCGGTGATTTTATCGCTGATTTGCAAAATGCTATCGAGAAAACCTGGCCCCGGCCCAAAGTGTTAATAATAAATTTTCCCTGCAATCCGACGACGCAATGCGTTGATCTGGAATTTTTTACGAAAATTATTGCTATCGCGAAAGAACATAAAATCTGGGTCATACACGATCTGGCGTATGCCGACCTGGTTTTTGATGGTTACCATGCACCTTCCATTCTGCAGGTTCCCGGCGCCAAAGATATTGCCGTGGAATTTTATACCTTATCCAAAAGTTATAACATGCCGGGTTGGCGCACTGGCTTCATGTGTGGGAATGCGAAATTAGTTGCTGCCTTATCACGGCTTAAATCTTATATCGATTATGGTTCATTCACGCCCGTGCAAGTTGGCGCTATGGCTGCCTTAAATGGTCCGCAGGAGTGCGTCACAGAAATTTGTGAAATGTACCGTTCGCGCCGTGATGCTTTATGTGCTGGTTTGAACACAGCGGGATGGCCAGTCACACCGCCCAAAGCAACCATGTTTGTGTGGGCGCCTATTCCAGAAATATTTCATCATCTAGGTTCACTGGAATTTGCTAAATTACTATTGCGTGAAACCAATGTAGTGGTTGCGCCGGGAATCGGTTTTGGTGAACACGGCAATCAACATGTACGTTTTGCCCTGGTTGAAGATGAGCAACGCTTACAGCTCGCTACGCAAAAGATCCAGGAATTTCTTAAAGATCAACAGGCGTTATTACCTGAGGTTATTTCCGCATGATGTCACAACCAAAATTACCTTTTAAAAGTGTCGCGGGTGCTTTGTTGTTTAGCGTATTATTAGGCCCACTCGGTTTATTATATTCATCGGTACTCGGCGGCTCAATTTTAATGTTTTTAATGTTTGCGCTGGCGACTAGCGCTTTTTGGCAATCATTTTTTATTTTATGGCTGGTCAGTTGTGTATGGAGCGTGGTTGCGGTTAATCGCTACAATAAGAAGATTTTACGCACGCAATAATTATATCAGCCACTCAGCTAAAAAGGACTTTGCTTCATGCAGAAAAAAATCATCCGCCGCGATGTTGTGGCCGCACAGTCTTTTGTCCATGCTGATTTACATCCTATCTTACAACGCATTTATGCGGTGCGTGGTATCACATCACCCCTGGAACTGGAACGCAATCTCGACAGGTTATTGCCTTACCATGGCTTGCTGAATATTGATTTAGCCGCCGCCCGGCTGGCCTTGGCGTTACAAAATCAGGAAAAAATCTTAATCGTCGGTGATTTTGACGCAGATGGCGCCACCAGTACCGCGCTGGCGATCAGAGCATTAAAAAGTTTCGGCGCGCAGCACGTTGATTTTCTGGTGCCAAATCGTTTTGCTTTTGGTTATGGCTTAACGCCTGGCCTGGTGCAAGTGGCGATTCAAGAGTTTGCACCGCAAGTCATTATCACTGTCGATAATGGTATTGCCAGTCATGAAGGCGTCACCGCGGCGAAAGCAGCGGGTATCACCGTTATTATCACCGACCATCATTTACCCGCATTAACGCTGCCGGAAGCGGATGTGATTGTTAATCCCAATCAACCCGATGATAAATTCGCGAGTAAAAATCTCGCCGGTGTAGGCGTAATTTTTTATGTCATGCTGGCGCTGCGGCGTAATCTGACCGATTTAAACTGGTTTAAAAATCATAATATCGCTGAACCAACTATGTCACGCTTTCTTGATTTGGTGGCCTTGGGTACTGTCGCGGATGTCGTGCCTCTTGATCATAACAATCGTATTTTGGTTTATCAGGGTTTGCGCCGCATACGCGCGGGCCAGTGTATTCCAGCAATCACGGTTTTGTTAGAATTAGCGGGCCGTAATCAACAACGCTTGGTGGCTACTGACTTGGGTTTTGTCGTTGGCCCACGCTTGAATGCCGCAGGCCGTCTGGATGATATGGCGCTAGGGATCAATTGCTTATTAACCGATGATCTCTGGCAGGCGCGGGAAATGGCGGCGGTGTTAAATGTTTTAAATGATGAGCGTAGGGAAATTGAGCAAGACATGCAAGAGCAGGCCTTAGGAATTTTAAATGCATTGCAACCGCAACAGAAAACGTTGCCGGTTGGCATTTGTTTATTTGATGAAAAATGGCATCAAGGCGTCATCGGTATTTTAGCGTCACGGTTGAAAGACCGTTTTCATCGACCCGTCATTGCTTTTGCGCCGGGTGCTGATGATGAAATCAAAGGTTCAGCGCGTTCCATTCCGGGTTTGCATATACGCGATGTACTGGCACAAATTGCCAGTCAGTCACCGCAGTTAATTCGCAAATTTGGCGGTCATGCGATGGCGGCTGGTTTGAGTCTTTCGCGCGCGGATTTCGATACATTTGCCAGCGCGTTTGATGCCGCGGTAACAGCCTGTCTCACCACCGCGCAGTTGCATAATAGCGTAGTGAGTGATGGTGAATTGCAGCATCAGGATTTAACCCTGGAAGTTGCCGAAATTTTGCGGGAAGCGGGGCCTTGGGGGCAGGCGTTTCCCGAGCCGGTATTTGATGGCGCTTTTCAAGTTTTGGAACAGCGTTTAGTCGGCGGGCGTCATTTAAAATTAGTCCTGGCGCAAGAAAATTTTCAGCAAATAGATGCTATTGCTTTCAATGTGGATTTAAAAGCATGGCCTAATCATCGCTGTGAGCGTATCCATGCGGGATTTCGGGTAGATGTGAATGAATTTCGCGGGCGACGCGCCGTGCAATTAATTATTGAGCATTTAGAAACGGTAGCGACTGAATAGGAATTATTGATGCCGTCTAAGATAAAGAAAACCACTTATTCTTTTATTATAATATTGATCATTGCCATCTTGATTTTGCCAGCGATTATCGGCTCTTGGATTAAGCACGAATATGATGCGTTAATTGCATTTTATAATTCGCAAACCGGTGTTCACATTGAAGTAACAAAATACGAACGTCATTGGTTTAGCGCCAATGCGGAATTGGCGGTTAGCATTAATCCATCCTGGGTCAACCAGTTATCCCAATCATTAACAGCGCAAGGCGTGGCTTTTCCCGATACTATTAATTTTAAGGTGCGACAACATATACAGAATGGCCCCATTCTTTATCGTAAAAGCTCAGACCAATCCATCGCGGTTCAATTAGCTTATATGTATAGTGAAATTGAATTTTCACCGGCGCTGGGACAAGTCATTGAGCTGATAAATAAGTTCCAACCGCCAATAGTGATCGTCGATAATTTAAGTTTTAACGGAAAATTTCAGCGCATTTTTCGCTCGGCTGGTTTTCGGCTGACATTGCCAGGTATAGCCAATAAAATTGAATTACGTGGCATTAACGCGGCCATTTCGATTTGGCCAACCAGCCGCCGCATTAAAGCAAATATCAATACGGATGATTTTCTGCTGGTCACAGATAATTACAAATTCGCGATTCCGCAATTACATTTAATGTGTGATCGCACGCAATCCGAACATAAATTATGGGTTGGTAGCAGCAGTATTTCAGTAGCCCAAATTTATTTACGTGACAGTGAAAACAATACTTTAACAATGATTAACACGAAATCGAATGGCGAGTTATCTGAGTCAGGTGAAATGTTGAATGGGACTCGCGACCTTTCCATCGCTAAAATGGAAACTGGCAATCAAGTGATTGGGCCGATCAATTTGCGCATAAGCACCCATAATTTTGATGCTAGTATGTCAGCAAAAATTTTCTCGACTTATGGGCCTATGCTTTTCTCAGACCAGTATATGGTGGCAGCGGCACAATTATTATCTTCATTACCCGAGGTAGTGAATGGGCAATCCAGTATTAATATCGAAGAGTTATCTATAACAACACCCAATGGTCAGTTAAGCTTGAATGGTAAAATAGATTGGCCAGGCTTAAATACCGGATCAAGATTAATGGAAGTGGTCCAACACACCCATGCGGAAGCTTTATTGAGGGTAGCAATTCCCCTGGCTAATCGTTTATCGCAAGCGATGGTAGATTTAACTTATGCAAATGAACCCACGGTAGCGCCACCGAAAAACATTTCCGACAAAAAGATTTCCGCCGCGGAACGTCAAAATGAATTAATCATTGCCATGTTAATGGAAAGTCATCAGTTATCTGCAAACGCCGGTGCTGATTTGTTAACGCAACAAAAAAAGCAGGCGAGCCTGGATGACTACCAACTCATATTGGATAGTCTGGTTACCTCCAAGCAAATCACTGCTGCAGTCGCTGAGACCCTGCGTTTGAAATACGCCGCGATACAATGGGTAGAAATGGACCCTGACCAGCGTAAGGAAAACGCCGCTAAAATGCTGCAAAAGCAGATTACCGGCTGGGTGAAGGAGGGTTACATTACGCAAGATAAAACGGATTATGTCTCTAGACTGCTATTTCAAAATGGCCAGGTTAGCGTGAATGGCAAAGTCGTGCAGCGTGCTTATTGATCCAGCACATGAAAAAACTCTAAACTAATCAAATACATACACCCCTCTTGGTAATCTGTTTAAAAAATATACTATTTGTATCTTCTCGTGCGGATATTAGGTATAATTGGCCAAAATTAGAACGAAACGAGGCCGGCAATGTTTAATCGCAACTATCATTTAGAATACTGGGTAGATAAAGCTGTGGACTACACCGTTGACACCGTCATCAAGTACGGCGTTTTGACGGTTGTGCCGTTCCTAATGAGTGTCGAATATTATTTTATTGGTGAATTAAGAACATTAAACTATTCCACCGTCGCCATAGAAAACTTGCTTAGCGAACAGGCTAAAGCCAACTCATCTGGTTTATCCATTGCTTCATTAGGAATACTGGGTAATATCGCGGTCTGGTATCCTACTTCCCCGCAACAGTTGTCATATGTTATTAATGTGTTGGACCATGAGCCCAAAGGTCGACGTCCTTATGGCGTAGCAAGCATGATGGCATCCGGTAATTTCTATCTTGCCGATACCAGTGTGGTCGCTATGCTGCACAGGTCCCAGGTTATACGACATTTATCGCCAACCCGGTTTGTTGCTCTGACTGAACAAATTACCGCAGAAATAATCAATGAACAGGTGCTTGATACCAAAACGCTGATTACCACTGTAGTCAGAAAGGTTTTAGTCAAAGCTTTGTTAAACATTGATTTGTCGGAAGACCAGCAAAAAGAACTCGATTATTTTTTTCGGGTATTTAGCGAACGTTTAACCCATCCCTGGCCTGAACTCTTAAGTTATGATTTTAATTTTAAAAATTGCCAGCATCGCTACAGGCTTTTTGTCCAAGGAATTCTGGATCAACAATTAACAATGATTACTGAACAGCAAAATAATCCTGAGTTTGAGCAGAAGAGTTTTATATTAACCGCGCTGCTGGATTTAATTGCCAAAGCAAACCCCAATAAAAATGCGGTAGCATTGCTTAAACAAATGTCTCAGGCAAAAATTAAAGAATATTTTAATGATCCTAATTTAAAGGCATTACCGCTAACTTTAATTGCTGCGGACAATTTGATTGGTGCGCTGATCAAAGGGGTACAACTGGCTATGGCGGATGATAATATTATTGAGTTATACAATGAAATGATAGAACATAATTTGTTTAACAATGCCAAGATAGATAGCAGAGTTTTAAAAACTCTGCCCAAACTCAACGGCTTATTTCAAAAGGCAGTTCATGAATTTCAAGGTTCTTCTACTGTTTATCGCTACGCGGAACGTGGTCTGCAGCACGCAGGTTTGACTATCCCACCCCATACTACTGTGATTATTAAATCAAAATTAAAATTTTTTGATGCTGAAAATTCTGATCCATTATTTTCCGCGCCTTTTTCCTTAGGTAGACGCAGATGTCCCGGCATAAGTGTGTCAGAAAATATTTTTAAAACGGTGGTGGTAAGTATGGTAAATCACACAATCCAAAAAGAACTACAGCACAGCCGTAGATTAAAAGTGGCATAGCGAAACTTACTTACTAAAAACAAACCGTAAATAGTTTAAAAATGCGAACCCAGTATAAGTTACCGGTACATATTTAAAATCCCGCTTAATTAAAAACAGTGTTACTCTGGCGGCAAAACTCGCGGTCATAAGGCCTGGCCCCATAGGGGAAATAAAGGCGGAATGCACCAGGTGCCGGTATTGAATGTCTCTATCATGAAAATATTCATGCGCTTTACGAGCATAATTACGTTTTGAATCCGCGTAAGGATATAATTTTTTAATGCCAAAGCAGGGGTGACACTCTATCTCTGAACCTACGCCCCATACTTCTATAGGCACTAATTCCCGCTTTCTTACTGATTTAAACAGTTCAATGATGCTGATAAAGGAATCGCAATTTGCTTGTTGCGCATTTTCGAGTTTTGAACCGTGGCAGAGTAGCAAAATGTCGGTATTGGCTAACGGTCCTTTAAGTTTTTCATAATTATCGTAATCATAATCAACGCCGAATTTAAAAGTGGTGACGTGAGCGCCTTCTTTTTCTAATAATTTTTTCATATTGGAACCTAGCGCGCCGCTGGCGCCGGTGATGGCGATGTGTTTACCTTTGAGATACTGGCCGCTACCGAATAGATAATCAATTAATTTAATATAAGAACTATAACAATGGTTCATTTGCAGATGATGTTGCGCATGGTATTCAGCGCTGACAAAAACACCGCCGCGCGACGAGGGTAATTTTGCAAAAGCTTGATGATGGGGATCAACACCGCGATTTATACAAACCTTAATAAAAATAAATGTCTGTAGCGATGCCGCCATGACTACCGCCCAGGGTTGCAAAAACCACAGACAAAGTAAAATCCCCGCCATTTGTATAATATATTCTATTAAAACATGGTACAGCAGATTTTGCGTTGCCCAGTGTTTTTCAATTTTAAGTGACGGCGAATAAAAACGGTGGTGAGCCAGGTGAAAACTGCCTATCACTTTTAATATTTTATATTTTGATTTCAGACAGACGTGAAGAAAATAATGGACCAGGTCGAAGAGACAGGTGCCAATAAGAAAGGCGAGAGTAGCTTGCAGAATCAATTTAATGATAAATGCAGTCATTTAATTATTTTAGCAGAAAGTGCATAAAAGCTGGGGTTAGACGATGGAGAGGTAGGTTATAAATTAACCAATATGAATGTGGGTGAGCGAGAATTAAATCGCAGTAATGGCGTCGAATGCCATTTTCAAGTTTAAAACGATAATGAGCATAGTCAATGTCCAGCCGAAGATTTTAGTCCCGCGCGTATTGACGAATTCTCCCATCTTGATTTTTTCTCCGGTAAAACGCATCAAGGGCCATGCCGTAAAACCCAGTTGTAAACTTAAGACTACCTGGCTGGCCACTAATAAATTTGTTGCCTGTTGTTCGCCGAAATAACCGATGATGTAAATCGCGGGGATGATGGCGAGCAAACGAGTTATCAAGCGCCGCAGCCACGCGACGATATGGAAATTAAGAAAACCTTCCATCACGATTTGTCCCGCCAGCGTGCCGGTAAAGGTAGCTTGTTGCCCGGAAGCCAGCAAGCCAATCGCAAAAATAATACTGGCAGCGGTAACCCCCAGCACGGGACTCAGTAATTGATAGGCGTCTTGAATTTCAGCGATGTTTTGATGGCCGGACCAGTGAAAAGTGGCGGCTGAAACTATCAAGATTGCAGCGTTAATAAGGAGGGCAATGGTGAGGGCAATGATCATGTCTATGGTACCGAACTTGATGGCATCACGCTTGCCTGCCGATGTTTGCTCGAAATTACGGGTCTGAATAATGGCGGAATGCAAATAAAGATTATGCGGCATGACGGTTGCCCCGAAAATACCGATGGCGCTATAAAGCATTTCAGGGTTTTTTAAAATAGTCGTGTTAGGCACAAATCCCATTACTATTCCCATCAAGCTAGGTTTTGCAAAAAAACATTCTGCAATCAGGCAGGCGCCTATGACAGTAATCAATGCGATAATCAAAGCTTCAATATAACGAAAGCCACGGCTTTGCAGAAAAAGTATGATTAGCACATCCAGCCCGGTAATAATGCAGCCCAGCACGAGTGGCAGACCAAACAGTAATTGTAATGCGATAGCTGAGCCAACAACTTCAGCCAGGTCGGTTGATATCATCGCGATTTCGGCAAAAATCCATAACAGGATGACGATAGGTTTTGAGTAATGTTCTCTACAGGCTTGGGCGAGATCACGTCCACTCGCCACCCCCAGCTTCACACAAAGATATTGCAGGAACATCGCCACCAGATTTGAAATCATGATTACGCTAAGCAGCGAAAATCCGAACTTGGCACCGCCCTGCAAATCAGTGGCCCAATTCCCTGGGTCCATATAACCGACGGCAATAAGAAACCCGGGGCCGGAAAAGGCGAACATTTTTTTCCAAAAGGAAGCAGTAGAGGGAATTTGAATACTACGGTGAACTTCAGGGAGACTGACTTCATCCTCCGCCTGACGTTGTTTGTTAATGAGTTCCAAGATTCGCTTAATAATAGCAAGCACCTCAGATTTACGCTTCATTTCATACAGGCTATAAATTAATCATAGAGGGTTCTGTAAATTTAATCAATCGTGATGGGGAAACATGCTTCACCTCTCCCCTTGGGGGAGAGGTCGGCGCCGCAGGCGACGGGTGAGGGGTAATAAAATTCCCATATATCGCTGCGCTCATACAAGCTACAAAAGCCTTGAAAATAACTTGAACCAATCTATACTTACCCAATCTCTAATATTGCGATTAATGGAATTCTCAAGTTTTTTATCAAGGAGGCTGTAACTAATGAGACGAATAAATTCGCTCTCCAAATTATCCACGCTGATTTTACTAGGTTCTCAAACTTTTATTGCGGTGCCAGCATTTGCCGCGGGTTTTCAGATTAATGAAATCAGTCCAGGTTTGCAGGGTGCTGCCACCGCAGGTTCGGCTGCTGCTAGTAACGATGTTTCGGCAATGTTTATTAACCCTGCAACATTATCTACTTTGATAGAAAATCAAGCTTACTTAGGCGCAAGTGAAATTTTTCCTAATGTAAATATGTCGCAAGCCAGTGCCATCCATACGGTCAATGTACCTGGTGAGCCACCATCTAACATTTCAGCCACTGTGTTAGGCCAAAATTGGCAAAACAATGTTTCAAAACCAGCGTTTGTCCCCGATGCCTATTTAAGTTGGCGTTTCAATAATAGATTCGTTGCCGGTCTTGCTGTCGTTGCACCATTTGGTTTGACCACCAATTATAGCAATAATTCTGTGTTGCGTTTTATTGCGCAAAATAGCCAGGTTGAAACAATAAATATTACCCCAGCTATTTCTTATGCTATCAATGATAAATGGTCGTTGGGTTTAGGGTTTCAGGCGCAGTTTCTGCAGGCAAGGTTCTCTAACTTTAATGGGCCTTATACCGGTATTAGCGTTATTGACGCGTTAATTGCCTCAAACAATCCTACCTATGTTAACGGTAGTAGCTGGGGTTATGGTTTTACCCTGGGTGCTTTGTTTAAGCCCGATCAATTTACGCGGTTGGGAGCAGGTTATCGTTCACAAATATCAGAACACATTAATGGTTATGGCAGACAATTTACCTCGCCAGGCGGTATAGAACCGGCGCCATCTCAGGATTTCTTGTTTAATGCTGGCACTTCGGCATCGGCCGGTGTAAAAACACCAGGGGTTTTCAATTTAAGTGCTGCAAGAGATATTAACCAGTTTACTCTCAAAGCTTCCGTACAAGTTAATTTCTGGAATACGTTCAATCAACTTAGTATTTATCTGCCGGATGCATTTGCCACTAACAGCACTTTACAATCCCATTGGCGAAATTCCTGGTTTGGCGCGTTAGGTACAGATTACCGCTTTAACCCGGTATGGACGTTCCGTGGTGGTTTGGCTTTCGATGAAACACCCACGGTGAATGGTTATCGCGACCCCCGCATCCCAGATTCTAATCGAGTATGGTTAAGTTTAGGTGCGAGTTGTAAGATCGCTAAAAACTTATCATTTGATGGTGCTTATACCCATATATTCTTTAATAATGCTACCGTTAATGTAACACAGGCTTCTGGATCCAACGCGAACACCACCGTCCCCTTGGAAGTGAACCAGGTACAAGCCAAGTATAAAGGTTCGGCTGATATCGTGGCATTGGCAGTGCGTTATAGCTTCTAACTAATTTAAGAAGAGGAACCATTCATGTTGAAAAAGTTATTACAGTTAGTCGCGGTGACGAGCGCAATCGTTTTAGGCTGCGGTATGTCTGCTAATGTACAAGCACTGGCGTTTAACCAAATCAGTCAGGTTTATTTCTTTGGGGATAGTTTATCGGATAGTGGTTTTAACGATTTGTGGACAGTCCCTGCGCCACGGCCGGCCGGTAAAGCTCCGACCTTTACCACCTTTGCTGGTTATACCTGGTCACAGTATATTGCCCGCGATGTAAAAGGGTTTGTCTTACCAGTTTATCCTGGGCCAAGTCCAGCTGATACGATTACTAATAATTCTATTTATGCTGCGACGGGCGTTCCTGGCTTTGTATCCGGCACGTTGCGAGGTATTGATTATGCGGCAGGCGGCAGTACCACGAATTCTACGGGTTTTGTTGAAACATGGGCGCCTTCATTAACCCAGCAGGTAAGTTTTTATTTAAGCACGCACAATCAACAGGTTGACCCTAATGCGGTATATTTTATCTGGTCAGGCGCCAATGACATCTTGACACTATTGTCCGGGCCTACACTCCCTAACCAATTACAGTTATTACTGACAGCACAAATGGCTGCTACTAATATCGCTAATGAAGTGGCATTACTCAGTCAATATGGTGCGAAAAGAATTGTGGTACTGGCTTTGCCAAATATTGGTTTAACACCATTAATTGGTGGGGCAGCAATTACGACTAATTCACCGACGCTACCAGCCCAGATGAAAACGATAACTTTCACTTTTAACTCCATGCTGAATACTGCATTGGGTAAGGTGATTCATCAATATGGCACGAAAGTTTTATATGTGGATGTTTATGATCTTCTGGATAGTGTTATAACAGCGACGCAGATAAGCCAGCCTTATACAGTGGCAGGACAATCATTCATGTTTGTTAACTATAATAGTCCAGCCTGTTCCACGGTACCTACATCAATATATTGTCCAAGCAGTGCGCCTAACAATTATATTTTTGCGGATACGTTACATCCCACTGGCATGGCGCACCGCGTATTGTCATTGCAGGTTGAGGAATTGTTACAGAATTGGGCGTGATATCGTAGCCCGTATGCGCGCATACGGGCTACATTTATGTGTACCGCCTGCCAGATGCTTGATTAGGTTTAGCCTCAGGAAATTCAATCGTAATTCTTTTTGTAGTTTCTGGTTTTAAACCTTTATGTAACGCTTCACACACGCTAGCAATTGCAAAGGGTAGCTGGCGCATGTCACTTATAACAGCGTGTGGACTACACTTTTCCAATTCAAATTTAGCCTGTTCACGTCTTCGTATTAATTCTTCTTCAGATATAGTTTCCGCAACCCGGGCACTAGTAATATTCATGCAAACACTAGATCCATATATGCCAATTACCCAACACGAACCATCGCTGCGTGTATTACTAATATCGTAAGGCGAGTCCGTAAAGAAAACACTATTAGACATTGCTACATCTAAATTTCTATTATTTTGCCTAATCATCGCTATGCGCGAACCATCCGTCTCATCAGCAGTCGCACTGACATAACGAGGAAATAATTTTCTAAATTCTTTACTGGCAAGGTCAGCCGCGACACGTGGGTAGCCACTGGTAAGAGCTAATTTTATCTGACTTTGTAAAATAAAATTAACCGCTGTCTCAGTATCAGGAGTTAATTGTGTGCGTTGTTTGATTGATTCAGGAAGCAGTAACAGAAACGCTGCATAAAATTCATTTACATCGTGTTGACCAGGTACCCTTCCATACTTTTTATAGAATTGTTCCTTAATATCATTAAGCAAATGTTCAATATGTTTTATTTTACTCATCCCCATAGGCCCAAGAATCTGTTGTTCTGTCAGCTCAAAACCTTTGGCGGAAAATGCATCTTTAAACGCAGAAAAAGGCGCAATGCAATATTGGTCCGCAATTGTCCCCCCAATATCAAAATTCACCCCTTGCACCCGCGAAGCCACCGGAACCTCTAATATCCTTTTCCACGCCCCGCAAAAGTCTAAATATGGCTGCAATTCAGAGTGAGAAAAAAATCTTGAGTTTGGAGCTAAGCGACGTGTCAAAGATAATAGATTTCGAAACATGTAGATTTCCGATTTTTTCAATTCTGGCAGGAATATGGCGCGCCCGGAGAGATTCGAACTCCCGACCACCTGGTTCGAAGCCAGATACTCTATCCAGCTGAGCTACGGGCGCATGGGCGGGAAGTATAAAGAAACTTTGGGGGGAGAGCAATTAATGGCGGTGGGGACTGCAATATAATTTTCTGGGGGATTAGAATGTGTTAGTATTTTTCCCCTGACATATTTTTACGAGGGTGTTATGACAGTTTTATCTACTATTCAATCGCCTATAAGCAATTCTTCCAAATTCGGACAGACCGCACTGCGTATCGTTGGGGGTGTGTTATTGCTGGCTTTCGCCGCCCAGTTAAGTATTCCCATGCAGCCGGTACCCCTCACATTCCAAAGCAGCGCCGTCATTCTGATAGCCATGATGTTTGGCGCAAGACAGGGCGCATTAGTGATTTTAGCGTATCTGGCGGCGGGTTGCTGTGGCTTACCCGTATTTGCGAATTTCAGTGCCGGGCCCATGCAATTTGTCGGCCCCACCGCCGGGTATTTATTGGGCTTTTTACCAGCAGCTTATTTGACCGGTTATTTGCTGGAAAATGGTTGGCAGCGCAACATCATCACCCGATTCCTGGCCGCGTTAGCAGGCGCCAGTGTGATCTTTATCTTAGGCGTCACTGTATTATCCAAATTCACTGGCGGCTGGCAATCGGCGTTTGCTTTTGGCGCAGCGCCTTTTCTAATTTCCGAGCCGATTAAATTGGCTGCAGTTGCCGTCTTGACTTCGCGCCGCTGGAAAAATAATTAATGACTATCACCTTCCGCCCACATCATTTTATGTGCGCGCTGAGTTTTCAAGGCAAAGGTTACACGCGAAAATTTGTCAGAAACTTTACTGCGATCATGGAGCAGTTGCGAGGGGAGGGTGGTGATGAAATTGAAATTGGCGTAACGGCGCACACCGATAGTATTTGCGAACCATGTCCCAGCCGACGGGATGAGTTATGTAAAATCCAGCCTAAGATTGATGCGCTGGATGAGGCACATGCGGAAATATTGCAACTTAGTAAGGTGACGGTGTTGACTTGGGGTGAAGCCAAGCAGCGCATCGCGCGTAATATGACCGTAGAAAAATTTCATCAAGCTTGCGCAGGTTGCGAGTGGAAACCTTTAGGCATATGTGAAAATGTTTTAAAAAATCATTTAGAACAACCAAACAATATTTAGCAGAAAATTTTCTAGCCCCCCACGAAACCCATGAATATTCACAATTGCTTAGGTAAGAGGTGAGGTTATGCATTTCCAAACCTTGAAAATCAGGGATGATTTTCCAGAGCCTACAGGGATGTATTCACGGCGTGTTTGGAAATGCATAACCTCGCCTCTTACCCTTCGCAGGACTGTTTTTTTATAA
>JAZKAT010000045.1:0-22203 GCA_040389045.1 Pseudomonadota bacterium | reverse complement strand
ATGCGGCGGTAGATGTGTTTGACGCGACCCAGCAACTTAATCTGGAGTTGATGATTCATTATCTTAAAACGACATTGCAATCGGCACAGATTACGACGCATGAGTTTTCGCGTGGGGTTTATGGATTGGATTGTGATAAGCAGCAGCAGGCGGAGTTGGAATCTGAGAAAGTAGTTGGTCTAAGAAGAAAATAACCCCGTTGTTATTCGTGGACACCACCCTGTCATTCCCGCGCAGGCGGGATCCATTGGTTGAAAAACAATGTCCGGGTCGGTTTGCTACGAATGGATCCCCGCCTGCGCGGGGATGACAGAAGTGGAGTTAAGGGAGATTAAAATTATCCACTTGAACTTGAACTTGAATTCGAAAATGATATTCCACTTGCGTTTGAATTGTCGCGTTCAATGAGTGGCTCAACCTTTGGTTTGCTAGAGAAAAAAGCTCCAAAACATCCAGTGCTAGGGTTAGGATTATCGCTGATTGCTTTTAGCGATGAGCTAAGCCGGAGGGCTATAGTTTGTTGTGGAGTGATATCTTTTATCTGTCCTTGCGAAGCAAGCGCGAACATTGAGCATGCTAAAGCGCCTAGGTCAATAAAAAAATAAGCAGCAGGCGAAGTTACAAAAGGCAAGCCAGATAACATAGAAACTGCGAACAAACTAATACCTGCCAAAAACATCATCGCATTTATAAATGAATAATACATCATGTGTTCATGGGCATTAGCCGCTGGATCAATAATATGAATCATGTCGTCTGTAGCTTTGTACAAAGCATGGCTTTTCTTTTGATTTAAAGGATCTTTGGCAAACTCATTAGCTGCATGCATATTGGCGGCGAGTGCAGCCATTTTTTGGTTTAAATGATTGGTATGTGCGATCCAATTATACATACGCTGGTTTCTATGCTCATCATAGTAGTGAAATTGGTTTTCATGCATGACAGAAGTTTCGATGAGGAAATGATTCGTTAAGATGACCCCTTTAATCAGAGCTGTGCGCAGTAGTTCAAAAACGGGAGAATTTGGCTGGGTAGTGGCTATGGTTTCGCTAAGCGAGACTAGCGACTGGAGTAAATTCGCAAAATTACGTTTATAGCTAAGCTGCAACATGATTTCGTAATTGTTAGGTTCATAAAGAAAATTTAAAGATGAGGGATAATCTTCACAATGGGTTTGCCAAAATGTTTTTAATTTATCTACCTTGGCGGAATAGATAGGGAAATTTTGAGTTAGACTTTCGAGTAGTTGGCCTGCTTCGGCTAATAAGGCTTGGGCTTGAGCTTCTTTTTGATTTTTTATAGCTGTGTAGTTAGCTTTTAATGTCGCTTCTAAGTTAGCTGTATTAAGATTAGCAAAGGAGTGCATAAATTGACCTTGAGTTAAGTGCGCAGGCACCTATTGTCTTATAGCGAGATTAAGGGAGTATTAAGGATTATATAGCCTGCCAACCCCTCACCCGTCGGCTTTGCCGCCACCTATCCCACAAGGGGGATTAAGCTGTGGGTTGTGATAAAGTTAACTAGCAAACACTAGGAGGCGTGGTATGAGCAAGGATAGCAGGGCAACACCAATAAATTCTCCCGATTATATGCACTGGCAAATGATCAGCCTGGTGATTTTTTGTGTCCGGTTTGTGCAGGGATGGATATTCTGGGCGGGTGGTTCGCGGCGATTTATTTACGCGCCGCAAAAATTGGACCCGCATGCTACGACTTGGTTAGCCAATAAACTGCAGAGTGCGATGCCAGGGGCTTTATTGGGGGTAGCTAATATTATTAGTTATTTGCTGCAGCATTTTTATATTTTATACATGGCGTTAGTGTTGTTTAGTCTGGTGGAATTATTTTCCGGGTTGGCGTTAATGTTAGGCTTTTTTACCCGACTGGCGGCAGTGACGACGGTGTTTATCAGTATCGCGCTCATGTTGGTTTTTGGCTGGGAAGGTTCAACTTGTCTGGATGAGTGGACCATGGCGGTGTCTAATCTGGCGATGGGATTGACGCTGATGTTATCGGGCGCTGCCAGTTATTCAATTGATAGCTGGTTAACACAGCGTAAGCCTGAGCTGGCGCGCAAGCGGTGGTTTGTCATGCTGGCAAGTGGTCCCTGGTCATTGTCAACATTGAAAATCATGGCTTTTTTATGTCTGGTTTTCACCATGATTTTTACCACAGCCACTTATAATTATTTTCGTGGGGCGATTTTTTCGGCTTATCATGCTGGGCCGGTCAGTGCTTCCACATTGAATATAGCATTGAGTGATGGTGTGTTAAGCGCGAATGGCGCCGTCTCGTTTAAACTAAATGTGGATGCGGGAGATACTGCCGTGCCTAGTCATATTATTCGGATTGAGTTACGCAATTCGGCGGGGAATACGGTTGAAGCATGGGTAGGAACACAGTTAGCCGACTTGTCTCCCAAAAACATTATTAATAAATATTCTTACAATCGCATTGTGACTGGTCCTTATGGATTAGTTGCGCCGGTCAGCGCGGTGGCGCAAATTATTTTAAATCCGGCGCGAGAGAAATTGGTTTTAACAGCCAGTGACAATGAATTGCAAGTGTATACGATTGATGGCCGACATTGGGATTTGTTGTTGCAAAATCAATAATATGCTTACGGTAGCGCAACAAAGAACATAAGGTAAATAACATTATTATCTTTATTGCCGGTGGTTCTTAGCAGGTATTGATTGAGGTAACCCAAGTCAAAAGAGACGGTAGGGGAGAGTTGGGTGCCAACCCCCACAAAAATATTGTTGATGTCAAAGAAGCTATTGTTATTGATCCAGGCGGGATTATTAAAATTCACATACAGTTCATCGAAGGTAACAAATGAATGGGTTGGCCAGGATGAAAAGGGTATACGCAAGGTAAGTTTTTCTCTGCCGCGTATTAACCATTGTGGTTGTGATGTATCTTTGCGTTGTTCAAAGCGGGAAATGCTGGTTAAATTAAGTGACGGGTCGTCAATAAGGTTCCAGTCGATTTGTTCTCTAATGGTTTCGATATTCAATACTTTACCGCTTGCTTTAACGCGATTATGCCAGGCATTCATTAACCACATCATGACATGAGGCGAAGTTTGATAGCCCACGCCTAGATATAAATAACTGCTGCGATATTTATAATGATCATCCTCGAAGGTGAGTCCGGGTTGAATGTAATATTTGAATTTTTTGTCTTTGGAAATAGGGCCGGTGATGATGGCACTGTTCCAGTTGTCGGTGTGGCTGGTGGCGTTGAGGTTTTGGCAAAAGATGATTGCAAGTAAAAAACAGCAACTTTTGTGAATTCGATGGGTGGCCAACCAAGCTTCCTTATTGCTTATTTTGCTGCCCTGTATTCCGCTGCGTACATACGGGCTACGATACTGTCATTCCCGCCTGCGCGGGAATGATAGATGTATTCAACTCAACTAAAATCCGGATACAGCAAATATTTTTTTCTGATCTCTTTAAATTCTGTTAATTTCGGTTCCCAGCTTTTACGGATGGCCGCTTCGCTCATGTTATCGGCAAGTTGCGCGGGTAAATTATTTTTATCCATCCCCCGATTAATCGAATGGCCAAAAAACTGATCTTTATCTGGGAATTTTTTATAAGCCAGCATGATATAGCGGATTTGTAATTTATTATTGATTCTTTTCAAAATGGTTTTAGGACTGCCGCGTAAATCCCAGCCATAACAAATTTCATTTTCAAACGGTGGATGTTTGGTGGCAGGCATAGTCACTGGTTTAAAACCAAAATTGGTGCGCAGCGCCGGATGACCAAACATTTCAAAGGGCCTTGGCGTGCCGCGTCCTACACTCATCACCGTGGATTCCATCAAGCCAATGGAAGGATAATAATAGATGGATTGTATGTCGGGTAAATTGGGTGAGGGGCGCACCGGTGGGACATATAAAGTTGCATGCGTATAATTACGCACGGGGATAATGGTGAGCGCTAAAGTTTTCGCGGCGGATTTGGGTGTTACATCCAGCCATTCCTGGCCTACCAGCATTTTCGCATATTCACCTATCGTCATGCCGTAAACAATCGGAATTGGCTGCAAGCCAGTGAAGGATTTAAATTTGGGGTCTAATACTGGGCCATCTACATAAAAACCATTCGGATTGGGCCGGTCTAAAATAATCAGCGGTTTATTATTATCAACCGCGGCTTCCATGATTTTTTGCAGCGATGAAATGTAAGTGTAAAATCTTACCCCTACATCTTGAACGTCAAAGACGATGACATCAACATTCTTTAAATCTTCCGGTGTAGGTTTTAATTTTTCACCATAAAGTGAAACGATTCGAATACCGGTGCGTGGGTCATAACTATCATGAATATGTTTACCACCTTCTTCATTGCCGCGAAAACCATGTTCGGGAACAAAAATTTTCGTGATATGAATGTGGTTTTTTAACAAGACATCCACTAAATGTTTTTTGCCAACCAGCGAAGTATTGTTGGCAAATACCGCCACCTTTTTACCCGCCAGCTGCGGTAAATACAATTCAGTTTGTTCAGCGCCGGTAATAACAGTTTGTTCGGGCGTGCCGAAAGCACAATTTACAAATAACATGAGGAAGAGCAAGAAAAATTTTTTCACCGCGTCACTCCTTGTCTGGGTAGTAAAATCCAAAGTTGTCCCGCACTTTGCATATGTCCGGCGATATAGGCAGCTTCTTCACCTGCGCCCCAATAAACATCACCGCGTACCGTTCCCTTGATTGCACCGCCAGTGTCTTGCGCAATCAACAAACGTTGTAAGGGCACGGCAACCGTGGCGTTTCTTTGTGGGGCGGTGGTATTTATCCATAATGGTGCCCCATAAGGAATAACACTATTATCTACCGCAATAGAGCGTCCAGGCAAGAGCGGCACATGCTCACTGCCCTGGGCCGGCGATGCTTTGGTGACACTGAAGAAAATATAAGAAGCATTTTTATTTAATACGGCATCGGTGGCGTTGCTGTGCTGGGTCAGCCAGTCACGAATGGTTTGCATGGAAACCATTTTTTTGGTTAATACTTTATTCGCGATCAAGACATTACCAATAGGGGTATAAGGACGGCCATTGGTACCCGCGTAACTGATTAACAATTGTTGATGGTCGGGCAGTTCAACTAGCGCCGAACCCTGGATTTGCGCGAAGAAAACATCCAGTGGATTGTCCGCCCAAAGTAATACACGAGCACTTTTGATGATGGCGCCGGCATTGATTTCCGCGCGTGCTGGATAAGGGTAAAGCTGATTATTTCTTTGCTGGGCGACTAGGGTAATGCCGTTAAGGGCGGGTTTGAACAGCCCCAGGTTAATTTTAATCAAATCATTGGGTAATGCATAAATCGGTACGTTGTAATGTTGGTCTGGCCGCAAACTGCCATGCAGCAATGGTAAATAATAACCGGTAAACAAGCTGCGGCGGTGATAACTGTCGTTGATGCGGTATGGTTCAAACCAGGTTTCAAAAAACATGCGCGCCCGTGGCAAATCATTTGCGGAAATTTTATCAGCGGCCAGACAGGCTTGTTGCCAATATCCTACGGTTCCAGCGTGGGCAAGGTTACTGAACAGGGTGTAAGGATTGCGTTTTAAAATTTCCTGACAGGAATGCTGGAACGCCAGCAAGGCCACACCTTGATGGTCGCGGTTCCAGGCGGGTAGTTGTGCAAAGCGGGTTTTAACCAGGGTGACTTTGACATTTGGGTTGGAAAAACGGCTGATACTCGCCATTGTAGCCAGTACGATTAAAATACTAATGACCATCAAAACCAGTTTTTTCATGCGGGCGACTGCCTGTTTATCAACTTCTTCATGGTAAAGGGATAGCAGGGGTCTAACAAGGTTTTTAAATTACATTTAATCCTTTCAAATCCGCAGTTATCGCTATATCCATGGGGTCGTTAATCATTTTATTATTAAAATTAAAATGCCAGAATTCATAAGGATAAGTTAAAAAACCAAATTTGCGCATAGTGCTCGCCAGTAAGTTGCGGTTATGTAACGCTTCTTCACCAATCTGTTGCGCGGTGACGTCAAGATGCGACAACTTATCCATGAAATCAAAACATGCGCCATGATTTAATTCATTGCCTTTTTCATCTATCAATACCAGATCGACAGTATGACCATAACAATGTTGCGAATTGGCGGAAACATAACCCAGTTCAAACATGTCGGCTTTCGCTATGTGTGGGTAATGGATGGCTTTGCGTGTTAATTCAAAATCATTTGCCACGGGTAGTTTAGACCATTCCACAAAATCCAATACAGCACGGCGCGGTCGATAAGAATCATAAATCAATAAACCTAAGTGCTGTTGCGTTAATTCATTTTGCACTTCACACAAACTGGCCGCGGCATCGCGAGTCATTAAGGCGATATCAGTGACGCCAGGTGTATAACCCTTGATGGGCCTGCCAATAAAATTTTCCGGCGTAGCATAAGCCAGTTTTACCTGGATAGGGCGAGAACAATTTTTTGTGCTCAAGGCGCCCACGTCCGTGAGATGGTTTAAGTAATTATCAGACATATAACACTCGCGGTGGATGAATTGCTAGAGTATAAACGCGAATAGCGGTAGTGGCTAGCGACGGGATTTTATTTTCGGGGAAATTTTATCTTCTGGGGTTGTTTGCACTGGTTTTTTCGTTATTTCTTCAAAACCCATCAAGTTGTTGCCGACAATATTGAATGTTTTGGCGGGCTTGGTTTTAAGGTTCGCATCTTCCGGAATCGTGGCTAATCTAACTGAAGTGGTTTGACGTTTATTTGCGGGTAAATCAATTTTGTTATATTCAGGCGCGGTGGCAATGGCATTTATAATAGTCGCGTTGTTTTGCGATTGTGAAAAAGCGTAAGATAAATTTTTAATGGAAACTAAATATTTTAATAAATCGATTCTTACTATCGCTTCGCCATCACTGTTGATAGACTTTTCATCTGGATCTTCCGTTAAAGGTATCTCAATCTTTAATAAACTTAAACCAGGGGAGGGGAATTCTTGTAAAGCGTATTTTACTGCTGCCATTTCTGAAGTCTGAATATCAGCGGCGAGAAGGTAAGAACTAGCAGTTTGTGCCAGCCATAGTCTATCTAACATTAAACTTTCTAAGTGCTTTTGCAAGGGTTGTTGTTGTAATTTTAATAAATTTTTCAAGCCGGTGATTTTTTCTTCTGCAATGAGCTTATCGCTTTCTGCTAAGGCTGCTTCGCACTCTTCAATTTCCAGGCGATTATCGTTAAGAAAATATTTTTCAGCCTTCATACTCTGGGTAAATTTTTCCAGCGTATAAATAACATCTTCCGCATGTTGGGGAAGACATAAATAAAGAGTTTTAGTGGGCACGAGATAATTATTGGTTATTTTAGCGGGCCTGCTATCCTCTTTGGTGACGGGATGAACTTTGTTTTTTCGAGGAAACATAATCCTCCGTATACCCTATCTATTAGTATAGTTGATCTAGAGTTTTTTTTATACAGCGCGTGTAGTAAATCCTTGTAAATTGAATAATCTACCAGCAACACAAACTTGCCCCCTACTAAGCGATAGACTAGAATCCTGCTATTACTTAAGAGGCCATCATGATAGAAACAACTGGAACACATATTATTCTCAAAGACCTCGCCAAACGCCTGGATGAAATTCGGGGGTATCTTTGACGTTGATAACAAAAGCGAACGCTTGCTGGAAGTAGAGCGCGAACTTGAAGAACCTACCATCTGGAGTGACCCTGAAAAAGCCCAAACCTTAGGTCGTGAACGCGCGAAGCTGGCTAATGTAGTCAATTCGATTGCAGCCATTGCCAATTCGCTTACCGACAGCAACGAATTGTTTGAAATGGCAGTCGCCGAAGATGATGCGATAACTGCTGAAGAAGTCACCGTAGAATTGCAAGTCATCACTCGTAAAATTGAAGAACTTGAATTTCAAAGAATGTTCGCCGGTGAAATGGACCCCAATAATGCTTTCATGGATGTGCAATCGGGTTCTGGTGGCACGGAAGCGCAGGATTGGGCGAATATGCTGTTGCGCATGTATTTGCGCTGGGGTGAGCGGCATGGTTTTAATGTCGAATTAATTGAAGTTTCCGGCGGTGAAGTTGCCGGCATCAAAAGTGCGACCATAAAATTTAGCGGCCCTTATGCTTTTGGCTGGTTACGCACGGAAACGGGCGTGCACCGGCTAGTGCGCAAATCGCCATTCGATTCGGGTAATCGCCGACATACTTCTTTTGCCTCCGTATTTGTTTCGCCCGAAGTTGATGACAGCGTTGCCATCGATATCAATCCGGCGGATTTGCGTGTCGATACTTATCGTGCGAGCGGGGCGGGTGGGCAGCATGTTAACCGTACCGATTCTGCGGTGCGGATTACCCACGTTCCTACCGGCGTTGTGGTGCAATCCCAGTCTGATCGTTCACAACATAGAAACCGCGACACTTGTATGAGCCAACTGCGCGCCAAACTCTATGAATTGGAAATGCAAAAACGCCGTTCCAAACAAGATGAATTGGAAGCCAATAAAATGGATATCACCTGGGGCAGTCAAATCCGTTCTTACGTGTTGGATATGTCACGTATCAAAGATTTACGCACCGGCGTTGAAGTTGCTAATACGCAGGCGGTACTGGATGGTGATCTGGATAAATTTATCGAAGCGAGTCTGTTAAGCGGATTGTAAACCTTACCATTCTGCCGCCATGTTTAGAGATTGAATGAACTTTTAATATTTGATTATCTTGCAGCATTAGGTGACTCATGATGTCGGTAAGATTGTTATCAGTAAACAGGTCTATCGCTGCTATGGGTTCCAGCATGCCATACTGATTATTAATAGTAGGCGAGTTAATAATATTTGGCAGATTGTTCCCGGTGACTTCAGCATTATTAAAGTCATTGAAGTTTTCTGTGCTGTTAATGTTAGAGGGTGGCGGCGGTGTGAAAGGTATGCTTTGGCCATTAAAGCTTTGAATATTAATAAAAGTGACCGGAACGCCATTAACGGTTGCCGTATTTGTTCCGGTAAAGATAACAGTGTCACCAGGTGCAAACGTCACCACTGCCGATCCAGGACCAGAATTACCAAATAAGTTAAATCCAGTAAAGTTGACAGGATCATTGACTATGCCAGAGGTTGGTCCATCAAGAATAATGGTATTGGTCTTATTCGCGGAAGTAAACAGAGCAGCGTTGCCACTACTAGTTAAATTCTGAATATTAGTAAAGTTAGTAATAACCGCAGATTGACTATTTGTAGTAAAGCCAACACCATCAGCGGAAAGGGTAACCGTGACTGGCGCAATATAAGCGCTATAATCCAGCGTATTGTTACTGCCATTGCCAGTAACCATGCCACTGACGCCAGCATTGTTTGCAAAGACAAAGTCATTTGAGACATTACCACCTGTTAAATTTTGAATATTGTTAAAGCCAGCTACACCATTGACACTGCCTCTGTTGCTGCCGCTGATGTTCCAGGTATCTGCTACATTATCTGCGACTAAAGTATTATTCCCACTGCCGCCGGTGATAGCGCCAGTTAAGTTACCGCCGTTTAATTGAAAAATATTCCCATTGTTACCGCCGGTTAAGTTTTCAATATTGCTAAAGATAAAGCTGCCAGTGACTCCAGTACCGGTAATTGTGCCAGCATTGCTGCTGCCAATTGTCCAGGTTTGCGCATTGCTGCTCTGCACGGCCAATGAACTATTGTTACCACTACCGCCAGTGACGGTAATGTTATTTAGCGCCAATGCACCGCCTACGGTAATAGCGTTACTGCCGCTGCCTCCGGTTATTGTTAAATTCTTACCTGCACCGCTCACACCACCCGTTAAGCTGATATTGCTGTTACTGTTTAACGTTGTATTAGCCCCTAGCGTGACTAAGTTACTATAAGTTTGATTGCCAGTCGTATTAACAGCACCACCGTTAAGAGTGGTTGCGCCAGCCATATTAATGCTGTTAAGCGCTGTGCCAGAGCCCAAGGCTGCATTGAAAACAACACTGCCAGCACTGTTAGTATCATTGATAGAGGCTGCGCCAGATATGCCAGCAAAAGTAGTGGTACCGCTATTGGTAATAGATAAAGTGACACCTGAAGTCAAACTCATCGCATTGCTAAAGGTAAGATTATTTGACCCACCAATAGTAAAGTCAGTCGCTACGGAAACTACGTTGGCCAAAGTAGCATTAAGCAGTGAAGTTAAAGCGCCGCCGTTTAAGTTAAGAGTGCCCGTTCCCAAAGCGTTACTGGCGTTGTTTATTTCCAGGGTGCCGCCCGTTAATGTCGTATTGCCGTAAGAATTACTAGCGGATAATTCAACCGTACCCGCGCTTTGTGCCAGTGAACCTGCTCCGCTGACTGCGCCATTAAATACTGTGGTGCCCGTATTACTCAGAGAAAGTGTTTTACCACTGCTTAATGATACGGTGTTGATAGTGATATTGTTAGCGCCGCCTATACTAGCATTGCCCGTGACATTCAAATTACCCGATAAGCTGGCGCCGCCACTACTTGCTGCTAATATGCCTCCGCTTAAGGTTGTCGCGCCACTATAAGAATTGCTGCCAGTTAAAATAACGGTCCCTGCGCTTTCGGCAAGACCGCCAGCCCCGGTAATTGCGCTACTAAAGGTCGTCACGCCAGAATTGCTGATAGACAAAATATCGCCGTTGCTGATAGAGCCGCCATTAGCGAAGGTTATATTGTTGCTGCCACCAATTCCCGCATTACCGGTAACCGAGAAGCTACTATTATTGACAGTAACACCGGTTGCTGCTTGCAATGAACCGCCGCTCAGTATCAATGACCCAGAGCCGGTAGCATTAGTTGAGCCTAATTGTAATGTTCCACTAGACAGAGTCACGCTTTGGTTATAACCACTATTATCTGTTCCAGAAAATTCTACTGTACTGCCGGTAGCACCATTGATAGTTATTCCATGATTGCCGCTAAGAGTGCCGGTGATATTTAGCATATTGCCTGCAGCAAGATTGATTGAAAGAAAACCGGTGTTTACAACAAAATTACCAGAAAGTGTGTAATTGGTTCCAGCAAATGCTTGTCCCGTAGCATTATTGAAATTAATATTAGCCGCTTCGTTAAAGCCCAGGTAACTTATTGGTGAACCATTGGCATTTAAGGTTGCGCCCGCAGCACCAAAGGCATTATTTGAGGCAGCTTGCAGGGTACCACTGCCTGTGGCATTAATCGTTCCAGTAAATGTGTTATTCGTGCCGCCAAAGATGAAAGTGTTTCCGCCAGGAGCATTAATAGTACCCGCGCCAGACATTTGGCCCGTAAGTTCCAGACTGGAGTTGAAGCCGTTGGTACGAATGATAGTATTTCCATTAATAGTTAAAGCGCCTGAAAGTATCGGGTTTAAAAGGTTGGTACTTTCAAAGATATTATTGACCGCGCTGGTGGTGTCATTCAAGGTAATGTCATTTGCATAAGTCCCCGTCACGCCAAGAGTTATTTCACTGGTGTTATTTGAAGTTATTAATCCAGTCCCTGCTGCCGTTACTGAATTTAATGTCATGATGGCAGAATTATTTAGAGTAGTGCCGCCGGTATAACTATTAGCGTGGGCGAGAGTCGTAGTACCTGAATTAAGTATTAATGAGCCACCGCCTGATACCAAACCATTTAACGTAGTCGTAGCGGAATCGCCAATCGTAAGCGCCACACCCGTTGCAACTGCAATACCATTAGTAATAGTGATATTGCTGCTACCGCCTATAGCGGCAGCACTGGTAACTGAGGTACTACTATTACCTAGCGTAGCGCCAACCGTAGCAGACACTATACCGCCGGATAAATTTAAGCTGCCGACGCCGAATGCATTGGTTGCATTACCCGCAATTAACGAACCTGCAGTTAAATTCATGCTGCCATTAAATGGATTCGAATTACTAAATGTTGCCGCGCCACTTACTGAAATCGTGCCGCCACCACTGACTGAACCGCTTAAAGTATTAGTACCTGTCACATTGAGTGTGCCGCTAACACTAATAGGAGTAGCGAGGGTGTTAGTACCGCTAATCGTTGCAATGTCACCGCTGGTAATACTTAGACTGCCGGCGCCGGTAAGGCCGCCAGAGAAAGTCGCACCACTTGTTGCGTTGGTGTCGCTAACATTCAAAGTACTGCTGGCGTTTAGGGTGCCTGCGCCAGAAAGTGTTAGCGCATTGGATCCACCAATCGTTACTGTGTTACTCGCACCGACATTATAATTGTTAGTGATAGTGGCAGTGAGTGCCGAAGTTAATTGGCCACCATTTAAATTAAGAGCGCCGGCGCCGCTACCAAATGAATTGGTGGCATTGCCTGCGGAAAGTATGCCGGAGGTAAGAGTAGTTGAGCCAGTATAAGTATTTTGGCCTGATAAAGTTAAAGTACCGCTACCCGATTGCGTAACCGTGCCAGCGCCACTGCCAATGACATTTGAAACATTGATATTGCCAGCACCATTAAAGATTAAATTATTTGCGCCATTGGTAATGCTTGCACCCGTTAAATTAAATGTATTGCCAGAGATAGCACCAATGTTAGTGTTACCCGCCAAAGTGATAATCCCGGCGAAAGTAGTCGTACCAGCAGTGCTGGCGTACAAGGCGTCAGTAGTGCCAGAGCCCGTTAATGAAATAGCAGAAGTAGAAGCAAAATTAAAGTTACCTAAATCCAGTTCACCCGTACCCGAAACTGTAATCGAAGGATTATTCGTGCCATCACCTAATGCATTAGCATTTTGCGCACTGATAATACCTGTTGATACGCTGAGCGCACCGGTAAATGTATCTGAACCTTGCAGAATAAGTTTAGTGGCGGCTGCACCATTATCCGTAATACCAAAGCCAATACCGCTGATATTACCTAGCGTTATAATTGAAGTGCCAGTGTTACCAAGCGTTAAGTTAGCGCCTAAAGCCAGAGCGCCAGTCATTGAAATACTGTTAGCACCATTAATGGCAAGCGCACCGCCTGTAGTTATATTACTATTGCCTAAACTGGTGGCTGCGGTGGTAGCTGACAAAATCCCGCCATTGGTAAAGCCCAATATGCCGGTACCAAAAGGATTGCTGGCAACGTTATTGACGATTAAAGAACCCGCGCTGGCAAAGGTAAAGTTGCCGGAGCTGGTGAATGCGCCATTCATGGTCGCCGTGCCTAAAGTATTTAGCGTTAAATTATTTGCATTGCCAGTGATAGCTGCAAGGCCAATAGTGTTGCTAGTGCCTGAACCAGTATCCAAGGTGAAACCGGTAATGCCTGCATTTAAGGTCATGGCGCCAGTATAAGTTTGGTTACCACTGGTAAACACGCTCGCATTATTACCGCTAACCGTTGTAGTTCCGGCAACACTAACGCTGCTGAAGCGGCCAGCGCTGGCACCCACATTGCCACCAAAAGTAGCATTACCTAAAATGGATATTACATCGGTGCCACCACTGGTAATAAGAATATTGCCATTAGCATTGTAATTTGTCGTCGCACTGGCAATTAAATTGATTGATGCATCACCTACGCTGCCCAGCGTTAAATTATTGCTGCCATCAACAGAATATAATGCTTTGCTAGAACCTAAGCTGCCTGCGGCAGTCGCTAAATTAGTATTGGAAATGGTGCTGGTAGCGGAATTGCCGATTTGTAAAGTACCAATAGTAAGATTAGCATTGTTAAATCCGGTGCTGCTTCCTAGACTGACATCATTCGCAAGATTAGTCCCCGTGCCACCATAAATCAGCAGACTATCATTGGTCGCTATCGTGTTACCTGGTATGAGGAAATAATAAGAACCACTAGCAGTTGCACCTGAACCAGTGGTAGCGCCCACAAAGGTTATACCGGTAAACCCTGCACCACTGACTGCTACACCACCATCTGCTAAATTAACCGTGGTACCTGCAGCAAGGCCAGTAGTCGTACCAGAAATGGTGATTGGAGCAACGCTATAGAATGATGTTAGATAAGGATAAGATGTACCTGGTAAAATACCCCAGATGGTACCCGTTGAACTGGTTGCATTAGCTGCAATATTGAAAGCGCTGTAAGTTGCCAGGCTAGAAAGATTAGCACCAGAAGAACCATTTAATGTTCCTGGTGTTAATCCGGTAGTACTGGAAGCACCACCAACACCATTCGCTTGGCCTGAATAGCTGGTATCATAAAAATCTCCGCTTAAGGTACCGAGAACTTTACCGGCAAAACCACCTGTAGTAGCAGCCGCAGCTCCTAATACATAAACCGAGCTATAGGAAGTGGTAATTGAAGTACCTGAAGGGGTAGAACCAACGAAGCCGCCCACCTGGTTATTAGAACTTGAGGAATTAGCCGTCAGCGTTCCTGTCGCATAAGAATCTTTGATTTGAGCAGTGCCGGCGCGTATTTCACCCGTGAGACCGCCAGCAGAGTTAAAGGCTGGACTATTTGTCAGAGTGGAAATTAAATTCCCAGAGAAATAAGATTGTTGTATAGCAACGCCGCTAGTATTACCTGTACTACCCACTAAACCACCCAGAATAGCACCGCCAGTACCAGACCCTGTAACAGTAACGTTACCTGCAAAAAATGAATTAGCAATCAAGCCACCATTTTCATTACCCACTAAACCACCAAGACGGACAATGCTCGTCGTTGCTCCAAGATTGTAAGTAATCGAGCCGGTCATCCAGTCATTGGATAGGGAAGCCCCACTATTTAAAAGACCTACCAGACCACCTATTTGGACAATGCCTAAATTACTCGTGGCGGTACCCGTGATGGTTTCATTGGCTAAGCCGAGATTTTTAATGGTTCCAGTCACAGAATCAAATAAACCAAAATTGCCGCTGCCAAATGCTGAATTGCCCGCTGACAAGGTAAGGTTGTTGATAGAAAAACCGTTACCATTAAATGTGCCGGTATAAACAGTACTAGCACCAATAGGCACAAATCCAGTACCGGTAGTATTAGTCCAGCTGCTGGTTGCGGTAGCCGTAATACTACTATTCATAATAAAGCTGGATGCAGGTAATGTTGCAACACCTTGCAAGCCATAAATGTCAGTCAGTTGATAGGGTGAACCAGTAGAGCCAGAACCACCATTAGCACGGATAAATTGAGTAGTAGCCGCAGGATTCAGTCCACCGCTAGCTAATTGGAAATTGGTGTTAGTGAAAGTTGGTAAACTGCTAGTATCTTGATACCAGCCACCGGCCGCTAAATTAAAGTTAGTAACAGTCACGCCAACATTGACACCGTTTGTATTCGGAGAAGCCTCTGTACCGGAAGTGATATCCGCTGTTGCAGAACCCGTTACCGTAGTATTTGCAGCGCTTAATGCCAGACTACTACCGCTGATCGCGTTATTCAAATAAATGTGATTAGCCGCAGTCAATGTTAAAGTGCTGCTGGCGCCCCAGCCAATAGTGTTACCAACTGTAACATCACCATTTGTTCCAGAACCATTAGCTATCAATGAAACATTACCACTGCTGGTGATAGCATTATTTTGGAAAATGGAACCGGCACTGGTGGTCACTGATAAATTGCCTGCTAATGTTATCGCAGGTAAGGTTAAACCACCGGTATTACCCGATGTAGTCGTTAAATTGTTGAGTGCGCCATTCACACCACCGCCGATAGCGCCATTAAAAGTAATTACACCCGTACCATCACTTAACGTTAATGAATCAGCATTAACAGTACTGCCATTGATAGTGTTGAAACTCATAGCACCATTGCCGGTGGAAGTTATAGTAGTCGCGGTGTTTCCTAGCGTGATAGCGCCACTATAAGTTTGCGCGCCAGTCGTTTTAATTGCAGATGAATTTATGGTGATTGTGTTACCGATGTTAACACTGGTCAGAGCGGTTGTGCTCCCTACTGTTGCTGATGTACCTAAAATAATATTGCCCGCGGTTCCTGATGAAGTGAACGAACCAGCGCCATTAATTGTGCCATTAAAGGTAGTAGTGCCCGAATTGGTAATGTTAACCGTATCACCAGAAGTAAAGGAAACCGTGCCGCTGAAAATAGTATTATTATTGCCGCCTATTATTGATGTTGTTGCACCGGTACCGGTGTCGATGAATAAGTTATCCGTAAAGGTAACAGTGTTATTACTTGAATTATTAGTTACAAGTGTGCCCCCTCTCATAACAAGATTATTAGTTCCAAGAGCAGAATTGTTAGTCGCATCTATTATGCCAGCAAGGAATAAAGTACCGCCATTATAAGTATTGGTGCCCGATAATGTTAATGTACCGGTACCAGCTTGCTGGGTAGAGCCGCCACCGATGATGTTTCCGGTAACAGTAATATTACCAGCGCCATTGAATTGCAATTGTGTGCCGTTATTGTTGATGCCGCCACCTAAATTAAAAGTATTACCAGCGATAGCACCCATTGTGGTATTGGCACCACTTAAAACAATTGCACCATTGTAAGTGGTAGTGCCAGCGGTATTAGCATACAACGCCGCATTCGTACCTGTACCACCTATTGATAATGCTGTGGTGGAAGTAAAGATAAAATTACCCAGATCCAATTCACCCGTGACACTGGTGGTAACGCCGGCAGCGTTGTGGCCGGTGCCAGTACCTAACGCATCTGCGCTCTGCATGCTAAGAAAGCCCGACGAAACATTGTAGCCGCCGGTAAAAGTATTAGCGCCGGATAAAGTTAATGTACCCGTGCCCGATACTGTTACTGTGCCTGCGCCACTTACTATTCCGCTTATCGCAGCAGTTGCTGAATCATTCACCGTTAGAGCAGCGGAAATTGCACCGTTATTAGTAAATGTAATATTGTTAGCCCCACCAATAGTTGAGGAGCCACTGACAGTGAAAGGATTTGCTAAAGTCAAACTGTTAGCGCTAGTGGCAACTAAGGTACCGCTACTCATCACCAGTTTGCCTACACCTAAAGCGCTATTGTTGCCAACACTCAATGTCCCACCATTTAACGTAACACCCGTCACTGCTGCCGTGCCGAAGGTATTGGCATTATTCAGAATAATTAAATCCGTACCTGATTTTGTTAAAGCACCGCTTGCACCACTAATGATACCGCCTAAAGTATTGCCTGTTCCTGTACCCGATCCGCTTATTGTAAAGGTACCAGCCAACGCAAGTGCATTATTAACAACATTATTGTTTGCACCACTAAACGTAATACTGGAACCACTAGCCATAGACATACTAGTGGTGTTGGTCAGCGTACCATTTGAACCAAATGCAAAATCCAATGTCGCGCCATTTGCAATATTAATGGCAGTAGATTGACTGCCCGTACCTGTACCCAGACCGCCAATGTTTTGAATACTTAACGTGCCAGAATTATCATTAGTCGTGCCGGTATAAGTATTAGCGCCCGATAATATTATTTTGCCGCTACTGCTGTTGGTAAGGCCACCGCTGCCACTGTTGATGAACGCGCCGGCTTCTGTCAGAGTCGCGCCACTGGCGGCATTGTAAGTTACCGTGCTAGCGCCATTGTTAACAGTACCGCCTAAACTAAATGTACCACTGGCAACTTCGCCTATCGTTGCTGCGCTGCCCAGACTTAAATTACCATTAAAGCTGCCGCCACCCGTGCTAGCGACATATAATGCTGCGCCATGAGTGAAGCCCGTGCCATTCAATGTGATTCCCGTGGTGGAGTTGAATGCAAATGCGCCTAAATCTAATTCGCCACCGCTGGATACCAGGATAGAAGCAGCATTAGATGTACCATTTCCTATGGCACCCGCACTGTTTAAACTTAAGAAACCGTTAGTAACAGTGATTGCACTCGTATTCGTGTTCGCGCCAGAGAGAACCATTCCCGCTGTATTAGCAGTATTAACGATAATGCCTGCGCTGCCGGTTAAGTTACCGCTTAAAGTAACGACTGCGCTGCCACTGGTGCTAACGGTAAGTGCACCGCTGGTTAAGGTGCCGGTGTTATTCAAAGTTATACTGCCACCACTACCGGAGATAGAAACATTTCCACCAACAGTGTAAGGGTTAACTAAAGGATTAGTGACAATGGCAGTACCTGCTTCCAGTATGCCGCCGTTTAAATTTAATGTGCCTGTGCCTAAAGGATCAATATGAGCATCACTAACTATATTTAGCGCACCAGAAGTTAAAGTGATAATGCCAGAATATCCACTATTAGCAGAGCTTGCGCTACCTATGCTGGAAGTGCCGGAAACAGAATTTATGGTTAATGCACCTGCGCCGGTTAATGTTCCCGTTAAATTCGCATTGTTGGTGTTGGTTATTGTTAGTGTGCCACTAGTCAGTGTGCCCGTATTGCTTAAAATGAAAGTGTTAGTGCCGCCGATAGTGGCGCTGCCATTTAAGCTGTACGCTTGAGACAGCGTTAAATTATTAGCGCTATTCGCTTGTATAATACCGCTGGTTAATACCAGATTACCAACGCCTAGTGAACTGTTGTTGCCTACGCTGATGGTGCCGCCATTCAAGGTGAAGCCGGTAGTTCCTCCGGTTCCAAATGTATTGCTCCCATTTGAAATAAGGATGAAATCAGAACCAGTCATAGCCAATGACCCGCTCGCACCACTGATGACGCCCCCCAAAGTATTGCTAGTGCCAGTATTAGCACCGCCAATAGTGGATGCGCCAGCTAAGCTAAGTGCATTATTAACTGTATTATTATGGCTGCCACTAAAAGTTAATACAGAACCACTCGCCATGGAAATACTGGTTGTATTCGTCAGCGTACCATTGGTGCCAAAGTTGAAATCTATTGTACCGCTACCGCCTACGCTAATCGAAGTAGATTCAGTAGAAACGCCAGTACCCAATGCGCCAACATTTTGCAGACTTAAGGTACCGCCATTCACATTGGTTGCGCCGGTGTAAATATTGGCGCCAGAAAGGTTAAGCGTGCCCGCGCCCGCCTGGGTCAATGAAAAAGTAGTTCCGCTAATCACGCCGGATAAAGACAAGCTGCCGCCACTTGCTTCACCTACTGAGGTGTTACTGGCAAGACTGATTGCACTGCCAATTGCGCCACTACCGCTTGCGCTGGTTTCATAAAGTGCGCCATGCCCACTATTACTGGCAAGGCCAGTACCATTTAAAGTAATAACCGAGAGTGCAGCAAGGGATATGTTAGAGATATCGAGTTCACCGCCGCTGCTAACAACTATCGGGCCCATATAATTTGTAGCGGTGCCTAAGGCATTCGCATTGGTTAAATTTACGGACGCACCGGATGCAATATTAATGCCGAAAATATCAGTGGAGCCGCAACTGGTACAGGTATTTGAGCCTGATAAAACCAATGTCCCATTATTCACATTGAATTGGTTAAGCAGATTAAGATTGCCGGAGAAAGTAGTCGTCGCCGTATTATTTATCGCCCACACTTGTTGAATAATGCTGGAATTACCGGTGAAAGTAATATTTTGTGAACCCCCAATGGTTAGGTTCGCAGTAGGATCATCCAACGTATTAGCAACAACGCTACTAGCTCCCGGAGCGAGTAAAGCTGACAAGGTAGTATTAGATAATAATAAATGCCCTGTCCCTAATAAATTTTGATTAGCGGCACTGTTATTAATTTCCGTGGTGCTTCCGCCTTGAAGTGCTATGCTGCCGGCAAAGCCATTGTAATTATTGGTGCTGCCACCGTTGAAAATGACCGTGCCAGAATTATTAACGGTTAATAAGTAAGATGCAGTGGCAACGGATTCTGCTAAACCATTTAATGTCACCGTGCCGGTATTGTTAATAGTTAATGAACCGGTAGTATCATTGCCGCTACTACCAAAACTGATAGGTACGTTGAAAGTAAGGTTACCTGAACCAGTAACACCCACCGCGTCACCGACACCAATGACAATATTGCTATTAGCTAAAGTCGCCGTATTAACACCCGTTAGCGAAGAAGCAAGATTGCCACCATTTAAATCCAACGCTCCTGTGCCAAATGCGCTAGTCGCATTACCCGCTCGTAAGGTACCTGAGCTAACTGTGGTTATACCTGAATAAGTGTTGTTACCTGATAAAGTTAGTGTGCCTGTGCCATTAACAGTAAGACCGCTGAGGTTGCTAATGACGCCGGTGATGGCGCTATTCGCATCTGCATTACTGAAACTTAAGGTATGACTATTGCCGTTTACATTGCCTGTTAAAGTAATACTGTTGGCACTCAAGGTTTCATTGCCACCCAGGTTGACTGATGTCGCGGTAAATTGCAGAGAGCCAAAACCGCTGTTGATATTACTATTTAAAAGAATATTACTTGAGGCAGTTAAAGCTAAAGTATTATTACTGATTAAGGAAATTGGACTGCCAATCGTGATACTGCTGCCAGTACTTTGAAGGTTAATGGCTCTGCCACCGCTAATCGTGCCTAAGCTAAGTGCGCCAGCGGCGGTGATATTAATATCGTTGCTGCCACTGTTACTCGCAGAAATCGCGCCAGCAAATACATCGCCTGAATTTTGCAAAGTAATGCCTGCGGCGCCCGCGGTAAAGCTGGAAGTGCCAGAAATATTTAACGAAGTGGCAGCTTGCTGGGTAATAGCGCCGAAAGTCGACCCATTAGAAGTAACTACCGTGAGATTACCGACATTGCTATTACCAGTTAAATCAATATTGCCGAGACTAACACCAATTCCTGAGACATAACTAAAAGTTAAATTAGTAGGATTAGTATTTGCTGGCGCGATATTAATGGGCCCGTTTATAGTAAAGCTGGCTGCATTAACACCGAATGTCGAAGTGCTGCCTAAAAGAATATGATAATTAGAACCCAATACCACGGGATTCAATTCATTCATCAAAACGCCCGCTAAACTTGCGTCTGACGATCCCGCGCCGTTTACAGTGATGTTAGTAACACTGGCAGGATTATATGTACCTGCCGCTTGAAAATATAAAGTGCCGCCATTATCAACCAATATGCTGCTGGTAGCGCCTAAAGCAGCAGTAGAACCTAAATCATAAATACCGCTTTGAATAACCGTTGCGCCGGTGTAAGTATTCGAGTTAGTGATAACGGCTACGCTGTCTTGTCCGCCATTTAAAGTAATCCCACCGCTGCTGCCGGTGCTGGAAATTACGCCGCCTAAAGAAAGTCGGCTTAAACCCTGTGTAGCTAAAGTCATGGTGGAATTGCCAAGATTGATGTTGCCACCGAGTAGTAAAGTATTGCCGCTGCCACTGGCTACGCCTATGGTGGAAGCTGCTGTCTGAGTGATGCTGCCATTATAAGTTGTGCCATGTGTTGTTTGAGTATCATAAAGCGCGCCATTCGTGCTGACGCCCGTGCCGCCATCTAATTGAATTGGTGTACTACTAAGATAAACACTATTATTAAGTCCTAGATCCAATTCAGCACCGCTAAAGATTTCAATGCTGTTAGCATTATGCGTACCATCACCAATTGCGCCAGCACTGGCTAAATTTAATATGCCATTTTCAACCGTGATGTTACCAGTAAAGGTATTTGCCCCTGATAAAGTAATGGTGCCATTGACATTGGGTACTAAATTGTAATTAAACAGGATGCCGACACTACCTGAAATATTTCCCGAAAGAGTAAAGGTGGCACCCGTAGCAGAATAAAGATCTAAATCCGCACCGGCCATAGCGATGTTGCCGGTAAGCGTGGTATTCCCTCCGGTGATAATACTGACAGGGCTTCCTACTGCGCCCGTCAAGCTGAAATTATTGGCAACAGTTGTTGTACCGGTGGGTAATTCAATAATGCCGGGGCCCGCAGCGGAATCAACAGTGATGGTATTGCTGGCTGAATTTCCCAACGCGGTTGGGGTATTCATTATTACCGCTCCTCCATGAATCAAGGTAGTACCGCCAAACGTAGTATTATTTCCGAAAACAGTGAATTGACCGCCAGTTAAAATTAATTCGGATAAATTGCTGATAGTGGCAGAACCAGTTGCAGTGGTGCCTGCCAAAGTACTGTTGCCAGCAGAAATTAAACTTAATTGATGACCGCCACCAATAATATTGCTAACAAAAACCAGCGGTGAACCACCGCTTGAAGTAACAGTGATATTTCCGCCTAAGGTGACATTACCCTGATAAACTTGTCCTTCGTCTGTGGTGACATCGTTGTCCAGCGTTGCCGCTCCATTGATAGTTATCGTGTCTAATGGTGTAGTCCCACCCACCACGCCAGCAATAGTCGTGCCGCCAGAGCTAGTCAGCGTTAATTGATTTGCGCCATCAATTG